>CAZWXK010000008.1:0-69055 GCA_964637875.1 uncultured Rhodobacter sp.
CGATGGCATGGGGATTCTCCAAACTGATCTGAAAAAACGACTTGATGTTTCTCCGGCGATCATAATCCGAATCCCCGGTCAGGGATAGCCGGCCAGGCAACAATCTCGATCTGATACCTTGCCGGATGGTCGCGGCAATGTTTCCGGGCACGCCGGAATTAGCCCCGAACCGTTCCGTCAGCGGTGAAATCAGGCATTGATATCGTCCGATCGCATGAAACGGAAAAACGTACCGCAGGACCAGACGCCAAACCAGCTGGTGCCATCGATCCGATGGTGTTCGGCGATGTCGACCAGGCGGTAAAAGCTCTTGCGGTCGATCAGGGCTTCGAGGTTGGTACGCACCAGGACATAGGGCGCGGGTGCGCCCGTTTCGGGATCATGGGCCAGCCTGATCGGATGATCGCGCCCTGCGGTCACCATGTCGTCCACATTGGTCACAAAGCTGATTTCCTGATCCTGGCCCTGCCCGGCGACCGTGAAATCCACGGCAACGAAAGGGGCATCGTCAACCGTGATTCCGACCTTTTCCACCGGGGTGACAAGAAAGTAACGATCGCCGTCCTTTCGCAGGATCGAGGCAAACAGCCGGACCAGCGGTTTTCGCCCGATCGGCGTGCCCATGTAGTACCATGTCCCGTCGCGGCCGATGCGCATGTCGAGATCACCGCAAAAGGGCGGGTTCCACAGATGTACCGGAGGCAGGCCCTTTGTCGTGGTCTGGCGTGCGGTATCGATCAGGTTCTGGAGCCCGTCCTTCACGATGTTTTGTGACGCAGTGTCATTTGTCATTTGTTTAACCTGTACGAGTTGGGTTTAATGTGGCGAATCCGGGCCTCGATGTCACGGGGCATTTCACTTGGAACGGGATGACGGGAATGACGGGCGAAAATGGCGATCTGGTAGCGGAAATCGGGGCTCTGGCCAATCGGCTGCATGACGCACGCAGCAGTATCGCGCGGCGTGTCATCGGGCAGGAAAGGGTTGTCGATCTGGCGTTGACCGCCTTGCTGTCCGGCGGTCACGGTCTGTTGGTCGGGGTGCCGGGCCTGGCCAAGACCCGTCTCGTCGAAACCCTCGGCACGGTGATGGGCCTTTCCACCAACAGGATCCAGTTCACCCCCGATCTGATGCCGGGCGACATTCTGGGATCCGAGGTGCTCGAGACTGGAGCAGATGGCAGCCGCGCGTTCCGGTTCATCAGGGGGCCGGTGTTCTGTCAGCTGCTGATGGCGGACGAGATCAACCGGGCCAGCCCGCGTACGCAGTCGGCCCTGTTGCAGGCGATGCAGGAACATGCTGTGACCATCGCCGGACAGGAACGCCGCCTTGCCGCGCCGTTTCATGTTCTGGCGACACAGAATCCGATCGAACAGGAAGGCACCTATCCCCTGCCCGAGGCACAGCTTGACCGGTTCCTGTTGCAGATTGATGTCGATTATCCCGATCGCGAAACCGAGCGCGATATCCTGTTGGCAACCACCGGCGCCACCGATGCCCGAGCCGAGCCTGTCTTTGCCGCGGACGAGCTGATCCGCGCGCAGCAGGTCGTCCGACGGATGCCGGTGGGGGATTCGGTCGTGGACCTGATACTCGACCTTGTGCGGGCGGGCCGTCCCGAAGGTGACGAGGCCACCGACGAGGTGCGTGAACATGTCAGTTGGGGGCCGGGTCCGCGCGCGGCGCAATCGCTGATGCTGGCGGTGCGGGCCTGGGCCCTTCTGCATGGCCGTCTGGCCCCTTCGGCCGACGATGTTGCGGCGTTGGCGCGCCCGGTCATGATTCACCGGATGGCACTGGGTTTTGCCGCCCGCGCGCAGGGCGTTCGCCTTGAGGACGTCATCGACGCCATGGTGTCGCGGGTGCTGCGCCTGGGGGTGGCGGCTTGACGGTGGGGGCGGGCGCAGGTCCGGCACGGCTGCGCCAGGCGGCCGAGGAACATGCGGCACGGTTTCCGCCTCTGCTGGCCGAGGCGCAAAGACTGGCCATGTCGATCACGCCTGGAACGCATGGCCGCCGCCGCGAAGGCACTGGCGAGGAGTTCTGGCAGTTCCGTCCTGCCATGCCGGGCGACGAATGGCGCAGCATCGACTGGCGTCGCTCGGCCCGGGGCGATGCCCATTTCATTCGTCAGCATGAATGGCAGGCGGCACAATCGGTGCTGATATGGGTCGATGGCGGGCGCTCGATGGCCTTTTCCGGGGATCCCGGCCGCCGCGCTGCCAAGATCGATCATGCGCGCGTACTGGCGATGGCACTTGCCATTCTCTTGCTGCGTGGGGGCGAACGTGTCGGGCTGCTCGACGACCCGAGCCCCCCCAGGGCCGGGCGCGCCCAGGTCGAGCGTCTGATCGCCGGGCTGATCGGGCCCGACCCGGAGGACGACCACACCGAACCAACCCAGCGGCTTTTCCCCCGCGGTGCGCGGGCCGTGATGTTTTCCGATTTTCTTGGCGACATGGATGCCATTTCCCGAACATTGAAACAGGCCGCGCGCCAGGGCGTGCATGGCGCTCTGGTGCAGCTGCTCGATCCTGTGGAAGAGGCCTTTCCCTTTGATGGCCGCACGACGTTCCACAGCATGAGTGGAAAGATCCGTTTCGAGACACTGCGTGCGCGCGGTCTGAAGGATTCCTATCTGCAAAAGCTGGCTGCGCGAAAGGCGTTTCTGGCCACGCAGGCGCGGCAGGCCGGCTGGCAATATCTGTGTCATCACGGCGACGACAGCCCGCTCTCGGCACTGATGTGGTTGTATACCATCTTGCAACGGGGGCATTGAATGTTTCCGTTTCAGGCATTGGTATTCATGTCGCCCTGGCTGTTGACCGGCCTGCTGGCCCTGCCCGTGTTGTGGTGGCTGATGCGGGCCGTGCCCCCGGCGGCGGTACGGCGCCGATTTCCGGCCGTCACCCTGTTGCTGGGGCTGAGGGATGCCGAATCCACCCCTGACAGGACGCCGTGGTGGTTGATGCTGCTCAGAATGCTGGCGCTTGCCGCGGCGATCATCGGATTTGCCCAGCCGGTACTGAACCCTGGCGCGGCCCGGATCGCCACCCAACCCCTGCTGATCCTTGCCGATGCCAGCTGGGCCAGCGCGCGCGACTGGGCCGTGCGGCGCGACAGGATCGCCTCTGTTCTGGCGGATGCGCAGGCCTCGGGACGGCGGGTCGCGATAGTTTCGTTGACCGGCAGGAATGCTTGGACGGGTCCTGTTCCCTTTGCCGCGGCCGGAGAATGGAAGGGCGCGCTGGCTGCCTTGAAACCGTCTCCGTGGGAGCCCGACTATTCCCCGGTCATTGCCTGGCTGGGCGGGCAGAAAGTGGCCTTTGATACACTCTGGCTGTCGGATGGTCTGGCGCGCAAGGGGCGTGATACGCTGGCCTCGGCACTCGAGGCGGCCGGGCAGTTGACCGTGATGCAGGGCGATCGCCCGGTGATGGCGCTTTCTCAACTCCGGTTCCAGGATCGCAAGATAACCGTGAAGGCGCTGCGCGATAATGGGGGTCAGAGGCAGGAGATCCGCGTGAATGCATACGGCCCCGATCCCGCGGGTGTCGAGCGGCGTATCGCGACTGCCGTGGCCAGCTTTGATCCCGGGGCAAGATCGGCAACCGTCCTGTTCGACCTGCCGACCGATCTGGGCAATCGTATCCACCGGTTCGAGATCGCCGGCCTGCGCTCGGCCGGGGCGGTGGCGCTCAGCGATGATGCGCTCAAACGGCGCAAGGTGGCGCTGTTTGCAGGTACCGCGCCGCGTGAGGGGCAGGAATTGCTGTCGCCCCTGCATTACCTGCGCAAGGCATTGCAGACCGGTGCCGTGGTGATCGAAGCCCCCTTGCGCCAGAGCCTGCTGGCCGCACCTGATGTCGTGATCATGGCCGATGTCGCGCGAATCGCCCCGGGCGAACGCGAGGCCCTTGTGGCCTGGGTAAAAAAGGGCGGGGTCTTGCTGCGATTTGCCGGCCCGCGACTGGCGGCGGCGGGAACGAGGCCCGGAGTTCAGGATATTGCCGGCGACCCGCTCCTGCCCGTGCGGCTGCGTCCCGGCGGGCGTGATGTGGGCGGTGCGATGTCATGGGGGTCGCCCCGGCATCTGCGCCCATTCGGCAAGGAGTCGCCCTTTTACGGTCTGACCATCCCCGACGATGTAACCGTGACATCGCAGGTGGTTGCCCAACCCGGGCCCCAGCTTGCGGCGCGGACCATTGCCTCGTTGCAGGACGGCACACCGCTGGTAACCTGGAAAAAGATGGGCAAGGGCCGAGTGGTGCTGTTTCACGTCACCGCCAACGCCGAATGGTCGAATCTGCCGCTTTCGGGGCTGTTCGTGCGCATGCTTGAGCGTCTGGCGATTTCAAGGCGGGCGTCAACGCCGACAGCCGCGGACATGGCCGGGCAGATGTGGCGGCCCGAGCGCGTGATGGACGCATTTGGAACCCTGCGCAAGGCAGACGATTTGCCGGCCGTTCCCGGCGAAGCCCTGGCCGAGGGAAGGGCCGGTCCCGACATCCTGCCGGGTACCTATCGCCTGGGACCCCGGCAATTCGCATTGAACGTGATCTCTCCCGGGCGCGCGCTGGCTGCTGCGCAATGGCCTGCCGGCGTTCGGGTCGTGGCGATGCAAGGGGCCGCGCGGAAATCCCTCGAAGGGTGGTTCCTGGCGCTGGCGCTGTTGCTGCTGGTGCTGGATATACCGGCAACATTGCTGGTCGGTGGGCGTCTTTCCGGGCCGCGCGGAACCATCGCCACCCTTTTTGTGCTGGTCTTTCTGTTGCCGACACCACCGGGGTTGGCGCAGGAATCCGGCAGCGACGCGGATGCCCGCGCGGTCAGGGCAACGCGCGATACGGTGCTTGCCTATGTCCTGACAGGAGATGAGCGGATCGATGCCAAATCCGAAGCGGGGCTGTATGGCCTGTCGCGCGTACTGGCGCGCCGGACTGCGGTCGAGCCGGCCGACCCGATCGGCGTTGACGTCGAAAATGACGAACTGGCCTTCTTTCCCCTGCTGTACTGGCCGGTGAGCGAGACCTCGCCGCTGCCGTCGGATACGGCGGTGACGCGGATCAATACCTATTTGCAGACGGGCGGGATGATCGTTTTCGATACACAGGATGCCGATATCAGCGCCCTGGAGGGGGCAAGCCCGGCCGGCCGTCGTCTGCAACAGATCGCCGGCAGGCTGGACATTCCCGCGCTCGAGCCGGTTCCCTCGGATCACGTTCTGACGCGCAGCTTCTATCTGTTGCAGTCCTTTCCGGGGCGGTTCTCGCAGGGGCAGGTATGGGTCGAGGCCGCCCCGCCCGATGCTGTCAAGCAGGAGGGCATGCCCTTTCGCAACCTCAATGACGGGGTTTCGCCCGTGGTGATAGGTGCGAATGACTGGGCCGCCGCCTGGGCCGTGGGGCGTGACGGGGGCTATCTGTACCCGGTCGGACGCGGAGGATATGCAGGCGAGCGCCAGCGTGAGATGGCCTATCGTTTCGGAGTGAACCTGGTGATGTATGTGCTGACCGGCAATTACAAGTCGGACCAGGTGCATGTGCCCGCGCTCCTGGAAAGGCTGGGGCAGTAGGATGGTTACCGATATCCAGTTTGCACCCCTTGTCCCCACGGCCCTGCTGGCCGTGATCGGGTTTGCCATGCTGGCCGCCCTTCTGGCCGCCCTGTGGCGCGGGCTGCCGGGGTGGTGGTTGCGTGCCCTGGCCGGCGTGGTTCTGCTGGTTGCTCTGGCCAACCCGGCCCTCAGGCAGGAACAGCGCCAGCCGTTGAGCGATATCGTCTTTGTCGTCGTGGATCAGAGCGCAAGCCAGCAGATTGCCGATCGCCCGGCCCAGATTGCCCGTGCCGTTGCCGCGCTGAAACAGAGACTGGGCAAGATCGACAATGTCGAAATTCGCACTGTTACCATTGGCGACGCTCCGGCCGGCAGCGATGCCGGTACCCTGGCCATGACCGCGCTGAGCCGCGCCATGGCCGAAGTGCCGCGCGGCCGGGTCGCGGGGGCGATCATCGTGACAGACGGGCAGGTCCACGACATGGCGCTGGCCCCCGACATGCCCGCGCCTGTGAACGTGTTGCTGACCGGCAGGAAAAGCGATTGGGATCGACGCCTCGTCGTAACCAATGCCCCGGCATTTGCCATTCTGGGCGAACCCGTGACCCTGCGCCTGAAGATTCAGGACCAGGGCAGCGTTCCCGCGGGGGTTTCCGGTGAAACCCGTCTGGATATCGCGATCGACGGTGGCCCGGTGCAGAGTTTCCGCGTGCGCGTGGGCGAGCAGCTGGAACTGCCCTTGCGTCTTTCGCATGGTGGGCAGAATGTCGTGCAGCTTTCGGTTCCACCCGTAAAAGGCGAGCTGACCAAGCGCAACAACGCGGCGGTGGTCGCGATAAACGGCGTGCGCGACCGTCTGCGCGTGCTGCTGGTCTCGGGCGAGCCCCATGCCGGCGAGCGGACGTGGCGCAACCTGCTCAAGTCGGACAGCTCGGTTGATCTGGTCCATTTCACCATCCTGCGCCCCCCAGGCAAACAGGATGGTGTGCCGGTAAACGAACTGTCCCTGATCGCCTTTCCGACGCGCGAGCTGTTTCTGGACAAGATCGACCAGTTCGACCTGATCATTTTCGATCGTTACCGTTTGCGTGGTATATTGCCGCCCCTCTATTTGCAGAATGTCGTCCGCTATGTCGAACAGGGCGGCGCCGTTCTGGTGGCGGCGGGGCCGGCCTTTGCCGGGGTCGAAAGCATCTATCGCTCGCCGCTTGCGCGTATCCTGCCGGGGCGCCCGACGGCCCGGGTCTATGAAAAGGGCTTTGTGCCGCGCCTGTCCGCGCTGGGCAGGCGGCACCCGGTGACGCAGGGGCTGGCCGCATTTGCGCCGCGCAGCCCATCCAGCGACGGCACGCCCGGCTGGGGCCGGTGGTTCCGCATGATCGATATCGAGCGCCGCTCGGGGCAGGTGGTGATGACCGGCCCTGATGACAAGCCGCTATTGATCCTTGATCGGGTTGGCAAGGGGCGTGTGGCGTTGCTGGCCTCGGATCAGTCATGGTTGTGGAGCCGGGGCTATGAAGGAGGTGGGCCGCAACTGGAACTCCTCCGTCGTCTGGCTCACTGGATGATGAAGGAGCCCGAGCTGGAAGAGGAATCCCTCAGTGCCGCGGCGAGGGGGCGCAATGTGACGATTCTGCGCCGCTCGATGTCGGACGCGCCGCATGAATTGCAGATTACCGGCCCTGATGGCACCACCAAGGATGCGCCCATGCGCAAGGTCGGGCCCGGCCGCTATGAATACCGCTTTGTCGGCGGTGAGGATGGCCTGTACCGGATCAGGGACGAAGCCCCGGGCCTGGCCCCACGAAAGACCGTTATCGCGCTGGGGCCAGCCGCGCCACGCGAATTCGAGGATCCGATTTCGACGCCCACGCGCCTGGCCCCCTGGGTGCGGGCGACGCGTGGTGGCGTATTGCGTCTGTCGGACGGTCTGCCGTCAATTCGGCTGGTGCGCAACGGGCGGGTTGCCGCCGGGCGGGGCTGGATCGGGATTGCACCGCGTGGTGCGCATGTGACCACCGATATCCGTCTGGTGCCCCTGGTTGCGCCATTCTGGTTTTTGCTGGCTGCGTCAATGTTGATCCTGCTTGCATGGCGCCGCGAGGGGAAATGACCCTGTTTTCACGCGTGGCACGCCACGCGACGGCAGGGGCTGCGCGTGGCGTGAACTGGACTTGGCCGCGGATATGGGGTAATTGGTAAATATAATTTACCAATCATGGCCGATTCCGGGAGGCCCCGCCATGCAGATGCCCACACCCGATCAGACGATCCTGTCGCGCAAGGATCATATCGTTCGCCGTCTGAGAACGGTTCTCCCCGACGATGCGGTGATTGACGCCCCCGAGGAAACCCGCGCCTATGAATGTGACGCGCTGTCGGCCTATCGCTGTCCGCCGCTGGCCGTGGTGCTGCCTGCCAGCACCGAAGAGGTGGCGGCAGCCCTGAAGATCTGCCACGACGAGGGCGTGCCGGTGGTGCCGCGCGGCTCTGGCACTTCGCTGGCCGGGGGGGCGCTGCCGACCGAAGACAGCATCATCCTTGGTGTCGCGCGGCTCAACCGGGTGCTGGAAACCGATTATGACAACCGTTTCATTCGCGTGCAAAGCGGGCTGACCAACCTTTCGGTCACTGGCGCGGTCGAGGATGAGGGGTTTTTCTACGCCCCCGATCCCTCGAGCCAGCTGGCCTGTGCCATTGCCGGCAATATCGCCATGAATTCGGGCGGCGCGCATTGTCTGAAATACGGCGTGACCACCAACAACCTGATGGGCGTGAAGATGGTGTTGATGGATGGCAGCATCATTGATCTTGGTGGTCCCTGTGCCGACATGGCCGGGCTCGATCTGCTGGGGTTGATCTGCGGGTCCGAAGGGCAGCTGGGTGTCGTGACCGAGGCAACCCTGCGCATCCTGCACAAGCCCGAAGGCGCGCGCCCGGTGATGATGGGTTTTGACAGTAACGAAGAGGCCGGCGCCTGTGTTTCCGACATCATCAAGGCGGGTATTCTGCCGGTTGCGATCGAGTTCATGGATCGCCCTGTCATTCGCGCGACAGAAAATTTTGTCGGCGCGGGATACCCGGATGTCGAGGCCCTGCTGATCGTCGAGGTCGAGGGCTCGGAGGCGGAAATCGCCCAGCAACTGGCGCGGATCATCGAGATCGGCCAGCGCCATAACCCGGTCGAGACCCGCGAAAGCGGCAGCGCCGAGGAATCGGCCCGCATCTGGGCCGGGCGCAAGGCAGCGTTCGGGGCCATGGGGCAGATCAACGACTATATGTGTCTGGACGGCACGATCCCGGTTTCGCGGCTGCCTTTCGTTTTGAGGCGCATTGGCGAGCTGTCGGGCGAATACGGGCTGGGTGTCGGCAACGTGTTTCACGCGGGCGACGGCAACATGCACCCGTTGATCCTGTATGACGCCAACAAGCCCGGCGATCTGGAAAAGGCCGAATCCATGGGGGCCGATATCCTGAAACTGTGTGTCGAGGTGGGCGGTTGCCTGACCGGTGAACATGGCGTTGGCGTTGAAAAGCGCGAGTTGATGGATGCGCAATACAATGCCGATGATCTGGATGCGCAGATGGCGGTCAAGGACGTGTTCGACCCGGCCTGGTTGTTGAACCCGGCCAAGGTGTTCCCGTTGGCGGCAACAGCACAGCGGCGCGCGCGGCCCATGGCGGCAGAGTAGGGGGCGCTGCCCCCGTCGCGGGGGCGCGACTCCCCCGGACGTATTTGGACAAAGAAGAAGATGATGGTGACAAGCGAAAGCGAACTGGCCGAGGCAATTGCCGGGGCACAGGGCCCGCTGCAGGTGGTGGGTGGTGGTACACGCTTGCCGGTCTCGGGCGAGGTGTTGCGGGTCGGGATTTCAGGCGTGAAACTGTATGAGCCGGGCGCTCTGACGCTGGTGGTCGGGGCGGGAACGCCGCTTGCCGAGGTCGAGGATCTGCTGGCCGCCGAAGGCCAGCGTCTGGCATTCGAGCCGATGGACTGCCGCCCCGTCATGGGCCGGGACGGAGAGCCAACGATTGGCGGGGTCGTTGCAGCCAATATCTCGGGGCCGCGCCGGGTGCAGGCGGGGGCCTGCCGCGATTTCCTGCTGGGGGTGCGGTTTGTCGATGGGCAGGGGCGCGTCATCAAGAGCGGCGGGCGCGTGATGAAGAACGTCACCGGCTATGATCTGGTCAAGCTGATGGCCGGCAGCTGGGGCACGCTGGGGGTGTTGAGCGAGGTTTCCCTGAAGGTTCTGCCTGCAGCCGAGGCGGTGGCCACGGTGGTTGTGCATGGGCTGGAAGATGCCGCGGCGGTCAAGGCGCTGAGCAGGGCGCTGGGCTCGGCCTATGACGTGTCGGGGGCCGCGCATATCGGGGAGGGGGACGACGCGCGCACCCTGGTGCGGGTCGAGGGTTTTGCCGATTCGGTGGCATATCGTGCCGGGCGTTTGCGCGAATTGCTGGGCGGGTTCGGTGAGATCAGCGTCGAGGATGACGCCGTACGCAATGCCGTCTTGTGGAAACGGATCCGCGATGTCGAGGATTTCGCAGGGCGCGCGGGGGATGTCTGGCGCTTGTCGCTCAAGCCTTCGGATGGGCCGGTTGCCGCCGCAGCTCTGCGCGCGGCTTTCGGGGCCGAGGTGATCCATGACTGGGGTGGCGGGCTGGTCTGGGTGCTGGTGCCCGAGGGTGCGGATCTGCGTGCAGCCATGGGCGATCTGCCGGGGCATGCGCGGATCATTCGGGCAAGCGCAGATACGGTTGCGCGCCTTGGCCGGTTCCATCCGCGCCCCGCGCCGGTGGCAAGGCTTGAGGCCGGGATGAAGGAAAGATACGACCCGAGGGGTATCTTGAACCCAGGGCTGATGGGGTAGCCAAGCATGCAGACGAATTTTTCACCCGAACAGCTGCGCGACCCGGGAATCAAGGTTGCCAACGACATCTTGCGCACATGTGTGCACTGCGGTTTCTGCACCGCGACCTGCCCCACCTATCAGGTGCTCGGCGACGAGTTGGACAGCCCCCGCGGGCGGATCTACCTGATCAAGGACATGCTGGAAAACGACCGTCCCGCAGATGAGCGCACGGTCAAGCATATCGATCGTTGTCTGTCCTGCCTTTCCTGCATGAGCACCTGCCCGTCGGGCGTACATTACATGCATCTGGTGGATCTGGCGCGCGAACATATCGACAAGACCTACAAGCGACCGCTGATGGATCGTGTGATCCGCTGGATGCTGGCGCGCATCCTGCCCTATCCGGGGCGATTCCGGCTGGCCATTCTGGGGGCGTGGATGGGGCGGCCCTTCCGGCGGCTTTTGCCGGGCAAGCTGCGGGCGATGATGGATTTCGCCCCTGACAGTTTGCCGCCGGTCAGCCGCAATGACGACCCCCAGGTGTTTCCGGCGATCGGGCCGCGCAAGCGCCGGGTCGCGCTGATGACCGGCTGCGCGCAGCGGGCGTTGAATACCGATATCAATGACGCGACTATCCGCATCCTGCGGCGCCACGGATGCGAGGTGGTGATTGCCCGCGGCATGGGGTGTTGCGGGGCACTGACACATCATATGGGCAAGACCGATGAAAGCCATGCCTCGGCCGCGCGCAATATCAGGGCGTGGATGCGTGAATATCGGGCCGAGGGGCTGGATGCCATCGTCATCAATACTTCGGGCTGTGGCACCACGGTCAAGGATTACGGATTCATGTTCCGCGACGATCCGCTGGCCGAGGATGCCGCGAAAGTGTCGGAACTGGCCTGCGACATATCCGAACTGCTGATGGAACTGGACCTGCCCGAGGGTGGGGCCGAACCGCTGCGGGTTGCCTATCACGCGGCCTGTTCGCTGCAGCACGGCCAGCAGATCAAGACCCATCCCAAGATCTTGCTGAAGCGGGCCGGCTTTCAGGTGGTCGAGCCGCGCGATCCCCATCTGTGCTGTGGCTCGGCCGGGACCTACAACCTGTTGCAGCCCGAAATCGCGGGTGAGCTGAAAAAACGCAAGCTCAGAACCCTGGCCGAGGTTCGGCCGCAGGTGATTGCAGCGGGCAATATCGGCTGCATGATCCAGATAGGTTCAGGCGCAGATGTGCCGGTCGTGCATACGGTCGAACTGCTCGACTGGGCTACGGGCGGGCCGCTGCCCCGGGTATTGTCAACGGCTGGTGGCTGATCCGGGCGTCTTTCCGAAAATTGCCATGAGGTTTTCAAACAATCCCACAATGAGGCCATAGTTCGGCCGCAAGAATCCCTATGGTCATATGTGGGGGCGCGTAGACGGGAACGCGCAATGAGAAAATTCTTGCTGCTTGTGCTGGCGATATGGCTGGCTGCAACCGGGGCGACTGTCGCCAGGGACATCAGACCGGCGATATCGCTTGTATCAGGCGAAAATGCCCGCGCATGGGAGGCGGTGGGCAGAGTCAACATGATCGGTACGGGGTTTTGTACCGGCGCATTGATTCGCCCCAATCTGGTGCTGACTGCGGCCCACTGCATGTATGACAAGCGGACCGGCAAGCGGATCGCCACGAACAGGATCGAATTTCTCGCCGGCTGGCGCCAGGGGCGTGCCGTTGCCGTGCGCCAGGCCCGTCGCGTCATCATTCACGAGGGTTACAGATACAACAGCACCCGCAAATTGCAGCGTGTCGCGACCGATATCGCCTTGATTGAGCTGGACAAACCCATTCGCAACAGCCGTGTGATGCCCTTTGGCTGGGCACGGTCGCCGCGTGTCGGACAGAAGGTCGAGGTCGTCAGTTATTCCAGTACCCATCCGCAGATTCCGGCATTGCAGGATTCCTGCCGCGTACTGGGGCGCGATCCGGGTGTGCTGGTGCTGTCATGCCAGGTGACCTTCGGGGCTTCGGGCTCGCCGATATTCGTGGTCGACAAGGGTGTGCCGCGTATCGCCTCGATCATCTCGGCCAAGGCGGAATGGCGCAATCGTGCCGTGGCACTGGGCACTTCGCTGGGCCGGCCGCTGGAATCCCTGATCGCGACGATGGAGGGCGGCGATGGCGTGTTCTCGCGCATTCAACCCGTCAGTTCGCGGGTTGGCGCCCCAGGTCAGTGACCTCTTGAACAGCGAAAATTCCGCCCCATATTTCTGTTGCCGGGTGCCTCGATCGGGCCCGGTGACGGGAGTCAATGGCCTGTCCCCAAGGGAGGGCCGCAAGGGAACATCGCTCAAAGGAGGATGCGACAATGAGAAGCTTTGATTTCACGCCGCTTTACCGGTCGACCGTGGGTTTTGACCACTTTGCCGATCTGATCGATCGCGCCTTTTCCGGCGATCTGGGTCAGAACAGCTATCCGCCTTACAACATCGAGAAAACCGCAGAAGATGCCTATCGCATCTCGATTGCCGTGGCCGGGTTCACCGAAGATGACCTGACGGTAGAAGTGCGCGACAACCAGCTGCTGATCTCGGCCCACAAGGCAGATGACGGCGAAGAGGAAAAGAAAACCTACCTGCACCGGGGTATCGCCCAACGGTCGTTCGAGAAACGGTTCCAACTGGCCGACCATGTGGTTGTGACCGGCGCGACCATCGAGAACGGCATGCTGTATGTTGACCTCGTGCGCGAGATTCCCGAGGCGCTGAAACCGCGGCGCATCGAGATCACCTCGCCGAAAACCATCGAGGGCAAGACCGGGAAAAAGGCAGTATCAAAGGCGGCCTGAGTGCCTTTGATACGCGTCCCGTTTCATTGCGCGGCCCGGGCCGGATGGCCCGGGTTCGTTGTGGGGTCCAGCTGGGACCTAACCGATATCCAGGCACAGATATTTCATTTCCAGATATTCATCGATCCCGTGATGCGACCCCTCGCGCCCCAGGCCCGATTGCTTGACCCCGCCAAAAGGCGCAACCTCGGTTGAAATCAGGCCGGTGTTGATGCCGACCATGCCATATTCCAGCGCCTCGGCGACCCGGTGGATACGACCCACGTCACGGGCATAGAAATAGGATGCCAGCCCGAAAATCGTGTCATTGGCCTGGCGGATCACGTCGTCTTCGTCCTTGAAGCGGAACAGAGGCGCCACCGGGCCGAAGGTTTCGTCATTTGTCACCATCATGTCGGGGGTCACATCGGTCAGGATGGTGGGCTCGAAAAACGTGCCGCCCAGCGCGTGGCGCTTGCCGCCGGCTGCGATATGCGCGCCCTTGGCCACGGCGTCGGCGATATGTTCCTCGACCTTTTTCACCGCGTCCTCGGTGATCAGGGGGCCGGTGGTCACGCCCTCGTCAAAGCCGTCGCCGACCTTGATGCGGGCAACCGCAGCGGCCAGTTTTTCGGCAAATGCGTCATAGACACCTTCCTGCACATAGATGCGGTTGGCGCAGACGCAGGTCTGCCCGTTGTTGCGGTATTTCGAGATCATGGCGCCCTCGACCGCGGCATCCAGATCGGCGTCGTCGAACACGATGAAGGGCGCGTTGCCGCCCAGCTCCATCGAGGTTTTCATCACCTGATCCGCCGCCTGGCGCAGCAGGATGCGCCCGACCTCGGTGGATCCGGTGAATGTCAGCTTGCGCACGATGGGGTTTTCGCAGAATTCCTTGCCGATGGCCGAGGATTTCGTCGAGGTAACGATGCTCAGCACCCCTTTGGGCAGGCCGGCGCGCTCGGCCAGCAGGCCCATGGCCAGCGCCGAAAGCGGTGTTTCCGATGCGGGCCGCGCTACAAAGCCGCAGCCCACCGCCAGCGCCGGGGCCACCTTGCGCGCGATCATGGCGTTGGGAAAATTCCATGGCGTGATCGAGGCGGCAACGCCGATGGGTTGCTTGATGACGGTGATGCGCTTGTCGCGCTGGTGGCCGGGGATGGTTTCGCCATAGACGCGCTTGGCCTCTTCGGAAAACCATTCGACAAACGAGGCCCCATACAGGACCTCGCCCCTGGCCTCGGGCAGGGGCTTGCCCATCTCGGCGGTCAGGATGGCGCCCAGATCATCGGCATTTTCGACCATCAGATCATACCACCGGCGCAGGATGGCCGCGCGTTCCTTGCCGGTGCGCGCTGCCCATTCGCGCCGCGCCGCATCGGCCGCCTCGATCGCGCGTCGGGTTTCGGCAATGCCCAGATCAGGCACCCGGCAGATGACCTGCCCGTTGGCCGGGTTGATTACCGCGAATGTCGCGCCGTCGTCGGCATCCACCCATTCGCCGGCGACAAATGCCCTGGTGCAGAGCAGCGTCGGGTCTTTCAGAAAATCCTGTAGTGTGGCCATGTTTTCCCCCATTTCAATGCCCGTTCATCCATCGAAAATCGGTCTTTCACAAATGCCTTTCCTTAGCAAGGGGATGCAGGGATACTGTGATCCGAGGGAGGGAAAGGAAATGGCAGCATTCGACCTGGATGACGCTTATGCTAACGGAAAATACATTGTGGGGGCGGCAGACTATCCACCCCGCTGGGCGGGGCTGGCAAAAGCGTTCCGTGCCCGGATGGAGGCCGCCGGCCGGGCCGATCTGGACATGGAATACGGTCCCCATCCGCGCCAGAAGCTGGACCTGTTCCTTCCATCGGCCGCGCTGCGCGGACTGGTGGTGTTCGTGCATGGCGGCTACTGGCGTTCTTTCGACAAATCTTCGTGGTCGCATCTGGCGACCGGGGCGCTGGCGCATGACATGGCGGTGGCAATCCCCGGTTATGTTCTGGCGCCCGAGGCCCGGATTCGGGAAATTACCCATCAGGTTGCCCGCGCGATCGACATGGTGGCGGGCAGGATTGCGGGGCCGATTTACCTGACTGGTCATTCCGCCGGGGGGCATCTGGTTACCCGGATGCTGTGCGCCGACATTGACTGGTCCTGCTGTTTTTCCGCTCGACTGAAGCGGGTCGTTTCGATTTCCGGTTTGCACGACCTGCGCCCCTTGATGCAGACAGAAATGAACGCAGATCTGCGCCTGGACAAGGACGAGGCACGCAGCGAAAGCCCCATGTTGCACGATGACGTTCTGCCAGTGCCCGTGGTGGCCTGGGTCGGTGGGGATGAACGTCCGGCCTTTATCGACCAGGCGCGGCGTCTGGCCGCCACATGGCCCAATGCGGAAATGGTCATCGAGCCGGGCAAACATCATTTCAACGTGATCGACGGGCTTGTCCGGCCTGACAGTCCCCTGGTGCGGGCCCTTGTCGATCAGGACTGAAGGCCGCGCGGCCCCTGAACCAGGTCGTCGTCGCCCAGATAGCAGCCCATCCTGACCTCGATCATGTGCAGATCGATATGTCCCGGATTGGCAATTCCATGTGTCTCGCCGATTCCGATATCGAGTGATTCGCCCTCGAACAGGTCGAATGTCCGGTCGTTCTTTTCCACACGGCCCGAGCCCGCGACAACAAGCCAGTGCTCGACCCGATGCAGATGACATTCAAGACGCAAGGCCCTGCCCGGATGAATGATGACATGGCGCACGCTGTATCGTTCCTGTTCGAGCAGGCGAAAGCTGCTACCCCAATCATGGGACTGCCAGATACCTGGCAGGGCGGGGTCTTGCGGGCTGAGGGTCTTGAGCGGGATGTTCATGGCATGCCCCCGTATCACTGTGGCGCAACTCGTTTTCAGGTCGGTTCAGGGGTAGGAACGCAACGTAAATGAAGGGTTAATTCGGCCGAGAAAATTGAATTGTTTCCGCAATATCAACAATTACCGTATTTTTGTTGCCATGTGGGCAACAGATCGCCGGTGGCGCTGCGGGCGTGCCATATGCCGCGCGCAATTGCTCGGGCCAGACATATGGCCCCCGCATGGCCCAGCAACAATGGGTCGCGCATGGGGTCCCGCAATGCCTTTTCACCGGTGGCAACGGCAAAGACGAGATCTCCGTCAAAGGGGGTATGACTGGGAAAGATCGCTCGAGCCATGCCATCATGGGCGGCCACAGCCAGGCGTGTTGCCTGGGCCTGGGTCAGGATGGCATCGGTCGCAATGATCGCGATGGTGGTATTTGCGCCCATTTCGGCAAACGGATCGGGCTCGACCGTCGGGTCGATGTCATGGCGGATTCCCCGGCCGCCGAACTCGGCGCCGATTTCGAAAGGGGCGGCCCAGAATTCGCCACCCGCGCCGGAAACGACCGAGCCCAGCGGGTTCGCCGCAACCAGTGCCCCCACCGTCAGGCCGTTTCCCAGAACCAGCGAGGCCGAACCCAGCCCCCCCTTGAGCGCCCCTGCCGTGGCTCCGGTTCCGGCGCCTTCTGACCCCAGGGAAAACGACGCGCCGGCAGCATCGAGTGCGGCCATGCCCAGTGCCTTGTAAGGGTTTTCAGTCCAGTTCTTTTCACCCCCGTTCAGCAGATCGAACAGGATTGCGCCGGGCACGATCGGCACGCGCGCCGGGCCAACGGCAAATCCCCGCCCCTGTGCACGCAGACTGTCGGCAACGCCCGAGGCCGCGTCCAGCCCGAAGGCCGATCCTCCGGACAATACCAGCGCGTCGACCTCCTGCACCAGCTTGTCAGGTGCCAGAAGATCGCTCTCGCGCGTGCCCGGTGCGCCGCCCATGACGTGCATGCCGGCCGTCATCGGGCGCTCGCCCAGCAGTACCGTGCAGCCCGATTTCAGCCGGTCGTCACGGGCGTTTCCAACCCTGAGGCCGGCAATGTCGGTAATCAGGTTGCGTTTGCCGGGCTTCATCTCAACCTCCCTGCCGACGGCTCCATACATGCATGACATCAGGCCCGACAACATGCACCCGGGTCAGCGAGAAGCGATGGTGTTCGTCCAGCGACATGCCGGGCAGCGCGCCGATTGCGGGCCGTCCATCGGCCCCCAGAACCAGGCCGGCGGTAAAGCCGACCATCCTGTCAACCATGTCCTCGGCCAGAAGGCTGGCCGCCAGTTGCCCGCCCCCCTCGCAGAAAAGGCGGGTCAGGCCGCGCTGACCCAGCCGGTGCAGGACATCCACGATGTCCAGCCCGTCTGCGCCGGCACGACATTCGATCAATGCCGCACCTGTTGCATGCCAGTTTTCGCGTGCCCTGGCCGGGGCATCGCTGCCGTGGCACATCCAGAGGGGAACGTCACGCGCCGACCTGCCCAGCCTGCCCGACGGATCGACGGACAGGCGCGTGTCACAGACCACCCGCACCGGCTGCCACGACATTCCCAGACCGCGGACCGTCAGCATCGGGTCGTCGGCACGGGCAGTGCCCCCGCCCACCATGACCGCATCATGGGTTGCGCGCAGGAAATGAACCTGCCTCCGGGCATCCGGCCCGGTGATCCAGCGGCTCTCGCCCGAGGCGGTTGCGATACGCCCGTCAAATGATGTCGCCAGCTTCAGCGTGACCATGGGGCGGCCGTCCGTGACCCGCCGCAGGAATCCGGTGTGATCCTGTCGGGCGGCATCTGTCAGGCATCCGGTTTCCACCCGCAGCCCGGCACTTCGCATCCGTTCGATACCCTTGCCTTGTACGCGTGGGTCCGGGTCCTGCATGGCGCAGACCACGCGGGCGATCCCGGCATCGATCAGCGCATCCGCGCAGGGCGGTGTCTTGCCGTGATGGGCACAGGGTTCGAGCGTGACATAGGCGGTGGCGCCCCGCGCGGCCTTGCCCGCCTGCGCCAGCGCCATGACCTCGCCATGAGGGCGGCCGCCGGGCTGGGTCCAGCCCCGGCCCACAACCCGGCCATCCCTGACGATCACGCAGCCCACCGCCGGGTTGGGCCAGGTACGGCCAAGGCCCCGGCGGCCCAGCGACAGGGACAGCCTCATCCAGCGTTCGTCGGCCGGATCACCCCCCATGATCAATCGTCATCGGGTTGCGGCGGACGCAGTTCGTGGACGAATTCCTCGAAATCGTCGGCGGCCTGGAAATTCTTGTACACGCTGGCAAAGCGCACATAGGCAACGGTATCGATGCGTGCCAGCGTTTCCATCACGATGGTGCCGATCTTTTCCGACTGGATATCGGTTTCGCCAAGGGATTCCAGCCTGCGCACGATGCCCGAGATCATCTGGTCGATCCGCTCGGGGTCCAGAGGCCTTTTTTGCATTGCGATGCGAATCGAACGCTCCAGCTTGTCACGGTCGAATTCTTCGCGTTTGCCGTTCTTCTTGATGACGACGAGATCACGCAGCTGGACCCGCTCGTAGGTGGTAAAACGTCCGCCGCAGGCGGGGCAGGCACGGCGCCGGCGGATCGCGATATGATCTTCGGCCGGGCGGCTGTCCTTTACCTGAGTATCGATATTCCCGCAAAATGGGCAACGCATGACCGTATTTCCTCGTTTTCAGCCTGCTGGATGAGCGGCACTATAAGGGCGCTTCAACTCTTTGTGTAGGGGGTATGCACCGCCACAACATGCAGCAGCCGGAAAAGCCATCTGCAGGGTGCGCAAGCAGGGCGCAGGGGGGCGGTCAGCCGGTCGAAAGATGCGCCATGACCCGCCTTTGATGCGGCCTGTCGCGGTGTTCGAACAGAAAGACGCCCTGCCATGTTCCCAGCGCCATGCGCCCTCCTGATACGGGAATCGACAGGCTGACCGGCAGGATCGCCGCCTTGATATGGGCAGGCATGTCATCGGGGCCCTCGCTGACATGGCGGATATAGTGCATGGTCGGATCACTGCCGGGCGGGACGAGGCGGCGAAAGAAGGCTTGCAGGTCGGCCTGAACCTGTGGGTCGGCATTTTCCTGTATGACCAGCGAACAGGATGTATGACGCACGAAAAGCGTCAGCAAGGCATCATCGATTGCCTGGCCGTGCAGCCAGCCCTCGATCTGGCGGGTGAACTCGTACAGGCCGGGGCCATTGGTGCCTATGGTGAATGTCGCCTGCATGGGGTGCAGGATACATGCCTTGTGCAGCCGTCGTCAAAGACTCTCGAGTGCGCGTTCCTGCGCCACTTTGCGCACCCCGGCCTGCCCGTGCCAGAAACCGTTGGCAAAGGGCGCCGGCAGGTTCAACGAGTCCAGCTGTTTCTGCCCCTCTTCCGGGGTGATCTTGCCGTCCAGCGCATCGCGCCAGATCCTGGCGACCGCCACCATGTCGACATTTTGGGGAACCAGCCGGAAATGGGTGATTCCCATCTCGCGCAGCTGTGGCAGCTCGGCCATCAGGTTGACATATTTGTGTGAAAGCGTCTGGATGCCGTTGATGGCCAGAAAATCGTTGCCGTCAAGTGTGCGCAGCGGCATGCCATCGGGGTCCAGTTCGCAGACGAACTGGCAGTTGTCCTTGATCCGGCCATGGGCGCGGGCGTGATAGCAGCGCGCGGAAAGCGCCAGCTGGGCACGACCAAAGACCTGAACCTCGATGCCGACCTCCAGCTTTCGTGCCGCCCTGGCCATGACCGCGACCGCGCTTCCGGGCAGTTCGGTCGGCATGGCGAAATGGGTTGCCCCCCTGGCAGCGAGGTAGCGCATGGTTTCCTCGTTGTAGACATTCATCAGGGGGCCGACTCGAAATGCCCGCCCATCGAGATGCCAGAGAGCGGACGCATCGTTTATCTCGATCTCGTGCTCGTCCATTTCGCAGAATCCGGCCATCATCCTGCGTTCGCGTTTCAGCATGATCTCGGCCAGGGACGAAAATACGACCCTCTTGCCTGCTTTTGTCAGCCGCTGGGCAACATCGTCGTAATATTGCTCGAAAAAGGGCGTGCGCTTTGAACAGACGACTTCGCCGACATGAACCACATCGACAGGTGCCTCTTCGGCAATGCGGGCATAGAATTCCAGTTTCTTTTCGGCCGGCCAGTGAAACAGGATCGGCCCCATCGTCAGTACGGGTTTCATTTCATCACCGCCATGTCTTGCTCTTGAACGCGCCCTCGGTCTGTTTCTGGCCTTCGGTCAGGGCGATGAGATCGGCAAGGGGTGGTTCCTCGCCGGCCATGATCGCATCGACCGCCTTGCGAAAGGACGACACCACATTGCGCACATAGGCGCGCGAGCGCTGACGCCCCTCGATCTTGAGCGCATTTACCCCCGCAGCCATCAGCTCGGGCAGCAGGGATGACAGGTTCAGGCTGATCGGTTCCTCGAACGCGTAATAGCCCTTGTCGCGCGCAGGCGTCAGATAGCGGCCCTTGCAGATGGTGGGATAGCCGGCGGTCTCGGAACAGGAAAAGCAGTCGATGGTGAAATCGCCCAGCCGGGTCGAAAGATTGCCATCATCGTCGCGGCGATATTCCACATCGGCGGCAGGCGAACATACGCCGTCGTAATTGGTGGACTGTCCCGTGATGTAGTTGGTCAGCGAGCAACGCCCCTCGACCATCAGGCCGTGGTTGCCAAAGATGAAGGTTTCGATTTCGCAGGGGATCTCGGCCGCGATTTCCCTGATTTCCGAAACGGTCAGGATGCGTGGCAGCACCACGCGCCTGACGCCGAATTCGCGGCAATACCAGCGTATCGCCTCGGGGCTCGAGGCCGCGGCCTGCACCGACAGGTGCAGCCGGATGTCGGGGTGATTGCGGGCGATATAGTCTGCCACGCCAATATCGGCGACGATAAAGGCATCGACACCAAGGCGCGCGCCCAGATCGACCGCATCACGCCACAGATCGACCTTGCCCGCGGGCGGAAAGGTGTTGATTGCCAGCAGCACCTTGGTGCCGTTTTCGTGGGCGTGCCCAATCCCCCGGCCCAGCTCGTCAGGGGTAAAGTTGAGGCCCGGAAAGTTGCGTGCATTGGTTGCGTTCTGAAAGCCGCAATAGACGGCGTCGGCGCCCGCCTCGACGGCGGTACGCATGGCGGCGGGGGTGCCGGCCGGGCAGACCAGTTCTGGCGCTCTCATGCTTGTCCTCATGATTTCTTGCGTGCGCTGGCGCGTCTGAGTGCCGAAAGCATGGCGCGGCCGGGCGGGCCGAACATGTCGGCGACGGACTGCGCGATCGAACCATCGACATCATCCAGCGCATTGCGCAGGCAGACCACGGCCTCGGTGTTGCCGGTGATGGTGAGATCGCGCGAAAAGAACAGGGCATCGCCATCGGCATCGCCATCGACCAGCCCCAGAAGATCGAGAAACCCACCGCGGATTTCGGCGTCGGCCGCGGGTTTGCGCCTGCGTGCGACGGCCCGGAACAACAGGTCCTCGGGGTCGGGACGCAGATGCAGCACAAAGGGCAGGCCGATCACGTCGATGATGAAATCTGCCGACTTGTGCGGCCCCAGCCTGTTGAACATGTCGGGATTCTGCATCGCGACCCGCGTCACGATCCTTTTCAGGATCGGTTGCAGCAGAAACAGAGGCAGCGGCGGCACCGGCAGGAATGGGCGCGCCCTGGTATCGTTGCCAGTGGGCGGATAGGGAGTCACGGGTTCCATGCGCGCCGCTCTAGACCAATGTGGCGCTGTTGGAATTGACCGCGATCAAGAATCGGGCACGAATCCGGATTTTATTCATCCTCGCTTGCGTCTGGCCTGGATCCGGCGATCCGACTGTATCCGGCGCCCTGGTGGCGGGGCTTGAAATATCGGGGCAGATGGCGCAGGAGGAGGGGTATCCGGGTAACCAGACAACGAGGATCCGACAGATGAAACTGGCCTTCGTGACATCCTCTCAGAGGGGCGAGATCGATCGCCTCCTGTCCGAGACCGCGAAACGGCTGGAGGTCGAGGGCATGCGTCTGTCGGGGGTGGTCAAGCTGTTCGAGGACAATCCCGCCCACGATCACGTCTGCGACATGGATCTGAGGGTTCTGCCCGACGGCCCCGCGATTACCATCACGCAGTCGCTGGGACGCGAGTCGACCTCGTGCCGCCTGAACCCGGCCGCGATCGAAGAGGCCGTCGTCGCCGTCGAAAGACATGCGCGCGAGGATTCCGAGCTGTTCATCCTGAACAAGTTCGGCCCGCAAGAGGCCGATGGCCATGGCTTCAGGGCAATGATCGGCACGTCGCTCGAGCGCGACATTCCTGTTCTTCTGGGCGTCGGCCCGACCATGCTGGAGCCTTTCCATGCCTTTGCGGCAGGGCTGGCCGAGGAATTGCCTGACGATCTGGATGCGATCCATGACTGGTGCCTTGCCGCAGCGGGCCGGGCGGGCGACTGATTGCAATGACCCGCCAGAGGGTGTATTCGGCGCCGATGTGAAAATCCGTATCAGGATGCAGGTGCCCCGATGCCGCAAAAGCGCAAACTGTTCGTCAAGACCTATGGCTGTCAGATGAATGTCTATGACAGCGAGCGGATGGAATCCGCGCTGGGCGTTTCAGGCTATGAGGCGACCGATACGCCGGATGATGCCGATCTGATCCTGCTGAACACCTGCCATATCCGCGAAAAAGCCGCCGAAAAGGTGTATTCCGAACTGGGGCGTTTCAAGCCGCTCAAGGCCGATAATCCCGACCTCAAGATTGCCGTTGCCGGCTGCGTTGCCCAGGCCGAGGGCGAGGAAATCATCCGCCGCCAGCCCATGGTCGATATCGTCGTCGGCCCGCAGGCCTATCACCGCCTGCCGGCGCTGGAAAAATCGGCGCGCGCGGGCGAAAAGGTGATCGACACCGATTTCCCCGAGGAGGACAAGTTCGACCATCTGCCCCGGCGCGCCGCCCCCGGCCCCCGGATGCGTCGTGCGCCCGCGGCATTTCTGACGGTGCAGGAAGGTTGTGACAAGTTCTGCGCCTTTTGCGTCGTTCCCTATACCCGCGGCATGGAGGTCAGCCGTCCGCCCGAACGCATCCTGGCCGAGGCGCGCGATCTGGTTGCGCGCGGCGTGGTCGAGATCACCCTGTTGGGCCAGAACGTCAACGCCTATCACGGCGCGGGCGAGGGGGGCGACTGGTCGCTTGCCCGCCTGATCCGCGAGCTGGCCCGCATTGACGGGCTGGAACGCATCCGTTTCACCACCAGCCACCCCAATGACATGCGCGACGACCTGATCGCCGCCTTTGGCGAGGTGGACAAGCTGATGCCCTATCTGCATCTGCCGGTGCAGTCGGGTTCTGACAAGATCCTCAAGGCGATGAACCGCAGGCATACCGCCGAAAGCTATATCCGGCTGATCGAGCGCATCCGCGCCGCGCGGCCCGATCTGTTGTTGTCGGGCGATTTCATCGTCGGCTTTCCGGGCGAGACCGAGGCCGATTTTCAGGACACGATGGCCCTGGTCGAGACGGTGAAATACGGGCAGGCCTACAGCTTCAAGTACTCGGCCCGTCCCGGCACCCCCGCGGCCGAGCGGGACGAGGTTTCGCCTGTGGACAAGTCCGACCGCCTGGCCCGCTTGCAGGCGCTCCTGACGGCCCAGCAAAGGGACGCGCAGGATGCGATGGTCGGGCGCGAGGTGAAGGTTCTGTTCGAAAGGCCGGGCCGCATGGAGGGCCAGCTTGTCGGCAAGAGCGAGCACCTACATGCTGTGTATGCGCAGGCGGATTCCTCCAGCCTTGGTAGGGTTGTGGCGGTCCGCATCACAGAATCAGGCCCGAATTCGTTGGCCGGCGAGGTTGTCTGAAGTCTTGTTCGGACTGTGGCAAATTTATGTCTGCCCGCAAATAGTGCCTGATTTGCCACGCAATTCGGGAACAATCGCCCCGGCAACCCGTGATTGTTCGGGGTTCTGTGGATAATCTGTGGAAAAATCCCTTCACTTGAACGCAGTTTTTGTTAGAATCATTCGCAATTACAAGGGTGGAGGCAGCAGTGCCGGGATGCCACGGTTATTCCGGCCGAGAGCGTATAGGCAGAGGGCGATGATAGCATTTTCACGTTTTTACAAGCTGGCCCGCATCTGGGTTGCGGTTGTGGCCAGCGTGCTGGTCCTGACCGATGCGGCAACGGCGGGACATACCGCAGGTCACAGCGAAAGATATGTCCCCGGCATCTGGGTCGATCCCGATGGTTGCGAGCATTGGGTGATGGACGACGGTTGGGAAGGATACATGACCCCCAACGTCACCCCGGACGGAATTCCGGTCTGCCGCAGGGTGCAGGCTTGTCTGGTGGAGAACTCGGATCAGCTCTTTGCAGTGGACAAGAGTTATATCAACCCGGCCAACCGCAAGCGGCTGGCGGATTTCTTTCGCAAGGCCGGGGCGACGTCCTATGTGATCTATGGCCATACCGACAGCACCGCATCGGATGCGTACAACATGCGATTATCGCTCAGGCGCGCCGAGGCCGTGGCGGCAATCGCACGATCGGTGGGCGCAAGGGTCTCGAAGGTACGAGGATTTGGCGAACGACAGCCCATTGCCTCGAACAAGACGGCCTATGGTCGATCGCGGAACCGCCGTGTCGAAGTCATCTGTATCAAATAATCGGGGGAAAGCGCGATGAAACCTGTTCAGGGAATGATCCTCGGATTCGCGGCCTTGGTCACCGCCTGCACGCAGATTCCGATCGGCCCGGACAAGTCGGTTGATCGGGGGCCGGTCAATATCCACCCCCTCAGCAACATGAAGGCCGGTATCTGGGTCGATCCGAATGGCTGCGACCAGTGGATCATCGACGATGGCGCCGAAGGCTACATGTCGGCCCGGCTCGACCGTTACGGCAAACCGGTCTGCTCGGGCATCGCAAAGCCGACCTACACCGTCGGCAAGTTCAAGAACTGGGTGCCGGATCCCCTTTGATGGCAACAGGCATGTCATCGGCTCGGGCCGTGGGGCGTGACCTCGCGGCCCGTTGTCGGTTGCGCCAGGTGAATTTTTCGTGCAGGGCCTTGCCGCGAGCCGGCCGAATGGGCAGCATGCAGATGAATGATTGAACCACGGAGAACCTCTTGGCGACGACCGCGCTGAATCCGCCACCGTCATCACCTGAAAACGCAACGGTGCGCATGACCTTTCCCGACAACCGGCTGCTGGTCGATCTGTGCGGCGAATATGACCGCAACCTTGCCGAAATCGAGCAGGCTTTCGATGTCGATATCCTGCGGCGCGGCAACGAATTGTCGATCATCGGCGAGCAGGCCGCATGTCATCGGGCAGAGGAAACCCTCAGGGCGCTGTATGACCGGCTCGAGGCCGGTCGTCCCGTCGAGGCGGCCGATGTCAAGGCGGCGATACGTTTTGGCAAGCCCGCCGAACGCGATGCGGAAAAAGGCAGCGATCAGCTGGAAATGTTTCGCGGCGGGCAGATCACCATAAGGACCCGAAAGAAACAGGTCGAGCCGCGCACACGCAATCAGGCCGAATATGTACGTCAGCTTTTCGAACACGAGCTGGTCTTCGGTCTGGGTCCCGCCGGAACCGGCAAGACCTATCTGGCCGTCGCGGTTGCCGTGTCGATGTTCATCGAGGGCCATGTCGATCGCATCCTCCTGTCGCGCCCCGCGGTCGAGGCTGGCGAGCGGCTGGGTTTTCTGCCCGGCGACATGAAGGAAAAGGTCGACCCCTACATGCAGCCCCTTTATGATGCGCTGAATGATTTTCTGCCTGCGCGGCAGCTGGGCAGGCTGATCGAGGAAAAGCGGATCGAGATCGCCCCCCTTGCCTTCATGCGGGGGCGTACCCTGTCAAATGCCTTTGTCGTTCTGGACGAGGCGCAGAATGCCACCAGCATGCAGATGAAGATGTTTCTCACGCGTCTGGGCGAGGGATCGCGCATGGTGGTCACCGGTGACATGACCCAGATCGACCTGCCGCGCGGGGTGATTTCGGGCCTGATCGAGGCCGAGCGTATCCTGCGCGGCGTGCCGGGGATCGGCTTTACCCGCTTTACCGCCCGCGACGTGGTGCGTCACCCGATGGTCGCCCGCATCATCGAGGCCTACGAAAAGGCCGGCAACCCCGATGCCTGAGACGGTCGAAACCCTCGTCGAGGATGATCGGTGGAACGCCGTTCCCGTCGCCGCTCTGGCCCGGAGGTCCTGCCATGCGGTCCTTGCGCATCTGGGGCTTGACCCCGGTTGCTATGAAGTCGCGGTGATGGCCTGCAATGATGCGCGCATGGCCCGCTTGAACGCGGAATTCCGCGATCTGGACAAACCGACCAATGTCCTGTCCTGGCCGGCGCTGGATCTTGCCCCCGACCGGCCGGGTGGAACGCCCGCTGCCGTGCCTGTCGCCACGGCGGGTCCGGCGCAGGAACTGGGCGATATCGCGGTCGCCTATGAGACCTGCATGCGCGAGGCCGATGAACAGGGTATCAGCCTTGCCGATCATGTGACGCATCTGCTGGTTCACGGTTGCCTGCACCTGTTGGGATATGACCATGTGCATGATGCGGATGCCGCCCTGATGGAGGGGCTCGAAATCGCGATACTTGCCAAGCTGGGCGTGGCAAACCCATATTGAGACCATCCCGCATCAGCGGGCATCAACCGGACAGGAGCCATGGACGACACGGGCGAAGGATCATCTGCCGCGGCGCAGGGCGCGCACAAGGAGACAAAGGGACACGGCCACAGTTGGCTTTCCCGCATTTTCGGATCGGGCAACCAGGACGAAAACGCCAGCGCGGTATCGGAACATGCGCCGCGAAACGGCCACACGCTGTCGCCCTCGGGCGGGATCGGCAATCTCAACCGGGTTCGGGTCGAGGACGTCGCGGTACCCCGTGCCGAGATCGTGGCGGTACCGGTCGAAATCTCGCTGGACGAGCTGGTGCGCACCTTTCGCGACAGCGGCCTTACCCGTCTGCCTGTATTCGAGGAAACCCTGGATACGCCGCTGGGATTCGTTCACCTCAAGGATCTTGCCCTGAAGCATGGCTTCGCCTGTGACGACCAGACACTGGATCTGCGCGCGATGTTGCGTCCGCTGCTGTTTGCGCCGCCATCCATGCCAATCGGGGTATTGCTGCAGAAAATGCAGACGGATCGCATCCATATGGCGCTGGTGATCGATGAATATGGCGGGGTGGACGGGCTGGTCACCATCGAGGACCTGATCGAACAGGTTCTGGGTGAGATCGAGGACGAGCACGACGTTGACGAAGATCAGTACTGGGTGCAGGAAAAGCCAGGCGTGTTCATCTGCCAGGCACGTACCCCGATCGACGCCTTTGAAGAGGAAACCGGCCTGACACTGGCCGACCCCCATGGCGAGGACGAGATAGACACGCTGGGCGGGCTGGTCTTTGTCCTTTCCGGCCGGGTTCCCGTACGCGGCGAGGTGATTGCACATCCCTCGGGGGTGGAGTTCGAGGTTCTGGATGCCGACCCACGGCGGATCAAGAGATTGCGCGTGGTGCTGCCCCGGCAGTCGGGCGGAAGGGGCGGCTGAATGGAAATGTCCACCAGGCGCCAACGCCTGACGACCGTATCGGCCGGGCTGCTGGGCGGCGCAATCATGGCGCTGGGACAAGAGCCCGTTTCCTGGCCGCTGGCGATGCTTGCCGGGTTCCTGTTTCTGGGTGATCGTTTCCTGCGGGTGCGGGCCACGCGCGGCGCGGCCCTGTTGGGCTGGAGCGCAGGCCTGGGATATTTCGCGGCCTCGCTGTACTGGATCGTCGAACCCTTTCTGGTCGAGCCCGAGGTCTATGGCTGGATGGCGCCTTTCGCTCTGATCCTGCTGGCCGGCGGTCTTGCCCTGTTCTGGGCCGGGGCCTTTGCGGTTGCCTTTTTGCCGCGCCGATCACGCGCGCGCGCGCAGCTCGCAGGGGTCGCGGAGGCGCCGAACATGCAGCGACGGCGTGTGCTGCTGTTGCCGTTTGTGCTGACCCTTGCCGAGATGCTGCGCGGCACGATCTTTACCGGGTTTCCATGGGGTCTGCCTGCCTATGGGTGGATCAATACGCCGATCGCGCAGAACCTGTCCTGGGCCGGGCCCTATGGTCTGACGCTGATTACGCTGCTGCTTGGCGTCCTGCCCCTTGTCTGGCGCCATGCACGGGTCGGCCTGGTCCTGTCTGCCGGTGCTCTTGGCGGGCTCTGGCTGTGGGGCGATGCGCGTCTGGCGCCGGCATTGCCCGCGCGCATGCCCGAGTTGCGGTTGCGTCTGATCCAGCCCAATGCTCCGCAGGCCGAGAAATGGGATCCCCAAAAGATGCCGATCTTTTTCCGTCGCCAGCTGAACCTGACGGCGGCCGACCCGTCCTTTGCTCCCGATCTGGTGATCTGGCCGGAAACGGCGGTGCCTTTCTGGCTGGGCCAGAGGCCGGGCCTGCAGCGGCTGGTTGCGGATTCGGCCCCGCCCGGGGCAACGGTGATCATTGGCGCCCGCCGAGCCGAGGGGCGGCGGTTCTTCAACGCGCTGGCGGTTCTTGGGCGGGATGGTCAGGTCGCGCAGCGCTATGACAAGGCCCATCTTGTGCCTTTCGGGGAATATGTCCCCTTCGGGGCCTTTTTCGCCCGTTTTGGAATTACCGGCCTTGCGGCCGAAGACGGCGGCGGGTTCAGTGCGGGGCCCGGCGCGGTGCTGCTGGATCTTGGCAAGGCGGGCAAGGTGCGCCCTCTGATCTGTTACGAGGCAATCTTTCCGGCCGAGATTGCCCGCGGGGTCGCCCGTCCCGACTGGATGCTCCAGATTACCAACGACGCCTGGTTCGGCAGGAACGCCGGCCCCCGTCAGCATTTCGCGCAGGCCCGGGCCCGGGCAATCGAACAGGGCCTGCCGATGGTGCGGGTGGCCAATACCGGCATAACCGCCGTCATTGGCCCCAGGGGAAGGATTCGCGCACAGCTCCCCCCCCGTGTTGCGGGCAAGCTGGATTCCTTGCTGCCATCGGCGCTGCCGCCGACGCCCTATTCACGTATGGGTGATGCGCCGGTTCTTTTCTTCGTGCTGCTTGGCGGTTTCCTGCTGGCCTGGCGGCGGCGAAAAATTAATCATTGACCCGCATAACGCGCGGCCTTAACCACATTTCATTCTTGCCGCCACAACGGCTTCCTGACGTGGCGGTGTAAACCCAATGGAGCACTACATGTCCCGACAGAATTATCTTTTCACTTCGGAATCCGTTTCCGAGGGTCACCCCGACAAGGTCTGCGACCGTATTTCGGATGCTGTTCTCGACGCCTTCCTGGCCGAGCAGCCCGAGGCCCGCGTCGCCTGCGAAACCTTTGCCACGACCAATCGCGTGGTGATCGGCGGTGAAGTCGGGTTGACCGACAAGGCCCGCCTCTCCGAAATGAAGGAGCAGGTCGAACAGATCGCCCGCGATTGCATCCGCGACATCGGCTATGAGCAGGAGAAATTCCACTGGAAGACCTGCGAGATCACCAACCTGCTGCACGAACAATCCGCCCATATCGCCCAGGGTGTGGATGCAGCCGACAACAAGGACGAAGGCGCAGGCGACCAGGGCATCATGTTCGGCTATGCGGTGCGTGAAACGCCCGAACTGATGCCGGCGCCGATCCAGTATGCCCATGCCATCCTGCGCCGTCTGGCCGAGGTGCGCAAGGCGGGTGACGCGCCTACCCTTGGACCGGACGCCAAGTCGCAGTTGTCCATCCGCTACGAGGGCGGCAATCCGGTCGAAGTGACCTCGATCGTGCTCTCCACCCAGCACGCCCATGAAAGCCAGACATCCGACGATATCCGTGAAATCGTCGAACCCTATATCCGCGAAGTCCTGCCCGAGGGCTGGATCAACGGCAATACCGACTGGCACGTCAACCCGACCGGCACCTTCGTGATCGGCGGCCCCGATGGCGATGCCGGCCTGACGGGGCGCAAGATCATCGTTGATACCTATGGCGGCGCGGCCCCCCATGGCGGCGGGGCGTTTTCCGGCAAGGATCCGACCAAGGTTGACCGGTCAGCCGCCTATGCGGCCCGCTATCTGGCCAAGAACGTGGTTGCCGCCGGTGTTGCCGATCGCTGCACGCTGCAACTGTCTTATGCCATCGGCGTGGCCAGACCGCTGTCGATCTATGTCGATACCCACGGCACCGGACAGGTCGCTGACAGCGAAATCGAGCGCGCGGTTGCCGAAATAATGGACCTGACCCCGCGCGGCATCCGCACCCATCTGGGGCTGAACAGGCCGATCTATCAGCGCACTGCCGCCTATGGCCATTTCGGCCGCACCCCCGAGGATGACGGCGGTTTCAGCTGGGAACGCACTGATCTTGTGGACGCCCTCAAGGCGGCGCTGTAAGGCGGGCCTGATCCAAGGGAAAATCAAGGCCCCGGATCATTTCCGGGGCCTTTCCATTTGCGGGATGCGACAGATGAGCAAGGACAAGGCCCCCGGCAAATCACATTCGGGCGCGCCCTGGCGCAACTTTTACGGCCGTCGCCACGGCAAGACCCTGCGCAACAGCCAGCGGGAATATCTGGAATCCGACCTGCGCCGCCTGGCGGTTCCAGATGTCGGCTGGGACGAAAACCCCGAACGGCGCAAGATCGACCTGACGCAGCTGTTTGGCGATGGGCGGCCGGTCTGGCTGGAAATCGGCTTTGGCGGGGGCGAGCACATGGTGCATCAGGCGGCCCTGCACCCCGAGGTCGGGCTGATCGGCTGCGAGCCCTTCATCAACGGCGTCGCCATGCTGCTGGGCAAGATCCGCGAGGCCGGTGTCGAAAACCTTGCCATCCATCCGGGCGATGTGCGCGACCTGTTCGATGTGCTGCCCGATGCGTCGATCGCGCGGGCCTTTCTGCTGTATCCCGACCCCTGGCCGAAAAAGCGCCACCATCGGCGCCGTTTCGTGAACCCGGAATTCCTGGATCCGCTGGCCCGCGTCATGCAGCCGGGCGCCATCCTGCGCGTTGCCACCGACATCGAGGATTATGTTCGCCAGACGCTGGAACAATTGACCCGCCACCCCGATTTCGAATGGCTTGCCGAAGGGCCTGATGACTGGCGCAAACCTTGGGAAGACTGGGAATCGACCCGCTATGAAAACAAGGCCCTGCGCGAGGGGCGCAGACCGCATTACCTGACCTTCAGGCGTCGGTAATCGCGCTGTCGTCGTCCGGCCGGGGTGCAAGCAGCCGACGGAACAGATCCATGGCCTTGTCATTCAGCGCGCGTCGCTGGCGATCGTCCATCTGGTCCCAGTGCTCAAGAAACCAGCGATCCATCGACATGGCCAGCGACATCACCATGTCGATGATCAGGCCCTCGGGCAGGTCCCGGCGCAACAGGCCCAGCCGCTGCCCCCTGTCGATCAGATCCTTCAGCCAGTCGGTCGATATCTGCATGATCTCTTGCGTCAGCATGCGCTCGTCCGGGTTTTCGTGGCAGCGATAGAACATCCGCCCGACGGTGATCATTTGGGGCGAGCTTTCGGCCATTTTCGACAGCTCATCCGCCATGGTGGCGATCATCGGCCAGAAATTGTCGCGGTTCAGCCGCGCAAGATCAAAGGAAGAGCGCGCCGAAAGAATGGGCTGCATGGCGTCATTCAGGATCTGCATGAAAAGATCCTGCTTGTTTCTGAAATAGTGATAGAAGGACGATTTTCTCATCCCTACCGCATCGATGATGCGATTGAGAGAGGCGCCACGAAAGCCGTGGGTTGCAAATTCTGCCGCACCTGTCTGAAAGATCCGGTTGCGTCTTTCATCCGGGAGCCTGTGTGAAGCGTGATCGTTCATGTTCTTGACAGGGGTGGGCGCCATGGCTACCTATGGTGCTGGACCGACTGGTCCAGTAAATTCCTTAACCTACCCGTTCGGGTTTGGCAAGTTGGCAAGGGTCTGCCGCGCGCCCATCGCGCGGGCAGGAGGGGAGAGAGGGATCGGCATGTCTCGCATTTTCACGGACCGGGAAAGGCCCGATATCCGGCGCAGCATGTCGATCGCCATTCTGGCAATGCTGGCACTGGTTGTCATTGCGCTGCCGCAGGCGTCGGCCCAGGATGCGCGCACGATCCTGAAAAAGGCCTATGACAACTGGCGCGCCGACAGTTCCTTTTCCGTGGTCGAGATGACCATCAAGCGCAAGGGGAGCCTGCGCAAGCTGACCATGAAAAGCTGGACAAAGGGCACGGACAAGGCCCTGGTACGTTTCGTTGCGCCTGCGCGCGACGCCGGCAATGCGACCTTGCAGATCGGCAATTCCACCTATGTATACAACCCCCGGATCAATCAGGTGATCAAGCTGCCGGCCAGCGCCATGTCGCAATCATGGATGGGCTCGGATTTTTCCTATAACGATCTGGCGCGTTCGCAGAGGGTGCTCGACGACTATACCCACAAGCTGATCGGAACCAGGATCATCAAGGGACAAAAGATCTATGTGATCGAATCCATTCCCAAAAGGGGCAGGCCCATCGTGTGGGGCAAGCAGATCATCATGGTGCGCGGTGACGGTGTGTTGTACCGGGTCGAATATTACGACCAGCTGGGCAAGCGGGTGCGTGTGATGACGGCCGACAAGATCGGTCGTATCGGCGGGCGGCTTTATCCGATCGTGATGACCATGCGACGCGATGACAAGCCTGGGCAATACACCCGCATTGCCACACGAACCGCCCAGTTCAACATTCCGATCCCGGCCTATGTCTTTACCCGCTCGAACCTGCAGAACCCGAGGGATTGAGGCATGATTGCCTCGCTTGCATGGCGAAACATCTGGCGACAGCCGACCCGCACCGGCCTCAGCCTGACGGGAATGGCATTTGCCTCGATGCTGCTGGTTTTCATGCTGTCGTTTCAGTTCGGCTCGTATGATTCGATGAAGGCGAACATTTTGCGGATCATCGACGGCTATGGCCAGATTCAGCCGCCCGGATACAAGGACGACCCGGAAATCACCAAGGTCATTGGCGACCCCTCGGGCCTGATTGCCGAGCTGGAGTCACTTCCGCAGGTCACCACCGCCAGCGCGCGGGCCAATGGCTATGTCCTGCTGGCCAATGGCGAGCGCAGCTTTGCGGCCGCCGTCGCGGGGGTCGATCCGGCCCGAGAGGTGCATATCACGCGGATTGCCAGCCTGATCAAACAGGGCCGCCCCCTGAGGGCAGATGATGACGCTGCAATCGTGCTGGGCGAGGCGCTTGCGCGGAACCTGCGGCTGAAGGTGGGTGACCGGGTGACCTTGCTGGGAACGGCGATGGATGGATCGGTTGCCGCCGACGTGCTGAAGGTCGTGGGCATTTTCCGCACCGGCATCACCGAGATCGATCGTCAGATCGCCCACATGCCACTGAATCGCTTTCGCGAGACTTTCGTCATGGATGGGGCCGTCAACGAGGTCGCCATCATCGGCCGGGACCTGCGCGACATCATCAATGCCGAGCCGCGCCTGCGGGCAATAGCCGCCCGCCACAATGCCGTCTATCTGAACTGGGGGCAGTTGCAGCCCGCGGTCAAGCAGGCGATCACACTGGACATGACCACGGCATCCCTGATGTATGGCACGCTGGTCATCGTGGTTGTATTCATCATCCTGAACACGTTGTACATGTCGGTTCTGGAACGCACCCGTGAATTCGGGGTGCTTCTGGCCGTCGGCATGAAGCCGGGGCAGATCGGGCGGATGGTCTGGATGGAGATCATCTTTCTTTCCCTGGTCGGCACCGGAATCGGCATTGTCCTTGGCATGGCGCTTGCCTGGTATTTCGGACGCATCGGCATCACCTTCGAGGGGATGCAGGAGATTTTCTCGCAATGGGGCTTGCCGCCGCGCATCTATCCACGGATGACGCCGTTTCGGGTGCTGGCCGGCCCCGGTGCAATCATTCTGCTGATTGCGCTTTTGGGGATCATCCCCTATCGGCGGGTGCTTGGGCTGGAGCCGGTAAAGGCGATGAACGCATGATCAGCACGTTGCGCATATTTGCCCCTCTGGCGTGGCGCAATCTGTGGCGTAATCCGCGCCGCACGCTGATTACGTTGATCGTGGTATCGGTTGGTCTGTGGTCGGTGCTGGCCTTCAATTCCTTTCTCAACGCCTGGACGCAGGCCAGCAAGGACACCACCCTTCAACTGTTGCTCGGGCAAGGGCAGATTCATGCCGCAGGCTACATGGATGATCCGGGGGTGGAAAAGCTCATGCCCCCGCCCGACCCCGCCCTGCGCGCCGCGCTGGATGACCCGCGCATAGCATCATGGGCGATGCGGCTGGTCGTGCCCGCCGTCGTGCAGAGCGAATACAAGACCCTTCCGGTCATGATCGTCGGGGTCGATCCGAAATCCGAACGCAGGGTCTCGTCGATCCCGGGCAAGGTTGTCGCCGGACGATACCTGTCCGGAGTGGGCGACGACGGTGTGGTGATCGGCCAGCATCTGGCAGATCGCCTGAAAACGGGGCTTGGCCGACGGGTGATTCTGATGTCGCAGGGTAGCGACGGCAAGCTCGCCGAGCAGAGCTTTGACGTTGTCGGCCTGTATGATGCCGACCAGCAGACCGAGGATTACTATGTCTTCACCGGTCGCAAGGCCGAGCAGGCCTTTCTGGGCCTGAGCGGACAGATCGCCGAGATCGTGTTCACCATCCCGAACGAGGCCGATCTGGAGCCGGTCATTGCCAGCCTGCGGAAAGCGGCGCCAGGGCTGGATGTGCGGTCATGGAAAAGGTTGTCCCCGTTTCTGGCCGCAACCGATGCCTTCATGGGCGGTTTCATCTATATCTGGCTGGCGGTCGTGTTCACGCTGATGGCCATCGGCATCGTCAATACCCAGTTGATGGCCGTTTTCGAGCGCACCCATGAATTCGGCCTGTTGCAGGCGCTGGGCATGAAGCCACGGCTGATTCTGGTCATGGTGACAATGGAATCCACGCTGCTGATCGGCCTTGGCGTGGCTCTGGGCGCCGTCATCGCGGCTGCAACGATCTGGGCCACGGCCGACGGGATCGACCTGTCAGCCTTTGCCAAGGGGCTGGAACTGGTGCAGGGCGGGCAGATTCTGTTTCCTGAATTCGATGGTCGCAGCTTTGTCCTGTTTTCGCTGGCGATCTGGTTTCTCGGAATCATCGTGGCATTGTGGCCGGCATGGCGCGCATCACGCGCCAGCCCGGTCGAAGCCATGCGGCAGACGACCTAGAAAGGATGCGGACGATGACTGAACCGATCGTGAGTTGCCGGGCTGTCAACAAGATTTTCGGAAGCGGCGAGTTGCAGGTCCATGCCCTGCGCGATGTCGATCTGGATATCATGCCCGGGGATTTCGCGACACTTGCAGGGCCCAGCGGGTCAGGCAAGACCACCCTGCTGAACATGATCGGGGCACTCGACACGCCAACCAGTGGCGAGGTGGTGATCGACGGTCGGTCGCTCGACGGGCTGGGAAAATCGGAATTGTCGGATCTGCGTCTGAACAAGGTTGGTTTTGTCTTTCAGGCCTACAATCTGGTCCCGGTATTGTCGGCCCGCGAGAATATCGAATTTGTCCTTGAGCTTCATGGCATGCCGGCGGCCGAGCGGCGCAAACGGGCGCGTGACATCCTGCGCGAGGTTGGCCTCGAAGGGCTGGAGAATCGTCGCCCGGCCCAGCTCTCGGGTGGGCAGCAGCAGAGGGTTGCGGTGGCCCGCGCTCTGGTTGCGCGCCCCAGTATCGTTCTGGCAGACGAGCCGACGGCCAATCTGGATTCGAAAACAACGGAAGAGCTGGTTCAACTGATGTATCGTCTGAATCGCGAGTTCGGGACGACATTCGTGATCGGCACCCATGATCCGCGGGTCATGGAGCACAGCAAACGTCATATCGAGTTGCTGGACGGAAGGATCGCAAGCGATGTACGCGGGACGTGAACGCAACCTTCCTGCCGCGGTATCGCGGTATTGGCGGCAGGGGATGCTGGCGGCACTGCTGGCGATGGCCCTCATGCCCGGTCATGCGGTGGCTCAGGGGATCCGGCTGCGGACGGAATTTTCATCCAGCCGGGCCTGGGCGGATACAGCCAGCCTGGATGCCGCGCTGGGCTTTGCCTCGCGCCAGACGGCCGGCGCCGGCGCCAGGCTGATTTACGAAAAAACCCTTGGCGATGTCAGGATCGAGTTTCAGGGCGTCCTCACCGCGTATAGCGGCGATGACATAGCCTATCGCGCGGCCCTGGCCGCCCGCTTTCCTCCTGCTCCGCCGACGACGCTGTTCGATCTGGGCCAGATCTGGCAGCACGATGCGACGACACGGATCGAAGGGGTGATCGATCGTCTGTCATTCGCCTGGGTCACGCCCCATCTGGTGCTGAAGATCGGCCGACAGGCGATCACCTGGGGCAGTGGAATAGTCTTTCATCCCGCCGACATCGTGGCGCCTTTTCCTCCCAATGCGGTGGATACCAGCTACAAGCCGGGCGCGGACATGGTCTATGGCCAGTATCTGTTTGACAGCGGCGCCGATGTTCAGGCCATCGCCCTGCCACGCCCACTGGTGCCGGGTGGTCCGGTTGCCTTTGGCAATTCGACCTATGCCGTACGGGGAAAGACCTCGATCGGGGCGCTGGATCTGTCGGCAATGTTTGCCCGTGATCGTGGCGACAGTGTTGCAAGCATGGGACTGGCGGGCGCATTGGGCGGGGCCAGCTGGAATGCGCAATATGTCGGATGGAAACTGGCCAGCGGCGCCGAGCGGCCCAGCTGGCTGATCAACATCTCAAGTTTCGGCACCCTGGCCGGGCGTAACATGTCGTGGTTTGCCGAAATCTATCACAACGGTTTCGGCGTCGGGTCCGGGGTGCCGCTTTCGCTGTTGCCGCCCGAGCTGTCGAAGCGGACCGCAACAGGGCAGGTTTTCGTTCTGGGCCGTGATTTCCTGGCCCTGGGGGGGCGGGTCGAGCTTGGCCCCGATATCTCGGTATCCCCTGCTGCGCTGGTCAGCCTGAGTGATGGCAGCGCGTTGCTCAGCCTGCGCGCCGATTATTCACTGGGCGACAATACCGATATCCTGCTTGGCTATGATCGCCCCCTTGGCCGAAACGGGACCGAGTTCGGTGGGCGGGAAACGACGCCCGGTTCAGGGATTTATGCACGGCCGGCTGCGCGGATGATGCTGAAACTTGTGCGTTATTTCTGAAGGCCTTTTTCGGTGCCGGTCTGCATGTTATCCTGCTTCTTGGGCAGCAGTGACGGTGTTGACAGATGAGAACCGCGATCTTTTCCAGCCTTGTTCTGGTCACAATGGCAGGTTCGGCGCCTGCCAGCGACCTGATCCGCAAGGCCTGCCTGAAATCTGCCCGCCCGGCTGTTACCGCCAGGCTGTGTACCTGCATCCAGCGGGTCGCGGATCAACGGCTCGAACGAGGTGAACAACGCCTGGCCGCCAGTTTTTTTCTCAACCCGCAAAAGGCACAGCGAATTCGCCAGTCGGCCAATGCACGCAATGCGGTGTTCTGGCAACGCTATCGGCAGTGGGGTGATGCTGCGGAAAAGGCCTGTGGCGATCGGAAATGATGGCGGATCCGCGCATGGCAGGTTACAGGCCGGACGGAGCCGTGGCCAGACGAAAAACGGCCCTGCGGCCAGACGAAAAACGGCCCTGCGCCGATGGGGACGGGGCCGTTGACATGTTTCGGCGGGGTGCGATCAGGCGGCTGCGGTCTGCGCCTTGAGGATTTCCTTTTTCACCTTCAGCGCCTTTTCGGACAGCTCGCTGTCTTTTGCCTTGGCAAGAAAGGCATCCAGCCCGCCACGATGATCGATCGTGCGCAGCGCAGCAGCCGAGATACGGAACCTGAACGATCGGCCCAGCACATCCGACTGAAGGGTGACTTCGTTCAGGTTCGGCAGAAAGCGGCGCTTGTTCTTGTTGTTGGCGTGGCTGACATTGTTGCCAACCATCACGCCCTTACCAGTCAGTTCACAACGGCGAGACATGTTCAGGGTCCTTGGGTTACGGCTTGCGGTTGCGCCGCGCGCGCGGCACAGCGGAAATTCGAGACGCCTCTTTAGGGGCATGCGCGCTCGGCGTCAAGGGATTCGCGCCGCCCGCCCTGCAATACCGCTGCATAGTGCGGGCAGGGCTGGAAAATGCCGAGTGGATTCCCCGTTGGCCACCCTTTATAGCATTGCCAGGACAAAGCACAGGAAAAGATCATGTCAGCCCACGGCACCCCGATTCCCATGACGTCACGCCGCGCCGCCCCCCTGAAAGGTGTGGCGCAGATCCCCGGCGACAAGTCGATCAGCCATCGTGCGCTGATTCTCGGCGCGCTCAGCGTCGGGGAAACCTGGATATCCGGCCTGCTGGAAGGCCAGGACGTGCTGGATACCGCCAGGGCCATGGCTGCCTTCGGTGCCGAGGTCGAGCGTCTGGGTGATGGCGAGTGGCGCGTGCATGGCGTTGGTGTCGGTGGCTTTGCCGAACCAGAAGACGTGATCGATTGCGGCAATGCGGGCACCGGCGTGCGGCTGATCATGGGGGCGATGGCCACGACGCCGATCAACGCAACTTTCACGGGTGATGCAAGCCTGCGTGCGCGCCCCATGGCCCGCATCACCGACCCGCTGGCACTGTTTGGCGCATGTGCCCATGGGCGCAGCGGCGGGCGGCTGCCGCTGACACTGGTCGGCGCGCAGGATGCGGTGCCGGTGCGCTATGAAACCCCGGTTGCCTCGGCCCAGGTGAAATCGGCGGTGCTGCTGGCAGGGCTGAACGCGCCGGGGCAGACGGTGGTGATCGAAAGGACCCCGACGCGCGACCATACCGAACGGATGCTGGCGGGCTTTGGCGCCGAAATCACGACCGAGGTCACCGATCAAGGCCAGGTCATCACCTTGACAGGCCAGCCGGAACTGACCGGGCAGACCATCGTCGTGCCGCGCGATCCCAGCTCGGCCGCGTTTCCGGTCTGCGCGGCCCTGATCGTGCCGGATTCGGATGTGCTGGTGCCAGGGATCGGGCTGAACCCGACCCGCGCCGGCCTTTTCACCACCCTGCGCGAGATGGGCGCCGACCTGACCTATGAAAACGAGCGCATCGAGGGGGGCGAGCCGGTTGCCGATCTGCGCGCGCGGTTTTCGCCCGACCTCAGGGGCATCACCGTTCCGCCCGAACGCGCCGCCAGCATGATCGACGAATATCCGATTCTCTCGGTTGTGGCCGCCTTTGCCCACGGCCAGACCGTCATGCGCGGCATTCACGAGCTGCGCGTCAAGGAATCCGACCGCATCAAGGCGATGGTCGAGGGGCTGCGCGCCAATGGGGTAAAGGTGGACGAGGAAGAAGACGGCATGATCGTGCATGGCCGCGGCCCCGATGGCGTGCCGGGTGGCGCAACTGTTGCAACCCATCTGGACCACCGTATCGCCATGTCGTTTTTGTGTCTTGGCATGGCGGCGCAAAAGGCGGTGTCGATCGACGATGGCGCGCCGGTTGCCACCAGCTTTCCGGTGTTCGAGGGGCTGATGGCCGGTCTGGGTGCGCAGATTGTGCGCGCCAACAGTTAGGGGGATATGATGAAGCTGCTCTACTGGGCCGTTCTGGCGATCATGGCGGGGCTTTACGCCGTGCTGTTGCTGTCAACGGAACCGAGATTGGCCGCCTATACCGGGGGGCTGCCCTTGTTCGACCTGCGCCCGCTTGGTTATTCTCTGGCGGATGCGCGGGAATATCTGTCGGCGCTTTCGCGCGCCGGGCAAAGCTATTACCTGACGCGCTGGTTTGCGCTGGACATGACCTTTCTGATGTTTCTGACCGTTTCCTTCATGTCCACGCTATGGCAGCTCTACCGCCGTCCGGCACTGGCATGGCGGGTGGCGATCATCGTCCTGCCCCTGCTTTACGGCGGGCTTGATGCGGCTGAAAATTTCCGTGTGGCCATTCTGGTGTCGGGCGGCGTTGACGGGTTGACGCGGGCCAATGTCGCCGCCGCAAGTCTGATGACACAGGGCAAGTTCGTTGTATTCTTCATCCTTGTCGCCATGGTCGCGGCCGGGATGGTCCGGCGGTTTCGCGCCAGGGCGGCGCGATGAGGTTCACCGTTGCCATCGACGGCCCGGCAGCGGCGGGCAAGGGCACCATCGCGCGCGCCGTGGCCGATCACTTCGGCTTTGCCCATCTCGACACCGGCCTTTTGTATCGCGCCACGGGCCGCAAGGTTCTGGCGGGGATGGCTCCGGTCGAGGCGGCGCGCATCCTGACGCCCGACGACCTGAATGCCTCCGATCTGCGCAGCGCCGAGGTTGCCGCCGCTGCATCCAGGGTTGCCGCCATCCCCGAGGTCCGTGCGGCGCTGGTCGATTTCCAGCGCCGTTTTGCCCGGCGCGAGGGCGGCGCGGTGCTGGACGGGCGCGACATCGGCACCGTGATCTGCCCCGAGGCCGAGGCCAAGCTGTATGTCACAGCCTCGGACGAGGTGCGCGCACGCCGCCGTTATGACGAGCTGCGTGCCGCCGGCACCCGAACCACCCTTGACGAGGTGCTTGCCGACCTGCGCACCCGCGATGCCCGCGATGCCGGGCGCGATGTTGCGCCCATGCGCCCGGCTGATGATGCGCTCTTGCTAGATACGACGGATTTGTCTATAGACGCGGCTGTCGCCGAGGCGGTAGCGCATATAACAAAAAGAATCGGGCAGGGTCGGGATTAGCACCGGCCCTCTTTGGTTCTTGCCTGTTCGGGCTCCCATCTCAGACCCAACCAACCGAAAGACCGGTGGACCCAACCACCTGGCCCGCAAAACGAACTGAAAAGGATATCTGTTTACATGTCAGCAAATGCGACAATGGAAGAATTCGAAAGCCTCCTGAACGAGAGCTTCGAGCTGGACACCCCCAAGGAGGGGAGCGTCGTCAAGGGCACTGTCATCGCCATCGAGAACGGACAGGCCATCATCGATATCGGCTACAAGATGGAAGGCCGTGTTGATCTCAAGGAATTTGCAAATCCCGGCGAGCCGCCCGAAATCGAGGTTGGCGATACCGTCGAGGTTTATCTTGAACGTGTCGAGAACGCCCGTGGCGAGGCCGTCATCAGCCGTGACAAGGCCCGCCGTGAAGAGGCCTGGGACCGTCTTGAAAAGGCCGCCGCCAATGACGAACGCGTCGAAGGCGCGATCTTTGGCCGCGTCAAGGGCGGGTTCACCGTCGATCTGGGCGGTGCCGTGGCATTCCTGCCCGGCAGCCAGGTCGATGTGCGCCCGGTACGCGACGCCTCGGCCCTGATGGGCATCAAGCAGCCCTTCCAGATCCTGAAAATGGACCGTCGCCGTGGCAACATCGTCGTTTCCCGCCGTGCCATCCTGGAAGAAAGCCGCGCCGAGCAGCGCGCCGAGATCGTCGGCAAGCTGAACGAAGGCGACGTCGTGGAAGGTGTGGTCAAGAACATCACCGAATATGGTGCATTTGTCGATCTGGGCGGTGTTGACGGCCTTCTGCATGTCACCGACATGGCCTGGCGCCGGGTCAACCACCCGTCGGAAATCGTGTCGATCGGTGAAACCATCAAGGTGCAGATCGTCAAGATCAACAAGGAAACCTTGCGCATCAGCCTGGGTCTCAAGCAGCTGCAGGAAGACCCCTGGACCAATGTCGAGGAAAAATATGCGCTGGGCTCGGTCCACAAGGGCCGCGTGACCAACATCACCGACTATGGCGCCTTCGTCGAGCTGGAGCCCGGCGTCGAGGGCCTCGTCCACGTTTCCGAAATGTCCTGGACCAAGAAGAACGTACATCCGGGCAAGATCGTTTCCACCTCGCAAGAGGTTGACGTGATGATCCTGGAGATCGACACCGCCAAGCGCCGTGTCAGCCTTGGCCTGAAACAGACCCAGGGCAACCCGTGGGAAAACTTCAAGAAGGCATTCCCCGTGGGCACCGAGGTCGAGGGCGAGGTCAAGAACATCACCGAATTCGGCCTGTTCATCGGGCTCGAAGGCGGCATCGACGGCATGGTTCACCTGTCCGATCTGGACTGGAACCGTTCGGGCGAAGAAGCCATGGAAGATTATCGCAAGGGCGATATCGTCAAGGCCATGGTCACCGATGTCGATGTCGAAAAAGAGCGCATCAGCCTGTCGATCAAGGCGCTGGAAGGCGACCCGTTTGCCGAGGCAACATCGGGCGTCAAGCGTGGCGATGTGGTGACCGTGACCGTCACCAAGATCGAGGATGGCGGCATCGAGGTCGAATATGACGGCATGAAAAGCTTTATCCGTCGCTCGGACCTGTCGCGCGACCGGTCGGAACAGCGTCCCGAGCGCTTTTCGGTTGGCGACAAGGTGGATGCCCGCGTCACCAATATCGACCGCAATTCGCGCCGTCTGGGCCTGTCGATCAAGGCCCGCGAGATCGCCGAGGAAAAAGAAGCCGTCAAGCAATACGGCTCGTCCGATTCAGGCGCCAGCCTGGGCGACATCCTTGGTGCCGCCCTCAAGGGCAAGGACAAGGAGTGATTCGCGTCCCGGCATGAGGACTTCGATACCTTGCAAACGGCCCCCGTGGGGGCCGTTTGTGCGTTTGTCAGGGTGGCCGGATGGCGCGAATCACCTGCAGGGTGGATGCACCGCGTTCGGGTTCGCCCCTGGTTCACGCCGTTCAAACCGGCAGTATGGGGGTGCACGAGTGAAAACGGATGGGCAAACAGGGCGTTACCGTGGAATTTCCGTCGCCTCGGGGGGTGTGCTCTATTCCCTGACAGGCGATTTTCTGCCAAACTCGATACATAAGGTAGCGTTGGGTTTCCGCCCCGCCAAAAACGGCGGGTGGCGGGCGATTCGGAGGGCAAATGCATGATAAGATCGGAACTGGTCCAGAAAATTGCCGAGGAAAACCCCCATCTCTATCAACGTGATGTCGAACGTATCGTGTCCACGATCTTTGATGAAATCATCGAAGCGATGGCCAATGGCAACCGGGTGGAACTGCGCGGCTTTGGCGCCTTTTCAGTCAAGAAGCGCGATGCAAGGGTGGGCCGCAATCCCCGGACTGGCGAATCGGTCAAGGTCGAGGAAAAATATGTGCCGTTCTTCAAGACCGGCAAACTCTTGCGGGACCGTCTGAACGGCGGCTGACCCATCAACACCGACAGAGGCCGCCATGTTGCGCATCATCCGCTATCTTTTCCTGGCCGTGGTCGGGATCGTTCTTGTCGTCGTGTCGCTGGCCAATCGTGGCGTGGTGACGCTTCACGTCGTCCCCGGCGAGCTGGCCCCGTTTCTGCCCCTTCCCAATTCCCTTGAACTGCCACTGTTCCTGGTCATTCTGGGGTCGGTCATCGTGGGGCTGCTGATCGGCTTTGTTCTGGAATACATCCGGGAATACCGCCACCGGGCCGAGGCCGCCCGGCGCAAGCGCGAGATCGGAAAGATGGAGCGTGAATTGCGTGGCTTGCGCGACAAGACCGGCGAGGGCAAGGATGATGTTCTTGCCCTGCTTGAATGACGTGCGGGCGTCCGGGCCACTGACGGGATCAAGACAATGAAGGCAAAGATCTGCGGCCTGACCGACAGTGCCGCGTTGCATGCGGCAGCGCAAGGAGGGGCGGCCTATATGGGGTTCGTGTTCTTTGCAGGATCGCCCCGCAACCTTTCGTTCGACAGGGCACGCGAGCTGATGGTCGAGGTCCCGCCCGGCATCTGCAAGGTTGCCCTGACGGTAGATGCCGATGACGACTTTCTCGACAGGCTGACGGCGACACTTCCGGTGGACATGATGCAGCTGCATGGCCATGAGCCGCCGGAAAGGGTTGCGGAAATCCGCATGCGCCTCGGTCTGCCGGTGATGAAGGCCGTCGGCATTGCGGATGAGGATGATTTGCCCCTGCTGGACGAATATGCGCGGGTTGCCGATCAATTGCTGGTCGATGCCAGACCACCCCATAGCGCCACGCTGCCCGGAGGCAATGGCTCGGCCTTCGACTGGCGGCTGATCGCAAACCGCCGCTGGACCGTACCCTGGATGCTGGCGGGCGGCCTGACGCCCGATAACGTGGCTCAGGCCATTGGCCTGACGGGGGCGGATCAGGTCGATGTCAGCTCGGGCGTTGAAAGTGCGCCGGGCGTCAAGGATGAAAAGATGATCGCGGCGTTCCTCAAGGCCGCAAACGGAGTTTGAAACATGCCACAAGACCTGTTCAACAGCTTCATGGGCGGCCCCGACGAGAACGGGCGTTTCGGCATCTATGGCGGACGATTTGTCAGCGAAACATTGATGCCGCTGATCCTTTCGCTGGAAAAGGAATATGAAAGGGCCAAGACGGATGACAGTTTCTGGGCCGAGATGGACGACCTGTGGAAGCATTATGTCGGCCGTCCCAGCCCGCTCTATTTCGCCGAGCGCCTGACCCAGCGTCTTGGCGGCGCCAGGATCTATCTCAAGCGCGACGAGCTGAACCATACCGGCGCGCACAAGATCAACAACGTGCTGGGCCAGATCCTGCTGGCGCGCCGCATGGGCAAGAAACGTATCATCGCCGAAACCGGTGCCGGCCAGCATGGCGTTGCCACGGCAACCGTCTGTGCCAAGTTCGGCCTGCAATGCGTGGTTTACATGGGTGCGCATGATGTCGAGCGTCAGGCACCGAATGTCTTTCGCATGCGCCTGCTGGGGGCCGAGGTGGTGCCGGTCACATCCGGGCGCGGCACGCTGAAGGATGCGATGAACGACGCGCTGCGCGATTGGGTGACAAACGTCGCCGACACCTTTTACTGCATCGGCACGGTCGCAGGCCCCCATCCCTATCCGGCGATGGTGCGCGATTTCCAGTCGATCATCGGCAAGGAAGTGCGCGAACAGATCATGCAGGCCGAGGGACGGCTGCCCGACACACTGGTAGCCGCCATCGGGGGGGGATCCAACGCGATGGGCCTGTTCTACCCGTTCCTTGACGACAAGGATGTGCGCATCATCGGGGTCGAGGCCGGCGGCAAGGGTGTTGACGAAAAGATGCAGCACTGCGCCAGCCTGACAGGCGGGCGCCCCGGCGTGCTGCATGGCAACCGCACCTATCTGTTGCAGGATGATGACGGGCAGATCCTCGAAGGGTTCTCGATCTCGGCCGGGCTCGACTATCCGGGCATCGGTCCCGAACACAGCTGGCTGCACGACACGGGCCGCGCCGAATATGTGGCGATCACCGATGCCGAGGCGCTGGCCGCCTTTCAGCTGAGCTGCGAAACCGAGGGAATCATTCCCGCGCTTGAACCCAGCCATGCGCTTGCCCATGTGGCGAAAATCGCGCCAGAGCTGCCAGACGACCACCTGATCGTGATGAACATGTGCGGACGCGGTGACAAGGATATTTTTACCGTGGCCAGGGCACTGGGCGTCGAAATCGACACGGGCGGCTGAGTTCGGCACTGAACGCGCCCCTAAACTGGGGTTTATATGCCTAGCTCACCAGTTTAGCCGCCCGTTCTTAACCCCCATGGCAATTGCGATGCGCGCGCCCATGCCCAATTCTGCCGACATGGAAGAATCAGGCACATGCCGCGCCGTGAGCCGAGATACGAAAACGGCGGGCAATCAGGCGATGGGCAGTACGACCATCGAGGCAAGGTGACGGTCCGCGCCATGTGCGGGCTGGCAGGAACCGCGTGGCATGTGGGGCGGAAAATTTCCGTTCGCCCCGCATGCGATGCGCAGTGATGTAACCAGTCGGGCCGAGAGGCCCTTTCCTTCACGGGGGCGTGAAACCCTGCGCGCCCTGGGGAAGGGAGGTTGAGTAAACAGGCCCGGCCGCGATATTGTTCATGTCGCGGTCGGGCAAAACCCGAACGGCCCCACAAGGAGGGCGCAACCAATGAAACGCAGAACGATCCTGGCAATTGCCATTGTCGCCGCAATCGGTGCGGCTCCGGCATTCGGACAGACGGCGATTCAGCAGAGATTCGTTTCCGAACTCAAGCAGCAGGGATTCGGCGACCTCAAGATCAACCGTACATGGCTGGGCCGGGTACGCATCACCGCCCAGAGCAAGGATTACAAGCGCGAGCTTGTCTTCAACCCCAATTCGGGCGAGATACTGCGTGACTATTGGGAGGCGACAAAACCCGGTGACGACAACCGGAACGAGGACGCGAAAAAGGGCAAGAAGGAGGAACCCGCCGGTCTTCTGAATCCCGAGGATACGGCCCAAAGTGGTTTTCAGGACGGTGGCAGCCAGGACGGCGGCTCGGGCGATGGCGGCTCGGGCGATGGCGGCGACAGTGACGGTGGCGGTAGCGACGGTGGTGACAGCAATGACTGAACCAGGCCTGCCCGCGTGGTACGGCGCGCGCCAACAGCCCGGCACGACGCGGGCGCATCAGTCGCCCGGTAGCAGGCCCAGCGGCAGCCAGCTGCCCCTCCCGGCCGATGGAGCGGATGCATGATGTGCCCTGTTGCACAGGCTGCATCCGCCGCCCATAATCCCCTTTGTCGGCAACAAGGGTAACAAGGTATCGCCTCTTGACCAAGCCCTGGTTCATTCGCACGGTTTTCGTGGTGCAGTTTCTCTGCGCCTCGTTTTTCGTCTGGGATATCTTTGTCAGTTATGTCGGCCTGCGTTCGCGCCCCATCGCGTGGGAGTTTCGCGAGTTCATCGAAATCGGTGCTGCCATCGGTCTGATCCTGGGCGTCGTGCTGGGTGCGATCGCGCTGGTCAAGACGCAGGCGCAGTCGCGCCGCCTTAACGACCAGCTGCGCGCCGCGTCCGGGGCATTTGCCGAGCTTCTGGAAGAACGGTTCGAAGAGTGGGGCCTTACCCCGGCCGAACGCGATGTCGCCTGGTTTGCGGTCAAGGGTCTGTCCACGCAGGAAATCGCGGCGCTGCGCAACACTTCCGAGGGTACGGTCAAGGCCCAGAGCAATGCGATCTATCGCAAGGCCGGTGTTTCGGGTCGGTATCAGCTGCTCAGCCAGTTCGTGGACGAGCTGATGGCCGGCGCATCGGAAATCCGGGATGATCGCGATAACGGCCGTGGTCGGCGAAATGGCCGACAGAAACTGCGGGCCTGATGCCGCTTTCCTGCCGCCGGGGCATGTGCGGGGCAATCCGGCGCAATGCACATTCGGGGCATATTCGGGGTTACAATGCGCCGCCCCGCCCTGTATAGGGGCGCATCCGCAAAGGCGGATCAGTGCCTCTGGTCAGAATGATTCCCGTGACAGCGGTTTTCGCCATGGCCGAGGTTTTTCCCGCAATATCAAGGAAGGTCGTGCAGATGTCTGGTTTTGAAATAGGTGATCTCGTTGTGCTGACGGCCGGGTCGATGAGAATGGCTGTCGAAGAGACCGACGGCAAGATGGTTTCCTGCGTCTGGTGTCACGAAGGCAAGATCGGGCGCGACAGGTTCGCGGCTGCGCTGCTCAAGAAATGGGAGCACCGGGAAAACGACCGTTCCGACAAGGGACGTCCCCAGGCCAAGGGCGAACGCGAAGGCGGGCCAAGGCGTCATGACGACAAGCCCCGGGGCAAGCCGGGCTGGGATGGCAAGCCGCGCGAAAAGAAATATTTCCGCAAGGATTGAGCGCCGCCCCGATTTCGGGGTTTATTCCGCCTCTCGCGCGCCGTAATCTGCTGGTCGCGCAGGGAGGGGCCGTTGGGCAGTCTGTCATTTCAATCACCTGTCGGTTGGCTGACCGTGGCCGGGGATGACGAGGTCGTCACCCGTCTGTCATGGGGCAGGCAACCGGCATGGGGTGTCACACCCTTGTTGAACGAGGCCCAGGCCCAGGTCACGGCGTATTTCGATCATGCGCTGAGGCGCTTCGATCTGCCGCTTTCCTTTCCGGCAACGCCGTTTCAGCATGCGGTTCTGGAGTCGATGTTCTCGATCGATTTTGGTACCACCCGCAGCTATGGCGAGATCGCCGCCTATGTCGGAGCCTCGCCGCAGGCGGTGGGGCGTGCCTGCGGGGCAAATCCGGTCCCGATCATCATTCCCTGCCATCGGGTCGTGGGCGCGTCATCCCTTGGGGGGTATTCGGGGCGCGGAGGGTTGGAAACCAAGGTTTTCCTCTTGCGCCACGAAGGCGCGGCCAGCCTGTTGACATGAGCGGCGGGGTCTTTGCCGCCGTCCTGTTCGCGGCCTTTCTGCATGCCTCGTGGAATGCGGTCATCAAGGTCGGTTCGGACAAGTTGCGGGCCATGTTCGTGATGTCCAGCGCACAGGGGCTGATGGGGCTGGCGATAGCCCTGACCCTGCCCTTTCCGGGGCGCGAGATGTGGCCGTGGCTGGTGTTTTCGATGGTGTTTCATTCGGCCTACAAGGCCTTTCTGACCCTCGCCTATGAACGCGGAGATCTGTCGCGGGTCTATCCGATTGCGCGCGGGACGGCGCCCTTGCTGGTCGCCGTCATCGGCTTTCTGATCCTGGGCGAGAGATTGCAGTCGCGGGATGTGGTTGCGATCCTGCTGGTTGGCGCAGGGATACTGCTGATGGGGCGCGGTGTGTTTGCCCATGGCGAATCGCGCGCATTGCTGCCCTTTGCACTGGCTTCGGCCAGCATGACCGCAGGCTATTCCCTGGTCGATGGCAGCGGTGCCCGGGTTTCAGGTCAGCCGGGGCAGTTTGTTGCCTGGATGTTCCTTCTGGACGGGATGCTGTTTGCCACCTGGGCGATCTGGCATCGGGGGCATGTCGTGGTCAGCCGTGACTGGCCGTCATGGCGCGCCGGTATCGTTGCGGGCGCCGCGTCTTATGGTGCATATGCGATCATCGTCTGGGCGATGGCGCGCGCGCCCATTGCGCTGGTGGCCGCGTTGAGAGAGAGCTCGGTCCTGTTTGCGGTTCTTCTGGGTCTTGTGCTGCTGCGCGAGCGACCCGACCGTGGCAAGCTGCTGGCCGCGGTGCTGATTGTTGCCGGGGTTGTCGTCATACGCATCTAGACGCGCGTTCCCAACATGTTGTTCGTTTGACCGATTTCGGCCAATACGCGCGTCTGGACGCGCAGGCGGGGGCTGTCTGCCCCCGCACCCCCGAGAGTATTGGTGCAAAGAAGAAGCGGTGAATTCAGGGCAAGGATCGGGAAATGGCGGGAAATGGATGACGCGGCGGCGGGCCGCGCGCCTGCCGGATGGTTGGTCGAGATGTGAACGGTTTCGGGAGAATCTGCTGCGGGGGATGGCCGCGATGTCGTATGCCGGGGATTCTATTGGCACCCCCTGTGCCGGGCGCCCTGGCAGGCCAGCGAGCGCAGACTCCACAAGGTCTTGATATAGGCGACGATGTCGCGGATCTCGTCATCCGAAAGGCGCATGCTGAAAGCGACCATCCGCCGGTTCCGCGGAGAGCCCTTGCTGATGGTTGCAAAGATTCCCCGGTCGCTGTGGTGCCAGGCGTGGGCGTCGTTGTTCAGGGCCGGTGCCTTGAAGCCGTATTTGTCCTTTGCGCTGGGGTTGCCCGGAGCTTCGCCGATCCCGTTTACTCCGTGACATGCCTGGCAATTCTGCTGAAACAGCTTCTTGCCATTGGCGATATGCTCGGGGGTGGCCCAGTCGCTGCCCTCGAAGCTGATCCATTTGCGTCCGCCATCTCGGCTCATCAGGATGGCGCCTGTATCGAAGGTTGCGAAAACTTCGTCCGGGCGCTGAGGGTTTTGCGCCAGATCGACCATGAACCGATCTTCGAAGCCCTCTGCAAGCAGGGTCCATTTCAGATCCGGTTCCCGCGCGCCGAGCAGCCCCCGGGAATAGGCAAAGGCCAGCAGACGGCCGTCGGCAAGGCCGGTGATCATGGTGATCGGCTGATTCCCGGCCCCGGCATCACGCCATGTTGCGCCATTGTCGTCGCTGACCATGAGTCCGGTCATGGTTCCCGCATAGATTCTGTCGGCGATGGTGGGAGAGGGGGCGACCGCAAAGGTTTTGTCCGGGGTTGCGGCAAGCGTGCGCCAGGTTTTGCCCGTGTCATCGCTGACCATGATCTTGCTGGCAAGCCCGACCATGCGACCGGGTTTCATGCGGCTCAGGGACAAGGCACCGACGATGACGGGTTTCGCGCCCTCGACCGGTGCCCAGGTGATGCCCCCATCAGTCGATTCCATCAGATTGCCTGGCGCGCCCTTGCTGTCGACAGTCGAGGCAAAGAGGTGATTCGGGTCGTCAGGATCGGTTGCCAGCGAAACCACGGCTGCCTTGAGGGAGGGAACAAGTTCCGAAAGCCCGTCCGGCCGTGCCCTGAGCAGACCGTATTGCGTGGCGATCAGAACGGTGCCGCCGTTGGTCGCGGGGTCGACCGCGATGCCATATATCTTTTTGATGCTGTCGGTCGAGCCGGTTTGGCGCTGCTGCGCCGAGGCCGGGAGCAGCGATGTCAACACGATCAGGGCGGCGGCAAGGATGCGCAGAGGCTTCATGGTCTTGCTCCATTTGGCAAAGATGGCCCGAGCCTAGGCGCGGTGCCGGATGCTTGCAACATCAAGCGCGCAACGCCCCCCGAGACGCTGTGTCGCGTCCCACGCTGGAAGGTTCGGCCGGAACGGGATCGGTCAGTCGTCCTCGAATTCCACGGGCGGCATGGGTCGCCGATCGACATGCAACGAGAATATGTCGGGGCGCGAATAATGCCCGGTCACGTCGAGCGTGCGCCGAGCCAGGGCAACCCTGTCGGTGTCGATTTCTCCATACAGGATGTCCGCCGAGCGATGCAGCGGTCCCGCACGTACCGCCGAGAATGGCGCGACGAGCATCGCATCGCCATCGCAGATCCATTCGTCGGGGTCGCCGAACAGTTCTGTGCGGCCCGGAAAATCGTCGGGGATGTCGGCGCCTTTCAGGGCGGTGGCCAGGGATACCACCCAGCAGCCCCCTTCGGTTGCGATATGGCGCATCGTGGTCTGCCAGCGATCGCTGCAATCCCATGTGGGGGAAACCAGGATCTCCATCCGCTGCGCATAGAGGGCATAGCGCGACAGGGGCATGTAGTTTTCCCAGCAGATCAGCATGCCGATCCTGCCGACCGGGGTATCCACGACGCGCAGGCCCCGCGCGTCGCCCCGGCCCCAGACCATGCGTTCCGGGTTGGTGGGAATCAGCTTGCGGTGGCGGTTCAGGACCGCGCCGTCGGGGCCGATCAGAACCACCGTATTGAACAGGGTCGCACCGCTGAATTCCGAGTCGATTTCCGTCATGCCCATGACAACTGTCATGCCGGTATCGCGCGCGGCGTTGCATAGCGGGGCCAGATCCCCCCCATCGATATCGACGGCGTTGCGGGTCAGGCGTTCGTGTATTGTCACCGACAGACGCATGTCGGAGCCGGGACGCAGGCGCCAGGCCCATGCCGGATAGCCCGGCAGATATGCCTCGGGAAAGACGGCCAGCCTGGCACCGGCCTCGGCGGCCTTTCGCAGGGCGGAGATGGCTCTCTCCATCGAAGCCTCGATATCGAGCAGTACCGGGGGTGTCTGGATGATGGCGACCTTGCTTTTCATGTTCGGACTCCTGTGCCTGTTGCGGGCAGATATGGCCAGATCGGGTCAATGGCATTAGAAGGGCACAAAACCGCATGACAGGGAAGAGATACAATGACCGAAAACGACAGCCTCGATACCGGCGATACCATGGAAAGGCGCAAAAGCCGCGCGGCCAGCTGGTTTCGCCGCCTGCGGGACGAAATCGTTGCCGCGTTCGAGCAGATCGAGGCCGGGCCGAGCACCGGCTCACCGGTCCGGCACGGCCCCGGAAGATTCGAGGTTCGCGAGACCAAGCGCATTTCCGATGACGGCTCGGATGCGGGCGGCGGACTGATGTCGGTCATGCGCGGCGGGCGCGTATTCGAAAAGGTGGGGGTCAATGTTTCGACCGTCCATGGCCGTCTGGGCGAGGCCGCGCGCCAGGCAATGGCTGCGCGCGGGGTGCCGGGGATCGAGGATGATCCGCGGTTCTGGGCCTCGGGCATCTCGTTGGTGGCCCATATGCAGAACCCGCATTGCCCTGCCGTGCACATGAACACCCGCATGTTCTGGACCCCCGGCGCCTGGTGGTTCGGGGGGGGGAGCGACCTGAACCCCTGCATCGAGTATGACGAGGACACCACCCATTTCCACACCGTGCTCAAGGAGTACTGCGACCGGCACGACCCCGAATATTATCCCCGTTTCAGGAAATGGGCCGATGAATATTTCTTTGTGCCCCATCGGGGGCGTGCGCGTGGCGTTGGCGGCATTTTCCTGGATGATCACAATACTGGTGACTGGGAGGCCGATTTTGCCTTTATCCAGGACGTGGGACGCGCCTTTCTGCCGGCTTTCGAGCCGATCACAAGGCGTCGCCGGTCGATGCCATGGAATGATGCCGACAAGGACAGGCAGTTGATTCACCGCGGGCTCTATGCCGAATACAATCTTGTCTATGATCGGGGCACGCGGTTCGGGCTGGCGACCGGGCACGACGCCGACGCCGTGTTGATGAGCTTGCCGCCGATGGCGAAATGGGTTTGAGGCCCGGCCTGATGACTCGCGCCGATGTGATGGATTTGCGGGGCAGGACGGGCGGCAAATCCATTTTCGCGCCTACCGTTCAGGTTGGAGGCGTGGCATATTGGCCCGAGTCGATCAAATGTATTCGTCTGGCCCCATGAACCTGTTTTCGCGTCTTTTCCGCAGAAAACCCCCCGAGGATCCGCCTGCGCCATTCACGGCGCGGCCCGCCCCGAAACGCCCGCTCTATGCGATTGGCGATATCCACGGTCGCGACGATCTGCTGGCGCAGCTGCTGGAACGGATCAGTAGGGATGCCGATGGCAAGCCGCATGACTTGGTGCTGGTGGGGGACTATGTGGATCGGGGCGAGGCAAGCGCCGCCGTCCTGCGCCGCCTTGCCGCGCTGGATGCGTCCGATCATGTCGTCTGCCTGAAGGGAAATCACGAGGCCATGCTGCTGGAGTTTCTGGATGACCCCGAAGGCGCGGGCCGGCGCTGGATCAGGAATGGCGGGTTGCAGACGCTGGCCAGCTTTGGTGTGGGGGGGGTGACCGAAACCGCCAGCGGCGACGCGATGAAACGCATCCGCGACCAGCTGCGGGCCGCAATGGGCGATCTGGAAGCATGGCTGAGGGGGTTGAGGACATTTTTCCACAGCGGGAACATCATGGTCGCCCATGCCGGGGCCGATCCGCGCCTGCCGGCGGATGAGCAGGACGAAAAGACATTGCTGTGGGGACACCCCGCCTTTCATGCGCAGCCACGGCAGGATGGCATCTGGGTGGTTCATGGCCACACGGTGGTGGATGCAGCCCGCGCACGCGATGGTCGGATTTCCATCGATACCGGCGCCTATGCGACCGGGCGCCTGACCGCCGTCGCACTGGAGCGCGACGATATCAGGTTTCTCGACGCCTGATCCCGCAAGACAGGCCTGGTGGCCAATGGCGTGAAACGCGCTTGTACACGGATGCGACTGTTTCAGAATCCGGCAACAGAATTAGCAAATTAAATCCATTGTTTCATCAAATTTTCGGCACATTTGCCCGGCAGCTTGATGGTCATGAAGAGGCGACGTGGTGGGGAAGGATTTCAACGCACTTCGCTCATTCAGAAAACCAACTGAGCAACAAGCCTGGAAGGAGGGCAACAAAATGAAACTGTTCAAGAACTTCAAGAATGATGAATCCGGTGCCGTGACCGTTGACTGGGTCGTGCTGACCGCCGCCATCGTCGGCCTGGGCATCGCCGTTCTGGCCACCGTGTCGGGTGGCGTCAAGAACCTGTCGGGCGACATCAGCAAGCAGCTGTCGAACCAGAAGATCTCGACCACGTTCTGATCGGGACATCATACCGAAAAAAATGGGCCGCCCTCGCAGCGGCCCATTTTCTTTTCGGGTCTTGCGCAGCTCATCCGGCAGCGGGGGTTCAGCGCAGCCTGACCAGCGCCGCCTTGCCATCAGAGAACCACGTTCCCTCGGGCAGCGCGTCGATCGGCCTTGGCGGCGCGATCCTGAGCGTGCCACGTTTCCCAACCATGCCCGCGGCAGACAGATCATTGACCAGCAGCGCGCGCTCGGCGTCGACATCGGGTGCGATCAGGCGCGACAGGCCCCAGCCAAGACCCTTGTCGAAACTTGCTGCCACCGTGAATATCCTTTCCCCGGATACGGTGTGAAAAGGGGTTTCCCAGATACGCGCATGGTGCCGTCGCCGGGTTGCCTGCCTTGCGGCCGTTCCCGGCCCGGTCCTGCGAAAGGCCAGATCATTGGGTCTGCCCTGCCAGAAAAAGGGTGCAACCGGCGCGTTTTCCCCGAAATTTCCCAGCCATCCGGCCAACACCGTCCGCCCCAGCGAAACGATTCCGGGCCTGGCCACTGCCACCCATCCCGCCCGGGCAAGGGCGGTTTCAAGTGCCTGCCGGTCGCGTGCCACCACGATCACGTTGATGGGGCCGATCGTTCGGCCGGTCAAGGTTTCGGTGACACCCGCAAGCCGGCCGGTCGAGAACAGATTGCCGATATCGGCAACGGTCTCGGCCGGGGGCGGTGTGCGGGGCAGATTCAGCGTCTTGTCATAGGACAGCACGGTCCAGCCCGAGACCACGACAAGGCCGGCAGCAATCGGCAGGATAATGCGCCGGCCAACAGCAGCGACCGCCTTTCCCGTCGTGGGGTGTGAATCCCGCCACCATTCGGCGATGCTGATTCCGACCACCAGCCACAGCGCACCGACAAGCCAGCCATTCAGGACATCGCTCAGGTAATGCTCGATCAGATATACCCGGCTGAGGCCCACCATGAATGCCAGGGTTGCCGCCAGCAGCGCCGCCGAAATCGGCCCCAGGCGTTTCAGGCGCAGCGCGATATAAAACAGCATGCCATAGAATGCGATCGAAATGGCGGCATGGCCCGAGGGAAAGCTGCCCGAGGTTTCGACGAAATAGGCAAGTTCCGGGCGCGGACGGTCGAAAATCCGCTTGAGCAGCCAGACCGAGGCCAGGTTGCCCACGAGGGCGCTGCCCAGCCCCAGGGCCAGGTCGGCGCGGCGGCGCAGATACAACAGGCCCAGAACCGCCAGCAGCAGCGGTGTGACCACGCGCCAGTCGCCAAGGGCGGTGACATGGGCAAAGAACCTCAGCAGGGCCGGTGACCAGAAGGCATGGATCAGCTCGGCCAGGCGCATGTCGATCTGCACGACCCCGCGCGACATCAGGAAATCCAGCACCACACCCAGCCAGATCACGAAAATATAGATCATCACCAGCGCCAGCAAGGTTGCCGTCAGGCCGCCAAAGCGGTGCATGTCGAGCCGCGATCCGATCAGACCGGCAAGACGGGGGTGGCGCGCGGCCCAGGCGCGAATGTCCGGGTTCTCGGCAACCGCGCCGATGATCGAACGGGTCACTGACAGGACAAATGGCAACAGGCGCTCAATCCGGATGATCAGCCACCACAGCAGGGCAATGACTGCCGCCACCGCGGCCGCGAACAGGACCAGCCGTGTCGCAAACGGGCCCAGGCGCGTGATCACATCGCCCAGGAAATAGCCAAAGGCCACATGCCCGATGGCGTAGGGAACACCGCTGACGATGTTCCAGATCAGGAAACGTCTCCTCTCCATACCCGAAAGCGCGGCCGCCAGCGGTACAAGGCCCGACAATGGCCCCAGAAAGCGCCCGATCACCAGGGCCAGTCCGCCTCGGCGCGCAAAGAGCTGTTCGGCCCGGCGATAGCTGGGCGATTTCTCGGGTTGCCAGCGTTCCTTCAGATAGTGCCGGGCAAGGCGCCCGACCCAATAGCCCGCCTCGGCCCCCAGGATCGAGCCGATGGCGACAAACCACAGCAGGTCGATGAAATCCAGCGCGCCCTGTTGAACCAGCATGCCGCCGGCATCGACGACCAGAGTGCCGGGAACAAAGGCCCCGGTGGCAAAGAATGCCTCGAGCATCGAGGCCGCACCTATGATCCAGTAGGACCACAGGCCAAGCGCCTCGAGCGAGGGCAGGATCTGGTCGAGACTGTGCGGCATCGCCCGGGCGGCTCCTGTGGGTGTGGGCGTTATCTTGGCGCGCCGACCTCTACGCTCGGCCGGCCACATGCCCTTACACCGTGCGGATACGGTTCTTCAACCGTCCAGGGGCACGGACCCGTTCCGACAGGGTGCCAGCTGCGCGAACGGCTGGGCCGCGCCGAAAACCACGCCCTTTTGCCGCGCTCAGCCAGCCTTTTTCAGAAGGCTTCTCTTCTTGAACTCGTCGGCGAACAGATCGACCAGTTCCTGGCGCGACAGTGAGGATCCATCGGCCTTGCTGCGGCGCGAGCTGTAATGGCGGGGCCGGGGCGGTTCGGCGGCAATGCGCGCCTCTTCACTGGCCTCGCACAGCTTGGCCGCAACACGCAGCCGCGCCGTGATTTCAAAGACATCGAAGGGCTTGGTCAGGTAATCCGTCGCACCAGCCATGAATGCGCGTTCGACATATGCCCGTTCGGCCATTGCCGTCAGCATGACGATCGGCACCTCGGCATAGGCCTTGATGCGTCGCAGCCTGTCGCACAGGGTGATGCCATCCATTTCAGGCATCTGGATGTCCAGCAACAGACAGTCGAACTGACGGTCGCCCTGTTCCGCCATTTCCAGGGCCTCCAGCGGCGAGGGCGTGGTCGTCACCTCGTCATAGCCGGCATCGGTCAACAGGGCCTCCAGAATTTCCAGGATATGGATATCGTCGTCAACCGCGAGAATTCTCATCCCTTCCTCCAGACAAAGCGGGTGCTGCTTGCGATGTTAAGTGATGTGCAGGGATTCGGGCCTTTTTGCGGCGTCAATGGGGAATGGGGGTGATATCCGGCTATTCGCGACGAAAATCACGAAATATTGCATGCGCCGGTCGCGCGCGGGCGGGCATAGGCGGGTTTGAACCGCAGTCAGCCGAGAACCACCGTTGCGACCGACATGCAAACCCGCATATCCTGACGGTGGCAGAATCGGAGGGCCGATGGGACGGCCCCCACAACAGGGAGTTTGGATTCATGACCGGAGAACTGAAATATCTGGGTGACAAGGTTGCGCGTGGTCTCATGGGCCGACGGGCCTTTATGGGGCGCGCGGCGGCGCTGGGCATATCCGCGGGCATGGCCAACACCATTCTCGCCGGCGCGGTAAAGGCCGCGGGGGCGATGAAGGGGGGCACTCTGCGCGCGGGCCTGCAGGGCGGGGAAAGCACCAACAGCCTCGACCCGGCGACCTGGGCCTCGAGCGTGCCGATCGAGTTCGGCCGTACCTGGGCCGAACCGCTGGTCGATGTCAGCCCCAGGGGCGAAATCGAATTCCGCATTGCCGAAAGCGTCGAAGCATCCCCTGACGCCAAGGTATGGACCTTCAAGGTTCGCAAGGGGGTCGAATTTCACAACGGCAAGACGGTCACCGCACAGGATGTCGTGGCCACGTTGCGGCGGCATTCCGACAAGAATTCCAAATCGGGCGCCCTGGGCATCGTCAAGGGTATCACCGACATGAAGGCCGACGGCGACTATGTCGTTCTGACACTGGATCGGGCCAATGCCGACCTGCCCTATTTGATGGCCGATTATCACCTGATGATCCAGCCGGGCGGCGGTGTGGACAAGCCTGATGCGGGCATCGGGACAGGCCCCTACCGCGTGGCCGAAAACCAGCCCGGGGTGCGCCATGTCGGAACCAGGTTCGAAAACTACTGGGATGCCGACAATCGTGGCCATGCCGATCAGGTCGAGGTGGTGGTGATCAACGATGCCACGGCGCGCCTTTCGGCCCTGCAGTCGGGCCAGGTGGACATGATCAACCGGGTCGAGCCCAAGGTCGTCAAGCTGGTGAAACGCATTCCCGGCGTTTCGGTTCAGAACGTCTCGGGACGGGGCCATTACGTGTTCGTCATGCATGTGAACACGGCGCCTTTCGACAACAACCACCTGCGCCTTGCGCTGAAGCTGGCCATCAACCGCAAGGAAATGGTGGACAAGATCCTTCAGGGATACGGATCGGTGGGTAACGATTTCCCGATCAACGCCGCCTATCCTCTGTTTCCGGACGATATTCCCCAGCGTGAATACGACCCCGAAAAGGCAGCATTCCATTACAGGAAATCGGGTCATTCCGGTTCGATCCTGCTGCGCACGTCCGATGTGGCCTTTCCAGGGGCCGTCGATGCGGCACAGCTGTTCCAGCAGAGTGCCAAGGCTGCCGGCATCACGCTGGAAATCAAGCGCGAGCCAGGCGACGGATACTGGTCCGAGGTCTGGAACAAGAAGCCCTTTGCCGCATCGTACTGGAGCGGCCGACCCGTGCAGGACCAGATGTATTCGACCGCCTATCTGTCGACCTCGGACTGGAACGATACCCGTTTCTTCCGCCCCGATTTCGACAAGATCATCCTCGAGGCACGCGGCGAGCTGGACCCGGTCAAGCGCAAGGCCCTGTACCGCGAGGCAGCGCTCATGGTGCGCAACGACGGCGGGCTGATCGCGCCGATGTTCAACGATTTCATCGACGCAACCAGCAACAAGGTCGGTGGATGGGTGGATGATCCCAATGGAGAGCAGATGAACAGCATGGCTCTGGCAAAGTGCTGGCGCAAAGCCTGATTGGCCATGCCGATGGTTCTGAAACTGGTTGCCCAGCGCATTGCGCTGGGCTTGCTGCTGCTGCTGGCGGTGTCGGTGCTGATCTTTGCCGGCACGCAGATCCTGCCCGGGGATGTTGCCCAGAGCATACTGGGACAATCGGCAACCCCGACGGCCCTGGCGAATCTGCGCCGTGACCTGGGGTTGGACGATCCCGCATATGTTCGGTATTTCCGCTGGCTCTGGGGGGTGCTGCATGGTGATCTGGGGACCGCGCTCTCAAACGGTCAGGATATCGCGACGCAGATCGGCAGGCGCCTGGGCAACACGCTCTTTCTGGCGTTCTGGGCGGCCGTTGTTGCGGTGCCGCTTGCGATCACGCTGGGGCTGGTGTCGGTGCGCTATCGCAACCGTTGGCCGGACAGGCTGATATCGATGCTCAGCCTCGCGTCGATATCGCTGCCCGAATTCTTTATCGGCTATGTCCTGATCTACTATTTCTCGGCGCGCCACCAGTGGTTTCCGTCACTGGCCACCGTCTATGACGGCATGGCCCTGCTTGACAGGTTGAGGGCGATTGCCCTGCCTGTTGCGGTGCTGACGCTGGTGGTTCTCGCCCACATGATGCGCATGACGCGGGCGGCGATACTGAACGTCATGCAATCGGCCTATATCGAGACCGCCGAACTCAAGGGTCTGTCGGCCTTCAGGATCATCATCCGGCATGCCCTTCCCAACGCCATTTCGCCGATCGTCAATGTGGTGATGATCAACCTGGCCTATCTCGTCGTCGGTGTGGTCGTGGTCGAGGTGATATTCGTCTATCCCGGCATGGGGCAGTATCTGGTCGATCATGTCGCCAAGCGCGATGTTCCGGTGGTGCAGGCAACCGGGCTGATCTTTGCCGCGGTATATATCGGGTTGAACCTGATCGCAGATGTTGTTGCGATTCTGTCCAACCCGCGCCTGAGGCACCCCAAATGAGGATGCCGCTTTCCGCCATGATCGGGTTGGTCGTGACTGCCGCCATTTTCCTGGCGGCGATCCTTGCGCCACTGATCGCCCCCTATGGCATGGCCGAGATCGTCGGCGATGTATGGGAACCCGCCTCGGCTGCGCATTGGCTGGGAACGGACAATATCGGACGCGACCTGTTGACCCGGTTGATCTACGGGGGCCGTACGACGATTTTCATCGCCACGCTGGCAACGACGCTTTCGTTTTCCCTCGGCGCATTTCTGGGGTTTTCGGCGGCGGTGATCGGCGGTTGGGTCGATCAGGTGATGTCGCGGCTGATCGACCTGCTGATGGCCATTCCGTCGCTGATCTTTGCGCTGGTCGTGCTGTCGGTAATGCCGGTGACCTTGCCGGTTCTGATCGTGGTGATGGGATTGCTGGATTCGACACGGGTCTTTCGCCTTGCCCGCGCCGTGGCGGTGGACATCAACGTCATGGATTTTGTCGAATCCGCCCGGTTGCGGGGCGAGGGACGTATCTGGATCATCTTTCGCGAGATCCTGCCCAACGCGCTGTCGCCGCTGGTGGCCGAGCTGGGGTTGAGATTCATCTTTGCGGTGCTGTTCCTTTCGACGCTTTCCTTTCTGGGTCTTGGGGTGCAACCGCCGGCCTCGGACTGGGGAGGGATGGTCAAGGAAAACAAGGACGGCATCGTTTTCGGCATCAACGCGGCGCTGTACCCGGCTGCGGCGATTTCCGTTCTGGCGATTTCGGTCAATCTGGTCGCGGACTGGGTGCTGAACCGCACCTCGGACCTGAAAGGAGGGCGCGGTGACTGATCGCCTGCTGGACATTCGCCACCTGCATGTCGAGGCGACCGTGCAGGCGCCGGGAGAAAAACCCCGCGATATCGTGATTGCGGATGACGTCTCGCTGAGCCTGGAAAAGGGGCGCGTCCTGGGCCTGATCGGTGAAAGCGGCGCGGGAAAATCGACGATCGGGCTGGCGGCCATGGGATATGGACGTGGCGCGATACGTCTGTCGGGTGAGGTCTGGCTGAACGGGCGAAACATTCTGAGCGGCGGACTGCGTGAGCTGCGCCGCCTGCGTGGGCGCGAGGTCACCTACGTGTCGCAATCCGCGGCGGCATCGTTCAACCCGGCCACGCGGCTGATGGAGCAGATCATCGAGGCCGGGCTTGAACATGGTACAGGTTCGCGTCGGGCCCTGGTCGCGCGCGCGGTGCACCTGTTTTCCGAACTGGGTCTGCCCGACCCGGAACATTTCGGCCACCGTTACCCGCATCAGGTCTCGGGCGGGCAGTTGCAGCGCGCCATGACGGTCATGGCGCTGGTGCCCGAACCCGATCTGATCATATTCGACGAGCCGACGACCGCACTGGATGTGACCACGCAGATCGATGTTCTTGCCGCCATCAAGAAGGCGATTCGCGAAACCGGCGTTGCTGCGATGTACATCACGCATGATCTGGCGGTGGTGGCGCAGGTCTCGGATGACATCATGGTCTTGCGCAACGGGAAGACGGTCGAACATGGCAGCACTGACCAGATCATCAATGCCCCGCACGAGGAATACACGCATGCGCTGGTTTCGGTTCGCTCGATCGAGCATGACGAGCAAACCCCGACCGACAACCCCGTACTGCGTTGCCGCAATGTTTCGGCACGCTACGGAAAGGGGGAACGGGTGCTGGATGACGTGTCGGTCGAACTGCACCCCGGTCAGACCCTGGCCATCGTCGGTGAGAGCGGGTCGGGAAAATCGACCCTTGCGCGGGTTATCACCGGGTTGTTGCCCCCCCTTGCCGGCGATGTCACGTTTCTTGGCCGCGAATTGTCACCCTCGCTGAATGGCCGCAGCAAGGATGACCTGCGCCAGTTGCAGATGATCTATCAGATGGCCGATGTCGCCATGAACCCTCGCCAGACGGTGGGCACGATCATCGGACGGCCGCTGGAATTCTATTTCGGCCTCAGGGGGCGTGCGCGGCGCGATCGTGTGCTCGAATTGCTGAACGACATCGAAATGGGCCCCGAATTCATCGACCGCTACCCGGCCGAGCTGTCGGGCGGGCAGAAACAGCGTGTCTGCATCGCGCGTGCCCTGGCCGCCAGACCGCGCGTAATCATCTGTGACGAGGTGACCAGCGCGCTGGATCCGCTGGTTGCCGACGGTATCCTCAAATTGTTGCTGAGGCTGCAGGAGCGCGAGGGGGTGGCCTATCTGTTCATTACCCACGATCTGGCAACCGTCAGGGCCATCGCCGACAGCATTGCCGTGATGTATCGCGGGACGCTGGTTCGATATGGCCCCAAGAGCCAGGTCCTGGCCCCGCCTTTCGACGATTATACCGATCTGCTTCTGGCCTCGGTTCCCGAGATGAAACGCGGCTGGCTGGAAGAGGTCCTGTCCCGCCGCCGGATGGAAAGTGCCGGAAACTGAGGCCGGGCCGGCGCATAGCCGGGCGCAATCCCGGGCCGGGGCACCGTCGGGGCACCCACGCCCCGACATGGAGATCAGTCAAAGAAATACGGACCTGCATCCCCGAGCAGGATGCGGGCCAGCTCGGCCCCCAGTTCGGCGGCGTCGTCGATCGGGCCGCGCAGCTCGTGTGCCAGACATTCGGAACCGTCGGGTCGCAGGATCTCCCCGCGAATGTGGATGGTCTCGTCATGCAGGCTTGCCAGGCCTCCGATCGGCATCTGGCACGAGCCGTCCAGACCGCGCAGAAAGGCGCGCTCGGCGTCCAGCCGATAACCGGTGGGAAAATCATGGATCGGCATCAGCAGCTCGCGCAGCTTTTCATCGGCGCCACGCCGCTCGATGCCGATGGCGCCCTGGGCGATGGCGGGCAGCATCTCGCTGACCGCCACGGGCGCGCGGGCGGCCTCTTCCATGCCCAGGCGGTTCAGCCCTGCCATGGCCAGAAAGGTGCAGTCGGCAACGCCGTCTTCCAGTTTCTTCAGCCGTGTCTGCACATTTCCGCGAAATTCAACAACCTTAAGGTCAGGACGGCGATAGAGGATCTGCGCCTTGCGCCGCAGGCTGCTGGTGCCGACCCGTGCCCCGGGCGGCAGGTCTGTCAGGCGCTCGAACCGCGGGGACAGGAAGGCATCGCGCACATCCTCGCGCGGCAGGAAACAGTCCAGCACCAGTCCCTTGGGCTGGTCAACGGGCATGTCCTTCATCGAATGAACCGCGATGTCGATACGGCCGGCCAGCAGGGCGTCCTCGATTTCCCTGGTGAACAGGCCCTTGCCGCCAACCTCGCTCAGCGGTCTGTTCTGGATGCGATCGCCGGTCGTCTTGATGACAACGATCTCGAACATGTCCTCGGAAAAGCCGTGCATTTCCATCAGACGGCGACGGGTCTCGTAGGCCTGCGCCAGCGCCAGCGGCGAGCCGCGCGTGCCGATGCGCAGGGGTGAAGCGGTATTTGGCCATAGCGGTTGCATGACCCCCGATGTAGCGGCACAATCCCGTACTGACAATGGCAAAGCCGCCATGATGCCGGGTGACACATTGACATCCCGCGCCCGAGGCGTGAGGAGGGGGCCGACATGGGCGAAATCAAGAACCGGAAGAAGGGGCAGGAGATGGGCGAAAAACTGTTGCTGCGTGCGTTGAAGGGGGAAATCCTGCCAACTCCGCCGGTCTGGATGATGCGCCAGGCGGGACGCTATCTGCCGGAATACCGCGCGACACGCGCCGAGGCGGGCGATTTCCTGTCGCTGTGCTACAATTCCGAGCTGGCTGCCGAGGTCACATTGCAACCGATCCGGCGCTATGGTTTCGACGCGGCTATCGTGTTTGCCGATATTCTGCTGTTGCCACAGGCGCTGGGGGTGGATCTGTGGTTTGAAACCGGCGAAGGCCCGCGCCTGTCAACCAGCACGACCCCTGATGAAGTTGCGCGACTGAAACCAGCCGATGAGATCCATGACCATCTTGCCCCGGTCTACGAAACCATCCGCATCCTTGCCAGGGAACTGCCGGGGCAGACGGCCCTCATCGGTTTTGCGGGTGCGCCGTGGACGGTGGCGACCTACATGATTGCCGGGCGCGGCACGCCCGACCAGGGCCCGGCGCATCGCCTGATGCGCGAGGATCGCGATACCTTTGATGCGTTGCTCGGGCGTCTGACGGATGCGACCATCGCCTATCTGTCGGCGCAGATCGAAGCGGGCGCCGAGGTTGTCAAGCTGTTCGACAGCTGGGCCGGATCCCTGAAGGGAGAGGAATTCGATCGCTACGCAGTTACCCCGACGCGGCAGATCGTCAGCGCGTTGAAAGAACGGCATCCGGGCATACCCGTCATCGCCTTTCCCCGGGAGGCGGGCGAAAAATATGTCGGCTTTGCCAGGGCGACGGGTGCCGATTGCGTGGCGCTGGACAATTCGGTCGATGCCGACTGGGCCGCGCGGCATGTGCAGGTCGATGGTTGTGTGCAGGGCAATCTGGACCCCGCGCACATGATAACCGGGGGGGGCGACCTCGTGGCCGAAACACGACGCATCCTGCGGGCGTTTTCCGGCGGCCCGCATGTTTTCAACCTTGGTCACGGCATCACCCCGGATGCGGACCCCGGCAATGTCGAGCTCATGGTGCAGACGATCCGGGATTTCCATGGGTGATGGCCCGGCCCGGGAAACCGGCCTGTCCATTTGCAAGCCGCAGCAAGGGGCATGGCCGGTACAGCGTCGTAACGTTCGGTGAAAATGGGCTACAACAGGGGGTCTCTCTGTGGCAGGCTGCCCCCGAGGAGGAACCGCCCATGCCCATCACCACCTGCATATTCGATGCCTACGGAACGCTGTTCGACGTTTCCGCCGCTGCCCGCGAATGCGCGGCCGAGCCGGGGCGCAAGGCGCTGGCCGCCAAGTGGCAAGAGCTGGCGAATATCTGGCGCCTCAAGCAGCTGCAATATACCTGGCTGCGGGCACTGGCCGATGCGCACACCGATTTCTGGACCGTAACGCAAGAGGGGCTGGACTATGCCCTTGAAGCAACCGGTCTGAAAGGCGATGCCGAGCTGCGCGAACGCCTGCTGGCGCTGTACTGGGAACTGTCCGCCTATGCCGAGGTGCCCGCAATGCTGGCCGCGCTGCGGGATATGGGGATGAACACCGCAATCCTGTCGAATGGCTCGCCCGACATGCTGGCGGGGGCGGTGAAATCGGCCGGAATTGGCGATGTTCTGGACGATGTCCTGAGCGTCGAGGATGTGGGCGTCTTCAAGCCCCACAAATCGGTTTACGACATGGTGACGGAACGATTCGGCTGTTCCCCTGCCGAGGTGTTGTTCGTATCGTCCAACTGCTGGGATGCCTGTGCGGCGGCTGGCAACGGGTTTTACACGGCCTGGGCCAACCGCGCGGGCGAGCCCCTTGACCGCCTGCCCTGGCGACCACAGGTGATCGTGGGCGACCTCACCACCATTCCCGAAATTGCAAAAGGTGTGAAATGAAGCGATTTACCACATCCGACGGCCTGTCCCTTGCCTATGAGGATGACGGCGAGGGGCAGGCCGTTCTGTGCCTTGCCGGGCTGACCCGCACCCATCGCGATTTCGATGACATGCTGCCTTATATCAAGGGCGCGCGGCTGATCCGCATGGATTACCGCGGCCGGGGCGAATCCGACTGGGACCCGAACCCGCAGAACTATACCGTGCCGGTCGAGGCACGCGATGCGGTCGAGCTGCTCGATCACCTGGGCATCGAAAAGGCCGCGATCATCGGTTCGTCTCGCGGCGGGATCATCGGCATGTTTCTGGCCGCAACCGCCAAGGACCGGATCACCGGAGTGCTGCTGAACGATGTCGGCCCGGAACTTGACCGCAGCGATCTTTCACGCATAGCCGGCTATGTGGGCCGCAACCCGCCCTGGCGCGATTATCTGGAAGCGGCGGCCAAGCTGCCTGACGAGATGCCCGGTTTTGACGACATCATCCCCGAGCGCTGGGCCATCGAAGCCGTGCGCCAGTGGCGCCAGACGCCCGACGGCCTGGTCAACCGTTATGACCCGGCGCTGCGCATCACGACCGAGGCCACGTTGAATGGCCCCGAGGTGGACATGTGGCCGCTGTTCGATGCGATGAAGGGGTTGCCGGTTGCGCTGCTGCGGGGCGAGAATTCAAGGCTTTTGTCCGGGGCTGCGGTCGAACGCATGATGGAACGCCGACCCGACATCATCTTTGCCGAGGTCATGGATCGCGGTCATATCCCGTTGCTGGACGAATATGAAAGCCTGCTGGTGATCGACGCGTTTCTGGCAAGCACCGCATGACCGACATCACGATGATCGAGGCGGCGGCGCAGCGTGCGCAGGGTGTCGTGCGTCAAACGCCGCTGCTGTCGTCGCCCTTTCTGGACGAGATCGCAGGCCGGCGGGTGTTTGTGAAACCCGAATGCCTGCAACATACCGGCAGTTTCAAGTTTCGCGGCGCATGGTCGGCGCTGTCGGGAATGGGGGTGGACGCGCGTGCCTGCGGGGTGATCGCCTATTCATCGGGCAACCACGCACAGGGCGTGGCGCTGGCGGCCCGGATGCACGGGGTGCGGGCGGTGATCCTGATGCCGTCGGACGCCCCGCGCGTGAAGATCGAGAATACCCGCGCGCTGGGGGCCGAGGTGGTGCTGCATGATCGTGAAACCGATGACCGCGATGAAATAGGCGCGCGGCTTGCGGCAGAACGGGGCCTGACGCTGGTCAAGCCGTTCGACAACCCGCTGGTGGTTGCCGGGCAAGGGGCGGTCGGGATGGAAATTGCGGCACAGGCTGGCGAGCGCGGGATCGGCACGGCACAGGTTCTGGTGCCGTGTGGCGGTGGCGGGCTCACCTCGGGTATTGCGGTGGCGCTTGAGGCGCGCGCGCCTGATATGGTCGTGCGCCCGTGCGAGCCCGAGGGGTTTGACGACACCAACCGTTCACTGCGCTCGGGCCGGCGCAAGGTGAACGCAAGGCGTGGTGGCTCGATCTGCGATGCCATCATCACGCCCAGCCCGGGCGAAGTAACACTCCCGATCATGCAGCGCCTCTGCCAGCCGGGGTTTGCGGTCACCGAGGGCGATGTGCTGCGCGCGATGGCGCTGGCATTCGAGCGGCTGCGCATTGTGGTTGAACCGGGCGGCGCGGTAGCACTGGCCGCGGCGTTGTTCCATGCGCGGGCGCTGCCCGAGGGCGATGTGATCGCGGTGGTTTCCGGCGGCAATGTGGACCAAGCCTTGTTTGCGCGGGCTTTGGGCGTGAGGGGCTGAACGGCGCCGCTTGCGCGGCACCGTGCCTCCGGCGGGCGTATTGGGGCAAAGAAGAAGACCTGTTCAGCCGTCTTTTCGGATGCGCTCGTTTTTGGGGTCGTGAGGGGAATCCACGGTGATTTCGGCATCCCATAGCTGGTCGAACATCCTGACCTTCAGTTTCTGCCCCGGCGCGGCGAGATCGGGCCTGACATAGCCCATGCCGATAGATTTGCCGAACGCCACCGAATAGCCGCCCGAGGTCAGGCGGCCAACCATGTTGTCGCCGTCATACAGCGCCTCGCGCCCCCAGGGATCGGCGTCGTCGGGGCCGTCGATCAACAGCGTCACACAGCGCGCGCGGATGCCGGTCTTGAGCATCGCCTGCTTGCCGTGGAAATCCTTGTCGAGATCGACAAAACGGTCGAGCCCGGCCTCGAGCGGGGTGGCGTCGCGGCCCAGTTCGGTGCCGAAGGCGCGATAGGATTTTTCCTGACGCAGCCAGTTCTGAGCGCGCGCGCCGACGGGTTTGAGGCCATGTGCCGCGCCCGCCTCGAACAGCTTGTCCCATAGATAGTTCTGCATCTCGATCGGGTGGTGCAGCTCCCAGCCCAGCTCGCCCGTATAGGCGACACGCACAGCGCGCACGGGGCACATGCCCAGTTCGATATCGCGCAGGCCGAGCCAGGGGAAGCGTTTGTTTGAAAGTGCGGTTTCCGGGGTGGCGTCGCGCAGCAGTTCATTCAGCACGTCGCGGGTTTTCGGCCCGGCAATGGCAAAGACGCCCCACTGGTTGGTGACATCGTGGATATCCACCCATGCCCCGCCTGCGGACATGAAATCCTCGGCCGCCTTGCGCAAATAGTCGCTGTCATATTCCTGCCATGCGCCGGCGCTGATCAGGGTATAGTCATTCTCGGCCGTACGCAGGATGGTGTATTCGGTGCGCACGGTGCCCGCCGATGTCAGCGCATAGGTCAGGTTGATGCGGCCGATGCGCGGCAGACGGTTGCAGGTAAAGTCGTCGAGAAACGCGGTCGCGCCGGGGCCGCGCACGGCATGTTTGGCAAATGCTGTTGCGTCGATCAGGCCGACGCCGTTGCGGATGGCGCGGGCCTCGGCCGCCGCATATTGCCACCAGCCACCGCGGCGAAAGCTGCGTGCGGCCGCATCATCAAAGCCCGTGGGAGCATAGTAATTCGGCCGCTCCCAGCCATTGACCTGGCCGAATTGCGCGCCAAGCGCCTTTTGACGATCATATGCGGGCGATGTTCGCAATGGGCGCGCGGCGGGGCGTTCCTCGTCGGGGTGGTGCAGGATATAGACGTGGGAATAGCATTCCTCGTTCTTGGTGACGGCATATTCGGTAGTCATCCATTTGCCGTAACGCTTGGGGTCGAGGCTGGCCATGTCGATCTCGGCTTCGCCCTCGACCATCATCTGCGCCAGGTAATGGCCGGTGCCGCCGGCGGCCGTGATGCCGAAGGAAAAGCCCTCGGCCAGCCACATGTTGCGCAGCTCCGGTGCCGGGCCGACCAGCGGGTTGCCGTCGGGGGTATAGCAGATCGGACCGTTGAAATCGTCCTTGAGGCCCACGGTTTCGGCGCTGGGGACGCGGTGGATCATGCCCATGTATTCCTGTTCCAGCCGGTCAAGATCCAGCTGGAACAGATCGGCGCGGAAACTGTCGGGCACGCCAAAGCGAAAGCGCGCCGGCGCGCCGCGTTCGTAAAAGCCGGCGATCCAGCCGCCGCGTTCCTCGCGGATATAGTTCCTGGCATCGGCGTCGCGCATCACCGGGTGTTCGGGGTTGGATTTGCGCCACTCGACCAGCGCGGGGTCGGGTTCGGTCACGATATAGGTGTGCTCGACCGGGATTGCAGGGATCTTGATGCCCAGCAGGCGGGCTGTGCGCTGGGCGTGGTTGCCGGTGGCGGTGACGACATGCTCGGCATGAATTTCAAAGCTTTCCTCGGTTTCGACCAGCGAATTGCCGCGTTCGGCCATGACAACGCCGCGGATAATCCATTCGCTGCCGGTCCATTCATAGGAATTGACCTGTCGCCTGCGGATGATTTCAACGCCGCGTTGACGCGCCCCCTTGGCCATGGCCTGGGTCACATCGGCGGGGTTGATATAGCCGTCGGTCGGGT
>CAZWXK010000009.1:0-67953 GCA_964637875.1 uncultured Rhodobacter sp.
CGTCCAGCAGGCGCACGGTGCCGATGCCGGTGACCTCGGCCGTGTATTCGGGCACCTCGAAACTGACGCCGACATGGCTCTGCGCGCCAAGGTTGTAGATCTCGGTCGGGTTGATCTCGGAGATCAGCCGATGCAGGTTCGAGCTGTCGGCAAGATCGCCATGATAGGTATGCAGGCGCGGATGTTCCAGCAGGTGGTCGATGCGTGGCGTGGTGAACACGCTGGCCCGGCGCTGAATCGCGTGAACCTCGTATCCCTTGTCCAGCAACAATTCGGCCAGATAGCTGCCGTCCTGTCCGGTGATGCCTGTCAGAAATGCGATTTTTTCTGTCACTGTTCCAATCCCGATTTTGCCGATACCCAAACCATATTTCGTGACGTTACGCCAGCCATGTTTTCGCGCGCGGCTTGACCCGGGCGGCGATGGTGTATTTCCATACCCATGCAACCCGGACAAGGATCAACCGATGCCCAATTCCAGAATTCCCGGTTTTCACAACCTCGACCGAAACGCACGTCTTGAGCGTATCGCCCGCGAAACAGGGCTGAGCGACGAGGATCTTTCCCGTTTCAGGGCGGCATCCGATGCCCAGGGCGATCTGGCCGGCATGCTGTCGGAAAACGTGATCGGGGTAATGGCCGTGCCGCTGGGCATTGCCACCAATCTGATTGTTGACAGCCTTGACGTTCTGGTACCCATGGCGACCGAAGAAAGCAGCGTGATTGCCGCCGTGTGCAACGGCGCGCGGGCCTGCCGCGATGCGGGGGGCATATTTACCTCGGCCGACGCGCCACGGATGATCGCGCAGATACAGGTGACGGATACCGCCGACCCGGCCGGGGCACGGGCGCGTCTGTATGAGAAACACGACGAAATCAAACGTCTGTGCAACGAATGCGACCCGATGCTGGTGGAACTGGGCGGCGGGTTTGTCGATATCGAGGTGCGGCTTGTCGCCGACATGGTGGTGCTGCACCTGATCGTTGACGTGCGCGACGCGATGGGGGCAAACGCTGTCAACACCATGGCCGAAAAACTGGCGCCGCATGTCGAAAAATGGACAGGAGGGCGCGTGGGGCTGCGGATCCTGTCGAACCTTGCCGACAGGCGTCTTGTGCGGGCGCGCGCCGTCTGGCCGGCCAGCGTGATCGGGGCCGACACCGTAGAGGGCATCATCGCGGCATACCGCTTTGCCGCGGCCGACCCTTACCGTGCGGCCACCCACAACAAAGGCATCATGAACGGTGTGTCGGCCGTGGCGCTGGCAACCGGCAACGACACCCGCGCGCTCGAGGCAGGCGCCCACGCATTTGCCGCCCAGGGGGGCTATGGCCCCCTGTCGCGCTGGGAAAAGACCAGGGCCGGCGATCTTTCCGGCGTCATCGAACTGCCCCTTGCAATGGGTATTGTCGGCGGTGCAACACGGGCGCATCCAACCGCGCAGATGGCATTGAAGATCATGGATGCCACCACCGCCGACCGTCTGGCGCGGGTGACGGCGGCGGTGGGTCTGGTACAGAATTTCTCGGCCCTCCGGGCATTGGCCACCGAAGGCATCCAGCGCGGCCATATGGGCCTGCACGCCCGCAACGTGGCGATCGCCGTCGGCGCCAGAGGGGACGAAATCGACGCCGTGGCGGAGAGGATCATTGCCCGGGGTGTCGTGCGCGAGGATGCGGCGCGCGAGGTGCTGGAGGAGATGCGGCGGCAATAGGGTGTTTCGTGCATGATTGCATTCCCCTCGCCCGGGGCGCTTGCGGCTCGGGCAAGCGCCCGCCAGCGCCCGCCAGCAAAGGCCACCCGCGCCCTCAAACCCCTACATACCGATGCACAAGGCTTTCATCCGCGCGCAGATCATCAGGCGTCGCCTCCAGCGCGTTGCGCCCGTTTTCGATGAAGATCACGCGATCGGCAACCTCAAGCACCGCTTCGACCCGCTGTTCGACCAGGATGATCGCCACGCCTTGCCTGCGCAGTTCGACCACCGCCGCCCGGATCATCGCGATCATCGAGGGTTGCAACCCTTCGGTCGGCTCGTCCAGCAGCAACAGTTTCGGACCCGTGCACAGCGCGCGCGCGGTTGCCAGCATCTGCTGCTCGCCACCCGAGAGCGTCTCGGCGCGCTGGTCCATGCGCTCGCGCAGACGGGGGAACATGGTCAGGACATGTTCCAGCATCCCCGCGCCCTGCCCGCGGGTCATCAGCCCGATCTGCAGGTTCTCGGCGACCGTCATCTCGGCAAACAGACGGCGCCCCTGCGGGATATAGCCGACCCCCTGGCGCGGCACCTTGTGGGCCGGCAGATCGTTCAGCCGCACGTCGTCAAGCAGGATTTCACCACCGCGCGCGGGGACCAGCCCCATGATGGTTTTCAACAGCGTCGTCTTGCCGGCCCCGTTGCGCCCCAGCAGGCACAGGATTTCGCCCGCATCGACACCCAGCGACAGGTCACGCAGAACCTGCACCTTGCCATAGCCCGCGCTTATGCCCCGAACCCTCAGCATCAGCCCCCCAGATAGGCGGCCTGCACCGCCTCGTTTGCACGAATTTCCTCGGGCGTTCCCTCGGCAATGATGGCACCGAAATTCATGACCGTGATCTTTTGCGCCAGCGCCATGACCACGTCGATATTGTGTTCGATCAGCAGCACGGTGGTTTCGCGGGCGACCTCGCGGATCAGGCGGATAAAGGACTGGACCTCGCCATCGGACAACCCCTGCGTGGGCTCGTCCAGGATCAACAGCCGCGGGTTCTGGCCCAGCCCCATGGCGATTTCCAGCAGGCGCTGGTGGCCATAGGCCAGATCTCCGGCAATCTGATCGCTGCGCCCTTCAAGCCCGACGCGCGCAAGCAACGCATCGCTTTCGTCACGCAGGGCGGCGGAGGATGCGCGGTGGATGCGCTGCACGGCCAGTTCGACATTTTCGCGCACGCTCAGCGCCGCAAAGATCGAGGTGATCTGAAAGGTATAGGCAATGCCCATCTGCACCCGCTTGTGAGCAGGCAGCGCGCTCACATCCCGACCGCCAAAGATGATCTGCCCGCTTGACGGGGGAATGCGCCCGCACAGCATGGAAACGAACGTCGTCTTGCCCGCGCCATTGGGGCCGATCAGGGCGCGGATCTCGCCCTCGGGCAGGTCGAAATCGACGTTTTCGACCGCGCGCAACCCGCCGAAATGGCGGCTGAGGCCACGGGTGGAAAGCAGGGTCACGGCAGCCATTTCGCCCACCTTTCCCTGACAACCCCCATGATGCCGCGCCGCGCATACATCGTCAGCAACACCAGAGCGGCACCGGCAACCAGCAGATGCGCATCCGTAAACGAGGACGAGAGATCCCGCAGATAGAACATGAACACCGCGCCCACAAACGGCCCGATCACCGTGCCCGGCCCGCCAAGCAGCACATACAGCAGCGGCAGGATGGAAAACGGTACCTCGGCGAAACTGGCGCCGATTGAGCCGAACAACAGCCCATAGGCCGCCCCCGCCGCGCCCGACATGGTGCCCGACAGCACCACCGCGAACAGCTTGTGCGCCCAGGTATCATAGCCCAGCATCCGGGCGCGTTCTTCGTTTTCGCGAATGGCGATCAATACCCGGCCCGTGCGCGAACGCACCAGCCAGACCATCCCCAGAAGGCAGATCGCAAACAGCAGCAGCGCCGCGAAATAGCGCGTGGTCGGCTCAGACAGGTCAAACCCGGCCACCTGGCGCACGGCCCGCGGAATCACGAAACCCTCATCCCCCCGGGTCAGCGGGTTGAAATACAGGATCAACAGATAGATTGCCTGGCTGAACATCAACGTCACGATCATGAAGGCCACGCCGATCGTGCGCAGCGCCAGCAACCCGACGCCAAGGGAAAACAGGATAGATGCGATGATCCCGATGCCAAAGGCCGGAGCCGCAGCCAGGTCCAGCAGCCTGACCGACAGCCCCGCGCCATACATACCCACGGCAAAGAACATGGCGTGGCCCAGGCTCAGCAACCCGGTATAGCCGAACATCACGTTATAGCCCATCGCATAGACCGCCAGCACCATGATGCGGGCCAGATTGCCCGAATGATAGACGGGCAGAATGAATTGCAGCACCGCAAGCACGATGATCGCGCCGACATGGAATGTCAGGGCGCGGCTCATGCGGGCTTTTTCCCGAACAGGCCCTGCGGGCGATAGACCAGCACCATCGCCACCAGCAATGTCGCCAGGATCTTGGCCAGCGTGGGCGAGAAAAAGACCGAGATGATGCCGTTGCTCATCCCGATCAGGACGGCGGCCAGAACCGTGCCGCGCAAACTGCCCAGCCCGCCGATGATGACGACGATAAAGCTCAGCAACAGGGGATCGCCCCCCATCAGGTAATGCGCCTGCTGAATCGGCACCACCAGCACCGCGCCCAGCGCCGCCAGCGCCGCGCCGAAACCGAAGGTCAGCGCATAGACCCGCGCCACCGGAATGCCGAAGGCCAGTGCCGTTTCACGGTCAAGCCGGGTCGCCCGCAGGATCAACCCCAGCCGCGAGCGCGCCATCAGCAGCCATACCCCAAGGCCCGCCACGATGGCCGCCGCCACGACAAACAGCTTGTAGGACGTGGTGGACAGCCCCCAGGGGAAATAGAATTCCAGCCCCTTGCCCGTGAATGCAAACCACGGGATCGCGATGCGCTGGTTGAAGGGCGGCGCGACCGGGTGGGCATCGGGGCCATATGTCATCAGCGTCACCTGCTGGATGACATACAGCATGCCGATGGTGGCAACGATGGTACGCTCGGGGTCGTGATCCAGCCGCCGCAGGATCAGCCAGTCGGCGGCAACCGCCAACACCCCGACCAGCAGCGGCGCAATGATCAGCGCGGCCACGAAACCGACAACAGGCGCGCCGCCGATGCTGCTGGCGACGCCATAGGCAAATACCGCGCCAAGCATGAAAAATTCGCCGTGGGCAACATTCACCACCCGCATCACCCCGAACACCAGCGACAAACCCAGCGCCGTCAATGTCAGCACCGAGGCCTGGACCAGCCCTTCGAGGATCGCAAGTATCAGGTGAGGTCCGAATTCCATTCGGGAAAGCCGCCCGTCGTCAGGTAGGGTCAGATAACGAAAGGCGGGCCACCCTTGTCACAGGGCGGCCCGGCCCGCTCAGAACGACATCCTGGTATAGTCCACCTCGTCCGGGTAGAACGTATCCTCGATCGAGGTCCGATGCACCACGTCCAGCCGTCCGCCATTGACCCGGCTGATATACTGATGTCCGAACACCTGATGGGTACGTCCGTTGAATATCTTGGCGCCCTGCGGGTGGTCGCGCCCCTCGGCCATGTCGGTCATGGCCTCGACAGCCTCGATCAGGGCCGCACGATCCTTTGGCCCGCGATAGCCTGCGGCCTCCATCCCGGCCTTGACGACATTCAGCGTCTCCCAGCAGCCCCACATATGGGCGTAGGTTGAAATATCCCTCGGGTCGCTGACGGATGCGCCGTTGTCATCGACCCCGACCGCAGCCCGATAGAACCTGTCATACTCGGTCTGGTTCTTTTGCGCATAGCGCGGGTTGCCTTCCCAGAAATAGGTGCCTTCCAGAAACTCCAGCCCCGGCGTCTTGAGATCAACGGCCTCGAGGCTGTCGATAAAGCCAAAGATCTCGGGACGTGAGGGACCAAAGAATTCTCCCATCTCCTTGACAAAGGTCAGCACCGACGGCCCGACCATCACGTGGTACAGAACCTCGGTGTCACGCGGGATCTTGGCAAAATATTTGGTGAACGAGGTTTCTGTCGGCGGAATGGCGATCTTGGCGATCACATTGCCGCCCTGCTTTTCGATCGCGGCGCTGAAATAATCGCGGTGGTCATGGCCAAAGGCAAAATCCGGAAAGATCATCGTGACCTTCTTGCCCAGATTGGCCGCCACGAACGGCGCCATTGCCTGGACCTGGCTTTTCACATCGGTGATGCCGGGCTGCAATGTCCAGCGGTTCAGCATGCCGCTGGCGACATGGTGCCCCTCGGAGACAACAAAATATGGGATCTTGAGTTCACCCGCCCGCGGGGCAGACCCGATCACGACATGGCTGAACAGGGTGCCATAGGCAATGTCGGCCTTGTGCAGGGTCGCAAATTTCTCGACGACCTCGGCGCCGCGCTTGGGGTCGGTGCCGTCGTCTTCGGCGATGATCTCGACCGGGCGACCATTGATGCCGCCCGCGTCATTGATGTATTTCGCGACTGCATTCGTGGTCCGTTCGTACCAGCGTCCATAGGCCGCACCTATCCCCGTCCGGTGTACCTGAAAGCCGATCTTGATGGGCTCGTCCGTGGCGGCCTGCGCAAAGGGAACAAGGCCCGGCATCGCGCCGACTGCGCCGACGGCCGCCATGCCTTTCAGCACCTTGCGACGGCCGGTAACGACATTGTTTGGTTTCTCAGGTTTCATGGCGTTTTCTCCCTTGCGGCAAAGGCACCGGGTCCGATCGGCAGGATCTGCGGACCCCGACAGTGCCCGGACGGTGAATGTACGAACAGGAACTCCAGTCTTTCCCCCTCACCCCGTGTTACAGGACAATGGGCAATGTCGGCAACCTTAACAGGTTTGCGGCGCGCGGCCGATTGGCCAGCCCGGTTGACCACCCTTGGGCGCCTGACCGCAGGTAATCCTTGGAGCAACACCCTGCATGGATTACCATTGCGCCACCCGCACCGCGCGGCGCCAGACAAGGACGAGGCCGGAATGGAACTGACTGTCAATGGCAAGAAATATCGTGTCGATGTCCCGCCCGACATGCCGCTGTTGTGGGTATTGCGCGACGAGCTGGGCCTGACCGGAACCAAATTCGGGTGCGGCGTTGCCGCGTGTGGTGCCTGCACTGTGCATGTCGGAGGCCGGGCAGTGCGCTCATGCGTGACAGCGGTGGCCGATGTCGATGGCCCCGTGACCACGATCGAGGGGATCGGCGCGCCGCAGGCCCTGTCGGTGATTCAGCAGGTGTGGATCGACAACCAGGTTGCCCAGTGCGGATATTGCCAATCGGGGCAGATCATGCAGGCTGTGGCATTGCTGGCAGAAAACCCTGCGCCAACGGACAGCGACATCGACGCTGCAATGGGCGGAAATCTCTGCCGCTGCGGCACCTATCCACGCATCCGCGCCGCGATCCATGCCGCCGCGCGCCGCCTGCAGGAGGGTTGATCGATGGGACGGGCCGGAACCATCGCACGTCGCAGCTTCATGATAGGCTCGGCCGCCATTCTGGGCGGTATCGCCTTTGGCACCTGGAAGCTGCGACAGGAACCGCCAAATCCCCTGATTCCCGGCGCGGGGCAGGAAACCCTCAACCCCTATATCCTGATCGACGGCAGCGGCGTGACCATCATCACCCCACGGGCCGAGATGGGGCAAGGCAACCAGACCACGCTGGCGGCCATGGTGGCAGAGGAGCTCGACCTTGCATGGGGCGATTTTCGCATCATGCACGGCCCGCCGGCGGCGGCGTATGCAAACCGGGTATTGCTGGGGGCCGGTCTGCCGATCAAGGACTACGAGGAGCGCTCGTCCATCCAGCAGATGTTCGAACGCGTACTGGAAGACGTGCCCAAGCTGCTGGCATTGCAGGTCACTGGCGGCTCGACCGCGATGCGGGACGGTTTCGTCAAGATGCGCGTGGCCGGGGCGTCGGCGCGCGCGGTTCTGGTTGCGGCGGCGGCTCGGAAATGGAAGGTGGACGAAGCGCGCCTGAGCACCCGCGACGGCGTGGTTCTGGGACCCGACGGGAAACGGGCAACCTATGGCGAGCTCGCCCCTCTGGCGACGGATATCGCGCCCCCGCAGAACCCGCCCCTCAAACCCGCCGGCCTGTGGCGTTATCTGGGGAAATCGATGCCCCGGCTCGACCAGCGCGCAAAGGTTACCGGAACGGCCCAATACGCCATCGACACCCGTCTTGAAGGCATGCTGTTTGCGACCATCCGCATCAATCCGCGCCTGGGCGGAGAAATGCGCGGCTTCGATGCGTCACGGGCCAGAACAATGCCCGGCGTGAAAAAGATCGTTGATCTGGGAAATGGTGTAGGTGTCATCGCCACCAACAGCTGGCTGGCCTTCCAGGCAGCCGAGGCGATCGCGGTCAATTGGGGCCAGGCACCGTACCCCGCTGACACCGATGCCATATTTGCGCGTATCGAACAGGCTTTCTCGCAACCCGCAAATGCCTCGCTGCGCGACGACGGCGACCCTGACCGGGTTTTCGCGGCTGCGTCAGCCGATCAGATCATCAGCGCCGAATATCGGGCGCCGTTTCTGGCGCACACGACGATGGAGCCGATGAACGCAACCGCCTTTCTCGACGGCGACCGGCTCAGGATCTCGGCAGGAAACCAGTCTCCGGTCATCAACCGGAACAAGGCGGCCGAGGCCGTCGGCCTGCCGCCCGAGGCAGTCGAGCTGACCACGCCGTTCCTGGGTGGCGGTTTCGGTCGGCGCAGCGAGTACGATTTCAGCAGATATGCGGCCCTGATGGCCAAGGCGATGCCCGGCACACCCGTCAAGACGACCTGGCGGCGCGAAGAGGATATCACCCATGACTTTTACCGCCCGGGCGCCCTGGCGCGGTTTCGCGCCGTCATGGGCAAGGACAGGCCTGTTGCCCTGGAAGGGCGGATCGCCGCGCCCTCGGTCACGCGCCAGTCCTCGGCCCGGCTTGCCGGGTTCTCGCCGCCGGGTCCCGATCGGGGCCTTGTGGAAGGGGCCTTTGATCAACCCTATGGCATCCCCGATTACAGGATCATCGGCCATATCGCGGATCTCGATATCCCGGTGGGCTATTGGCGCTCGGTCGGGAATTCCTATAACGGTTTTTTCCACGAGTGTTTTCTTGACGAACTGGCTGCTGCCCAGGGCCTCGACCCGGTCGAGATGCGCCTGCGCCTGATGAAGGGTGTCCATGAACCCTCGTTGAAGGTCGTCGAAAAGGTTGCCGAAATGGCCCGGTGGGAGGGGAGCACCGCCAGCGGAGTTGGCCGGGGCATTGCCTTTACCTATTCCTTTGGTGCGCCAACGGCCGAAATCGTCGAGGTGCGCGACAGCCCCGAGGGCATTCGGATCACCAATGTCTGGGCGGCAACCGATGTCGGGGTGGCGCTGGATCCCCGCAACATTCGCGGCCAGATCATGTCGGGTGTGATCTATGGCCTTTCCGCCGCGGTGATGGGCGAGATCACCTTTGCCGACGGCATGGTCGAACAGCAGAATTTTCCCGACTACGACGCGCTGCGCATGAACAACGCGCCCGCGATTTCTGTCGAGGTCCTGGAAAACAAGAAACGCCTCTGCGGCATTGGCGAGCCCGGAACGCCCCCCGCCATGCCCGCGCTTGCCAATGCCGTTTTCGACCTGACCGGCAAACGGGCACGCGAACTTCCGTTGAACCGGATATTTGATTTCGCCTGATTTCGCGGGTCCGGCCCCGGCTTGTCTCCGGTTTCACCCCGCCCCGGGGACGGGTGACGTTTCACGCCCCCGGAAGGTGCCGGAGGATCTTGCACATGTATGATCCAACGCGACACACCCGGCGGACGTGGATGCGATCGGACGCACCAGAGCGCAACCTCGACTGGATGACGGATTGGTGACCGGTCATGAAAGAAATTGACGGCGGTCAAGATTTCCCGGACCTTCACGCGGGAATGGCTTTTGGGCCGGACAACTCGCGCATGACGGATGTCAGCACGCTGGCGTCCTGCACTGCCGCAAGGAATCACGGAAAAGTGTTTCGTTCGGCCGCACGCGCCAGCCTGCACCCCGTTTTCGCAGCAGGGCCTTGATCTGAATCAAGGAAGCTATCGCAAATGCCACGTTATTCACGTATGAATGCCAGCAGCCACAAACCGCAATGTCCCGTAGAGAGTTTTCATGTCCGACATTCCCCCGCAATGCCAGTTTTGCGCCCTGCACCAGCACAACGGGTTCTTCTGTTCGGTTCTGAATGACAGCGAAATCAACCGTCTGTCCGCGCATTCCCGACCGACCAGGCTGAAGCGCGGCGAGCCGGTTCGCGCCGCGATGATCGAAAGCTGGCCCGTGATCGGCATCTGCGAGGGTATCATCGGTGTGCGACGCGTTCACCCGGACGGGCGGGGAACGATCGCGGCGTTCTTCATTGATGGCGATATCGTCGATCTCAGAGGGGCGCCGGAAAACATGGCCGACGGCCTGTCGGCGCTGACCGAAACCGCGATCTGCCATCTTTCACCCGGCGCCTTTGACGAGATCCTAAGTACCAACCCGGATGCCCGCATGATCGCCTGGAAGAGCCTGCAGGCCCAGAGTTTCCGTGTCATCGAACACTCGGCAGAGCTGGCCAAGAAACAGGCCATGGAAAAGATCGCCTGGTTCATCGCCGAATTCCGTTCGCTCCACCGGGTTGACGGAACAAAAGGATCGACCCGGTTCTTTCGCATGCCCTTCCGCCATGTCGATCTTGCCGATTATCTGGGCCTTCAGCCCGAAACCATCAGCCGCGGTTTTCGGTCGCTGCGAGACAGGAAAGTGATCAGGATGCTGCCCGACTCGATGATCGAGATCGTCGACCCCGATGCCCTGTTCGCGATGGCCTATGGGCCCGAGGGTGCCCGCGCGACAAGCGGGCAGGATCCGGCTTCGTTGCGTGTTCTGAAGGCTTCCTGACCCATCCCGACCAGGGCGGCCCGGCTGTGGGCGCGCCGCGCCCCGCCCGTTGCCCCGCCCGTTACTGCGCAGCGCGTGCCGACGGATTGTTGGGATGCGTCGTCCAGTTGGCGTATTCGCGCACGACCTCGCCTGTGCGGGGGTCGGTTTCGCCGATTTCCAGCTGGCGCATGGTGATGCACCCCTCGACCGGGCAGACATTGACGCACAGGTTGCAGGCAACGCATTCTTCATCCTTGACGGTGAATACACGGTCATCCGACATGGCGATGGCCTGGTGGCTGGTATCCTCGCAGGCGATATGGCAGCGGCCGCATTTGATGCAGCTGTCCTGATCGATCACCGCCTTGGTGACATAGTTCAGGTTCAGGTCGTTCCAGTCCTTGACCTTGGGAACGGCGCGGCCGACGATCTCGTCAATCGAGGAAATGCCCTTTTCATCCATATATTGCGAGAGGCCCGAGATCATTTCCTGTACGATCTTGAAGCCATAGGTCATCGCGGCCGTGCAGACCTGCACATTGCCGGCCCCCAACGCCATGAATTCGGCCGCGTCACGCCATGTGCTTACGCCGCCAATGCCGCTGATGGGCAGATCGGCGGTTTCGGGATGGCGGGCAATTTCCGCCACCATGTTCAGCGCGATCGGCTTCACCGCCGGGCCGCAATAGCCGCCATGGGCACCCCAGCCGTCGATTGTCGGTTCGGGTGCGAAACTGTCCAGATCGACGCTGGTGATCGAATTGATCGTGTTGATCAGGCTGACGGCATCGGCGCCGCCGCGTTTGGCCGCCTCGGCCGGGCGACGGATATCGGTGATGTTCGGGGTCAGCTTGACGATCACCGGCATGCGGGTGTTCTGCTTGACCCAGCGGGTGACCATCTCGATATATTCGGGCACCTGGCCGACGGCGCTGCCCATGCCGCGCTCGGCCATGCCGTGGGGGCAGCCGAAATTCAGCTCGACCCCGTCGGCACCCGTTTCCTCGACCAGGGGCAGGATGCGCTTCCAGGGCTCTTCCTCGCAGGGCACCATCAGGCTGACCACCAGCGCGCGGTCGGGCCAGTCGCGCTTGACCGCCTTGATTTCGCGCAGATTCACATCCAGCGGCCGGTCGGTAATCAGTTCGATGTTGTTGAGGCCCAGCAGCCGGCGATCGGGGCCGTAGATCGCCCCATAGCGTGGGCCGTTGACATTGACGACGGGCGGGCCGTCTTCGCCCAGGGTTTTCCACACGACACCGCCCCAGCCGGCCTGATAGGCGCGGCGGACGTTGTATTCCTTGTCGGTCGGCGGCGCGCTGGCCAGCCAGAACGGATTGGGGGATTTGATCCCAACGAAGGTGCTTGTCAGATCAGCCATGTCTCGATCCTCCCTCAGGCGCCCAGCGCCGCGTGAATGTCTTCGGCCGCGTCACGACCCTCGGCCACGGCCGTCACCGTCAGGTCGTCGCCACCGCTGGCACAGTCACCGCCGGCCCAGATGCCGGCCAGCGATGTGCGGCCGTGCTCGTCAACGGCAATCTTGCGCCCCTCCAGCGCCAGCGCCTCGGGCTGACCCGACAGCGTCTGACCAATGGCGCGCAGCACCTGATCCGCGGCGATCTCGAATGTCTCGCCGGTTTCGACCAGCTTGCCGCCCTCGCTGCGGGTGCGCACAAAGACGACGCCGGTATCGGTGATTTCCCTTGGCGCGGCATTGTAGATGATGCGCACGCCCTTTGAGGTGGCCAGGTTCTGTTCGAATTCCGAGGCCGCCATCGCCGCCTTGTCGCGGCGATAGACCATCGTGACCTCGTCCGCGCCCAGCAGCCGGGCCTGCACGGCCGCGTCGATGGCCGTCATGCCGCCGCCAATGACGACAACCCGCCGCCCGACGGGAATGTCGGTCTTGTCGGCAGACTGGCGAAGCTCGGCGATCCAGTCAACGGCATCCTGCACGCCGGGGCGATCGGCGCCGTCAATGGCCAGCGCATTGACGCCGGCCAGACCGATGCCAAGGAACACGGCGTCGTGATCGCGTTGCAGATCCTCAAGCGACAGATCGCTACCCAGCCTCTTGCCCAGCACCACCTTGATGCCGCCAATGCCGAGCACCCAGTCAAGTTCCTTCTGCGCGAAATCATCGGGCGCCTTGTAGGCGGCGATGCCGAATTCGTTCAGGCCGCCGGCCTTGGGGCGGGCGTCATATATCGTGACCTCGTGCCCCTTCATCGCCAGACGATGCGCACATGCCAGACCGGCCGGGCCGGCACCCACAACGGCAACATGCCTGCCGGTCGGGGCCGCGCGTTCAAAGGGGTGCGAATTGCGCGCCATCAGGCGATCGGTGGCAAAGCGCTGCAGGCGGCCGATTTCAACAGGCTTGCCCTCGGCCACCTCGCGCACACAGACCTCTTCGCACAGGGTTTCGGTGGGGCAGACGCGGGCGCACATGCCGCCGAGGATGTTCTGTGCAAATATCGTGCGCGCTGCGGCCTCGGGCGTGCCGGTGGAAATCTGCCGGATGAACAGCGGAATGTCGATCGTTGTCGGGCAGGCCTGCATGCAGGGCGCGTCATGGCAGAAATAACAGCGGTCCGATTCCACCAGCGCCTGATGATCGTCAAGCGGCGGATGCAGATCGGCAAAATTCGCCGCGATCTGCTCGGCCGAAAGGCGGCCCGCGGCAAGGCCGGGCGTCAAAGGGTCAGATGGCATGTTTTCAGTCCCTGTTGATGATTGTTTGCCCCGATCCTGCCACAGAGGTATTTTTTTATCAACTGGTAAAAGTTTTGCCCCGGCCGGGCGTTGCGCCTTTCTTTTCTTGACTCCCCGCCCCCACCCCACTATGCCCGCGCACAAATCCACGGAAGTGCCAGCGCTTCCGGTCCGCAGGCCACCACGCCCGGATCGCCACCCGTCAGCGAGTTTCGCCCGCGGGTGTGTTTGTCGTTTGGCGAAACCGCCCCCATATGCCAAGGCATGAACAGGGGCATGAACAGAAATGGCCAAGGAGGGCCGGTTGATGTTTGAAAGTCTTTCAGACCGCCTTTCCGGCGTCTTCGACAAGCTGACAAAACAGGGTGCGCTGTCCGAGGCCGATGTTGCAACCGCCCTGCGCGAGGTGCGTGTCGCCCTGCTGGAGGCCGACGTCTCGCTGCCGGTCGCGCGCGATTTCGTCAAGCGCGTGCAGAAAAAGGCCACCGGCCAGGCGGTGACGAAATCGGTCACGCCGGGCCAGCAGGTGGTCAAGATCGTCCATGACGAGCTGGTCGCATTTCTGGCCGGCGATGATGCAAATGCCGGCGAGCTCAAGGTTGACAACCCGCCTGCCCCGATCCTGATGGTCGGGCTTCAAGGCTCGGGCAAGACGACAACGACGGCCAAGCTGGCCAAGCGGCTGACCGAAAAGAACGGCAAGCGCGTGCTGATGGCCAGCCTCGACATCTATCGCCCCGCGGCCATGGAGCAGCTGGCCGTGCTGGGGCGTCAGATCAATGTCGATACCCTGCCCATCGTCAAGGGCGAAAAACCCGCCGATATTGCACGACGCGCCAAACAGCAGGCCACGCTGGGCGGCTATGACGTCTATATCCTCGACACCGCCGGACGCCTGCATATCGACCAGGCGCTGATGGACGAGGTGCAGGCCGTGCGCGACATCGCCACCCCGCGCGAAACCCTGCTGGTGGTCGATGGCCTGACCGGGCAGGACGCGGTGAATGTCGCGCAGGAATTCGACGGCCAGATCGGCATCACCGGCGTCGTGCTGACCCGGATGGATGGCGATGGCCGGGGCGGGGCGGCGCTGTCGATGCGGGCCGTCACCGGCAAGCCGATCAAGTTTGTCGGCCTTGGCGAAAAGATGGACGCGCTCGAGGAGTTCCACCCCGACCGCATCGCCGGGCGCATCCTGGGCATGGGCGATATCGTCAGCCTGGTCGAAAAGGCGCAGGAAACCATCGAGGCCGAAAAGGCCGAACGCATGATGCGCCGCATGCGCAAGGGTCAGTTCAACATGAACGACCTCAAGATGCAGCTGGAACAGATGCTCAAGATGGGCGGCATGCAGGGCGTGATGGGCATGATGCCCGGCATGGGCAAGGTGTCGAAACAGATGGAGGCCGCCGGCCTGGACGACCGCATCCTCAAGCGTCAGATCGCGCTGATCAATTCGATGACCAAAAAGGAACGCGCCAATCCGAAAATCATGCAGGCCAGCCGCAAGAAGCGCGTGGCGCGTGGCGCCGGGCTGGAAGTGTCCGAGTTGAACAAGCTGCTCAAGATGCAGCGCCAGATGGGCGACATGATGAAGAAGATGGGCAAGCGCGGCATGCTGAAACAGGCCCTGGGCGGCATGTTCGGCAAGGGCGGCGGCATGCCTGCCGACATGGCCGCGGGCATGGACCCCAAGGCACTGGAAGCGGCCGCAAAACAGATGGGCCAGGGCGGCGCCGGTCTGCCCGGAGGTCTGCCCGGCATCGGTGGCGGCACACAGCTCCCCCCCGGCCTTTCCGGTTTCGGGAAAAAGAAATGACCCTGATCCCCACTCTTGAAACCCCGCGCCTGACGCTGCGCGCGCCTGCCGAATCCGATCTGGATGCGGAAAGCGCGTTCTTTGCATCTGCGCGGTCGGTTCATGTGGGTGGGCCGAAGACGCGCGAAGAGGTCTGGCGCATGATCGCCACCTTTCTGGGGCACTGGCAGATCCGCGGCTATGGCTTCTGGGCCATCGACGAAAGGGACAGCGGCCGGTATTGCGGCCGCGCGGGGCTGTGGTTTCCCGAGGGCTGGCCCGAACCCGAGATCGGCTGGGCCCTGATGGAAGGGGCCGAAGGGCGCGGCATTGCCTTTGAGGCGGCCAGTGCCGCGCGCGATTATGCCTATGACATCCTTGGCTGGGACACGGCGATCAGCCTGATCGCGCCGGACAATGACCGTTCGATCCGGTTGGCCGAACGCATGGGCGCGCGGTTTGAACGCGAATACGAACATCCGCGTTTCGGCAGGATGCGGATCTATCGCCACCCGGCACCGGGCGGGCGCGACAATGACGGCAATGTGGAGGCCTACGCATGACTGATGACGCCATCGCCCGCGCGGCCGAGTTGCTGAAGGAACATCGCGACAGCATCGACCGGCTGGACGCGATCCTTGTCTATACGCTGGCCGAGCGGTTCAAGCATACGCAGGGCGTCGGCCGGCTGAAGGCCGAACATGACCTGCCGCCTTCGGACCCCGCGCGCGAGGCCGAACAGATCGCCCGGTTGGAAAGACTGGCACAAGATGCCGATCTTGACCCGGAATTTGCCCGCAAGTTCCTGAACTTCATCATCGATGAGGTCATCAGGCATCACATGAAACACAAGGAATGAACGGGGAAGCCCCCCTTCGGATAGCTGAAAACAGGAGAAACCCATCATGGCTATGAAAATCAGACTCGCCCGTGGCGGCTCGAAGAAACGTCCCTTCTATCGCATCGTCGCCGCGGATTCCCGCATGCCCCGCGATGGCCGCTTTATCGAAAAGCTGGGCACCTACAACCCGCTGCTGCCCAAGGACAGCGAAGAGCGCGTGAAGATGGATGTCGAGCGCATCCAGTACTGGCTGGGCCAGGGCGCCAAGCCGACCGACCGCGTGTCGCGCTTTCTGGAAGCTGCCGGCATTGTCGAAAAGAAAGAGCGCAAGAACCTGAAAAAGGGCGAGCCCGGTGAAAAGGCCAGGCAGCGCGCCGAGGAAAAGGCCGCCAAGGCCGCCGAAGCCCCGGCCGAGGAAGCAACAGCCGAGTAAGGCCCCGCCCGGGCCGGAAAGGACCGGATGACCCAGTTCTCGCAGGACTTCCGGAACGATCTGCTGAAACTGATGAAATGGCGCCGCGACGTGCGCCATTTCAGACCCGACCCGGTGGACCGGGCGGCTCTTGACCATTGCCTGGCCGCCTTTGCGCTGGCGCCCTCGGTGGGGCTGTCCGAACCCTGGCGGCTGATCAATGTCGTGTCCGACAGGGCGCGGGCCGCGGCGCTGGCCAATTTTCGCGCGACCAATGAACGGGCGCTGGCAGGCCATGACGGCGACAAGGCCCGGCTGTATGCGGGGCTGAAACTGTCGGGCATGCAGGATGCGCCGGTGCAGCTGGCGGTATTCTGTGACGAGGCCACTGGCAAGGGCGCCGGGCTGGGCGCGCAAACCATGCCCGAGATGCGGCGCTATTCGGTTGTCGCCGCCATCATGAATTTCTGGCTGGCGGCGCGGGCGCAGGGGCTGGGTGTCGGCTGGGTTTCGATCATTGATCCTGTTCGGCTGCGCGACGACCTTGACATGCCTGCCGAATGGGCGCTGGTGGCCTATCTTTGCATTGGCTGGCCGGTCGAGGAAATGCTGACGCCCGAGCTGGAAACAAAAGGCTGGGAGCGGCGTGATCCGAAACTGGCGCAGTTGCTGGAACGCTGAACGGGAAAAGGGGGCGCTGCCCCCGGCCCTGACGGGCCTCCCCCGGACGTATTTGGGCAAAGAAGAAGCGATTTGGGCGGAGACGGAAAAATGGCGGCTGAAAGGATCTGTCTTGGCGTGATCACCGGCGCGTTTGGGGTGCGAGGCGAGGCCCGCATCAAGAGTTTCTGCGCAGAGCCCGCCGCCATTGCCGATTACGGCCCGCTGTCGGACGAGACCGGCGCGCGCAGTTTTTCGATAACCCTGGTCCGGCCCGTAAAGGGCGGGTTTGCGGTGCGTCTGGGTGGCATCAAGACACGCGAGCAGGCCGAGGCGCTGAAGGGCGTGCGGCTTTACGCGGATCGCGCGGTGCTGCCTTCGTTGCCGGACGATGAATATTATTACGCCGACCTGATCGGCATGGATGTGCATGATACCGGCGGCGCGTTGCTGGGCAAGGTCACGGCGGTGCATGACCACGGCGCCGGCGATCTGCTGGAGGTGGCGCAGCCCAACGGCAAGGGATCTTTCCTGCTGCCATTCACGCGCGAGGTGGTGCCCACGGTCGATCTGGCGTCAAGGCGCATGGTTGCGGACCCGCCCGGGGGGCTGTTGCCCGGCGAAGGGGATGGGGATGACTGACAAGCCGAAATCGCATGGCCGGCTGTCGGTGCGCCCGACACTGAAGCCGCGCCCCCTGATCGAGGACAGGCCCGAACTGGCCGGCGCATGGAAGGCGCGCGTCATCACCCTGTTCCCCGAGGCCTTTCCCGGCGTGCTGGGGCTGTCGCTGACCGGCAAGGCCCTGAACGAGGGGCTGTGGGCGCTGGAAACCATCGACCTGCGCCGCTTTGGTGTGGGCAGGCACAAGAATGTGGACGACACCCCGGCAGGCGGTGGGGCAGGCATGGTGATGCGCGCCGACGTGGTTGGCGCCGCGCTGGACGAGGCCGCCGACGGCACCCCGCGCGACCCGCGTGAATGGCCGGTGATCTATCTGTCGCCACGGGGCAGACCCTTTGACCAGGCGATGGCCCAGCGATTCGCGGCGGCGCGCGGCATCACCCTGCTGTGCGGGCGTTTCGAGGGTGTGGACCAGCGCGTACTGGACGAATATGGCGTGGAAGAGGTCAGCATTGGCGATTTCGTCCTGACGGGGGGTGAAATCGCGGCACAGGCCTTGATTGATGCCAGCGTCCGCCTTATACCCCGCGTGCTTGGAAATTCCGAGTCGGCCGTCGAGGAGTCGTTCTCGAACGGTCTTCTGGAGCATCCGCAGTTTACACGGCCCCAGGAATGGAAAGGTCGCAGAATACCCGAGATTCTCCTCTCGGGGCATCATGCGAAGATCGCCCAGTGGCGGCAAGTCCAGTCCGAAAGGCTGACCAAGGAACGTCGTCCTGACCTCTGGCGGGCTTACGAAAGTAGGGACCCGGTTGGAGACCAAGAGCTCTCGGGACGCGAAGCAACTTTGCCGGCAAACGGTGAGCAACACAAGGACGACTGAAATGAACGTGATCGAACAGCTGGAAGCTGAACAGATCGCCGCCCTGGGCAAGAAAATTCCCGACTTCAAGGCAGGCGACACCATCCGCGTGGGCTACAAGGTGACCGAAGGGTCGCGCTCGCGCGTGCAGAATTATGAAGGCGTATGCATCAGCCGCAAGGGCGGCAACGGCATCGGCGCCTCGTTCACCGTGCGCAAGATTTCCTTTGGCGAAGGCGTGGAACGTGTCTTCCCGCTGTATTCGACAAATATCGACAGCATCACGGTCGTGCGCCGCGGCAAGGTGCGTCGTGCCAAGCTGTACTATCTGCGCGCCCGTCGCGGCAAATCGGCCCGTATCGCGGAACAGACCAACTACAAGCCCAAAGACGGCGCGGACGCGTAAGGAGCGGAGCCATGAAAAAAGACATTCATCCCGATTATCACATGATCACGGTCAAGATGACCGATGGCACCACCTATCAGACGCGCTCGACCTACGGGAAAGAGGGCGACACGCTGACACTGGACATCGATCCCACGGCGCACCCGGCCTGGACCGGCGGCAGCCAGAAGCTGATGGATGCCGGTGGCCGCGTGTCCAAGTTCAAGAAGAAATACGAAGGTCTGGGTTTCTGATACCAGATCGAACTTTCGCTTTGGCGGAATATTGTCTATAGCTCGAAACGCGCCCAGCAAGGGCGCGTTTCCTGTCTCAAGGGGCTGCCAGCGTGTCGCACATCATCATTGTGGGAAACGAAAAGGGCGGGTCGGGAAAATCCACCACCTGCATGCATGTTGCCACCGCGCTGGCGCGGATGGGCTACAAGGTGGGCGCGCTTGATCTGGACACGCGCCAGCGCAGTTTTTCGCGCTATATCGAAAATCGTGCCGAATATGTCCGGCGAACCGGCACCAGCCTGCCGATGCCCGATCTGGGCCGCCTGCCGAATATCAGCCAGTCCAGGCTGGCCCCGGGCGAGAACCTGAGCGACCGGCGCCTGTCCGAGGCCATCACCCGGCTTGAGGCCGACAACGATTTCATCGTGGTTGACTGTCCCGGATCGCATACCCGCCTGTCCGAGGTTGCACATTCGCTGGCGGATACCCTGGTCACCCCATTGAATGACAGCTTTGTCGATTTCGACCTGCTGGCCCGGATCGACCCGGAAACGGGGCGGGTTGTTGGCCCCTCGGTCTATTCCGAAATGGTCTGGTCGGCACGTCAGCTGCGAGCACAGGCCGGGTTGCAGCCGATCGATTGGGTGGTACTGCGCAACCGTCTGGGCAGCCAGAACATGCACAACAAGCGCAAGGTCGGAAAGGCGCTGGAAGAGCTCTCCAGGCGAATTGGGTTTCGTGTTGCTCCCGGCTTTTCCGAGCGGGTCATCTTTCGCGAGATGTTCCCCAACGGGCTGACACTGCTGGACATGCGCGATGCGGGTATCGGGGGGCTGAACCTGTCGAATATCGCAGCACGCCAGGAGGTACGAGATCTGATCAAGGCGTTGAACCTGCCTGATGTTGTCGTCAAGTTCTGACCCCATCACGACCGGCTACCGAATCACCCTGCTGCCATCCAGACCCTGCCCCGGCCGGGCCGGGCCGGGTAGAATATGCGCAAAAATCGGCATCTGCTGGAATTCGCTGCCATATTCCTGCCGATTTTCCAGTGCCGGAAACATAGCCTCCTCGTTTGTGAGCCACCTTCCGTTGTGGATGCACGCTCGACGCGCATCCTCATACTGGCGCCAGTTTGGCAACAATGCATTATGTGCCACGCCCTTGGCAACACACTCCCAACGCGTGGTTTTCCCTGATATGGGCATCTGTATTCAGGCCGTACAATCATCTCGATTGTAAGCGAACAGGAAACGGTCTCCCTCCTGAGGCAATGAATTTTCGATTTGTTTTCACATGTTTGCGGGTGGGGCCGATGCGGTGATTGCCATAATCCTGCCAAAATTTCCTTCCCCGCCGGCGCGAAAAAGGGTAATGTCCCTGCCGAGGTGCCCAAACTGGGTTGGGCTAATCCACACAGGTCATGGGGGCGGCCGCACACGAGGACTGCATCCGAGAGATGCGGGAATGGTGAGTGCCGTGATAACGCGTGTCTCGCAGGCAACTGTCCTGCCACGCCCTGCCCCGGGCAGCCTTGCGGCCCTTGTGGCTGCAACCATGCCGTTGGCGGCCATCGCCGTCTTTACGCCTTTCCTCCATCCCGCCATCGCGGTGACTGCAATTGTCCTGATTCCGCTTGCGCTGTTGCGGGGCATGAGCAGATCGGCGGCCAGGCAAAACGCCAGGGCCGCAGGCTGCCTTTCCGACACGCTCCGCTTCTTCTCATGAGGGTATTGAAATGAAAGACTTGAACGACAGCAATCCGAAAGAACCGGGCAAGACCGACCCGATTGATGCGACCCTCGTGGGCACGCAGCCCGACCACCAGGGCGGCGACATCGGGAGCAATGACGCGCATGCGCACGAACACGACACGGACAGTCACGCCAGCGCCCCTCGACAGGGCGACGGGCAAGACGGGGAACGTGTATCGCAACAGGCATGGGGCATGGATTCCGACAAGGCCGACGATCATCCGGACGAAGACCATTCTCGGACCGATGATTCCCGGGACTCGGGCAACAGCATGCACGGTCAGCCCGACGATGGGTCGGCCATGGCAGAGGACTCGGCCCGGACCGTTGCGAGCGCATCGGCACCGGCTGCCGCGCCGCAGACCGGCACCCCGGGAAATGACGTGATCGTGGGCGATAACGGCGACAACACCATATTTGGCGGGGCCGGCAACGACGTTCTGATCGGCAAGGGCGGCGATGACGTGATCTATGGCGGCGACGGGGATGACGCCATCAGCGGCGGAAAGGGCGACGATGTCCTGTTCGGTGATGGTCCCAACGGGCCGGATCAGGTGCAGAACCTGATCGTCAACGGATCGTTCGAAGATGTTTCCGGGCTGAGCGCAACCACCTTTGGCTATGTCGGCTATGGGTCCGTCCCCGGCTGGACAACCGCCAGCCCAAATGGCGAGATCGACATCCACGGAGACGGCCGTGGCGGGGTCTTGCCAACGGATGGGCAATACTGGGCCGACCTCGAAGGAACGCCCGACAACATCACCCTGGGACAGGACATTCAGGGTGTCGAGGATGGCAAGCTGTATCACCTTTCCTTCAGCGCCGGTGACCGCCTGACCGACAACAACACCTTCCAGGTGATCTGGAACGGTGAGGTGGTTGACGTTAAGGGAGCGGAAATACTCGATCCCGTAAATGGCGACATGCAGACCTATCAGGTCACACTTGTCGGAGGATCGGGTGATGGATCAAACAGGCTGGAATTCGCGGGTCTTGGCGACCCCAACAAGCGGGGCGTCTCGATCGACGACGTGCGGATGAGCCCGGTAACTTCGGGGGATCAGGCCGGCGACGACGTGATTCATGCAGGTGACGGCGACGATCTGGTTTATGGCGGCGACGGGGCCGACGTCATTTCCGGTGGTGCCGGCAATGACGTGATCTATGGCGATGACAGCGATACAGGCAACGCCGGCGGCGGTTCGGGTTCGGGTCACGGTTCCGGCGGACATGACGACAAGTCGGGGCACGGCTCGGGCGGGCAGGGCCATGGGTCGGGCAACAGGTCGGCCCATGGCAGTGGCGGCTCGGGCAAGGATTCTGATCCCGACAAGACTGGCGATGCACATGGCCACGGCGCCGACAAGGGCGACGATGCCCATGCAGGCGACACACATGGTGGCGATACCTCGCAAGCCGGATCGGGCAAGGGCGATGACAGCCACGACGAGGCCGCCGGATCCCATGACTCCGCTGCAGGGTCGGGCAAGACGGACAAGGACTCGGACCCCGACAAGAACGGCGATACCCATGGTCATGGCGCCGACAAGGGCGACGATGCCCATGGCGACCAACATGGCGGCCAACATGCCGGAGGGGGTAATGACAGCGGCAACCATATGGGCGGCGATCATGGCGGAGACGACGGTCAGGGTGGCTCGGGCGGCGAAGGATCATCCGGTGGTGGCTCGGGCGGCGGATCGGGCAGCGGTGACGCCTGCTCGACCGATCACGGTACCGGGCCCAACGGCGATACCATAACCGGCGGCGCCGGAAATGACGTCATCTATGGCATGTCCGGCAACGACTATCTGAGCGGGGGCCAGGGCAACGACGTGATCTATGGCGGCTCGGGCAACGACCATATTCTGGGTGATGCCGGTGACGATACGCTGGATGGCGGAACCGGAGCCGACTGTATCGAGGGCGGCGCGGGCAACGACACCATTACCACGGGCGATGGTGCCGATGTCGTGGCAGCGGGCGACGATGCCGATGTGATCTATGGCTCCAGCGGCGACATGATCGATGGCGGCGCGGGCGGCAATGATTTCGATACCCTTGTCGTCACCGATGTGAACAACATCGAATATACCAGCGCAGATCAGGAGGACGGCATCGTTCATTTCAACGACGGGACCACGCTCCAGTTTGAAGAAATCGAAAAGATCGTCCCCTGCTTTACCCCCGGAACATTGATCCTGACCGCGCGCGGAGAACGGCCGGTGGAAACGCTGCAGGTCGGGGACAAGGTCGTGACCCGCGACAACGGATTGCAGGAGATTCGCTGGATCGGCACCAAGGCGCTGTCGGGCCGGCTGCTGCTGGAAAACGCCCATCTGCGCCCGATCCTGATTCGCAAGGGCGCGCTGGGTCGCAACCTGCCCGAGCGTGACATGATGGTCTCGCCCAATCACCGGATGCTGATTGCCGATGCGCGAACGACACTGTTCTTCGAGGAACCCGAGGTGCTGGTCGCAGCCAAACACCTGGTGGATGGCAAGGGCATTCAGCAGGTCGATTCAGTCGGGGTCGCCTATATCCACATGATGTTCGACCAGCATGAGGTCGTCCTTGCCGACGGCTCCTGGAGCGAGAGCTTTCAGCCCGGTGACTATTCGCTCAAGGGTATCGGTGACGAACAGCGTGCCGAAATCTTCGAGATATTCCCCGAGCTGCGGGAAACGACCGGCCGCCGGCAATACACGTCAGCGCGCCGCTCGCTCAGACGGAAAGAGGCGCAGTTGCTGCGCTGATCGATTTCACCTCGCTGCACCGCAAGGGGGGGACGGGAAACCGGCCTCCCCTTGCGCATTGGGCTGATCCCTTCTGCGTTTGCCCGATCATTCGGTGACACTGCAGGGCGTGTCACTTTTGACGCATTCGCGTCTAACGGGGTGCAGGCGGCGCGGGCAAGACTGACCCCGATCATCTGCGACTTGCGCATGGTCACGGAATTGCCGATTTTTCCTGGCATGATCGGCAGAAATCGAGCAGCCGCAAGAGGAGCCATCCATGCCCGGAAACTTCAACGATTTTCTGGCCGCGCTGCGCCTGAAGGAATCCAGCGGCAACTATGCCGCCGTGAACAGCCTGGGTTATCTGGGTGCCTACCAGTTCGGCGAGGCCGCGCTTGTCGATCTGGGCGTGGTCACACGGGATTCAGATCCGTTCGACAACCATATCAACGGCCGTTTCACGGGAATATACGGCATCAACTCGGTTGCCGATTTCCTGTCGAACCCCACCGTCCAGGACAGCCTTGCCGTCAAATGGTTCGACATGCTCTGGCAAAGGATACAATATCTGGGGCTCGACAGCTATGCATCGCAGAAACTGAATGGGCTTGCCATTACCAAGACGGGCATGCTGGCCGGCGCGCATCTGCTGGGGACAGGCGGCCTGCAACGGTTTCTCGATTCTGGCGCCACGCTGCCACTGACAGACGCCTACGGTACGCCGATCGGCGATTACCTGACATGGTTTTCCGACTTTACCGCACCCGCGCGATATGGCGACAGTCTGCATCTGGCCAACACCATAAGGGGCGGCAGCGGGCGTGATCGTCTTGCCGGCCACGCCGGGGCCGATCTGCTGGTCGGCAGGGGCGGCCCGGACAGATTGCAGGGCGGTGGTGGCCATGATGTGCTGAAAGGCGGCCATGGCCGCGACGTGCTGAACGGCGGCCCCGGCCACGATCGCCTGATCGGCGGCGCGGGCGCGGATCAGTTCGTTTTCAATGCGCGTTCGGGCAACGACGTGATCCGTGACTTTCAGGACGGGATCGACCATATCCGCATCCGCACCCCGGGAATTTCATTTACCGACCTGTCGATCTCGGGGGATGCGACGCATACGGACATCGCCTTTGGAGAGACCACGATACATCTGCGCGGGATCGATGCGGCCCTGATCGGCGCAGATGACTTTATCCTTGCCTGAATCGGGCCAACCCGGCTGCGGGAAAAGAGACCCCCATGCCACCGTAATCCTGCGGCTGGTTCAGTTTGCATGATGGGAAAGATGGCGCACCGAGGAGGATTCGAACCCCCGACCCCCTGATTCGTAGTCAGGTACTCTATCCAGCTGAGCTATCGGTGCGTTGGGGTGGCATTTATCGCCGCCTCGCGCCCAATGCAAGGGTGAAATCAACCGGTCTTTGAAAATCCCGTCCGAGCAGTCATCGGCATGGTGATGCGAAAGCATGTTCCGCTTTCACCCGTCTCGACCAGCTCCAGCCGACCGCCATGCCCCCGCACCAGCTCGAATGCAATCGACAGGCCAAGACCCGTTCCCCCCTTGCGTGCACCACCCTCGAAAGGACGGAAAAGATTTTCCAGCGCCTTTTTCGGCAGCCCCGGGCCCGAGTCGCGAATCGTCACGGTCCAGTCATCGGCGCCCTTTTCGACCATGATCGAGATGCGCCCCGGCTTGCCGGTTGCCTGTATGGCCTGGCTGGCGTTACGCACGAGGTTGGTGAGAATTCGGAACAACTGTTCCTGGTCGGCGCGCACCACCATGTCCGTGGGGACGGCAACCTCGAAATGAACGGCGCCTTCGGGGGCGGAAAGGAGCTCGCTCTCGATCACGTCGTCTATGAGCGGGCCGATCATCAGATCGGTCGGCTCGGGCTCGGGCTCTTCGGCCTTTCCGAATGTAAGCGTGCTTTCACACAGATTGACCGCCCGGGTGAGCGAGCCAACCAGTTTCGGCGCAGTCCGCTGAACCGAAGGATCCGCGCTCATTTCCATTCGGTCGGCCAGCAACTGTGCTGTCGTCAACATGTTGCGCAAGTCATGGCTGATCTTGGCAACCGCCCCTCCCAGGGCGGCAAGGCGGTCTTTCTGCTTGAGCGCCTTGCTCAGCTCGATCTGCATCTCGCGCAGGGCAACTTCGGCCTCGTGCAGTTCGGTTATCCCGGCCCTGGGTTCGATGATCAGGCGATGATCCTCGGGGGCCTCCTTGTATGCGGTGATATGGGAAACCACACGGCTGATCGGCGCGACCAGAAAACGCCGCACGGCAAGAAACAGCAAAGCCGCCGTGATGATCGAGATGACCAGCGACAGCATGAACACTCGCAGCCCATAGTCCAGCATCTGCTTGCGCAGATCGCTGGTATGGAGGGTGATCTCGATCAGCAGACCGGCCTTGTTCACCGGTGTGCCGATCACACGGATGATCCGGTCATTGGGATCGAAAAGACGCGCCAGAGCGTCGCGGATCAGAACCCACGGAGAAGGTTCACGCAAATCATATGTTTCGTACACGGGGGCGGGCATGGGCGACGCCAGCACCAACTCGCGCACCGCATTTCTGCGCAGAACCACATTCAGGACACCGGCATTGCGCAGCAACTCCTTTTCCAGGGCGGGATCGACCATGTTGTTGGGCCCGGCCAGAACCGCAAGCGAGGCAATCTGACCACGTTCGAGCCGCGCCTGCAGATAATCCTGGCGAAACCGGGCAACCGACGGGACAAAGATCATCACCTCTGCCAGCATGACGAACACGACTGTCAGAAGCAGAAACCGCCCGGATAGTGAATTCAGAAACATAGGTTGCGATCTTTCCCTTTGCCCCCAAACTATGGATGCAAGGGCTCGCCTTCAAGCACAGGTTTGTTTTCTCAGAATTGTTGCACCAGGCGCACGATGCGCCGGACCCAGGGGTTTTCGAACAATCGGGGCGAAAAATATGCGCCCGCGACCCGCTTGTTGATCTCGCCCAGCGTGGGATACGGCGCGACCATCGCGGCCACGGCGCCCATCTTCAGGCGGTTCGCGATCGCCATGGCCCAGAGCTGGATCAGCTCGCCGGCCTGCGCCCCCACGATCGATGCACCTACCGGTCGTCCCTTGACGACCATGACCTTGATCAGCCCGGTTGTCGCCAGTTCTGCACGCGCGCGATCGTTTTCGGCATAATCGAAACGGACAACTTCCAGCCGGGCTCCATGACGTTTGCGGGCCTCGTCCTCGGTCAGACCGACCTGCGCCAGTTCGGGGTCGGTATAGGTCGCCCAGGGAATATGGGCCGTATCCGCCCTTGACGGCAGGCCGAACAGGGCCGAACGGATCACGATACCGGCGTGGTAGCCGGCCACGTGGGTAAATTGCAGGCCGCCAATCACGTCGCCAATGGCGTAAATCCGCCGGTTTGCGGTTTTCAGCCGGGAATCCACCGCAATTCCGGTGCGGTGGGTTGCAACGCCGGCAACATCAAGGTTCAGCCGGTCAACATTTGCCTTGCGCCCCGCCGCAACCAGCAGATGGCTGCCCTCGTGTACCTCGCCCTGTTCGACATGGACATGGATCCTGGCCCCTTGCCGCGAGATCCTTTCCACCATGGCACCTTCGATGATATCGACACCTTCGGCGCGGATCCGTGCAAGGGCAATCGCCGCCAGTTCGGGGTCGTCCTTGCCCAACGCGCTGAACCCTTCGAGAACCGTTACCCGGCTGCCCAGCCTCCTGTGGGCCTGTGCCAGCTCGATCCCGATCGGCCCGCCTCCGATGACGATCAGATGCTCGGGGCGCTCGCGCAGATCGAAAATGCTTTCATTGGTAAGATAGGGTACCGTGTCGAGGCCGGGGATTGGCGGAATGAACGGGGAAGACCCGGTTGCAATCACAAAGCGGCGGGCGCGAACCCGGGTGTTTCCGGCCTCCAGCGCATCGGGCGAGATAAAACGGCCATATTCCCGAATCACCTTCACGCCCAGGCCCTCGAACCGTTCGACGCTGTCATGGGGGGCGATGCCTGCAATCACGTTTGCAACATGGTCCTTGGCGGCGGCGTAATCGACGTTCGGCACCGCTGGCGTCACCCCGAAAGGGGCGCCCGAGGTCATGGCATGGGCATGTCTGGCCGCGGCGATCAGGGCCTTTGAGGGGACACAGCCGAAATTGAGGCAATCTCCACCCATCCGGCCACCTTCGACCAGGATGACACGCGCCCCCATCTGCGCTGCCCCGGCTGCAACCGACAGCCCGCCCGAGCCCGCGCCGATCACACAGATGTCGGCGTTCAGCTCTTCCATGCCGAGGTCTCGCCCTTGCGCATCTTTCGGACCACCAATGGCAACAGTGCAAGTGCGCATAATGCCAGGATCGGCGCCAGGATCCGGGGCTCGAACATCACCCCCAGATCGGGGCGGCCGCCACTGGCAAAAACCGCACCCAGCCCGGCACCGATCCAGGTATAGATCAGCGCGCCGGGCATGATTCCGAAAAACGTGGTCAGAACGAACCGCCATGCAGACACACCGACCAGCGCGGGTACGAGGTTGGCAACAAAGAACGGAACCGCAGGCACCAGCCGGATGAGAAACAGAAAGGAAAGTTCGTTTTCCCTGAGGCCATCATTGAACTGTCGCATCATGCCCTGTGCGTTCTCCATCTTGCGGGCCAGCCACTCGCCCAGCCCCATGCGCGCGGCAAGAAAGATCACCGTTGCCCCGACCGTGGCCGCCAGGACATTGAAAAGGACCCCCGGAAAGAGGCCGAAAAGAAACCCTCCGGTCAGCGATGCAACTGTCGCGCCAGGCAGGGAAAAGGACACGATCGCCACATAGACGGCCAGAAAGGAAATCACGGCAAGACCATAGTTCCGATCGCGCAGATCCAGAAGCGACTGCTGATTCCGACTCAACATGTCAAATGTCAGATAATCCCTCAGAAAAAGAAACCCGACAGCGGCCACCACAAGGATGGCCGCGAACGGGACCATTCTCCTTGCTGGAAACCCCTTTCCCATTTCCTGTCCTGATGCCAAGATATACCTCCCTGATTCCCGCTTTGCGGCGTGGTTTGCACTATCTGTGCCGGACAGCGCCGAAAATGATAGGGGCCTCACGGCGCGTTGAACGCAGGTGATGCAAAAGCACAGGAATTGGGCAAATATTGCAGCCGGAGGTGGCGACATGCCCTGTTTGATCGGAAATGTTGCAGAAATCGCACCTGCCAAGAATTGACTTCTGCGCAGGCCGGGCCTAAACAGCGGCTTCCGAATGACATGGTGATCGGGTCTGCTTGTGGCCCGGACCCAATCCGCAGCTGGAGTTGACGTAATGAAACGCACATATCAGCCGAGCAACCTTGTTCGCAAACGGCGCCACGGATTCCGCGCGCGCATGGCAACCAAGGCCGGCCGCAAGATCCTGAATCGTCGTCGTGCTCAGGGCCGCAAGGTTCTGTCTGCATAGGAACGCTTGTCGAAAGACACCAACATGATACCGCCGGAGGCGACACAGGCAGGCCAGGGGGCCAGAGCCGGTGAAACGCCCCCGGCGGTTTCCTTGTGTCCGATCGAAAGGATCAGGAACCGGGCCGATTTCCTGCGCGCAAATCGCGGCAGACGGCAGGTAACGGCCGGTTTCATCCTGCTGGCCCGCAAGCGCATCACGGACGAGGGTTCACCGTCGGTGATGCGTGTGGGGTTTACCTGCTCCAGGAAACTGGGCAACGCCGTGCGCCGGAACCGGGCCAAGCGCCGCCTGCGCGAGGCCGCTCGTCTGGTCTTGCCCGGGCATGGCCGTTGCGGCTGGGACTATGTTTTGATCGGCAAACCTGAGTCCACCAGATCGCTGCCCTTCGATCACCTTGTCAGGGACCTGCGTATCGCGCTCGACCGTCTGCACGCACGCAAACGGTAAGGGCCACGCCGGGAACCCGTCTGTTGACCGCCGGGGATGACGTGCTATCTTAACGTATCACAATATTAGAATGTCTATGATTCCTTGGGGAAGGAAGAAAGGAGCACATCTTGGCGATCGAATTCGAAGGCAAAACGATCGAGACCAACGCAAACGGGTATCTCGATGATCTGGATGACTGGAGCGAGGCACTTGCACAGGTCATGGCCGCAGCCGAGGGTATCGAGCTGACCGAACGGCATTGGGACGTGATGAATTACCTGCGCGAGGAATATTTCGACAATCACCAGAACCAGCCGAACACTCGGACCATCATCAAGGCCATGGCCGCGATATGGGGGGCCAAACCGACGCAAAAGGATCTGTACGACCTGTTTCCCCTGGACCCGTCAAAACAGGGCGCACGGATTGCCGGGTTGCCGGAGAGCCGCCGCAAGGGCGGTTACTGAACCGGTCCGGGCAAAGGCAGGAAGTCAAGACAACAAGAGGAACGGGCCGGGGTACTTTCCGGCCCTTTCCATGATTGTGGCCCCCCGGGGATGGTATCGGCGGCTTTTTGGCCTATATGTTCATTCGTTGGCACCATCGCCTGGATCCCCTGATCATGACACCGCTCGCCTTTGTCCTTTCTTTGCCCGTTCGCGCCTATCGCCTGCTGTTCAGCCCTTGGGTCGGCCATGGCTGTCGCTATCAGCCCACCTGCTCGGCCTATGCGCTCGAAGCCCTGCAGAAACACGGCGGCATCAAGGGCAGCTGGCTGGCCATCCGCCGGATCGGCCGTTGCCATCCACTGGGCGGTACCGGCTATGACCCGGTTCCCGACAATCACGCAGACCACGAACATTCCCCCCGTAACGAATAATAGCGCCCATCGTCCTGGCATCGCTCGTGGGGTAGTCGGTTCGTCCAGGGAAGGACGGAAATCTCCAACGAGACAAAACAATGCTTCTGTGGTATGATGTTACGTCGGCTGGCTATTTTCGGCCGACGGGTGATGTCACGGGTGTCTCATTTGGTTCATTTGATCAGACTGACCTTGCTGTTTGGACTGCTTCTTCCGGCAACCGCCGGAGGGGCGGCACTCCCTGAAAATCCGGGATGTCGCGCGCTTGAAGCGATATCGGCACCGATATGTATTGCCAGGGTCAAGTGCAACGACAGCCTGAAAGCACGCGAACGCGTGGTGCGGCTGTTCGAGAGATGCCAGGCAGGCGAGGACATCACCCCGGAAGAACTGAATACGGCGATCCGTCTTTTCGGAAACGAAACGGGCTTTCGCTGTTGTGTGGGCAACGAACTCCATCGAGCATTTTTTCAACAAGGGATGAATGGAAATAGTCCCTCGAAATGACAGGGGTTATCAATGGCCAGGAATTTCAACTCGCTTCTCGTCAGCAATGCCAAGGGCTGGCATGATGGCTCGGGGACAATCACATATTCATTTCTCGGCTCGACCATGCCGGCGTATTATCCGGAACGCGACCTCAACGGCGACGGAACCAACGATCATTGGCGAATTGACAATGGTTCATTCCTGACCATGGGTCAGAATTTCAGCATGTCGGTGGCCGAACGCGCCCTGGCGTCCAAGGCCATTGCCGCGTGGAACGAGGTGGCCAATATCAACCTCGTGCCCGGCACCATCACCGGCACTGCGGGCACCAGCACCTTTGGCAGCCCGATAACCGGCAACGGCACCCTTGTGACCCCGGGCGGCACAACGCAGGTCGTCCCGACCAATGACGACAGTTACACGGCCTATGATCTGTCGGCCGTGTTCGAAAACGGAATGAATTTCTTTGGCGTCCAGTACGACGCCACATCCGTTTACGTGAACACGAACGGAAGCATCTCGTTCGGCAACGGTATCGGCACATATACGCCAACCACCATTTCCGGCGGATCGACCCCGATGATCGCACCGTTCTGGGCCGATGTGGACACGCGCGCGGGCAACCCCATCAAGGTAAACATTGATCCTGTCGCCGATGTCGTAACCGTGACCTGGGGTAGTGTTGGCTATTTCAACCAGAAAACCGACCTGCTCAATTCGTTTCAACTGCAGCTGTTCGACCGTGGAAACGGCGATTTCGACATCGTCTTTCGTTACGAAGGCATCAACTGGACGACAGGCGACGCCAGCGGTGGCACGGGCGGCCTTGGCGGGACGGTTGCCCATGCCGGGTTTTCGGCGGGCAACAGCACGGACTTTTTCGAACTGCCGCAATCGGGAAATCAGGGGGCCATCCTGGCCCTGGATTCGACCACGGGCAATACCGGGGTAACCGGGCTGTGGGTGTTCGAGGTTCGCAACGGTGTCATTGCGGGCGACATCACCCTGGGATCAGGTGCCTTTACCGACAAGAGCGGTACGGTCGATACAAGCACGTTCGGCTTTGTTTCGGCCTTTCCAAAACCGAATCATCTGGGAACCCATCCCTCGCGCGCGGGGGATTTCTGGGTCAACACCAACAATACCGACCAGAACATAAACGCCTTTGGGAGCACCAGCTGGGCAACCTACCTGCACGAGCTGGGGCACTCGATGGGCTTGCATCATCCGAACGAACGACCCAACAGCACGGCCTTCAGCAACCAGTTCACGGTCATGTCCTATAATGAACACCCGTCGGTGTCGACGCAAAGCACGACCAATCAGGCATGGCCGCTGACACCAATGATCTGGGACATTCAGGCGCTTCAGAAACTTTATGGCGCCAATACCACCACCCGCAATGGCGACACCGTCTATTTTGGTCAGGGGCTCGGCTCGGGCAGCACCGAACAGGCCTATCAATACGCCGCAAACAACATGATGGTTACCGGCGAAGATGGCATCAAGCGCAATGTCATCCTGACCATCTGGGATGGAGGGGGCACCGATCTGATCGACGCGTCCTCCCTGACCACGGATGTCAGGATAGACCTGCGGCCCGGCCATTTCTCGACAATCGGAGCGATTGCCGACAACATAGGCATGTCCGCCGCCGTCAAGGTTGCCGGAAAGGTCGTAAATTTCATCGAGAACGCCGATGGCGGCTCGGGAAAGGACATCATAAAGGGCAACGCCACCGACAACCGCCTGGATGGCAATGCGGCCAAGGACCGCCTCTATGGTTATAACGGCAAGGACGTCCTGTTGGGGGGCGGGGGCAATGACACCGTATTTGGCGGCAAGGGAAAGGACATCATATTCGGCAACAGCGGCAGGGATTCTCTTTTCGGCCAGGATGGGAAGGATATCCTCTTTGGCGGCGGGGGAAAGGATTACCTGCACGGAGGCAAAGGCAATGACCGCCTTTCCGGCGGTGCCGGCGACGACATCTACCGTGGAGGCGCTGGTGCCGACCGTTTCGTCCACATGACCGGCCAGGGCAGCGACCGGATCATGGACTTTGCCAACAATGAAGATACGCTGGTCCTGAGCTCTGCGCTGAACGGTGGCGGGCTGACCGCGGCGGCTGTTGTCGCGCTTGCAACCGACACCGGCACCGATATTGTCCTCGATTTCGGGGGGGGCGATGTTCTCACGCTGGTTGGCGCAGGGGGTGGAGGGGCCGGCTTTCTGCTGGACGACATGCTCATCATCTGACGGGCGCCGGGCCAAAGGGCCCCTTGCGACAACACTTTGCGCATGCCTATACAGGGGCCGCATCCACCCAGGCCGGCCCTTGTACCATGCTCGACGACAATACCGACATCCATCCGCTGTTTGCTGACGCGCCGACGACAACGCAGTTCAAGAAGCTGCGCAAGCGTATCATCCGCCAGGTCCGCGAAGCGATCGAGGCCTATGGCATGGTCGAGCGCGGTGCGAAATGGCTGGTCTGCCTGTCGGGCGGCAAGGACAGCTATACCCTGCTTGCCGCTTTGTACGAGTTGAAATGGCGCGGGCTGCTGCCGGTCGAGCTGCTGGCCTGCAATCTGGACCAGGGGCAGCCGGGCTTTCCCTCGACGGTGCTGCCGGAATTCCTTGAACGCATGCAGGTGCCCCACCGGATCGAATATCAGGACACCTATTCCATCGTGAAGGACAAGATCCCCGAAACCCAGACCTATTGCGCGCTATGTTCACGCCTGCGTCGGGGCAACCTGTATCGTATCGCCCGCGAGGAGGGGTGCAGCGCCATCGTTCTGGGCCACCACCGGGACGACATCCTTGAAACTTTCATGATGAACCTGTTTCACGGCGGGCGCCTGGCCACCATGCCGCCCAAGCTGTTGAACGAGGAAGGCGACCTGTTCGTCTATCGCCCCCTTGCCTTTGTCGCCGAGGCCGATTGCGAAAAATTCGCCCGCGCGATGAACTATCCCATCATCCCCTGCGATCTGTGCGGCAGCCAGGACGGGCTGCAACGCCAGCAGGTCAAGCAGATGCTGGACGAATGGGAATCCCGCCATCCGGGTCGCCGCCAGGTGATGTTTCGCGCCCTGATGAACGCCCGGCCCAGCCATCTGCTCGACCCCGGCCTGTTCGATTTCGCGGCGCTCGCGCGGGATGAGCGGACCTGACAGACTTTAGTCGAATTTCCCGCAACATGCGCCGGGCGATTAACGATTCTGCCAGCCCCGACCCTTAGCCTGCAATACGGGCGACCTGAAGATGGGGATATGGGGATAAATGGCACAAAGGCGGGGAACGGCCACGATATTGGGCGGCAATCTGATGCAGCGGGCAAACCTCCTTGCGCTGCTGCCGTTGCTGGTCACATTGGCATACTGGATCAAGGTCGATTCCGTCATCCTTGTGGTCAGTTTCGTGTTCCCGCTGATGCTGGCCGTGCAAGGGTGGGCAAAACCCGCCCCCAATCCGCCAGCGACGACAATTCACGATTCCCTCACCGGGCTTGTCAGTCGGCACACCGCGCTGGAAAGACTGTCCGGCTTTCTGAACGACCCGGTGTTTTCGGGCCGGGAAACGGCGGTTCTGGTCGTGGATATCGACGAATTCCGCAAGATCAACCAACGGTTTGACATGGATGCGGGAGATCGCCTTTTGATCGAGGTTGGCGAAAGACTGCGCGCCTGCGTGCGCGACAGCGATATCGTGGCCCGCATCGACGGTGACGGATTTGCGATCATCCTGCACCCCGTGGCAAGCGGCGATATAGGCATCGCGCTGTCCGTTGCCGACCGGATCAAGGCGGCCATCGACCGGCCATTTGCCATCGATCACACGACCTGTCACCTGTGTTGCTCGATCGGGGTGTGTACCTCGACCCGCGCACCGCATCGGACAGCCGCATCCCTGTTGGGCAGCGCCGAGATCGCGCTCGAGCTCGCCACCGGCGAGGGGCCCGGTGCGATACGCTGTTTTTCCCCCAGCATGGGCCAGCAGGTGCGGCGATTGCGGCAACTCTCGCCCCAACTGGAAAGCGCGCTGGAAAACGGGCAGATCAGACCCTGGTTTCAGCCCCAACTCTGTACCGACACCGGCGAAATCGCCGGGTTCGAGGCACTGGCCCGTTGGGAACACCCGGAAAACGGCGTCATCCCGCCATCACTGTTTCTGGATGCCATCGAAAGCGCAGGCCAGTCGGAAAGGCTGAGCCAGGTCGTCCTGCGTCACAGCCTGACCGCGCTGAAGGCATGGGACAGGGCGGGCATGCGGGTGCCGGGCGTCGGGATCAATTTTTCCTCGATCGAACTGCGCAACCCGAAGCTGGTCGAGAAAATCAGATGGGAGGTGGACCGACTCGATATTCACCCGTCCCGGATCACCATCGAAATCCTGGAAAACGTGGTAAGCGACCACGAGGACGATATCATAACCCGAAACATTCGCGCACTGGCCGCACAAGGGTTCAATCTGGACCTTGACGATTTTGGCACCGGTCATGCCGCGATTGCCAATATCCGGCGCTTCAACGTCAATCGTATCAAGATCGATCGCAGCCTTGTCTCGGGCCTGGACAAGGATCCCGAGCAGCGATCCCTGGCGGACGCCATCATCCGCATGGCCGAAAGCCTGGGGATCGACACCCTTGCAGAAGGGGTCGAGACGATTGGCGAACATCACCGCCTTGCCGAAATGGGCTGTCGCTATGTCCAGGGTTACGGCATCGCGCGTCCGATGCCTCTTGAAGACACCTTTTCATGGTTGCGGCGCCACGGCGAAAAACTGCGCCGCGGCAATGGCCCCTGGCGGCGTGCGGGCTGAGGGACGCCACACGATCAAACCCGGGTGACGCGAAGGCGCATCGCGGTGAAAACCGCTTGACCTTTCCTGCCCACATCTGTTGAACCACCCTAGCGAAAAACCACGAGGTGGACTCCGAGATGGAAGATCAGAACAAGAACCTGATTCTAGCAACGGCCCTTTCGGCGTTGGTCATTCTGGTCTGGGTCGTGTTCTTTCCGCCCGAGACTCCACCCGACACGCAGACCCCCCGACAGACGACAAGCGCAACGACGACAACCGGCACCCCGGGTCAGCAGGTCGCGCAGACCCCCACTGCCCCGGACAAGACCGCCGGCACACCAAATGCCAGCGCCGCCGCAGCCAAGGTCGAGACCCGCGCCCAGGCCCTGGCCCAGAGCAAACGTATCGCCATCGACACCCCCCGTCTCAGCGGGTCGATTTCGCTCAAGGGTGGGCGGATCGACGATATTTCTCTGAACGACTATCATACCGAGGTCGATCCGAAATCGCCCAGGATCACGCTGCTGTCTCCGGCGGGCGGGCCTGGTGCCTATTATGTGCTGTATGGCTGGGCCCCGGTCGGCAAGCTCGACTATGCCGAGGTACCCGGCGCCGACACGCCGTGGAAGGTCGAGAGCGGCGACAGGGTGACCGTAGAAACCCCGGTTACGCTGGTCTGGAACAATGGCAAGGGGCTGACCTTCCGCCGAACGATCTCGGTCGACAAGAACTACATGTTCACGGTGCGGCAGACCGTGACAAACGATACCGGCGCACCGGTGGAACTGGCCCCCTACGGGATCATCGCACGCCATGGCGACCCCAAGGTGGCCGGCTATCGCATCCTGCACGAAGGGGTTGTCGCCTCGGCCGATGACCGTCTGATCGAGATTACCTACAAGAAGATGAAAAAGCTCGACCCACTGAATGGCGAACCCGGTCTGGGCGAGCTGCGCAAGGTCGAAAGGAACGGCTGGATCGGTTTTACCGACAAGTACTGGATGACGACCCTTGTTCCCCTCAAGGACCAGAGCTTTACCGCCGTCGCAAAATATCTGCCGAAGCGATCAATATATCAGACCGATGCCCGCCTGCCGATCATGACCGTTGCGCCCGGCAAGACGGCAGCGGCGTCAACCATGCTGTTTGCCGGTGCCAAGGAATGGGAAACCATCCGCAATTACCAGGACAAGCTGGGTATCGAACAATTTGTCGACTCCATTGACTGGGGCTGGTTCTTTTTCCTGACCAAACCGATCTTTCAGGTCCTGCATTTCATGAACAAGGTGCTGGGAAACATGGGATGGGCGATCATCAGCCTGACCATCCTGATCAAGGCACTGATGTTCCCGCTGGCATACAAGTCCTATGTCTCGATGGCCCGCATGAAGGAACTGCAGCCCGAGATCGAGAAGATGAAAGAGCGGGTTGGCGACGACAAGCAGAAATTGCAGCAAGAGATGATGAAGCTCTACAAGGAGAAAAAGGTAAACCCCGCCGCGGGCTGCCTGCCGATCCTGCTGCAGATCCCGATCTTCTTTTCGCTGTACAAGGTCATCTTTGTCACGATCGAGCTATATCACGCGCCCTTCGTCCTGTGGATCAAGGACCTGTCGGCCCCTGACCCGACCTCGATCATCAACCTGTTCGGCCTGCTGCCCTGGGACGCACCCGCACCGGGCAGTCCGCTCTCGATCCTTTCTCTGGGCGTCCTGCCGATCCTGCTGGGTATCAGCATGTGGCTGCAGCAGAAACTGAACCCGGCGCCCGCCGACAAGATGCAGGCGCAGATATTTGCCTGGATGCCCTGGGTATTCATGTTCATGCTGGGTCGTTTTGCCAGCGGGCTGGTTCTGTACTGGGTAGCCAACAACACCATCACCTTTACCCAGCAATACATCATCCTGCGAAGTCAGGGCGTCAAGCCAGACGTGTTCGGCAACATCATTTCGTCGTTCAAGCGCAGCAAACCCGACTCGACCCCCAGCAAGAAATGAGCATGACAGGCCCGCCCGATGGCGGGCCTTGCGCAGATTTCACGCTGATTAAGACCTTGCCTTGGGGGGCGAGGCAGGCATCATTGCGCCAACCAACCACGCTTTTCAGGGGTGCCTTACATGGAACCGCGTTTTCCGATTGCCAAAGAACCCGATCCGACCATGGCCAGGGCCGGGCACAAGCTGTTTGCCGGACCATGCGATTTTCTCAAGGGCGTTGTCGCCATGGATGGTCTGCCCTCGGGCGACCGCATCGAGGTCTGCTTTGCCGGGCGCTCGAATGTCGGAAAATCTTCGCTGATCAACGCCCTGGTCGGGCAGAAGAACCTTGCCCGCTCGTCCAACACACCCGGCCGCACCCAGGAGATCAACTTTTTCTCGCTCGGGACAGGGCGGTTTCTGGTCGATCTGCCGGGATATGGTTTTGCGCGCGCCCCCGTCCATGTGGTCGAAAGGTGGCAGAACCTGATGAAGGCCTATCTTTCGGGGCGGGCAAATCTGCGCCGCGTGTTTCTGCTGATCGACGCGCGCCATGGCCCGAAAAAGGTCGATGAGGAAATCATGGATCTGCTCGACAGATGCGCCGTCACATTTCAGGCGGTCCTGACCAAGATCGACAAACCCGGACAGGAGGCGCTGGACAGGGCCGTCGAACAGACCCGCGCGGCACTTGCCCGACACCCCGCGGCCTATCCCGAGATTGTCCTGACTTCGGCCGAGCGGAAACAGGGGCTGGAAACCCTGCGGGCAATCATCGCCGGAATCGATTGAACCGTCTCAGACATGCTGTGCACCGTTGACCTCGATCTCGGTGCCAGTGACGTATGAACTTTCGTCCGAGCACAGGAAATAGATGACGCTGGCAACCTCTTCCGGTTGGCCCAGACGGCGCAGCGGAATTGTTTCGGTCAGCTTGTCCGTACCCGGAGACAATATCGCGGTCTCGATCTCGCCCGGAGCGATGGCGTTGACCCGCACCCCGAGCGGGCCGAAATCATGGGCCATTTCGCGCGTCAATGCCGCCAGTGCTGCCTTGGACGTCGCATAGGCCGCCCCGGCAAAGGGATGGACGCGACTACCGGCAATCGAGGTCACGTTGACCACCGCGCCGCCTGCGGCCTGCAACTCGTCTTTCAGGCCGCGGGCCAGCACCACGGGTGCAAAGAAGTTGACATGAAAGACCTGTCCCCATGTCTGCAGGTCGGTGTCCAATGTGTTGAGCCTGCGCCCCCCCTCGCCCTTGGGCGAAATGCCGGCATTGTTCACCAGCGCGTCCAGCTGCCCGTTCAGCCTGTCCTTGATGCCCTCGATCACGGCCATGGTTTTCGAAGGGTCCGACAAATCGATCTGGATATGGTTTTCCTCACCTCCCGGCCAGGGACAGTGGGGCGAGAATGGCATCCGCGAACAGGTCAGCACCCGCCACCCGCGATCCGAGAAATATTTGACCGTCGCGTGCCCGATACCCCGGCTTGCCCCCGTCAGGAGGAGTGTTCTCTGTCTTTCCTGCTGTGTCATGGCGTTCCCTGCATGAATCGCTGCCAGACAGTTTCGCATGTTGCACCCCCCCGTCCAAGCGGATTAACTTGACCAGGCGCATCAGGCACCAAAAGCGGCAGGAATACCGAAGATGGAGAAACAGACCGCCATGAAACGGGATTGGATCGGCACCGCCCGCACCCTCAGCGAGGCGCTGCCTTATCTGCAGCGCTATGATGGTGCCATCGTGGTGGTCAAGTTTGGCGGCCACGCCATGGGCGACGACATGGCGATGAACAGCTTTGCCCGCGATATCGTACTGATGAAGCAGGTCGGCGTGAACCCGGTGATCGTGCATGGCGGCGGTCCGATGATCAACAGGATGCTAGAACAGCTGGGCATCGAATCGCAGTTCGTCGGCGGCAAGCGGGTGAGCGACGAGAAAACCGTCGAGGTTGTCGAGATGGTTCTGTCGGGCCTGATCAACAAACGGATCGTTCAGGCAATCAATGCCCAGGGCGGACGGGCGGTCGGTTTGTCGGGAAAGGATGCCGGCCTGATGATATGCCAGAGCGCCGCTCCCGAGCTGGGCTTTGTGGGTGATCCGGTCGAGATCAACCCGCGCGTCCTGACCGAGCTTTCGGATTCGGGCTATATCCCGGTCGTGGCGCCACTGGGCGCCGGACGCGGGGGCGAAACCTTTAACGTGAACGGTGACACCGCCGCCGGTGCCATTGCCGCCGCGCTCAGGGCCGACCGCCTGCTGCTGCTGACCGATGTTGCCGGGGTCAAGGACGAGGACGGCGAGGTCGTTACCCAGCTGTCACCCGCACAGCTGCGCGAGATGACGGAAAAGGGCATCATATCGGGCGGCATGATCCCCAAGACCGAAACCGCACTCAAGGCAATGGAGGGCGGAGTGCGGGCCGTGGTCATCCTCGACGGTCGGGCCCGCAATGCGGTTTTGCTGGAACTGTTCACCGAACATGGCGCGGGCAGCCTGATCAAGGCTGACTGATGCCCGGCACGGATGCTCCGCAATCCCGGCCCGGCTCGGGACTATATCGTGCAATCCGGTTTGCAGACATCCGCGCGACCTGCCAGAGGGTGGGCCTCGATGTGGTTGCGGCCCTCCACCCGGTGACCGAACATGGCGCCCCGGCAAGCTGCAGAACGCTCGTCCTTTTGGGACCCGATGGGAACCGCTTCTGGAGGATCCTTCAGGACAGTCCCGAATTCGACCATGCCGACCCCGTCGATCGGTGGTCGCAGAGGGTTGTCACCGCGCTCGCCCATAACCTGGGCGCAACGCCGCTGTTTCCGTTTGGGGGCCCGCCACATCGACCCTTTGTCCGCTGGGCGCTCGCGTCCGGGCAGATCTGGAATTCCCCTGTTGGCTTGCTCGTTCATGCGAAGGCAGGCCTGTGGGTCTCGTTCCGGGGTGCACTGGCCTTCGAAGATACTTTCGACATTCCCCCCGGGGGGGCGCATGCGCCCTGCCTGGATTGTAGCGCACGACCCTGTCTGGCGGCATGTCCGCCGGCGGCCCTGTCAGGCGCCGGATATGATATCGAGGCCTGTCACGCCTGGCTGGACCGCGATGCAGGGAAAGAATGCATGGCGCGTGGTTGTGCCGTGCGGCGCGCTTGCCCCGCCGGCAGGGAATATGGCAGGCTGGATCAACAATCCGCGCATCACATGCGCCATTTCCATGAAAGGTAGGCCATGAAAACGCTGATACTTGTCCGGCACGCAAAATCGAGCTGGGCACAGCCGATGCTGACCGATCGCGACCGCCCGCTGAACGCCCGAGGAAGGGATGCCGCGGCAAGGATGGGCGCATGGCTTGCCACCCGGGGCTATCGGCCCGACGAGGTCATCCTGTCACCCGCCAGAAGATGCCGCGAAACCTGGGAGGGATTTCAACCCTCGCTTGAACCCGTGGCCGCGCCGCGCATCGAGGATGACCTCTACCTCGCGCCAGGCGAACAGATACTGTCCATCCTGCGCACCGCCCATGGCGACAATGTTCTGATGATCGGCCATATGCCCGGAATTGGCGAGTTCGCCCGTTTCATGCGCCGCGACCCTCCGCCACTGCATGATTCGTTCAGGAAATACCCGACCGGAGCGACCCTGATACTGAATTTCGAAACGGACAAATGGTCTGATCTGCAACCCGGAACCGGGATCGTGCAGGACAGCATGATGCCCCGCATGTTGTAATTGCGCATCAACAGAAAAACCCCGGCCATCCGACCGGGGCTTTCGATATCTCGCAAGACGGGCCGTCTGCCTTTCTGAGCGCCTCAGTGGCCCAGGATCTGGCTGAGGAACAGTTTGGTCCGCTCGTTCTTGGGATGATGAAAGAACTCTTCGGGTTCGTTCTGCTCGACGATCTGACCCTCGTCCATGAAGATCACGCGATTGGCGACCTGCCGGGCAAAACCCATTTCGTGGGTCACCACCAGCATTGTCATGCCCTCTTCGGCCAGCTCGATCATGGTGTCGAGCACCTCCTTGATCATTTCCGGGTCAAGGGCCGAGGTCGGCTCGTCAAACAGCATGATGCGCGGCTTCATGCACAGCGAGCGGGCGATTGCCACACGCTGCTGCTGTCCGCCCGAAAGCTGCCCCGGGTATTTATGCGCCTGTTCGGGAATCCGCACCTTTTCGAGATAGTGCATCGCGATTTCCTCGGCCTCTTTCTTGGGCGTCTTGCGCACCCAGATCGGTGCCAGGGTACAATTTTCGAGGATCGTCAGATGCGGGAACAGGTTGAAGTGCTGGAACACCATCCCCACCTCGGAGCGGATCTTGTCGATGTTCTTGAGGTCCGATGTCAGCTCGATCCCTTCGACCTTGATCGTGCCGGCCTGGTGTTCTTCGAGCCGGTTGATGCACCGGATCAAGGTCGACTTGCCCGAGCCCGAGGGCCCGGCAATGACGATACGCTCGCGGCGGTTCACCTTCAGATTGATGTCCCGCAGAACATGAAAGGCACCATACCATTTGTTCATGTTGATGATTTCGATGGCAACCTTGTCCGACACCTGCATGGCGCTGCGGTTGACCTGGCTTTTTTCAGCTTGTTCAGACATGAAGTTTGTTCCTTATCTGTGCCCGGTCTGAAGCTTGCGCTCCAGATACATCGAGTAGCGCGACATCGCAAAGCAAAAGAGGAAGAAGACAGCGGCGATAAAGCCGTACAGCTCCCAGATGATGCCGTTCCAGTTTTCGTCGGCGCGGATGGCCTGCAGCAGTCCCAGCGGGTCCATCAGGCCGATGATGTAGACCAGCGTCGTATCCTTGAACAGGCCGATGAAGGTCTGCACGATGCCGGGAATCGAAACCTTCAGCGCCTGCGGCAGAATGATGAGGCGCATGGATTTCCAGTAATCCAGGCCCAGCGCATCGGCGGCCTCATACTGTCCCTTGGGCAGCGAGGCCAGGCCACCCCGGATCACCTCGGCAAGATAGGCCGAAGCAAACAGCGTCACCATGATGATCACCCGCAGGAGAAGCGCAAAATGCGTTCCGGGCGGCATGAAATAGTTCAGCAGCAGGTGCGCGACGAACAGCAGTGTAATCAGCGGCACACCGCGAATGAACTCGATGAACCCGATCGACAGGCGCTTGACGATGAACATGTCGGCCTGCCGTCCCAGCGCCAGCAGGACACCGATTGGCAGGGACGCGACGATCCCGGTCAGACCGACCGTTACCGACAGCGTGAACCCCCCGAATTTCGAGCTCTCGACCGGTTCTATGGAAAGCGGGATCAGCGATTGCGCGGCATCGGCCAGAGGGCTGGTGAAAAACATCCACCAAAGGATCGGCACGAATATTGCCGCAATCACCGCGACCAGCGCACTGCTGACACGCAGCAGAGCCGAGAACACGACCGCAGCCAGCACCAGACCGGCAAGAACCATGATCGGGCCCCAGACCGAGCCGCCCCACAGCAGCCAGTACCCGATGAACGGGTAGATCGCCGAGAACCACATCATCTTGCGCGGCAGGTTGCTGAACAGTACCGGTGCCAGCGCAACCAGCATCAGCAGGAATGACAGATCGATCCGCCAGCGCAGCTCGCGCGGATAAAAGCCGTACATCAGCTGCGATCCGCGCTCCTTGATGACCGCCCAGCAGGCGCCGGTTGCGTCAGGGCCGTATTCCGCCTTGATGATGCTGCGACAGTCATTCAGCGAGGTTGCATTCCAGACGCCGTGCAGGAACCATGGCAACATGGCTGAAATGATCGAATAAAGTGCCGCCAGCGACAACAGGGTGAGGGTCGCGTTGAACCAGCCATCGAACAGGTTCTGACGCATCCAGCCGATAATTCCCACCTCGGTGACAGGGGGCTCCTGTTCGGGCAGTATCTCGGTGCGGACATAGGAAAGATCCGACATGTCAACGCTCCTTCAGTTTTACTTTGGAGTTGTACCAGTTCATCACCGACGAGATCGAAAGCGATATCCCCAGATAGATCAGCATCAGAAGCAGGATCGACTCGAGCTCGCGGCCGGTCTGGTTCAGCGTGATACCGCCCAGCGTGCCCGTGATGTCCATATAGCCAACGGCAATGGCCAGTGACGAGTTCTTGGTCAGGTTCAGATATTCCGAAATCAGCGGCGGGATGATGACCCGCAGCGCCTGAGGCAGGATCACCAGCTGCATGGTGCGACCCGGCCTGAGACCCAGCGCATAGGCGGCCTCGGTCTGGCCATGTGACACCGACAGGATGCCGGCGCGAACGATCTCGGCCATGAAGGCGGCCGTGTACAGCGCCAACGCCAGCCAGAGCGAGATCAGCGAGTTGCGCAAATGCAGCCCACCCTTGAAGTTGAAGCCCTTGAGAACCGGATAATCCAGCGTGATCGGGGCGCCGATGATCATGTAGACGACGATCGACGGAATGAAGAAAATGCCGAGGCTGATCCAGAATACGGGCAGGATCTGGCCGGTGGCCTCCTGCCGGGCATGGGCCCAGCGGCGGAATGCCCATATCGCCACCAGCGACAGCAGAAAGGTTATCCCGACCCACAGCGCGCCGTCATTGAACACAGGTTTTGGGATATAGGTGCCGCGATTGGTAAAGGCGGTGGTGCCCCACAGGCTCATCGAGGCGGCCGAGTTGTCACCGCGGAACTCGTTCGGCCTGGGAAAGATCTCGATGAAGATCGACATCGCAAAGATGATCCACAGCAGGATCGGAACGTTGCGGAAAACCTCGATGTACACGGTCATCAGGCGTGCCACCAACCAGTTCTTTGACAGGCGCAGAACCCCGATGATCACCCCGAGGATGGTTGCAACGAAACAGCCAAGAAAGGCCACCAGCAGGGTGTTGAGCAGCCCGATGATGGCGGCCCGCCCATGCGACATCTGGTTGTTGTAGGGAATGAGCTTCTGGTTGATGTCATACCCGGCCGGATCCCACAGAAACGAGAACTGGATAGGCTTTCCCAGCGCGTTCAGGTTTGCAACCGCGTTGCTGACCAGCCATGCGGCCCCCAGCATGAAAATCATCAGCGTGACGATCTGGATGGTGAGTGAGCGATACCGCGTATCGTAGATCAGCATGCTCAGCCGAAACGTTTTCTGCGGTACCGTGTCAGGTGTGACAGACATGGGTGGCGTCCCCCTGGAGTCGGTCTAAGAGACGAATATTGAGTGATTGCGAGAACTCGGACACGGGGACCTTGATAATGTCGTCCACGGGTCCTGCGGTCCGGTTTCCGGCCGACAAATGACTTATGGGCGCGGTCCTTGCCGCGCCCATAAGAAAGGTCATGTCAACGGAACGGGGGCGAGTACTGAAGGCCGCCGTTTTCCCACAGCGCGTTCAGACCGCGCGACAGGCCGATCGAGGTTTTCTCGCCAAGATACTTTTCGAACAGCTCGCCATAGTTGCCGCCCGCCTTGATGGCGCGATAGGCCCAATCCTTGTCGAGGCCGAACATGGCGCCCAGGTTGCCCTCGGTGCCCAGGATACGGTTGATCTCGGGGTTGTTGGTGCCTTTCTTCAGCTCGTCGATGTTGGCCGAGGTGATGCCCAGCTCTTCGGCCGAGATCAGCGCGTTCAGCGTCCAGCGGACGATGTCGGACCACTGCTCGTCACCCTGACGGGTAAGCGGGCCCAGCGGCTCTTTCGAGATGACTTCGGGCAGAACGACAAAGTTGTCGGGGTTTTCAAAGGTCGCACGAGTCGCGGCCAGGCCCGAACGGTCGGTCGTATAGACGTCACAGGCACCGGCCAGGAACTGCTGGCGCGCCTCGGCGTTGGTTTCGATCGGCACCGGCTCGTAGTTCATGTTGTTCGAACGGAAATAGTCAGCCAGGTTCAGCTCGGTCGTGGTGCCGGTCTGGATGCAGACGGTCGCGCCATCAAGTTCCTTGGCCGAGGTCACGCCCAGCGATTTCGGAACCATGAAGCCCTGACCATCATAATAGTTGATGCCGTCAAAGGTGAACTTGAGGTCAACGTCACGGGTAAAGGTCCAGGTCGTGTTGCGGGCCAGCATGTCGATCTCACCCGAGGCAAGCGCGGTAAAGCGGGTCTTGCCGGTGGTCGGGGTGAACTTGACGGCTTGCGGGTCGCCCAGAACGGCGGCAGCGACGGCACGACAGACAGCGACGTCAAAGCCGCTCCAGTTGCCGTTTGCGTCCGGGGCTGCGAAACCGACGAGGCCGGTCGAAACGCCACACTGGAGGAAGCCTTTCGCCTTCACATCGTCAAGGGTGCCGGCAGACGCTACCGCGGCTGCAAAGCCAGCCACCGTCAGCGCGCCGAGAAATACGGATTTTTTCATGTTTACCTCTTCCTGATGGTCCGCCCGATGAGAGGCGGTTTTCCGGCCACAATGGCCGGTCTCGAAATTACCTTGGGTAAAAACCCTCGGTGACGGTGAGTTTGTTCAAATCTTTATCATCAGGTCAAGGGCACTTTTACCGGTTGACGGCTAGTCAACCAAGGAAAAGTGATTCGTTTCGGGAATGGCTAACAATATTGCGCGGATGGGTTGTTCCGTTACGGAATCATGCCGCGCTCAGGGGCGTGAATTCGGCGCTTGTGCCCCGCCGTCAGTCCGTTTGCGACAATTGGTGGAATCGAAACGCATCTGCAAATTCGCGGTGCTTGTGGCTGGCGGCGGCGGCGGCCTCGTCATCAATGCCCCAGAACTGTTCCTGCCAGGTTTCATCTATGCGCGACAGTGCCCACAACCTGTCGATCGCAGCAAAGCCGTCGATCGCGGCAAGCGCGATCACCAGCGAGCCCGACAATGTCACCAGATCGTGGAACGCCGTGAGGGCAAAGACCTCCATCCCATTGACGATAGTCGCCAGCCGCGCAAGTGCCGCCCCGTCCTGCGGGGCATGGATCACCCCGTGACGGGTTTCGAGATGCACCCCATGGCGGACCTCCAGCCAGGCAAGCAGGGGGTCCCAGGCTTCGTTCTGGCGCGCAGCCAGCCCCTCGGGCCAGGTCGCGCGGTAGCAGGTCAGATCACTGTCGCCGTATCCGACCAGCATTTCGGCAACTTCCTGCCGCTGTGCGCGCACACGGTCGAGCGCGGCATTGGCCCGGCGCGTCATCGGCATCTCATTCGGGTCGATCTGGTCCTCAACCGCATGCCACTCGTCCGCGACCGCTTGTGCAAGGCTGGTTGTGGGCAGCACGATCAGCGTTCTGGCCGGCGTGCGCAAGGGTCGGCCATCCAACAGGACAACATGGCCACCATCGCGCCCCTCGACCGCGACATCTTTCCAGAACCGCCTTTTCGATACCGGGATCATTGTTCAGTCGGCCTCGTCAAACGGATCGGAAGGAACATCGCGCTCGTCCCAGGCGAACAGATCCCAGGTCTTGCGCATATGGGGTGGCAACGGGGCAATCAGGGTCAGATCATGACCTGTGACGGGATGGCGGATCGTCAGCATCCGCGCATGCAGGTGCAGCTTGCGGCTGACCTCTCCGCCAAGCTGGGCACCCCAGCCGTCGCCTTCGTTTGTCTGGCGGTTGGTGCCATATTTTCCGTCACCAATGACGGGATGTCCGATCTCGGCCATATGGGCGCGCAGTTGATGGGTTCGACCGGTGACCGGAACCAGGGCGACCCAGGCGGCCCGGCGGCCGGCGGTTTCCAGCACTGCGAAATCCGTGGTCGCATGCTTTGCACCCTCATGGCCGGCCACCTGATCGGGATGCAGGCAGATCATCCGCTCGCCCGCGCCGTGTGGGCCATGCCCCGGCGCCTTGACCAGCCCGAACCGGATCGTCCCCATGCGCGGCGACGGCACCCCGGCAACCACCGCCCAATAGATCTTGCGGGTGGTGCGGGCTGCAAATGCACGGGTCAGGGCACGCGCGGTACGGCCATTGCGCGCCAGCAGCAGGATGCCAGAGGTATCCTTGTCCAGCCGGTGGACGAGGCGGGGCTTTTCATCAAGGCCGAATTTCAGCGCTTCGGCCAACCCGTCCACATGGCGCCTCTGGCCCGAGCCCCCCTGCACGGGCAGGCCGGCAGGTTTGTTCAGGGCAATGATGTCATCATCCCGCCAGATGACGGCCGCGCGGATCATCCTTGCATCTTCGGGGCTGACATCCTCGCGCTTCGGTGCGACCGCCGGGCCATGTTCCCGAGGCAAGGGCGGAACCCGCACTGTCTGATCGGCGCGCAGCCTGGTCGAGGCCTTGACCCGACCGCCATCAATGCGCAGCTCGCCCTTGCGGCACATCTTTTCGATGCGCGCCTGCCCAAGCTGCGGGAAACGCCGCCTCAGCCAGCGGTCAAGGCGCATTTCAGCGTCATCCGCCGTTATTCTGATCAGCTGAACCCCCGTCATCCGATCATGCCACGCGCCAGGGTAATGCCACCCACCAGCGCAACAAAAGCCACGCCGATCGAGCCCCCGAAATACAATGCGGCGGCAACCAGCCGCTCCTGATCGATCAATGACCACAGGTCCAGCGAAAAGGCCGAAAAGGTCGTATAGCCCCCGAGAAACCCGGTCATGACCAGCGGAACCAGTGGCGAAATCTGTTCGTCACGCGTCATCAGAAAGACATAGGCGACCCCCATGATGAACGAGCCGATCACGTTGGCCGCGAATGTACCAAAGGGAAACCCGCTGCCCAGCAGGCGCGCGGCGATCAGTCCGGTCGTGTAACGGCCGATTGCCCCCAGAGCGCCACCCAGGCCCACTTGAAATATTGTCCAGATCATCGCCAGTTTCCGTGTTGTTCGCGCTCAACCTGCAAAGGACTCAATGCGGCCCCTTTGTCAAGCGCGCCCACCCCCCTGCCCGCGCGCGCGTCGGGCCCTCAACCTGACGAAATAATCGAGCCTTTTCTTGAGCTCGCGTTCATGGCCGCGCTCGGGAGGGACATAATAGACCCCCCGCGCCATCCCTTCGGGAAAATAGTTCTGCCCGGAAAAGCCGTCTTCGGCATCATGGTCATAGACGTAGCCCGCGCCATAGCCCTGTTCCTTCATCAGGTCGGTCGGCGCATTCAGAATATGCCGTGGTGGCGGCTCTGAACCCGACTGCCGGGCAGCGGCCATGGCCGCCTTGTAGGCGCCATAGGCCGCGTTCGATTTGGGGGCCAGGGCCAGATAGATGACCGCCTGTGCCAGCGCCAGCTCTCCCTCGGGGCTGCCGAGGCGCTCATATACCTCCCAGGCATGCAGGCACAACGCCTGGGCGCCGGGATCGGCCAGACCGATATCCTCGATCGCCATGCGGGTGATGCGGCGCGCCAGGTAACGGGGATCCTCGCCACCCTGCAACATGCGGGCCAGCCAATAGAGCGCCGCATCGGGATCTGACCCGCGCACCGATTTGTGCAGTGCCGAAATCAGGTTGAAATGTTCATCGCCGGACTTGTCGTATTTCAGTGCCCGGCGCGACAGTCGCAAGGCCAGTTCGTCTGGCGTCAGGGGGTGTTCCGGTTTCCACGTCAGGACCTGTTCAAGCAGGTTCAACAAGGCGCGCCCATCGCCATCGGCCATTTCCAGCAGCTGGTCACGAGCAGGTCCCGTAACCGGAATTGCCCTGCCCATTTCCGCCTCGGCCCGTTGGGCCAGCAGTTCCAGTTCGCTCGGCGTCAGCCGCTCAAGCACCATGACCTGGGCTCGCGACAGGAGCGCGGCGTTCAGCTCGAATGACGGGTTTTCGGTCGTGGCGCCGACCAGAACTATAGTCCCGTCCTCCATATGGGGCAGAAACCCGTCCTGCTGGGCCTTGTTGAAACGGTGGATCTCGTCCACGAACAACAACGTGCCCTTTCCGTTCTGGCGTCGCAGCCGCGCCGCCTCGAACACCTTGCGCAGCTCGGGCACGCCGGTAAAGATCGCGCTGATCTGAACAAAGGCCAGACCGGTTTCATCGGCCAGAAGGCGGGCAATCGTCGTCTTGCCAACCCCCGGCGGCCCCCAGAAGATGATATTTGACAGCGCCCTTGTCGCCAGCATTGACGCCAGCGGCCCACCGGGACCCAGGATATGTTGCTGGCCGATCACCTCGGACAGGCTGCGTGGACGCAACCGGTCGGCAAGCGGGCGGTGGGCGCCGCTGTCATCGCCCTTCCCCGCCGGTGGATCAAATAGATCCGGCATTCAACCCCTCAGCCGCATTGTCAGAAGCTGTCCCTTGCGCAGGATGGTGATGGTCCAGACACCAACCCGCATTCGCGCCGCGCGACGCAGATCGGCAGGCGCCTTGATGCGCAGCCCGTTGACCTCTTTCACGATATCGCCTCGGCGAAAGCCGATATTGGCGGCAATCCCGCGCGCTGAAACCACGATGACACCGCTTGCCGTCATCGGAAGCCCCATTTCCGAAATGACCGCCGGATTGATCCGGGCGATTGTCAGCCCGGCAAGAGGGCTCTGACCCGCAATCAGGGTCTGGTTGCGCGGCGGCTGATCGGGCGCCTGTGTCATGCGCACAACTGCCGTCTGTTTCTTGCCGTTTCGGAAAAAGGTGATCGTGATCTTGGCGCCCACACCGGCAACCGACATGTGATACAGCAGCTCGGCCGGCCCGTTTACCGGCTGACCGTTGAACCCGATGATGATGTCGCCTTGCCGGAGGCCTGCCTTTGCAAAGGGGCTCTGGGGGTGCATTTGCACGACAACCATGCCTTCGGGACGATCGAGGTTCAGCCCCTCGGCAAGGGTGCTGTCAACCATCTGCCCGATCAACCCGGCCCAGGGGCGGATGAACGTCTTGTTGCCCGCCTTGGCCTGCTTGAGGAAGGCCGCGACAAGATCGGCGGGAATCGCAAATCCGATTCCGTTCGAACCCCCAGATCGCGTAAGGATCGACGTATTGATCCCTACAAGTGCGCCCGTCATGTCAACGAGCGCCCCGCCCGAGTTGCCGGGGTTGATGGGGGCATCTGTCTGGATGAAATAGGCGCGCGTGTTGCCCACCGCCCCGCCCGAACGCGCAAGCCCCGAGATGATGCCGCTGGAAACCGTCTGCCCCACGCCAAAGGGGTTGCCGATGGCCAGCACCAGATCGCCCACCTCGATTTCGGACGACGGCCTGAGCCTGAGCGTGGGCAGGTTGCGGGCGCCGATCAGCTTGAGCACCGCCAGATCCGCAGTCTTGTCGGCCAACAGGACCCTGGCGTCGAATTCCCGCCGGTCGTTCAACGCCACCCTGATCTGGGTCGCCTCGCCCACAACATGATAGTTGGAGACCACCAGCCCGTCAGGCGACAGGATCACTCCCGAACCCAGAGACTGCTGCACCCGCGGCACGGGGCGACCGAAATTTCGGAAAAACTCGGAAAAGAAGGGATCATTGGCAAAGGGGCTGGGCTGAGACGCGATGATTCGCTTGGCATAGATGTTCACGACCGCAGGCGCGGATTTGTGTACCACCGGCGCAAAGCTGAGGGTGACTTCCGCCCTCGACGCCGGCACTTTGGCCAATGCCGGTGATGACGTGACAAAAGAAAGGCCGATGACAACGGCAATCAGAAACCTTTTCATGGCTACCCTCACAGCAAGATTGGCCGGACGCCGCAGAATATGATCTGCCCACGGGGAAATACAACCGCTCAATCGGCCGCGCCGGCCGGTCAGGGGGCGGCTGCGCGGATGTTGGCCAATTCCTGGTGACACGGCCCGGCGCGGCAAGACGGGCCACGGCAAGGGGCACCTTCCTCTTGCGAGGAAGGCGCCCCGACCGGTTATCCGACATGCAGACACGACCGCCAAGGTTGCGCGTCACTCAGCCCGTCGACGATATCGCCTCAGTGCAAGGTACCGGCAAGGTTCATCATCGCCACTTGCGAGGTCGAGCCATCGATTTCCATCTTGGGTCCTGCTTCCTCGGCATCCAGGCCAAGGCGCGCGATCCAGCGCGACCATACGGCCGGGACAAGACCCAGGATTTGCGTTGCCCCCAGGGTACGGGCAGCACTGATCATTTCGCCCATCAGATTGGCCTGAACACGCATCCGCTTGTTTGCGGGGACGGATTGTGAAACGAAAACCCGCGACGACTCCCAGATATGGGGTGCCACGGGTGCCTCGAAATACAGCAGGTTCCGGGGAATCGACTCGAGCAAACCACGCTGCGCGTCACGAATCATGTAGGTATATATGCCGCAGCGCGCTGTCGTGGGGGTCAGACGGATACCGGCCAACACCTCGCCGAACTCATGCACCGCTATCCAGCGACTGGCCGGGGTATCGTACTGGTCGTACTCCATCCCGTTGGCCTCGGGCAGGTCCCAGTTGTTGCGCACGATGAAGGACTCCCTTCGCGCGCGCAGCAGGTTCGCAAACAGCTCACCGTGAACATGCATGTTCTCGAATGATAAGGTGGTAGTTTCCATGGTAGCCTCCAGCTTGGTTGAAAAAACTATCACCCTGCTGGTGGGAATACCCGTTCATAGCAGCCTGTAATCCTTGGCGCGCTGAATCGCTTCTGCCGTCGTTCGTGCCAGAAGTCGGCTTCGTGCCGAATTCAGTCTGGCTTTCAGCGCGCTTTCGGATATCCCAAGTTTCGCTGCAGCAGCGGCGTGGCGATGGCCATCTGCGATCAGCTGCAGGGCTTGTTTCTGAGCATTGGTCAAACTTCCCGGAGGTTCCGTCACCTCGTGCAGGGTTTCGACCAGTTCTGCGATCCTCCTGATTTCCTCGTCGTTGAACTCGCGGTCGCTGCGGGCACAACCCACAATCGACCTTGACGACAACGGGCCCAGTGCCACCACCACACCGTATTTCAACCCGTAACTCGCCGCTTTATCCATGATGCCGAAAGGGTCGGGCAGGTCGATGTCGCTCCACCGTGACGCACCCTCCCTGGCGAAACCCCAGGCGATCATCGGATCGCGCAGGGCAAAACCCTGTTCCGTGTAATAATCCAACCACTTGGAATCATATGTCTGGAATTGCAGCAGGGGCCCGGCGAACCGGATATGCATGCCCGCGACATAACCTGCGGGGGCCAGGGCCCCCAGTTGGAAAAGGATTCGTTCTAGTACTGTATTTTCAGACATGTCTTTTTAGACAAGTTGAGAAAAATCAAGTCAACTGTAAACTCGCGATTGTAACCAATTCGTTGTGTAACCCGTTAAGTAGGGCGCGGCTGTTCGCCCTTGGGTTGTTCGACCGCGTAGCGTTTGGACATGCCGGACAGGTATTGTCCAAGTTTCGCCCAAGAGAGAATCGCCGCCTTCACCGCGTCCCAACCGGTTGACCCTGGAACAGACATTTCGTGGAGCATCGCCCGAAAGGCAGAACCCCGCAGAGCAATCTGCGGGGTTCTGTACATCTGATTGCGATCCGTCGGCATGGCCCCGTTGCGGGCATCCCATGATTGCCGGCGAATGCGCATGTCGCATATGATCGAATTTAACGCGGCGCGCAACACAGGGCACGAGACCACCCGGGCGGCCTCATGCCCGGGCCGCGGTGCGACCCGGGCAAAGCAAACGGGTCAAACGCGACCTGTTTTATTCCTCGGCCTCGGCCAGGCGCGCCTTGTCGGCCGCGCCCTTGGCCTCGGGGTCGCGATCGACAAGTTCGATGATCGCCATCGGGGCCATGTCGCCATATCGGAAACCGGCCTTCAGAACGCGGACATAACCACCCTGACGGTCCTTGTAGCGGGGACCGAGTACCTCGAACAGCTTGGCAACGTGCTTGTCCTGCTTGAGGCGCGCTGCGGCCTGGCGGCGTGCGTGCAGATCGCCCCGCTTGCCCAGCGTGATCAGTTTCTCGATGACCCTGCGCAGTTCCTTGGCCTTGGGCAGGGTGGTCTTGATCTGCTCATGCTCGATGAGCGAGCCGGCCATGTTTGCGAACAACGCCTTGCGGTGCTCGTGGGTTCGGTTGAGGCGACGATAGCCTTTCTTGTGACGCATGATTTAGCTCCTTGATTATGCTTTGTCCGGCAGCCCCTGCGTTGGGGGCCGCTCACCTTGGGGCATCGGTGCCCTCTCGTTCCCCGCGATTGCGGGCATTTATGCGGCCCCGGGCTCCCGGGGCCGCGAAAGATCAGAAATGATCCTCGTATTTCTTGGCCAGTTCCTCGATATTGTCGGGCGGCCAGTCGACGATATCCATGCCCAGATGCAGGCCCATCGAAGTCAGCACTTCCTTGATCTCGTTCAGCGACTTGCGGCCAAAGTTCGGCGTGCGCAACATCTCGGCCTCGGTCTTCTGGATGAGGTCGCCGATATAGACGATATTGTCGTTCTTCAGGCAGTTCGCCGACCGCACCGACAATTCCAGCTCGTCCACCTTTTTCAGCAGAAGCGGGTTGAAATCGAGGTCGTCCTCTTCCTCGGCCCGGCCGGCGGCCTCGGGCTCTTCGAAGTTGACGAAAATCGACAGCTGGTCCTGCAGGATACGGGCGGCAAAGGCGATTGCATCCTCGGGCGAGACCGACCCGTCGGTATCGACCTTGAGCGTCAGCTTGTCATAATCCAGCACCTGCCCCTCGCGCGCGGGCTGAACGTCGTACGACACCTTGCGGATGGGCGAAAAGATGGCATCGATCGGGATCAGTCCGATCGGCGCATCCTCGGGGCGGTTCTTGTCGGCAGCGACATAGCCCTTGCCGGTTTCAACCGTCAGCTCCATGAACAGCGACGCGCCCTCGTCCAGATGGCAGATGACGTGGTCCTTGTTCAGGATTTCGACCCCGTTGGTTTCCGAGATGTCGCCTGCAGTAACGACGCCAGGCCCCTTGGCCGAGATCGACAGGCGCTTGGGCCCCTCGACCTCCATCGAGATCGCAATGCCCTTGAGGTTGAGAACGATATCGGTCACGTCCTCGCGCACCCCGGCGACGCTGGAAAACTCGTGCAGAACATTGTCGATCTGCACGCTGGTGATGGCCGCCCCTTGCAGCGACGACAACAGCACGCGACGCAACGCATTGCCCAGCGTCAGGCCAAAGCCACGTTCGAGGGGTTCGGCCACGACGACAGCCTGTCGCATCGGATCGGCGCCGGGCTTGATGTCAAGCGCGGTCGGCCGAATGAGTTCCTGCCAATTCTTGTGGATCATGTGTTAGCCTCCATTCCTGTTCACCGGCCCGGATCCTTTGGCAGGCGAACTCCCGAGGTTTTCAAAACGGATTCGGACCGCCTCCCGGAAAACGGGGCGGCCCGACAATCAAAATCAGACGCGGCGGCGTTTGGGCGGGCGGCATCCGTTATGCGGAATGGGCGTCACGTCGCGGATCACCGTGATATTGAAGCCGACGGCAGCCAGGGCGCGCAGCGCACTTTCGCGGCCCGAACCGGGCCCCTGCACCTCGACTTCCAGCGTCTTGACGCCGTGTTCCTGCGCCTTGCGTCCCGCATCCTCGGCCGCGAGCTGTGCGGCATAGGGGGTGGACTTGCGCGATCCCTTGAACCCCACCGTGCCGGCCGATGACCAGGCGATGGCGTTGCCCTGTACGTCCGAAATCAGGATCTTGGTGTTGTTGAAGGACGAGTTCACATGCGCCACGCCTGTGGCGATGTTCTTGCGTTCCTTGCGCTTGGTACGAGTCTTGTCGCGTGCCATTGTCTGAACCCTCCCTTACTTCTTCTTGCCGGCGATGGGCCGGGCCGGGCCCTTGCGGGTCCGAGCATTGGTATGAGTTCGCTGACCGCGAACGGGAAGGCCGCGACGATGGCGCAGACCGCGATAGCAGCCAAGATCCATCAAGCGCTTGATGTTCATCTGAACCTCGCGACGCAGGTCGCCCTCGACGATGTAATTCGCATCGATATGTTCGCGGATTGCCAGAACCTCGGCATCCGACAATTCGTTCACACGGCGCATCTTTTCAATGCCGACAGCGTCACAGATCTGCTCGGCCGAGAGGCGGCCGATGCCGTGAATGTAGGTAAGCGCGATATGTACCGGTTTTTGGGCCGGAATGTTAACGCCAGCAATACGTGCCACGTTAGCTCCTAACTTTCATTGCGGTTCCGTAATTCCAGAACCTTTTTTCACAACCAGAGCCCGGCACCCGGATGGTGTCTGGGCCATGCCCCGGGGTTCCGGGGACTTGAGGAGCGCCCGATTCGGGGCCCAAACCCCTTTATATCAAGCGATTCCCGCGTGCGGGATGGTGTCGTTTAGGGGCATACGCCCCTCACGTCAAGAGGGTATTCGCCACCGCCCGAGCGGCCCCACTCAAACGCCCTCCAGGGCGGCAGTGATGGCGCCTGCAACCTCGTCAATCGAGCCCAGACCGTTCACCGTGTGCAACAGCCCCTTGGCATAATAATACCCGATCAGGGGCGATGTCTTCTTGTAATATTCCAGCAGGCGCTTTTTCAGGCTTTCCTCGTTGTCGTCTGCACGTCGCTTGAAGCTGCGGCCACCGCAGTTTTCGCATTTCCCGTCGGCCGGGATCGGTTTGGTCAGGTCGTTATAGACTTCTCCGCAACCGGCGCAGGTGGAACGTGCCGTGATGCGCTGCACCAGCGCATCGTCGTCAACCTCCATCGCAATAACACGATCGAGGGTCTGGCCGATGCGGTCCAGCAGTTCGCCCAGGGCATCGGCCTGTGCCAGGGTCCGGGGAAATCCGTCAAAGATGAAACCCCCCGGCGCCTTGACGGTGGTCAGCTTTTCCTCGATCAGGCCGATCACGATCTCGTCAGTCACAAGGTCGCCCCGGTCCATGACCTCGGCCACGCGCTGGCCCATTTCAGTGCCCGAGTTGCGTGCATCGCGCAGCATGTCCCCCGTGGAAAGCTGCACCATGTCGCGGGAATCCACAAGGCGGCGCGCCTGCGTTCCCTTGCCGGCGCCCGGCGGGCCGAGAAGTATGATATTCATCTGCGAGCGGGTCCTTTCCGCGCCTTGCCCTTGCGGCCCTTGCCGCGCAACTTGGATTTCTCGATCAGGCCTTCATACTGGTGCGCAAGCATGTGCGACTGTACCTGGCTGATGGTATCCATCGTGACAGACACCACGATCAGAACCGACGTGCCCCCGAAATAGAACGGCACATTGAACTGGGCCTGCATCAGCTCGGGCAGCAACGAGACTGCGACCAGATAGACCGATCCGACGACCAACAGACGGTTCACGACATAATCCAGATACTCGGCGGTCTTTGCGCCGGGCCGGATACCGGGAACGAATCCGTTCTGGCTCTTGAGGTTGTCGGCCACCTCGTCTGTCTTGAAGGCGACGTTGGCGGTGTAGAAATACGAGAAGAAGACAATCATCGCCGCGTAAAAGATCAGGTACAGCGGCTGTCCCCGGCCGAAATATGCCAGGATCGTGTTCATGATGCCCGAATCCTGCGCGCCCGAAAAGGTGCTGATCGTCGTCGGCAGCAAAAGCAACGATGACGCAAAGATCACCGGAATGACGCCCGACGGATTCAGCTTGATTGGCAGGTGGCTGCTTTCGCCGCCATACATCTTCATGCCGACCTGTCGGCGTGGATACTGGATATGCACCTTTCGCATCGCGCGCTCGACAAACACGATGAAGGTGATCACGGCAACCACCACGATTGCGACCCCCACGATCAGGGCCGGGCTGATTGCACCCGAACGGCCCTGCGCCAGGAATTGCGCAACAGCGGCCGGAATACGCGCAATGATTCCGACAAAGATGATCAGCGAAACGCCGTTGCCGATACCGCGCGCGGTAATCTGTTCGCCCAGCCACATGAGGAACATGGTACCCCCAACCAGCGTGACAACGGTCGAGATGCGGAAGAACCAGCCCGGATCGACCGCCAGATCGCCGGCCTCGATACTGACTGCCAGGGCATAGGCCTGGAATGTCGCCAGCAGGACGGTGCCATAGCGGGTGTACTGGTTGATCTTCTTGCGGCCCTGTTCGCCCTCTTTCTTGAGCTGTTCGAGCTGCGGAACCATGGCCGTCATCAGCTGCACGATGATGGAGGCCGAAATATAGGGCATGATCCCCAGGGCAAAGATGGCCATGCGGCCGATCGCGCCGCCGGTAAACATCTGCAGCATGCCGCCGATGCCGGATTGGGCGTTATCGACGAATTCCTTCAACGCCGCGGCATCGATCCCCGGAACGGGAATATAGGTGCCAAGCCGGTATACGATCAGAAGGCCGATGGCAAAGAGGATCCTCTGCCGCAGTTCGGTCGCCTTTCCCAAGGTGCTCCAACTCAGGTTGGCGGCCATCTGTTCCGCTGCCGAAGCCATGCCTGTTCCTTTCGCAAAAATGCCGCCTGACCCGAATCTCAGGCCACGCGGCACGTAAAATTCTTCGCCTTGTCATGTAAGGGGCAAGCCCGCCCCCCACAAGGCCTATTGTGCCGCGCTGGCCTGTCCCGTTTTCAGGGTTCCGCCCGCGGCCTCGACCGCCTTGATCGCCGATTGCGATGCGCCCGTGACCTGCAAATCGACCCTGGCCTTGAATTCGCCCTTGGCCAGGATGCGCACACCGTCGCGCACGCGACGCACCAGACCCGATTCAACCAGCACCTCCTCGGTGATGGGCTTTTTCGGGTCGATCTTTTTCGCATCGATGAATTTTTGCAGCAGGCCCAGATTCACCACCGCGTGACGCTTGCGGTTGATGTTGTTGAAGCCGCGTTTGGGCAGGCGCATATACAGCGGCATCTGCCCGCCTTCATAGCCGTTCAGGGCAACGCCCGAACGCGATTTCTGGCCCTTGATGCCGCGGCCGCCGGTCTTGCCGGTTCCCGACCCGGGACCACGCCCGACACGTTTGCGGGGCTTGGTTGCGCCGGGATTGTCACGCAGTTGATTCAGTTTCATGTCGCTTCTCCTGTGGCCGGATGTGGCCCCCGAAGCGTAATGGGGCCAAACGCGGCATTTGAAAGATGTGATCAGACGGCACATGGGCCGCCTTGGGGGCGCGTATAGACGCTGGCCGGGCGGGGATCAAGGGGCATTGGCCCCCATGGCTGGCCGACGGGCAATGTCCGGGCAAACGAAATCGATATGCCGGAACGAGAACGCCCCGCAGGTTTTCGCGGGGCGCTATCATTTTTCGGCCGTCTACGGAAAGACGTTCAGCCTTTTTCCTCGACGATCTCGACCAGATGCGGGATCTTGGCGACCATGCCGCGGATGGCGGGGGTATCTTCCAGTTCGCGCGTCTTGTGCATCTTGTTCAGGCCCAGACCGATCAGCGTCTGGCGCTGCTTGGCCGGACGGCGGATCGGGCTGCCGATCTGTTTGACGACGATTGTCTTAGCCATGTGTCTCAGGCCTCCGCTTTTTCGGCCGTGGCCGCCGGAGCGGGCTCATGCGCCTTGGGCAGGATCTCGGAAACCTTGCGACCGCGACGCTGGGCGACCATGCGCGGCGAGGATTCCTTCATCAACCCGTCCATGGTGGCACGGATCATGTTGTAGGGGTTTTGCGAGCCGATCGATTTCGACACCACGTCCTGGATACCAAGCATCTCGAACACGGCGCGCATCGGACCACCGGCGATGATGCCGGTACCGGCGGGGGCCGGACGCATCACGACCTTGCCGGCACCGTGGCGCCCCTCGATGTCGTGGTGCAGGGTGCGGCCCTCGCGCAGCGGAACCCGAATCATCTGCCGTTTTGCCTGTTCGGTTGCCTTGCGGATGGCTTCGGGCACTTCCTTGGCCTTGCCCTTGCCGAAACCGACGCGGCCTTTCTGGTCGCCGACGACAACCAGCGCGGCGAATCCGAACCGCTTGCCACCCTTGACGGTTTTCGACACGCGGTTGATGGCCACGAGGCGATCGGCGAATTCCGGGGTTTCGTCGCGATCGCGACCTCTCCGGCGGTTATCTTCTCTTGCCATTCCGGATACTCCTCAGAATTTCAGGCCGCCCTCGCGGGCAGCGTCAGCCAGGGCCTTGATCTTCCCGTGATACAGGAAACCCCCGCGGTCAAAATAGCACTCGTCGATACCGGCCTTTTTCGCGCGCTCGGCAATTGCCGCGCCCACCTTGGCCGAGGCCTCGACGTTGTTCTTGCCGACAACGCCCAGATCCTTTTCGAGGCTGGAAGCCGAACACAGGGTCACGCCGCGAACGTCGTCGATCAACTGGACCGAGATGTTCTTGTTCGAGCGATGAACGCTCAGACGAGGGCGGCCGCCCGCATGCTTGCGAAGTTTGTTCCGAACGCGCAGACGGCGCCTAAGGAACAGATTGCGCTTTGATGTAGCCATGTCTCTGGTTCCTTATTTCTTTTTACCTTCCTTGCGGAAGATATATTCGTCTTTGTACTTGATGCCCTTGCCCTTGTAGGGCTCGGGCTTGCGCCATTCGCGGATCTTCGCGGCAACCTCGCCCACGACCTGCTGATCGATGCCCTCGACGGTGATTTCCGTCGGCTTGGGGACGGTGACCGTCACGTCATCAGGCACCTCGAAATTCACGTCATGCGACAGGCCGAGCGACAGTTTCAGGATCTTGCCCTGCATCTGCGCACGATAACCGATGCCGTTGATTTCAAGCTCTTTCCTGAATCCCCGGGTCACGCCGGTCACGCAGTTTGCGATCTGGGTGCGGGTCATCCCCCACTGCTGGCGCGCGCGCTTGGAATTGCCGCGCGGCGTCACGGTGATCAGATTGCCATCCAGGGTGATGGTCACATCATCGGTCGCGGTAAAGATCCGGGTGCCCTTGGGACCCTTGACCTCGACCGTCTGGCCCGAGACATTCGCGGTGACGCCGCTGGGCAGCTCTACCGGTTTCTTGCCAATACGAGACATACCACCCTCCTCAGAAGACGGTGCACAGGACTTCGCCACCGACATTGTCGGTACGGGCCTGTGCATCGGACATCACGCCCCGGGGCGTCGAGACAATCGCGATTCCCAGGCCCTGACGAACCTGCGGAATATCCTTGACGCCGGCATATACCCGGCGGCCGGGTTTCGAGACGCGCTTGATTTCGCGGATCACCGGGGTGCCATCGAAATATTTGAGGCTTATCTCGATTTCCGGGTGACCGGCATCATTGGTGACTTCTTCGTAGCCCCGGATATAGCCTTCGCCCTTGAGCACATCCAGCACCCAGCGACGCAGCTTGGATGCCGGCGTCCGAACGGTGGACTTGCCGCGCATCTGCGCGTTGCGGATACGGGTCAGCATATCGCCGAGAGGATCGTTCATTGACATATCTCGGACCTCCCTTACCAGCTCGACTTGACCATGCCCGGGATCTGGCCGTTGCTGGCCAGATCACGCAGCGCGATCCGCGATACCTTGAGTTTGCGATAATAACCCTTCGGACGACCCGTGATCTGGCAGCGATTGTGCAGCCGGGTCGGCGACGAGTTGCGGGGCAGTTTCGCCAGCTTCAGACGCGCCTTGAAACGCTCTTCCATCGGCAGGTCCTGGTTATTCGCGATTTCCTTCAGCGCGGCGCGCCTGGCGGCATATTTCGCCACCAGTTTCTGGCGCTTGACTTCGCGTTGGACCATTGCAGCTTTTGCCATGATAAATCTCCTTGACGCGCGTCACGCGTTGAACGGCATGTTGAAATGCTTCAACAGGCTCTTGGCTTCGGCATCGGTGTTTGCGGTGGTGCAGATGACGATATCCATACCCCAGATCTGATCGACCTTGTCGAAATCGATCTCGGGAAAGACGATATGCTCCCTGAGCCCCATCGCATAGTTGCCGCGCCCGTCGAAACTCTTGGCCGAGACGCCGCGAAAATCGCGCACGCGCGGCATGGCGATCGTGATCAGGCGGTCCAGGAATTCATACATCCGGTCACCGCGCAGCGTGACCTTGACACCCAACGGCATGTCTTCGCGCACCTTGAAGCCGGCGATCGACTTCTTGGCGCGGGTGATGACGGCCTTCTGGCCGGCGATGGTGGTCAGGTCTGCCTCGGCCGAGCGGATCTTCTTGCTGTCGGCCACGGCCTCGCCAATACCCATGTTCAGCACGATCTTGTCGAGCCGCGGGATCTGCATGTCGTTCTTGTAGGCGAATTCTTCTTTCAGCGCCGAACGGATCTTGTCCGTGTATTGCGCCTTCAGGCGGGGGGTATAATCAGCCATCGATCACTGCTCCCGATTTCTTGGCGTAGCGTACCTTCTTGTCGCCCTCGACGCGGAAACCGACACGGGTCGGGCCGCCTTTCTCGGGATCGACAAGCGCCAGGTTCGACAGGTCGATGGGCATTTCCATCGGGATCCGCCCGCCCTGCGAATTCGCGCTCTGCTTGGTGTGGCGGATGGCGACATTGACGCCGGTGACAACGGCCTTGCCGGTCTTGGGGCTGACCGAGGCGATTTCGCCTTCCTTGCCCTTGTCCTTGCCGGCCAGAACGATGACCTTGTCACCCTTTTTCAGCTTGGCAGCCATCTTACAGCACCTCCGGGGCGAGCGAGATGATCTTCATGAAGTTCTTGGCGCGCAGCTCGCGCACGACCGGCCCGAAGATACGGGTGCCGATGGGCTCGCCAGCGTTGTTGAGGATGACCGCGGCGTTCCGGTCAAACCGGATGGCCGTGCCGTCTTCGCGACGGACTTCCTTGGCGGTACGCACCACCACTGCCTTGCGAACGTCGCCTTTCTTCACGCGACCGCGCGGAATGGCCTCTTTCACCGAGACAACGATGATATCCCCAACGGAGGCATATTTCCGCTTGGAGCCGCCCAGAACCTTGATGCACTGCACCCGGCGTGCGCCGGAGTTGTCAGCTACATCCAGATTTGTCTGCATCTGGATCATGTGGTTTCTCCCGACCTGTGGGGACCTGTTGCAGTTCCGGCCCCACGGTTTCGATTAAACTGGATGTCGATTTCCCAGGCCTCAGGATGCCTCGGTCACGACCTCCCAGCGTTTGGTCTTCGAGTGCGGTGCACATTCGCGGATGCGAACGCTGTCACCGACCTTGAACTGGTTGCTTGCATCGTGAGCCCGATATTTCTTGGACTTGCGAATGGTCTTTTTCAGAACCGGATGCGTGAAACGACGTTCCACCAGAACGGTAACGGTCTGGTCGTTCTTGTCGCTGGTCACTGTGCCCTGAAGAATACGCTTTGGCATGGTTCACGCTTCCTCTAGTCTGCCGCCGCTTGCGCGGCTTTCTCGTTCAGTACGGTCAGAACCCGCGCCACGTCGCGGCGTACGGCGCGCATGCGGGCCGTGTTCTCCAGTGCACCGCTGGCCTGCTGAAAACGGAGGTTGAACGCCTCTTTCTTCAGGTTCGCCAGCTCGTCGCGCAGCTGGTCGGGTGTCTTGTCTCTCAACTCGGCAGCGTCCATCGCATACCATCCTTCTTTCAGAAGTCACCGGACCGGGTCGGCCGGTGCTTTTCCAACAAAAACGCCTGAACCCCCTGCGTATGTCGCGGGGGGACAGGTTGTTACCAGTCCTCGCGCTGAACGAATCGGCACTTTACCGGCAGTTTCATCGCGGCGAGGCGGAGCGCCTCTCTTGCCACGGATTCGGCCACGCCGTCAATCTCAAACATGATGCGACCGGGCTTTACCCGAGCGGCCCAGTATTCGACGGAACCCTTGCCCTTGCCCATCCGGACCTCGGTGGGTTTCTTGGTCACGGGAACATCCGGAAAGATCCGGATCCAGACACGACCCTGGCGCTTCATGTGCCGGGTCATGGCGCGACGCGCGGCCTCGATCTGGCGTGCGGTGATGCGCTCGGGCTCGGTCGCCTTCAGGCCGTAATGGCCAAAGGTCAGCTCGGTTCCGCCCTTGGCCTGGCCATGGATCCGGCCCTTGTGCTGCTTGCGGAATTTCGTGCGCTTGGGTGAAAGCATTGTCTCTCTCCTGTAAGGGGCGCGGCGCTATCAGCGGCGATGCGAACGCGGCCCACCCCCTTCTTGAAGTTCCTGTGCCCGACGGTCGCGCGCCTGGGGATCGTGCTCCATGATCTCGCCCTTGAAGATCCACACCTTGATGCCGATGATGCCATAGGCGGTAAGGGCCTCGGAGGTCGCATAATCGATATCGGCGCGCAGGGTATGCAGGGGCACACGACCCTCGCGATACCATTCGGTGCGCGCGATTTCGGCCCCACCCAGGCGCCCGGCGACATTGATCCGGATACCAAGGGCGCCCATGCGCATTGCGTTCTGCACCGCACGTTTCATGGCACGGCGGAACGACACACGGCGTTCGAGCTGCTGCGCCACGCTTTCGGCAACCAGCTGGGCGTCAAGCTCGGGCTTGCGAACCTCGACGATATTCAGGTGCAGCTCGCTGTCGGTGAATTCGGACAGCTGGCGGCGCAGCTTTTCGATGTCAGCACCCTTCTTGCCGATGATGACACCCGGGCGGGCCGAATGAATGGTCACCCGGCATTTCTTGTGGGGGCGCTCGATGATCACGCGCGACACGCCAGCCTGCAGACAGGTCTTCTTGATGTATTCCCGGATCTTGACGTCTTCCAGAAGAAGATCGCCAAAATCGCTGCTGTTGGCGAACCAGCGGCTGTCCCAGGTGCGGTTGACCTGCAGGCGAAAGCCGATCGGATTGATTTTCTGACCCATTACGCTTGCTCCTCTACCTGGCGCAGTTTGATGGTGACCTGAGCAAAGGGCTTCAGGATCTTGCCGTAACGACCGCGCGCACGCGGACGACCGCGTTTCATGGTCAGGTTCTTGCCGACCCAGGCCTCGGCGACGATCAGTTCGTCAACATCAAGGCCGTGGTTGTTTTCCGCATTCGCGATGGCCGACTGCAGCGTTTTCAGCACGTCTTCGGCGATGCGCTTCTTGCTGAAGGTGAGGTCCGAAATGGCCTTTTCGACCGGCTTGCCACGGATCATCGCGGCCACCAGATTCAGTTTCTGGGGACTTGTGCGCAGCATGCGGCTGACGGCGATCGCTTCGTTATCCGCCACGCGGCGAGGATTTTTCGCTTTGCCCATGACTTATTTCCGTTTCGCTTTCTTGTCGGCAGCATGCCCGTAATAGGTGCGGGTCGGCGCGTATTCGCCGAATTTCTGCCCGATCATTTCCTCGGTCACCAGCACGGGAATGTGCTTGCGGCCATTATACACACCAAATGTCAGGCCCACGAACTGGGGCAGGATGGTGGAGCGGCGGGACCATATCTTGATGACGTCCTTACGACCCGATTCCCGTGCTGCCTCGGCTTTCTTGAGGACATAGGAATCGACGAAAGGGCCTTTCCAGGTAGAACGTGCCATGTGTTAACGACCCTTCTTCTTCGCGTGGCGCGAGCGGATGATGTATTTGTCCGTCGTCTTGTTGTTACGGGTGCGCGCACCCTTGGTCGGCTTGCCCCAGGGGGTAACCGGATGACGGCCGCCCGAAGTCCGGCCTTCACCACCACCATGGGGGTGATCGACCGGGTTCATCACGACACCGCGCACACTGGGACGAATGCCCTTGTGGCGGTTGCGGCCGGCCTTGCCGAAATTCTGGTTGCTGTTGTCGGGGTTCGACACGGCGCCCACGGTCGCCATGCATTCCTGACGCACCATGCGCAGCTCGCCGCTTGACAGGCGGATCTGGGCATAGCCGCCGTCGCGACCGACGAACTGGGCATATGTACCGGCAGCGCGGGCGATCTGGCCGCCCTTGCCGGGCTTGAGTTCGATGTTGTGAACAATCGTGCCGATCGGCATGCCGCTGAACGGCATCGCATTGCCCGGCTTGACGTCGGCCTTGTCCGAGGCGATCACGGTATCACCAATGCCAAGGCGCTGCGGCGCCAGGATGTAGCTTTGCGTGCCGTCCTCGTATTTGATCAGCGCAATAAAGGCGGTCCGGTTCGGGTCGTATTCGATCCGCTCGACGGTGGCCGGCATATCCTTCTTGCGCCGTTTGAAATCGACGATACGGTAGAGGCGCTTTGCCCCACCGCCCTTGCGACGCATTGTAATCCGCCCGGTGTTGTTCCGACCGCCCTTTTTGGTCAAACCCTCTGTCAGGGATTTGACCGGACGCCCTTTCCAAAGCTCCGAACGGTCGATCAGTACCAGCCCGCGCTGGCCTGGCGTTGTCGGCTTGTACGACTTGAGTGCCATGCTTTCTGTCTTCCGTTTGCTTGCGACCGTTCGGGCCATGCCCGAGGTCTGATGGTGAACGGCCCCGAAGGTCCGCGAGTTGAAAATCGAACACGGCCCCGCTGGAAATCTCCGTCAGGGGCCGTGATTCGGGCGCTGTCTATCAGAGCCCGGATGTCACGTCGATGGTGTTCCCTTCCTCGAGGGTCACATAGGCCTTTTTCACGTCCTTGCGCCGGCCCGGACGGCCCTTGAACCGCTTGACCTTGCCTTTGGTGATGGTGGTGTTGACCGCCTTCACCTTGACACCGAACAGGTTTTCCACCGCCTCCTTGATCTTCGGCTTGTTGGCCGACATGGCGACTTCGAAGACAACCGCATTGTGTTCGGATGTCATCGTTGCCTTTTCGGTGATGATCGGCTTGCGGATCACATCGTAATATTCAGTCTTGATGCTCATTTCAGTCGGGCCTCCAGAGCTTCGACAGCGGCCTTGGTCAGCACCAGCGTGTCACGACGCAGGATGTCATAGACATTGGCGCCGACGCTGGGCAGAACGTCGATCGAGTCGATGTTGCGCGCGGCCAGGGCGAAATTTTCGTCCACCTCAGGGCCGTCGATGATCAAGACGCGTTTCCAGCCCAGATCCTTGACCGCCTTGGCCAGAACCGCGGTCTTGGCCTCTTTCAGCCTGGCCTCGTCCAGCACGACCAGCTCGCCGGCCGAAGCCTTGGCCGACAGGGCGTGTCTCAGGCCGAGGGCCCGAAACTTCTTGGTCAGGTCATGGGCATGGCTGCGCGGGGTCGGGCCCTTGTAGACACCGCCCTTGCGAAAGATCGGCGCGTTGCGGTCGCCGTGGCGTGCCCCGCCCGTGCCCTTCTGGCGATAGATCTTCTTGGTCGAATAGCTGGTTTCGGACCGGGTCTTGACCTTGTGCGTGCCCTGCTGGCGCCTGGCCAGCTGGTAACGCACGACACGTTGCAGGATATCGGCGCGCGGAGTCAGGCCGAAAACCGCGTCCGACAGCTCGATCGAACCGGCCTTTTTCGCATCCAGTTTGATTACATCAGCCTTCATTCTTCAGCGCCTCCTTCGGGGGCTTCAGCAGGGGCTTGCGATTCGGTTGCGGTCCGGGCGGTCCGGATAGCAGCCGGAAGCGGCACGCCCTCGGGCATCTTTTTCTTGACGGCATCGCGGATCGTCACCCAGCCGCCCCTGGATCCGGGAACCGCGCCCTTGACCATGATCAGGCCCCGTTCGGGATCGGTACGGACAACCTCGAGGTTCTGGGTCGTGACACGCACGGCCCCCATGTGGCCGGCCATCTTCTTGCCCTTGAAAACCTTGCCCGGTTCCTGGCACTGGCCGGTCGAGCCGTGGCTGCGGTGGCTGATCGACACACCGTGGGTGGCACGCAGGCCTCCGAAATTGTGCCGCTTCATCGCACCGGCAAAGCCCTTGCCGATCGAGGTTCCGGCAACATCGACCTTCTGCCCTTCGAGGAAGTGGTCGGCAGTGATTTCTGCACCCACCTCGATCAGGTTGTCGGGACTGACGCGAAACTCGGCCAGCTTCCGCTTGGGTGCAACCCTGGCGGCGGCAAAATGGCCGCGCATCGCTGCCGATGTGCGTTTCGCCTTGGCTGTGCCACAGCCCAGTTGAACGGCAGTATAGCCGTCCTTTTCAACGGTGCGCTGCGCGACAACCTGCAGGTTTTCCATCTGCAGGACGGTGACCGGAACCTGGCGGCCGTCCTCGAGGAAAAGCCGGGTCATGCCCAGTTTCTTTGCGATAACTCCAGAGCGCATAATGTCCATGCCCTCCCTTTACAGCTTGATCTCGACATCCACGCCAGCCGCGAGGTCGAGCTTCATCAGCGCGTCCACGGTTTGCGGGGTCGGATCAACTATGTCCAGCAGACGCTTGTGCGTCCGGATTTCGAATTGCTCACGGGACTTCTTGTTCACATGGGGACCACGCAGAACCGTGAATTTTTCGATCTTTCGCGGCAGGGGAATCGGTCCCCGCACCGTGGCGCCGGTCCGCTTGGCCGTGCTCACGATTTCCGCGGTGCTGGCATCCAGAACGCGGTAATCGAAGGCCTTGAGCCGGATTCGAATGGTTTGACCTTGCATGTGTCTGCCTCTTTCGGGCTGCAGGTTTCGATCTTTGCGGCGGGAGAGCATTCCCCCGCCGCCTGAATGCACGAGTTTGCGTGGCTCACTCGATGATTTTCGACACGACGCCCGAGCCGACGGTACGGCCGCCTTCG
>CAZWXK010000010.1:0-25829 GCA_964637875.1 uncultured Rhodobacter sp.
TGCCCCAGATCGAGGTGACCTTCGACATTGACGCCAACGGCATCGTGTCGGTCAGCGCCAAGGACAAGGGCACCGGCAAGGAGCAGAAGATCACCATTCAGGCCTCTGGCGGCCTGTCCGACGAGGATATCGAGCGCATGGTCAAGGAGGCCGAGGAAAACGCCGAGGCCGACCGCAAGCGTCGCGAACTGGTCGAGGCCAGGAACCAGGCCGAAGCCCTTGTTCACGGCACGAAAAAATCGCTCGAGGAACATTCCGACAAGGTCGATCCGACCACGGTCGAGGCAATCGAGCTGTCGATCAAGGCACTGGAAGAGGCCATGGAATCGGACGACGCCGGCAAGATCAAGTCGCTCAGCCAGGACCTGACCGAAGCCGCGATGAAGCTGGGCGAAGCCATCTACAAGGCCGAGCAGGCCAAGGAAGAGGGCGACGCCGAGGCCGATGACGGGCCCAAACCCGTTGACGAAGACATCGTTGATGCCGACTTTGAAGATGTCGACAACGACCGCCGCAACTGATCGCGGCGATCATCAAAACTATCAATGTCGGCCCTCTCGCGGGCCGACATCCGTTTACGGCAGGTTGATCACAGATGTCCAAGCGCGATTACTATGACGTTCTGGGGGTGTCCAAGGGGGCATCTGAATCCGAGCTCAAGAAGGCTTATCGCAAAAAGGCGATGGAGCTGCACCCCGACCGCAACAAGGACGACCCCGACGCCGAGGCCCGCTTCAAGGAGGTCAACGAGGCCTACGACATCCTGAAAGACCCTGAAAAACGCGCCGCATATGACCGCTTCGGCCACGCCGCGTTCGAGGGCGGCAATGGCGGACCCGGCCCGCAGGGCGGTTTCGGCGGCCATCCCGGTGGCGACTTTACCAGCGCATTTTCCGATGTGTTCGAGGACCTGTTCGGCGATTTCATGGGCGCGGGTCGCGGGGGCGGCAACCGGGCCATGCGCGGCTCGGACCTGCGATACAACCTGCGTATCTCGCTCGAAGAGGCCTATTCCGGCAAACAGAAAACGATCAGGGTCCAGAGCTCGGTCGCCTGTGAATCCTGTCACGGCACCGGCGCCGAGGGCGGGTCCGAGCCCACCACCTGCCCCACCTGTTCGGGCATGGGCAAGGTGCGCGCGCAGCAGGGCTTTTTCACCGTCGAACGCACCTGCCCCACCTGTGGCGGCCGTGGCCAGATCATCAACAACCCATGCAAGGCATGTGGTGGCTCGGGCCGGCAACAAAAGGAACGCACGCTCAGCGTCAACATTCCGCCGGGTGTCGAAACCGGCACCCGTATCCGCCTTGCCGGCGAGGGCGAGGCCGGCATGCGCGGCGGGCCTGCGGGCGATCTGTACATCTTCATCGAGGTCAAGGATCACCCGATCTTCGAACGCGAAGGTCAGAACCTGTTCTGCCGGGTACCGATTTCGATGACCACCGCCGCCCTGGGTGGTGAGGTCGAGGTGCCGACGATCGACGGCGGCCGCGCACGGGTCAAGATCCCGGCAGGCAGCCAGTCGGGCCGACAAATGCGTCTGCGCGGCAAGGGCATGCCGGCCCTGCATGGCGGCCCCCATGGCGACATGTATATCGAGCTTGCTGTCGAAACTCCGGTAAACCTGACGCCCCGGCAAAAGGAATTGCTGCGCGAGTTCGAAAAGCTGAGCAAGGACAACAACCCCAAGGCATCGAATTTTTTCAGCAAGGTCAAGATGTTCTGGGATGGAATGAAGGGCTAACCTCAGGCTTTCAGGCGTTCCTCGAGGAATTCCTTGACCTCGCCGAGATCTGGTATCGCCTCGGCGGTGCCCGGGCGCGTGACCTGCAGGGCGGCACCGGCGAGAGCGAATTTCATCGCCCCCTTTACCCCCATGCCGGCATCGCGACCCGCCACGAAAAACCCCAGCCAGGTGTCGCCCGCGCCGGTCGTGTCAACCGGGGCGACCTCGAATGCCGGCAGCTCGATCTCGATTCCGGCGGCGCCATATGCCGCGCCCCGCGCCCCGCGCGTCACGACGACCTCGGACACGGGCAGATGCGTGGTGGCGACGCCCAGCGCATCGGCCAGCTGCCCGGCCTCGACCTCGTTCACGACCAGGGTATCGACATGCGGGAGCACCTCGCGCACCTTTTCGGCATCGAACGGCGACGCGGAATAGACCACCCGCATGCCCTTGTTCTGGGCAATTTCAGCGGCATAGCGGACAAGATTGGTTTCATTCTGCAAGATACAGAAATCATTCGGTCCGGCCTCTGACAGGGCCGCGCGGATGCGGCCCTTGTCCTGGGCCATGTTGGCGGCGCTGAAAATGACGATCGCGTTTTCGCCTGCATCATCGACATTGATGATGGCGTGGCCCGTCGGCATGTCGAGGCGCGCGACATGTTCGGTGTTCACACCAAAGGCGGCCAGCGCCTGGATCGCCCAATCGCCATCACGGCCGACCGCCCCGATATGAATGACCCTGGCCCCTGCGCGCGCGGCTGCAACCGACTGGTTGGCACCCTTGCCGCCCAGACCGCGGTGATACGCGGCGGCCGACACGGTTTCGCCGGGGCGCGGCAGACGTGGAACCCGATAGAAATGGTCCGCATTGATCGAGCCAAGGTTATATATCGCCATTCATGCCACCTTGCAGGCCGCCATGACCGCCATGTGCAAAATATCGGTTTCGGTCGCCGTTGTAGCACAAAGCTGAACCGATTTCTCAAGCCCTGTGAGAATCGGGCCAATCACCGTTGCGCCGCCCATTTCCTGCATCAGCTTGACCGAAATCGAGGCCGAATGTCGCGCCGGAACAACCAGGATATTCGCCGGCCCCGACAGGCGGCAGAACGGGTATTGCGCCATGACGTCCGGATTCAACGCCACATCGGCCGTCATCTCGCCATCATATTCAAAGGTCACGCCGCGCTGGTCGAGCACCTCGGGCGCAAGGTGCATCTTTTCGGCCCGCTCGGACACCGGATAACCGAAATTGGAAAAGCTGACAAAGGCCACCCGCGGCGTCAGGCCCAGGCCCCGGGCCACCTGGGCAGCGCGCTCGGCAATGTCGGCTAGATCCTCTTCCTCGGGCCACTCATGCACCAACGTGTCGGCAATCAGCACCAGCCGTCCCCGCAGCAGCACGGCAGTAACCCCGACCGCGCCATGGGCGGCGTCGGCATCGAACACATGGTTTATCAGCTGCAACACCTGTGCCGACTTGCGCGTCGCCCCCGTGACCATCGCATCGCCATGCCCATGCGCGACCATCAGGGCCGCGAATACGTGCCGGTCGCGCGAGGCCAGCTTGTGGCAGTCATACTGATCGAACCCCTTGCGTTGCAGGCGGGTATACAGGAAGTCCTCATAGGCCTGCAGGTGATCCGTGTTGGCCGCATTGACCACCTCGATTTCGTCGATGGCTTCGGGCATGCCGGCCTCTTGCAACTTTTTCCTCACGCTGGCCTCGCGGTCAACGACAATGGCCTGCCCCAGACCCGACCGCGCATAGGCAACCGCGGCGCGCAACACGCGCGGATCGTCGCCTTCGGCAAAGATCATTCTGGCCTGCGCGTTCTTGGCCCGCGTATACAGCGATTGCAGGATGGATGCGGTCGGATCCAACCGCACCTTGAGAGACAGCTCATAGGCCTCCATGTCGATGATCGGCCGCCGGGCAACGCCGGTATCCATTCCAGCCCTTGCAACCGCCGGCGGCACCACATGGATCAGCCGAGGGTCGAACGGCGTCGGGATGATGTAATCGCGCCCGAAACGCAGCTTGGTCCCATAGGCCAATGCCACCTCGTCGGGGACATCACGCCGGGCCAGCTCGGCCAGGGCCCTTGCACAGGCAATCTTCATCTCGTCGTTTATGGCGCGTGCATGAATGTCCAGCGCCCCGCGGAAAAGGTAAGGAAAGCCCAGTACGTTATTGACCTGATTGGGATAATCCGACCTTCCCGTAGCGATGATCGCGTCCTGGCGTATGGCGTGAACCTCCTCGGGGGTGATTTCCGGATCAGGGTTGGCCAAGGCAAAGATCACCGGGTCGGGCGCCATGGATTTCACCATTTCAGCTGTCACCGCCCCCTTGACCGAAACGCCAAGAAAGACGTCTGCATCAACCATGGCCTCTTGCAGGGTGCGGGCGTCGGTATTGGCGGCGTGGGCCGATTTCCACTGGTTCATCCCCTCTTTCCGGCCCTGATAGACGACGCCCTTGGTATCGCACACGATGCAGTTGTCGTGTTTTGCACCCAGGCGCTTGATCAGTTCGATGATCGCGATGCCGGCCGCCCCTGCGCCGTTCAGGACGATCTTGCAGTCCTCGATCTTCTTGCCCGTCAGGTGCAGCGCGTTTATCAGGCCCGCCAGACAGATCACCGCCGTACCGTGCTGGTCGTCGTGAAAGACGGGAATGTCCATCTCGTCCTTGAGGCGTTGTTCGATGATGAAACACTCGGGCGCCTTGATATCTTCCAGATTGACCCCGCCAAAGCTGGGCTCCATCAGCCTGACAGCGGCGACAAAGGCATCGGGGTCGTCGGTATCCAGCTCGATATCTACGGCGTTGACATCTGCGAACCGCTTGAAAAGAACGGCTTTCCCCTCCATCACCGGCTTGGATGCAAGCGCCCCGAGATTGCCCATCCCCAGGATGGCCGAGCCGTTTGTGATAACGGCGACCAGGTTCCCCTTGGTGGTATAGTCATAGGCGGCCGCCGGATTGTCTGCGATTGCCTGCACCGGGACAGCCACCCCGGGGCTGTAGGCAAGGGAAAGGTCCCGCTGTGTCGCCATCGGGGTCGAGGCGCTGATCTCGATCTTGCCGGGCTTGGGCTCGTGGTGATAGGCAAGGGCCTCGTCGTCGGTGAATTTGGAATTGTCGGACATGGATCGCACTGTTTCTGTGGGTTACTCCAACTTCTTACAGGGCTGGGGTTTTCTTCACAACAAGACTCGGTTCTTTTGGCTTCCAAGGCGGGCGCAGGCGGTGTAGTTTCCGGCCGCATAGATGGCAGGGGGAAAGATGAACGTTGCCAACGCCAACGTGACGCCGATGATGGCGCAGTATCTGTCGATCAAGCAGGATCATCAGGACGCGCTGCTGTTCTACCGTATGGGCGATTTCTATGAGATGTTCTTTGACGATGCGGTTCAGGCCGCGGCGGCGCTTGATATTGCGCTGACGAAAAGGGGCAAGCATCTTGGCCAGGACATCCCCATGTGCGGGGTTCCGGTTCACGCGTCCGAGAGCTATCTTTTATCGTTGATTCGCAAGGGCTTTCGCGTTGCGGTTTGCGAACAGATGGAAGACCCGAAAGAGGCAAAGAAACGCGGCTCCAAGGCGGTTGTGAAACGCGAGGTCGTGCGCGTCGTCACCCCCGGAACATTGACCGAGGATACCCTGCTGGACGCGCGCCGACACAATTTCCTGGCTGCCTGGGCCGAGGTCAGGGGCGACGGGGCGCTGGCCTGGGTCGATGTATCGACCGGAGATTTCATCGTGACCCCCTGCCCTCGGGTTGCGTTGGTGCCGCAGTTGGCCCGCCTGGCCCCGCGCGAGATGCTGTTGTCCGAACGCCTGGCGAGCGAACTGCGCGCCCTTGCCGAAGATGGCGGCGCCGCCGTCACCCCTCTTGCGCCGGCAAGTTTCGATTCACAGGGCGCCCTGTCGCGGTTATGCCGCCTTTACGGGGTGAAAACCCTGGATGGGTTCGGTCATTTCGGCAGGGCCGAGCTGTCTGCGATGGGCGCGATCCTCGAATATCTCGAACTCACGCAAAAAGGCAGGCTGCCGCTGCTGAAGCCGCCCCAGGCCGAGGCCCATGACGAGGTCATGCAGATAGACGCGGCCACGCGCAGGAATCTGGAACTTGTCCGCTCACTTGGGGGCAATCGCGATGGCGCGCTTCTGGCGGTGATCGATCGCACCGTGACCGGCGCCGGCGCGCGGTTGCTGGAGCGTCGTCTGAACAGCCCTTCGACACGGCTCGACGTGATCCGGCAGAGATTGGATGTTGTGGGCTTTTTCCATGAAAATCAATCAATTACCGATGGGTTGCGCAACGCCCTGCGCAAGGTTGCAGACATGGATCGCGCGTTGTCGCGCCTTGCGCTGGATCGTGGCGGCCCGCGCGACATCAACGCCATCCGGCAGGGGCTGACCCAGGCCCGGATTCTGGCCGACATGTTGCAATCCTCGGACCTTCCCGAGGATCTGGCGCGCCTGACGGCGGCCATGCGGGGTTTTGATGCGCTGATTTCCCATCTCTCATCCGCGCTGGTGGACGAGCCGCCCCTCATGGCCCGCGAGGGTGGGTTTGTTGCCAGTGGCTTTGACGACAGCCTGGACGAGGCGCGAACCTTGCGCGATCAGGGTCGCGGTGTAATCGCCTCGCTTCAAAAGCGCTATCAGGACGAGACCGGCATCCCCTCGCTGAAAGTAAGAAATAACAACGTCTTGGGATATTTTGTCGAGACCCCGTCTACACATGCCGACAAGATGCTGTCGCCGCCGCTGTCCGAGCTGTTCATCCACCGGCAGACCACCGCAAACGCCGTGCGCTTTACCACCGTCGAGCTGTCCGAGTTGGAAACCCGCATCCTGAACGCCGGCAACCGCGCGCTGGAAATCGAGTTGAGAATATTCGAATCCCTGCGCCAACAGATATTGGACCACGCCGCCGGCATCGGGCATGCCGCGCGTGCACTGGCCGAGGTCGATCTGGCCGCCGCCCTGGCCGATCTGGCCCGTGGCGCGGGCTGGACGCGCCCCCATATCGACGATTCCCGCGACTTTGTCGTGACCGAGGGTCGCCATCCGGTGGTCGAATCCGCCCTGGCTGCGGCAGGTGGCGGACCCTTTGTCGCGAATGACTGTGATCTCAGCCCCGAATCCGACGATCACGCCGCGGTGTGGCTGCTGACAGGGCCGAACATGGCAGGCAAATCCACCTTTCTGCGCCAGAACGCGCTGATTGCGCTGCTGGCCCAGATCGGCAGTTATGTTCCCGCGCGGGCTGCGCGCATCGGCCTGGTCACGCAGCTGTTTTCGCGCGTGGGCGCATCGGACGACCTGGCCCGGGGGCACTCGACCTTCATGGTCGAGATGGTCGAGACCGCCGCCATCCTGAATCAGGCCGGGCCGCGGGCGCTGGTCATCCTTGACGAGATCGGGCGCGGAACGGCCACCTATGACGGTCTGTCAATCGCCTGGGCAACGCTTGAACACCTGCACCAGGTCAACAAATGCAGAACACTGTTTGCAACGCATTATCATGAGCTTACCGCCCTTTCCTCGAACCTTGCCGGATTGACCAATGCCACCGTTGCCGTGCGCGAATGGCAGGGCGATATCGTTTTTCTTCACGAGGTCAGAAAAGGCGCGGCCGATCGCTCATACGGGGTGCAGGTTGCCCGTCTGGCCGGGTTGCCCGCGTCGGTCATCGACCGGGCGCGCGAGGTGTTGCAGGCCCTTGAACAGGGCGAACAACAGGGTGGCGGCCGCGCCAGAACCCTGGTGGACGACCTGCCGCTTTTTTCGGCCGCTCCGGTCGGCCGAGCGACCGCCCCCGACATGGCCGGCATTTCCGAGATCGAAGACATGCTGAAAAATGCAAGCCCCGACCAGATGACTCCGATCGAGGCGCTGAATTTTCTGTATGATCTGCGCGACAGGTTGAACCGCAAGCGCCCATGACGCCCGGCACAGCGTTCATCCGTCGTTGTCGGCCTGCTCCTCTTGCGGTTTCTCCTGCGCCCTGGCCGGCGGTGTCGAGGAAACGCCCACCTGTGCGGGGCGCAACAGGCGGTCGCCTATGGTGAATCCCTCGACCATGAGCTGCGCGATATTGCCGGCATCAATACCGGGAACGGGCGCCTCGAACACCGCCTGGTGCAGGTTGGGGTCGAATTTTTCGCCCACTTCGGGCGCAAGGCGCTGAATTTTGTGCTTGGCAAAGACAGCCAGCATTTCGCGCATGGTCAGTTCGATCCCCTCGATCAGGGCCTTGGCCGTCTCGCGCTGCTGGTCATCGACGGTTTCGAGCGCGCGTTTCATGTTGTCATAGACCGACAACATGTCGCGCGCCAGCCTGGTACCACCGTACAGCTCGGCGTCGCGGCGATCGCGTTCGCCCCGCTTGCGGATGTTTTCCGCCTCGGCCAGCGCCCGCATGAGCCGATCGCGCAGCTCGTCACGCTCGGCGATCAGCTGTTCCAGATCGAACGCTTCCTCGTCCAGCGCCAGCGGATCGGGCTCGTTCATTTCCGCCGGATCAAAAGGCTGCTGCGCCTGCTCCTGTTCCTCGACCACTGGTTTTTCCTTTTCCTCAGACATTTCGGCCTCTTTGTTAGCTCGCCCCGGAGAGCATGCGCCCCACCAGCTGTGCCGTATAACCGACAATCGGCACGATCCGCCCATAGTTCAGGCGGGTCGGGCCGATCACGCCGACTGCACCGATGATTTTCCGGTCAGAGTTCATATATGGAGAAACCACCAGAGAGCTACCCGAAAGTGAAAAAAGTTTGTTCTCGGAGCCGATAAAGACCCGCACACCTTCGCCCTGTTCGGCCAGCTCCAGGAATTCCACCAGTTCGCATTTTCGCTCGATGTCGTCAAACAGGTTCTTGATGCGCTCCAGGTCGTGCCCGATGGTTTCATCATCGATCAGGTTCGACTGGCCGCGCACGATCAGGCGTTCGTGATCTTCGCCCTGACTGTCCCATACGGCAACGCCGCTTTCGACCAGTTCGCGCGCCAGCGAATCGAGCTCGCGGCGGTGGCGCTCGATCTCGCGTGCGACGACCTGGCCCAGTTCGGACAGGGTATGGCCCTGGACGATGGCGTTCAGGAAATTCGCCGCTTCGCGCATGGCCGAGGGCGTTTGCCCCGGCGGTGGCGTGAACAGTCGGTTTTCCACGTTTCCGTCGGCTGTCACCAGCACTACCAGCGCACGGTCGGGCGAAAGCGATACAAATTCGATATGCTTGATGGGTGCCTCGGATTTCGGCGCCAGCACAAGGGCGGCACCCTTGGTCAATCCGCTCAGAACTGCGCTGGTCTGGTCCAGCATGCGGGTGATGTCGGCCTGATCCCCCTCGAGCGAGGTCTCGATCTTTTGCCGGTCGGTACGCGGCAGGTCGGTGACTTCGAGCAGAGAGTCCACGAACAACCTCAGGCCCAGCTCGGTCGGGACGCGGCCGGCCGAGACATGCGGGCTGCTGAGCAGACCCAGATGTTCGAGATCCTGCATGACATTTCGCACGGTCGCCGCCGATATCCGCTCGGTCAGCGCGCGCGAAAGCGTACGCGAGCCGACGGGTTCGCCCGTTTCGATATAGGATTCGACCAGCCGGCGAAAAACATCGCGGCTGCGGTCATTCAGCTCGGAAATTGGGTTCACTGTTTCGGTCATGTCGCATTCTTACCAGCATTCTGTGCCCCGGTCCCGCCGAATCTGGGGCTGCGGTTCCCGATTGGCCCCGCCTGACCCTTTACCGACCGCAACATGCAGGGTATTGGGCGGGATCGGAAATGCAAAGGAAAACAAATGCGCCCTTCTGGTCGAGATGTAGATCAACTTCGCCCGATTTCAATAGAAATCAACGTGACAAAACATGCCGAGGGCTCTTGCCTGATCAAATGCGGCGATACCCATGTTTTGTGCACCGCCAGCCTGGAAGAGCGCGTTCCCCCCTTTCTGCGCAATACCGGCCTGGGCTGGGTCACGGCCGAATATGGCATGCTGCCACGCGCAACCAACACCCGCAACCGGCGCGAGGCCGCGGCCGGCAAGCAATCCGGCCGCACGCAGGAAATCCAGCGCCTGATCGGGCGGTCGCTGCGGGCCGGGGTCGATCGCGTTGCCCTGGGCGAGCGCCAGATCACCATCGACTGCGACGTTATCCAGGCCGATGGCGGCACGCGCTGCGCCTCGATCACCGGCGGATGGGTCGCGCTGCGCCTTGCCGTCAACAAGCTGCTGAAGGCCGGCGATATCTCCTCGGACCCGCTGACCGACCATGTGGCGGCCGTGTCTTGCGGGATATATGGCGGGCAACCCGTGCTTGACCTCGACTATGCCGAGGATAGCGAGGCCGGAACCGACGCCAATTTCGTGATGACCGGCACGGGCGGCCTGATCGAGATTCAGAGCTCGGCCGAAGGCGCCACCTTTTCGCGCGACGAGTTCACCCAGCTGATGGATCTGGCCGAGCACGGCATCAAGGGGCTGGTCGAGGCACAGGCCAAGGCGATCGAGGGCTAAATCATGCGTGACCTCAAGGGGCAGAAACTGGTTATCGCCAGCCATAACAAGGGCAAGCTGCGCGAGATCGCGGATCTTCTGCACCCCTTGGGGATCGAGACCGTCTCGGCCGGCGACCTAGAGCTGGAAGAGCCGGAAGAAACCGAAGACAGCTTTGCCGGAAACGCCCGCATCAAGGCCCATTTCGCCGCCCGCGCCAGCGGCCTGCCGGCGCTTTCCGACGACAGCGGGCTGATGGTCGATGCGCTTGACGGCGCGCCGGGCATTCATACCGCGGGCTGGGCCGAAACGCCAAACGGGCGCGATTTTCATATGGCCATGCGCAGGGTCTGGGATCTGCTAAAGGAAAAACAGGCGCCCGAACCCCGTACCGCACGGTTCTGTTGCACGCTGTGCCTTGCCTGGCCCGATGGCGCGGACGAGATATTCGAAGGCACCGTCGAGGGCCGGCTGGTCTGGCCCCTGCGTGGTGAACGCGGTTTCGGCTTTGACCCGATGTTTCAACCCGTTGGCCGCGATCAGACCTTTGGCGAAATGGATCCGGCCGAAAAACACGCGATGAGCCACCGGGCCATGGCCTTTGCCAAGCTGGTCAAGGCGCTCGATGCGGCCTGACACACAAGACGCCGGATTCGGCATCTATATCCACTGGCCGTTTTGCCAGTCGAAATGCCCCTATTGCGATTTCAACTCGCATGTGGCGGCGCATATCGACCACCGCGCCTGGGCGCGCGCTTATGCGGCGGCGCTGACACGCTACGCCCAGGAAACCGGCGATCGTATTGTCAATACGGTGTTTTTCGGCGGCGGAACGCCCAGCCTGATGGAGCCGGAAATCATCGAAACCGTCCTTTGGTGCATCGTCGAAAACTGGACGGTCGCCCGAGATGTGGAAATCACGCTCGAGGCCAACCCCTCGTCTGTCGAGGCTGGCCGCTTTGCCGATTATCGCGCAGCCGGTATAAACCGGGTCTCGCTGGGGGTGCAGGCGTTGAATGACGCCGACCTGCGGGTGCTGGGGCGAATCCATACAGCCAAGGAGGCCCTTCAAGCCATTGAAATTGCAGAACAATATTTCAAAAGAGTCAGTTTTGACCTGATCTATGCCAGACAACATCAGACCCTTGCCGCCTGGCAGGCCGAATTGTCCACCGCGCTATCGCTGGGAACCGAGCATCTTTCTCTTTATCAGCTGACAATCGAGCCCGACACGGCCTTTGGCAAAAGGCACGCCGCCGGTGGGCTGGCCGGCTTGCCGGACGACGATCTTTCGGCCGAGCTCTATGAGGCGACCCAGATATTGTGTGACAAGGCAGGTATGCCGGCATATGAGGTATCCAACCACGCGCGACCCGGCGCGGAATCGCGGCACAACCTTGTTTATTGGCGGGGCGGTGATTTTATCGGGATCGGCCCGGGCGCCCATGGGCGCGTGACCCTTGCATATACGCGTCATGCCACCGAAGCCCCCCGCAACCCGGCCACATGGCTGTCACTGGCCCAGGATTCGAATGGCGAATCCAGCCGAACGCCCCTGCCCGCGGCCGAGATCGCCGTGGAATACCTGATGATGTCGCTCAGGCTGACCGAGGGAAGCGACCTTGATCGCCTGGCCGCGTTGGGGTTTCGGCTGGACCACGATAAAATTACGTATTTACAACAGCTTGGTATGTTGGAAATGTCGAATTCCCATATCCGGGCAACGCCACGGGGGCGCATGGTTCTGAATTCGATCCTGCGTGAGCTTTTGACCGATTAACGCGTTCCGGCAAGGATCTGGCACAGCTCGTCCAGCTCTTCCAGGGTCTTGTAGCGGATGCTGACCATACCGGATTCGCCGCCTGCCCGGTGGTCTATCTTGACGTCCATCCCAAGACTGGCTGTCAGATCAAGCTCGAGCGCCCTTGTATCTGCATCCTTTTCCGATCTGTTTTCCCTGGTTTTTTTCTGTACGCCGCTTTCAGCCCCGGGTTTCTTGGCAAGCGCCTCGGTCTGGCGCACGGACAGGCCCCTGGAAATAACCTTGCGGGCAAGGTCGGTGGGGTTTTCGGCGGTAACGAGGGCCCGCGCGTGGCCCGCTGTCAGTTTTCCCTCGCGCAGCCAGGTCTGAACCTCGTCCGGGAGGTTCAACAAACGCAGCAGGTTTGCGATATGGCTGCGACTTTTACCCAGGGCCTCGGCCAGTTTTTCCTGTGTATGACCAAACCGGTCCATCAATTGGCGATAGCCCGCGGCCTCTTCTACCGGGTTCAGGTCGGCCCGCTGGATGTTTTCGATGATCGCGACCTCGATCACCTCGGTATCGTTGAAATCGCGCAACAGGACCGGAACCTCGTGCAGGTTCACCAACTGGGCCGCCCGCCAGCGCCTTTCTCCCGCAACGATCTGATAATCTTCGGGATTGCGAGGGTCGGCCCGCACCAGAAGCGGTTGAATGATTCCCTTTTCGCGAATCGAGGCCGCGAGGTCGGCCAGATCGGCCTGCGAAAAACTGCGCCGGGGCTGATCGGGGTTCGGGTTCAGTTTCTCGATGGGAACCAGCATGTCCGGCTTTTGCGCACCCCTTGCCTCCGCACCGGGCGCCGGGCTGTTCATGTCGATATCGGCCATCAGGGCCGATAACCCCCGCCCCAGGCCTCGTTTGTTCGGTTTTGATTTTGTCATTGGCTTCAAACCCTTGCTGCGCGTCATTCCGGTTTCTGGTGGTTGCGGCGCAAAACCTCGGCGGCCAGCTTTTGATAGGCAATGCTACCCTTGCTGGTGTGATCGTACAATAATGCCGGCATCGCATAGGACGGGGCCTCGGAAAGGCGGACATTGCGCGGAATGACCGTCTGAAAAACCAGATCCCCCATATTGTCGCGCACATCCTTTTCCACCTGATGGGACAGGTTGTTACGCGAGTCATACATCGTCAGAACGATCCCCTCGATCCTGAGTGCCCGATTGATGTTCTGGCGGACTTCGCGGATTGAAAGCATCAGCTGTGACAGCCCTTCGAGCGCGAAAAACTCGCATTGCAGCGGCACAAGCACGGAATCCGCCGCCACCATGGCGTTGACCGTCAGCAAATTCAGCGATGGCGGACAGTCGATCAGGACGTAATCAAGGTCGAACGGCCGCAGCTGCCCCCCCCTCAACAATGCTCTGAGCCTGCCGGAACGCGTGCGATCCTGGGCGAGTTCAATGTCGGCCGAGGCCAGATCGGTCGTTGCGGGCGAGATCAGGAGGCCGGGAACCTGCGTTTCGCATACTACATCTTCGATGGGTGTGCTGCCCAATAACAAATCATAGGAAGTCAGATAGCGTTGATCGGATTCGATGCCCAGCCCTGTCGAGGCATTTCCCTGGGGATCGATATCGATCAGCAGAACCTTTTTTCCCACGGCGGCAAGTGCCGTGCCCAGGTTTATCGCCGTTGTCGTCTTGCCGACGCCGCCTTTCTGGTTGGCGATCGCGATAATCTTGGGGTTTATTGCGCTCGCGTTGGAATTAGACACGCCCGAGATCTCCAATTTTCAGAATCATGCCGCCAGAACCGGTAATGCTGGGCGTTTTCTCGACGTCGAATCTCCAGCATTTCCTTGCCGCAGTCAATTCAGTTTCTGCCGACTCCCCCTTGGAAAACAAACAGATTCCCCCAGAGGCCAGATGTGGTGCCGCAAGATCGAGCAATTTGGGCAATGGCGCCAGGGCACGCGCCGAGACTACCTCGGCCCCAAACGGGGCCATGTCCTCGATACGAGTTGCCATGACCTGTGCCCGCAGATCAAGCGACAGGATGACCTGGCGCAGGAACGCCGCCTTGCGTTGGTCGCTTTCGACCAGGGTTACGTTGAGGTCGGGCTTTTTTTCGGCCGCAACGATGGCGACGATCAGGCCTGGAAAACCGCCTCCGCTGCCCAGATCCAGCCACTTCTCGACGCTTACCGGGCAATATGCCCAAAGTTGACCGGAATCCAGAAAGTGACGTGTCCAGATATCGGCCTCGGTTGCGCGCGAGACCAGGTTGATGGTCTTGTTCCACTTTTTCAGCATGTCCTGATAGCGGTGAAGCCGGGCCATTGTTTCACGTGAAACATCGAGCAGGCTCTGAAAGGCCTCGGGGGCCGGTCTGCCATTGGTCATGCTGTTTTCCTTGCGGTATCGCGGCGAATGCGCGACCAGAGCAGCGTCAGTGCGGCCGGCGTCATCCCGTCAATACGTGCGGCCTGTGCAAGATTTTCCGGGCGGACCTGCTCGAGCTTGCTTCGGATCTCCTTGGAAAGGCCGGAGAGCGTCGAATAATCGAAACCCTCCGGGATTTTTTGCGCTTCGTCCCGTCGAAGGGCCTGAACATCGCGTGCCTGCCGTTCGATATAGCTGGCATACAGGGCATCGCGTTCGACCTGTGCGGCAATTTCGGGGTCGACCAGACCCGCCGCGGGCCAGATTTCCGAGAGCCGCGCCCAGTCGATATCGGGATACGCCAGCAGGTCAAAACCGTTTCGACGAACCCCGTCCTGATTGACCCTCAGCCCGAGACCCGCCGCCTCGGATGGTGTCACGCTGATTCCGGCCAGAATATCCCGGGCACTTTCCAGGGCCTTCATCCTTTCCTCGAACACCCGCCAACGGTGCTCGGATACGCAACCGATTTCAAAACCCCGTCCCGTCAGACGCTGATCGGCATTATCCGCCCGTAATGAAAGCCTGAATTCCGCCCGAGAGGTAAACATTCGATACGGCTCGGTCACGCCACGGGTGACGAGATCATCGATCATGACACCGATATAGGCCTCGGAGCGCGCAAAAACGATTTCATCTCCGCCCCTTGCCGCGCGCGCTGCATTCAGACCTGCCACCAGACCCTGGGCCGCGGCCTCTTCATATCCGGTTGTGCCGTTGATCTGGCCGGCTAGATAAAGCCCCTTGACCGACTTGACCTCCAGCGTCGGGCGCAATGCCCGGGGATCGACATAGTCATATTCAATGGCATATCCGGGCTGTGTAATCACCGCATTTTCGAGCCCCCGGATCGTGGCAACGTAATCTTTCTGCACATCGACCGGCAGAGAGGTCGAAATACCGTTGGGATAGACGATATCGGTATTCAGCCCCTCGGGTTCGAGAAAAATCTGATGGGATGGTTTCTCGGAAAACCGAACGATCTTGTCCTCGATCGAAGGGCAATAACGGGGGCCGACGCCCGAGATGTGGCCGCCATACATCGCTGATTTTTCGAGATTTGTTCGAATGATCTCGTGGGTCTTTTCGTTCGTGTGGGTGATGCCACACGAAACCTGCCGGGCCGTCGGCCCCCTTGAGAGAAACGAGAACATGACGGGGTCGGCATCGCCGGGTTGGCTTTCCAGAATTGACCAGTTGATCGTCCGCCCATCCAGCCTGGGCGGCGTGCCCGTCTTGAGGCGTCCGAGCGGCAGGCCCATCTGGGCAATCCTCTCGGCAAGTGGAATGGCCGGTCGATCGCCCATGCGGCCGCCGGGTTGTGTCTTGTCGCCAATGTGAATGACGCCCCGCAGAAAAGTTCCCGTTGTCAGCACAACACGCCGGGCGGTCAACGCGCTGCCGTCGGCCAGCCGGACACCCCGTACATGATCGCCCTTGATGATCAGGTCGCTTACCTCACCCTCGATGATCGACAGCCCGGCTGCCGCCCTGATTTCCGCCTGCATTGCGGCCTTGTAAAGCGCACGGTCGGTCTGCGCGCGCGGGCCTTGAACGGCTGGCCCCTTGCGCCTGTTGAGCAGCCGAAACTGAATTCCGGCGCGGTCAGCGACACGCCCCATCAACCCGTCGAGGGCATCGATTTCGCGCACAAGATGCCCCTTGCCCAACCCGCCAATTGCCGGGTTGCAAGACATTTCACCGATTTTAGAAAACGCGTGGGTGACCAGCGCCGTATTGGCCCCCAGCCGGGCGGACGCATGGGCCGCATCTGCGCCGGCATGCCCTCCACCGATCACGATAACATCGAACATCTCATGTTTCACGTGAAACATCCCTCATTTTCCGATACAGAAACTGGCAAAGATTTCGTCAAGCAGGTCTTCCACGTCAACCCGACCGACCAGAGAATCCAGTGCCCTGGTCGCCAGCCTCAGATCCTCGGCCGCCAATTCGGCGAACTCGGCTCCGTTTCTTACATGAAGCTCCGCCGAATCCAAAAAGGATATTGCCTTTTGCATCGCCAGCCGGTGTCGCAATCTTGTTGCTGTCGCCGCGCCCGCCGCCCGTGAGACAAGGGTTTCGGTGATTCTGGAGACAAGGGTATCGATTCCCGATCCGGTGATCCCGGATACGGCTAATATATTGTTATCATGAAATAAATCAGCCTTTCCAAAGGCGACGATATCGCCCTCGATCAACGGAATATCAAGTGCCTCAACCCCTTCATCATCGACGAGAAACACCCTGAGGTCGGCATTCTCGGCCCGCTTTCGGGCCAACGCCACCCCAAGCCCCTCGACCGGATCGTCGGTTTCGCGCAACCCTGCGGTATCCAGCAATGTCACGGGCAGGCCGCGCAAATCCATTCTGACCTCGATGACATCGCGCGTTGTTCCCGCGACTGACGAGGTTATGGCTGCTTCGCGCCCGGCCAGTCGGTTCAACAATGTCGATTTTCCAATGTTCGGCTTGCCGATTATGGCGACCTCGAACCCTTCGCGCACCCGCTCGGCGACGTGGCTTGCGGAAACTTCCCGAGACAGCTGGTCCCTTATTCCACTCAGCAGGCCCAGGACCTCGGGGGCCACATTGGCGGGGACATCTTCGTCCGCGAAATCCAGGGTTGCCTCGAGCAGTGCGCGCGCGCGTATCAGATCCTGCCGCCATGACTCGACCAGTTTTCCCAACGCGCCCTCGAACACCCGCAATGCCTGCCGACGCTGGGCCTCGGTCTCGGATTCGATCAGATCTGCAAGCCCCTCGACCTGGCTGAGGTCGAGCTTTCCGTTTTCCAACGCACGGCGCGTGAACTCGCCCGGCTCGGCCGGACGCAGGCCCGGGATGCGCGACAGGCGGTCCAGAACGGCCCGGACCACCGCGACACTGCCATGAAGGTGAAATTCGACAACATCCTCGCCCGTGAAACTGGCACCCCGGGCGAATCTCAGCACAAGCGCCTGGTCAAGAACGGTTCCGTCGCTGTCAAGCAGACGCCTAACAGCCATTCCCCGCGTCGATGGAATCGTGCCAGCCAGCGCCCTGCCGGCCGCAACCGCATCGGGCCCGGAAACACGGATGACCGCCAGACCGGCCTTGCCCCAGGCCGTGGCAAGCGCAAATATCGTGTCCATGACATCCCCCTGCTCCGGCCCGTGCCAGGCTCAGGTGTTCATTGAATCGAAAAATTCGGCGTTGCTCCTGGTCTGCTTCAGCTTGCTGAGCAGAAATTCGATCGCATCTGTCGTGCCCATCGGGTTGAGGATACGACGCAAGACATATGTCTTGGTAAGATCGCCCTTGTCGACCAGCAGCTCCTCTTTTCGTGTGCCGGACTTGAGGATATCGATCGCCGGAAAGACGCGTTTGTCGGCAACCTTGCGGTCGAGTACAAGCTCGCTGTTGCCGGTTCCCTTGAATTCCTCGAAGATCACCTCGTCCATTCGGCTGCCAGTATCGATCAGCGCCGTTGCGATGATGGTCAGCGATCCGCCCTCCTCGATGTTGCGCGCGGCGCCAAAGAAACGCTTGGGCCGCTGCAAGGCATTGGCATCGACACCGCCCGTCAGAACCTTGCCCGAGCTGGGAACGACCGTATTGTAGGCGCGGCCCAGCCGGGTGATCGAATCCAGCAGAATCACGACATCGCGTTTGTGTTCGACAAGGCGTTTGGCCTTTTCGATCACCATTTCCGACACCGCGACATGGCGTGTTGCAGCCTCGTCGAATGTGGACGAGACAACCTCGCCCTTGACGCTGCGCTGCATGTCGGTGACTTCCTCGGGGCGTTCGTCGATCAGCAGCACGATGAGAAAGACCTCGGGATGGTTTGCAGCAATCGAATGGGCGATGTTCTGCAGGATCACCGTCTTGCCCGTTCGTGGTGGCGCCACGATCAACGAGCGCTGCCCCTTGCCGATGGGCGCGACCAGATCGATAACCCGGGCGGTCTTGTCCTTGAGCTTGGGATCATCGATTTCCATCTTGAGCCGCTCGGTCGGATAAAGCGGTGTCAGGTCGTCGAAATGCACCTTGTGACGGGCCTGCTCGGGGTCTTCGAAATTGATCTGGGATACCTTGACCAGTGCAAAATAACGCTCGTTCTCGCGCGGGGCCTGGATGACACCCTCGATGGTGTCACCGGTCCTCAGGGAAAACTTTCTGATCTGCTCGGGGCTGACATAGATGTCCTCGGGCCCCGGCAGATAGTTCGACTCGGGCGAGCGGAGAAACCCGAAACCGTCTTGCATGACCTCGAGCACGCCATCGCCCGATATTTCGACATCCTCCTCGGCCAACGCCTTGAGAATACCGAACAGCATGTTGCCCTTGCGCATGGACGACGCGTTCTCGATTTCGAATTCTTCGGCCATTTTCAGCAGATCGGCCGGGCTTTTCTTTTTCAGTTCCGAAAGGAACACTCTTTCCTGGGTCATGGGAATTTCCGCATTCGCCGGCCGGTCGGATACCCGGCGGCCTGTCGCTTGTTGTATCTGGAGACGTCGCTATGGCCGGACGGCCGGACTGGCCAACACCTACACCGATACAGGCGGCCGAGTCAAACACGCCTTTCCCACAACCGCCACGCCTAGAAAGGTTTGGTTACAACCATGAAAACGATGACAATCATCAAGACGGTCGGCACCTCGTTCATCAGGCGGAAGCGACGGCCGCTGACGGTGCAGGTTCCGTTCATCAGTTCCTTGCGTCGCAGCGCCAGCCAGTGATGAAACCACGTCATGATCAGAACCATCGCGGCCTTGATCCAGGGCCAGCCCATCGACCAATCGACAATGCCCGGCGTCAGAACCAGCGCAAGGCCGAAAACCCATGTCGCGATGGATGCCGGGTTGATGATGATCCGCAGCAGCTTGCGTTCCATCGTCTGAAACAGCTGGGCGACCTCGCCCTGCTGGCCGATCGCCTCGACGTGATAGACGAAAAGACGTGGCAGATAAAACATCCCGGCCATCCAGGTGATGACCGAAATGATGTGCAACGCCTTGATCCATGGATAGGCGCTGGCGAGAAAATCCCACATGATCGACCCGTTTTTCCAGAGCTGGTTTGTCGGACTCCCTAATATAATTAAAGGAAAAGAGAAAGTAGTGGTTGTGTTAGAAGCAGTGGAAAAGCAGGGATCAAGGATTTGCCCACAGCCCGACAGGAAATTCCCGTTTTCACCGCGATATGGAAAAAAATGTCCAGCCTATTTGGAAAACATAAATTTACATTATATATCAAGATGTTACATATTTATTCCCTGTGGAAAAGTCCGTGAATTACTGTGGATATATCCCGGAAATGGCGCCATGTTGCGCTTTGTCCCCACGACGGTATGAAACTGTTCCCTGTGGAAAAGAGCAGGATGAAATATTTACAATTCCCCCTTTTGGGGGGAATCTGCACACACGGCACGTTTTCATGACCTTTCTCCCGTTTTCACCCCCAGCTTGTCCACAGGTTCACAGCGATGTCTGATCAGATCATTCTGGCCTCGGCCTCGACCGCGCGGCGGCAGATGCTGGAAAATGCCGGTGTTCCCGTTCAGGTGATCCCTGCGCGCATCGACGAGGCCGCACACAAGGCTGCCCTTGTGGCCGAGGGTCTGGGCCCGCGCGCTCTTGCCGATGCGCTGGCCGAGGCCAAGGCCCGGCAGGTTTCGGGCCGCCAGCCGGGCCGCCTGGTGATCGGCGCGGATCAGGTGCTGGAGTGCTGTGGCGAGATGTTTGACAAGCCCGCCGATCTGGTCGAGGCCCGGCAGCAGTTGCAGCGCCTTCGGGGCCGGCCGCATTACCTGCACTCGGCCGCGGTAATAGCCCGCGACGGATGGGCGATCTGGCGCCACCTCGGCCGCGCGCGTCTGGTGATGCGTGATTTTTCGGACAGGTTTCTTGACGACTACCTGACGCGCATGAAAAAGGATATCCTGACAACAGTTGGCGGTTATCAACTGGAAGGTTATGGAGTCAGGCTGTTCTCGTCGGTCGAGGGCGACTATTTCACGGTTCTCGGGATGCCGCTGGTCGATGTTCTGGAATACCTGACACAAGCGGGGCATTTGGAAAAATGACAACCGGATCCATTCCGCTGGCAGCAGTCATCGGATCACCCATCGCGCACAGCCTGTCGCCCCGCGTGCACGGGTACTGGCTGCGCAAATATCAGATCCCCGGCTATTACATACCGATCGGCCTGTCGCGCGATCATTTCGCCAAGGGGATCGATGCGCTGGTACGGCTGGGGTTCAAGGGGGCCAATGTTACGCTGCCCTTCAAGGAAACATCGCTGGCATTCGCCGATGTCATCACAGATCAGGCCGCTTTGATCGGGGCCGCAAACACGCTGACCTTTCGCAAGGATGGCCGTATCCAGGCGGACAATACCGATGGCTATGGCTTTGTTGCCAACATTCGCCAGAGGGCCCCCGACTGGAACGCGCGCAGCGCCCCGGCAATGGTGATCGGTGCAGGCGGCGCCTCGCGCGCGATCATCTCGGCCCTGTTGAACGAGGGCGTGCCCGAAATCCTGTTGGTCAACCGCACCCGCAGCCGGGCCGAAATGCTGGCCGAACATTTCGGCGCGCGCATCAGCGTGGTGGACTGGACGCGCGCCCCGTCGGCCATGGCGGGTATCGGAACACTGGTCAACACGACCTCGCTGGGCATGGAGGGCGAGCCGCCTCTCAATATCCCGCTCGACCATCTGCGCAAGACGACCCTTGTCACAGACATCGTTTATACGCCCCTTGAAACGCCGCTGCTGATCGAGGCGAAAAAGCGCGGCTGTGTGACGGTCGATGGGTTGGGCATGTTGCTCCACCAGGCCGTACCGGGATTCGAAAGCTGGTTCGGTGTCCGCCCCGAGGTTGACGATGCCCTGCGTCAGGAGGTCTTGCGCAAATGAGCGGTCGCCCCCTCGTTCTGGGCCTTACCGGGTCGATCGGAATGGGAAAATCCACGACAGCCGGCTTTTTCCGAGAATTCGGCATCCCTGTGTGGGACGCCGACGCGGCGGTGCATCGCCTTTATGCGCCAGGCGGCGCGGCTGTTGCACCCATCGCCAGGATCTACCCACAGGCCGTGGCCGGGCAGGGCGTCGATCGTACCCGCCTGCGCGAATGGATTGCCCGGGACAAGACAGCCCTCGACCGGATCGAGGCCGTCGTGCATCCGCTGGTCGCACAGGACCGGCGCGCCTTTATCCACAAGGCCGGCCAGGAAGGCCACGATATCGTGGTGGTCGATGTCCCGCTGCTGTTCGAAACCGGCGGTGACAGGGCCGTGGATGCAACCCTTGTCGTGACTGTCCCGGCCGATGTACAGCGTGCGCGTGTCCTGGAACGGCCCGGCATGGATGAGGCGCATCTGGACCGTATCCTGGCCAAGCAGATGCCGGATGCCGAAAAACGCGCGCGCGCCGATTTCGTGATCGAGACAAGAACCCCGCAATGGGCAAGGTCCGAGGTTGCCCGGGTTATCGCGGCGCTCAGGGAAAGGATCGCGGAAAATGCGTGAGATCGCGCTGGATACCGAAACCACGGGCCTGAACCCCGACGAAGGCGATCGCATCGTCGAGATCGGCGCGGTCGAGATGATCAACCATGTACCGACGGGGCAGGTCTATCACCAGTATATCAACCCGGAACGCCCCATGCCCGCCGAGGCGCAGGCCGTACATGGGCTCAGCGATGAATTTCTGGCCGACAAACCGCTGTTTGCCCATGTAGCAGACGATTTTCTGGCGTTTGTCGGCGATGCTGCCCTTGTCATCCACAACGCGGTTTTCGACATGCGGTTCATCAATGCAGAACTGACCCGGATCGGACATGAACCGCTGCCCATGTCGCGCGCCATCGACACGCTGGAGGTTGCGCGTCGGCGTTTTCCGGGCGCTCAGAACTCGCTCGACGCGCTGTGTCGCCGGTTCTCGGTCGATAACTCGGGCCGCGATCTGCACGGGGCGTTGCTGGATGCCGAGCTGCTGGCCAAGGTCTATCTTGAACTCATGGGCGGGCGACAGCCGGGATTCGGCCTGCTGGATGTCGGCAGGAACGGCGCGGGTCGCGATGGCGTCACGCAGGGCAAGGCCTGGAAGCCTGGCCCCCGACCGCGCAAGCTGCCCCCCCGACTGAGCGACGAGGAACGACGTCGGCACGCGGAGTTCGTCGAAACCCTTGGCGGCGACGCCCTGTGGCGGCGCAACCTTGGCTGAGCGGCCTCAGGCGATCGGCTGGCCGGCTTTCTCGGCCTCGGCCCGGCGCTGAATCTCCTGTTGATACAGCATCAGGAAATCGATGTTTTCCAGATTCAGTGGCGGATAGCCACCGTCGCGGGTAACGTCACCGACGATCCGGCGCACATAGGGAAAGATCATGCGCGGACATTCGATCAGCAGGAAAGGATGCAGCTGATCGTCGGGAACGTTTTCGACATGGAAGATCCCGGCATATTCGACCTCGAGAATGAAAACCACGGTGTCGGAATCCTTGATGCGGGATTCGATGTTCAGCTTGAGGACCACCTCGTAATTGCCGTCGGCCTCGCGGCGGCGGGCGTCGAGATTGACCTGAACCTGCACATCGGGCTGGCCTTCGCCCTGAACGCCCTTCTGGGCCGCGACGTTCTCGAACGACATGTCGCGGACGAACTGGGCCAGCACCTGCAGGCGCGGCGGTTGGGGCTGTTGGGCGTTGTTCTCTTCGGCCATGAAATTGCTCCTGCGAAATGGGTGTTTTCCGCGGCCATGACTAGCAGGTCACCGGATCGACGACAATCTAATGTTTCGTCCAGCCCGAGGGCCGTTCCGGGGTATCGGCATCGTCGTCCAGCACCACGTATTCGGTCTCGATGGTGTCGGACCGTCCCGTGCCGCCATGCCTGTGGGTCGTGGCGCTGGCTGAAAAGTGAACGGAGCCGCTGGCCAGCAAACGCGCCGTGATCCAGCGAATCAGTATGACCCGCACCGGCGGAAGCAGCAGCAGAAATCCGATCGCGTCGGTAAAGAACCCCGGTGTCAGCAACAGGATACCGGCAACCAGAATCATGGCGCCCTGGGCCATCGGATCGGCGGGATTGCGCCCCTCGGCCAGCGATTTCTGCAGTCTTTCCAGCGTCATCAGGCCCTGTCGGCGCATCAGCCAGGTGCCGGCAATGGCTGTCAGCACCACAATTGCCAGCGTCGCACCCAGGCCGATCGCCCCCCCGACCTTGATGAAAAGGGCGATCTCGATGATCGGCACGGCGACAAAGATCAGGAACAGCCACATTCCGGTTTTCCTTGTTTGTTCAAGTGATCCTCTGTGGTGGACTTGACCACGGGTGTAACATACATATGTGCTGAAGAACCCGGATACCATGTCCGGCCGCGAATTTCGGGAGAGACCCCTATATGAGTTCCGCTGTCATCCAGCTCATCGTGCTTGCCGGGATCGCGATATTCCTGATCCTGCGCCTGCGAAATGTACTGGGTACACGAGACGGATTCGAAAAGCCGCCGGCGCCGACGCCACCGGTTGCCGCGCCCGACCGACCCCGCCGGGAATTCGAGGTGATCGAGGGCGGGATCGATCAGGACATCGCCGATCATGTGGATGTCAACAGCAAGGCGGGCAAGGCACTGGCAGCGATGAAAAAGGTCGATGCCGATTTCCACGTCGGCGATTTTATGAACGGCGCCCGCGCCGCCTATGAAATGCTGCTGATGGCCTTTGAAAACGGCGACAAGCGAACCTTGCGGCCCTATCTTTCGGATGAGGTATTCGACAGCTTTTCCCAGGCAATCGACGCACGCGAGGCCGAGGGCCTGAGAATCGATGCCAATTTCATCGGGATCCGCGACATCAGGCTGATCGATGCCGATTTCAACGAGGCCACCCGCGAAGGCGAGATCACCGTCAATATCGTTGCCGAGCTGACCTCGGTCGTGCGCAACGAGGCCGGCGAGATCGTCGAGGGCGACCCGAAACAGATCAAGCGCCAGAAAGACATGTGGACCTTTGCCCGTGTGATGGGCAGCAAGGATCCCAACTGGATTCTGGTCGCAACCGGGGAATGATCCCATCCCGAAAGACGGGCATTGCGGCTGCTGTCGCGCTTGCCATGACACTGGTCGCGACGCTGGCCGCCCAGCCGCTGCGCGCGGGGCAACCCGAATACCGCATCATTGCCTATGACGACCTGCTGGGATGGAAGGCCGACGATCAGACTGCCGCGCTCGAGGCATTTGTCAAATCCTGCGCCGACATATCGGCGCCGGTCTGGGCGCCACTGTGCCGATTTGCCCGGACCGGCCCCGATGCGCGGGCCTTTTTCGAGACCTTCTTTCTGCCCGTGATCCGGCGCAAGGCACGGCCGGCCGCGTTTACGGGCTATTTCGAGCCGATCCTCGAAGGCGCATTGCAGCGTGACGAACGGTTCCGCTATCCGATCTATCGCAAGCCCCCGGGGCTGAAACCCGCGGATCCGGCATTGACCCGCGCGGCAATCGACGGCGGATCGCTTGCGGGAAAGGGGCTGGAGATCGCCTGGGTCGATGACCCGGTCGAGCTGTATTACCTGCACATCCAGGGCTCGGGCCGTATCAGGTTGAGAGATGGGCGCATGATCCGGGTCGGTTACAGCACCGACAACGGTCATCCCTATCGCTCGGCTGCGCGCGAACTGGTCCGTCGCGGCGAACTGGACTTCCCCAACGCCTCGATCGAGGGGATCAAGCAATGGTTCCGCAAGAACCCGGCCCGGGGCATGGAGGCCCTGGAATACAACCCGTCCTATGTGTTCTTTCGGGTTCTCGACAAAGAAGCAGGTTCGGCATATGGCGCGCTGGACCGGCCGCTCACGGGGATGCGCTCGCTGGCCGTGGATCCCGGATTTGTCCAGATTGGCGCCCCGGTCTGGATCGAAAAGGGCGGAACCTATATCTTGCGCCGCCTGATGGTGGCCCAGGATACCGGCGCCGCGATAAAGGGTCCCGACCGGGCCGACATATTTTTCGGCTCGGGTCCCTCCGCAGGCCGGCTGGCCGGGCAGGTCATGGATGGCGGGCGCATGGTGGTCCTGTTGCCGATCGCGGTTGCCCTTCGTCTGGCGGGGGGCTGAACCATGGCCGGAAGGAAAAAGAGCCGCCGTAACCTTACCGCCGCCGAGCGCGCGTTATGGGAACAGGTCATCGCCCGGACAACCCCGATGCGGCCTGTACGCAGCGCGCCCGAAAAAGCGGAACCCCCTCCCCGGAGGGCGCTCGGGCCCGGGTCGATCACGCCCGTCGGGGCACCGGCGCAGCGCGGCCATTTCCGGGTGGGGGAAAAGGCCCCGGCAGAACCCCCGATCCTTGATCTTGCCCCCGGCCTGGATCATGCCTTTGCCCGTGCAGCCCCGAACATGGCCCCCAACATGG
>CAZWXK010000010.1:25929-67187 GCA_964637875.1 uncultured Rhodobacter sp.
CCCGGCCTGGATCATGCCTTTGCCCGTGCAGCCCCGAACATGGCCCCCAACATGGATCGCCGCAGGTTCGAGCGCATGAAAAGGGGCAAGATGCCCATCGATGCCCGGCTTGACCTGCACGGCATGACCCAGGCGCGCGCCCAGGCCGCGCTGAGCCTGTTCGTGCGCGAATCCCACGCCGCCGGCAAGCGCCTGTTGCTGGTGATCACCGGCAAGGGGCGCGATGTGGCCGATGACGACATCATGCCCACCCGACGCGGCGTGCTGAAACATCAGGTTCCGCGCTGGCTGACACAGCCCCCGCTGGGGCCGCTGGTTCTGCAGATCAGCCCGGCCCACCGTCGCCACGGCGGCTCGGGTGCGTATTATGTCTATCTGAGGCGTATTCGCGCCCGCTGAGCCCACAAGGATAAATTGACGTAACGTAACAAAAGACTCGACAAATTCAGTCGATGTGGCAAGATTTCCCCGATAACACGGCAGTTTTCAAAAATTTATTCGAGGGAGGTGTTCATGCGCATTCCTGGCGGAAAGGCCCTGACAGCAGCAATCGTCGTTGTGACGGCACTGCTGGCAACGACGGCGGCAATGGCCGCGACCAACCTGTTGTACATACTGGATGCGTCCAACTCCATGTGGGCCCGCGTCGGCAATGAAACCAAGATCGACACCGCAAAATCGGTATTGCGCGAGTCCCTTGCCACGCTGCCAAAGGGGGTGACACCGGCGTTGATGGTTTACGGCCACCGGCAAAAGAATGACTGTGGCGATGTTCAGCTGGTGGCCCCGTTCGAACGCGCCTCGGCCGAACAGATCGCCGAGCTTGTGAAAAACATCTCTCCACGCGGCAAGACGCCGATCGCGACCGCGCTGGAGCGTGCCGGGCAGGCCTTTGAAAGCAGGCTTGAGGAAAACAACGCGGTCCTGCTCATCTCGGACGGGATCGAAACCTGTGGCGGCAATCCCTGCGAGGTGGCGCGCAGACTGTCCGAGCGCGGCATCAACCTGCGCATCAATGTCGTTGGTTTCGACGTCGATGCAAAGGCGCGCGCGCAGCTGCAATGCATTGCGCGTGCGGGCAAGGGCCGGTATTTCGACGCCCGCAGCGCCAGAGATTTCAAGGTTGCCGTGGCCGAGGTTCAGAAACAGGCCGAAAAAGCCGCCCCGCCACCACCTGAACCCCCGACCAGACCCGCGCCAAAGGGCCCGACCCTGTATTTCATCGACGAATTCGACGGCAGCACCCTGTCGCCGGACTGGCAGGTGGTGAACCCCGACCCCGAAAACTATCTGGTCGAGGACGGCAAGCTGACCATCGTTGCCCGTGACGGGCTGAATGCGAATTTCGGCCGGGGCGTGAACATGCTGCGCCTGAACAGGCCCATGCCCAAGGGAAACTGGACCGTCACAGCCCGGCTGATCATAGCACCGCAGACATTTGGCGAAACCTTCAGAATGGGCCTGGCAAGGGATGTCGATAACGGGCTTTACGCGGCCATGGTGATGGATACGGTGAACTATGCGCGCACCAACGTCGATCTGCGCGGCGAGAAGCTGTCAAAAGGCAAGTATAACGGATTTTCCAAGACCGCCTATTTCGTCACCGGCCGCAACCTGTGGGGCCGGGGTGCATTTTTTGCCGCCAATGTGACCGCGATCGACCTGCGCCTTGTCAAGAAGGGCCGGAAATATACCGCGATGATGCGCCTCGAGCCCCGGAAATCGGGCAAGGGGCTGCCCGACGGCAAGTGGCGCGAGGTACAGAAGCTGAGCGCGCTCAAGTCGCCGGGCGACACGCTGGTCATGGTCTTTGGCGGGGCAAGTTCGGATTATCTGCCCCATGACGGCGAGGGTGTCGTTCAGATCGACTGGGTCAGGATCGAGACACCGTGACGCGGGGCCGCGGCCGTGGCCCCGTAACAACAAGCAACAGACGACAGGAGGAAGAAAATGCTTTCATTCAGGGCGGTCTTTCTGGCAGCCGGCATCGCCACGCTTGCCACGGGCGCAACGGCCGGGATCTATTTTCAGGATAATTTCGACGGTAGCGATCTGTCCCCGGACTGGACCGTCGAAAACCCGAATCCCGACAACTATCTGGTCGAGGACGGCGTTCTGACGCTGCTGGTTTCTGATCGAACGCCACCGGAATATGGCAAGGCGATCAACGCACTGGTGCTGAACAAGCCGCTTCCCAAAGGGGACTGGAAGATCACCGTCCGCCTGCAGCTGACCCCCCAGACCCTGGGCGAGGTCTTTCGCGCAGGCATCGCCAAGGACAAGGATAACGGCCTTTTCACGATTCTGGCGCTGGACACGATCAACTATGTCGATACCAACATAAACCTGGTCGGCCAGAAGCTGTCGAAAGGGAAAGCAACCGCGTTTTACCGTACGCTGTACACCATCAAGGGGCGCAACCTCGAGGGGCGCGCATCGGTGTTTCCGCAAAACATAGCAGCGGTCGATCTGCAGCTCGAGAAAAGAAAGCGTTCCTATATTGCCCGCATGCGCCTGCTGCCCGCCGAGAGCGGCGCCAGCAGCCCCCCCGATGGCAAGTGGCGCGAGGTCCAGAAGCTGACGTCATTACGAGCGCCCGGAAACAAGTTCGTCATGAGCTTTGGCAGCTGGAGTTCCGACTATCTGCCCCATGATGGCGAGGCGCTGATTGCCGTTGACAGCGTGACGATCGAAACCCCCTGATGCCCCGCTACAGAACATAGCGGCTGAGGTCGGTCGAACGCGACAGATCGCCGAGGTTCTTTTCGACGAATGCGGCATCGACCGTGACCTTGGCGCCGGCCTTGTCGGGGGCGGTAAAGCTGAGCTCTTCGAACACGCGCTCCATCACCGTGTACAGACGCCGCGCGCCGATGTTTTCGACCGACTGGTTGACCTCGGCCGCGATGCGGGCCAGCGCGTGGATGCCGTCATCGGTAAAGGCGACGTCCACCTCTTCGGTGGCCATCAGCGCCGTGTATTGGCGCGTCAGCGCATTGTCGGTTTCGGTCAGGATGCGCACGAAGTCGTCTTCGGTCAGGGCGCGCAGTTCCACCCGGATCGGCAGACGACCCTGAAGTTCGGGCAGCAGGTCGCTGGGCTTGGCGATGTGAAAGGCGCCCGAGGCGATGAACAGGATGTGGTCGGTGCGCACAGGGCCGTGTTTGGTGCTGACGGTGGTGCCCTCGATCAGGGGCAGCAGGTCGCGCTGCACCCCTTCGCGCGACACATCGGCGCCGCGGGCGTCAGAGCGCGCACAGACCTTGTCGATCTCGTCCAGAAAGACGATGCCGTTTTCCTCGACCGCCTTGACGGCCTCGCGGGTGACGACCTCCTGATCGACCAGCTTGTCGGCCTCTTCATTGATCAGAAGGTCATAGCTGTCGGCAACCGAAAGGCGCTTGCGCTGCGTGCGGCCGCCGAAGGCCTTGCCGAACAGATCGCCGAGGTTGAGCATTCCCATCCCAATACCGGGCTGGCCGGGTATGTCGAGCATCTGCATCGGGTTGGATGTGTCGGCAACCTCGATCTCGATCATCTTGTCATCCAGCAGGCCCTCGCGCAGTTTCTTGCGAAACATCTCGCGGGTGGATTCGCGGGCATCAGCACCGGCAAGGGCGTCGATCACGCGGTCTTCGGCCGCCTTGTGGGCGTTGGCCTTGACGGTTTCGCGCATGTCGTCGCGCACCATCAGGATGGCGCTGTCCACCAGATCACGGATGATCTGTTCGACATCGCGGCCGACATAACCGACCTCGGTGAATTTTGTCGCCTCGACCTTGATGAAGGGGGCCTTGGCAAGGCGTGCCAGCCGGCGGGAAATTTCCGTCTTGCCCACGCCGGTCGGGCCGATCATCAGGATGTTCTTGGGGTAAACCTCCTCGCGAAGATCGTCGCCCAACTGCTTGCGCCGCCATCGATTCCTGAGGGCAACGGCAACGGCGCGCTTGGCGGCGGCCTGCCCGATGATAAAGCGGTCAAGTTCGGATACAATCTCGCGCGGGGTCAGGTCGGTCATGGGACCTCCGAATAAGGTGGGAGTTTTGATTTGAGGGCTGAGTCCGGCATCATTTCCATGATGCGCGCGCGAAGCAAGCTCCACCAGCTGCCGATGGCGGTGATGAAGGCGCCCATCAGAAGCAATGTCCAGACCAAGCCCCAGCCGGTATCGACATTGGTCGCGCCCATCGCCCAGGTCAGGATCGACCCGATATAGATGATGCCAGCTGTCAGAAAGGACCGGCGGTCGATGATCAGGGCAACCACGGTGATAATCGCCAGCGCCAGCGCCGCCAGCAGATAGCCGGACGTACCCCCGATGTTCAGCAGGCTGACGGTCACGACATTGACGATTGCAGGCGCCGCCAGAATATGCAGCCAGAAGGCATTGGCTGCATTGCGAGAAATGCGGTACGGGTCGCGAAGGTCAAACCGCATGGCGGCGCCAAAGGCGACAATCCCGAACAGCAGCAGCGCCAGCGAGGCAACCGGGTTGGCGCCCAGATCGGTCAGGTTTCTCCACGCATCGCGGCCGATCAGGCCCACGCCCTGCAAGGATTGTGGAAACATCATGCCGGCAAGCGAAAAGACCAGACCCATCCCGCTCAGCCCGACCAGAAACAGGGTAAAGGGCACCCGGTAAACCCGGAAGAACCCGACAAGCGCCAGACCCGTCAGCAGGAATGTCACGGCGCCGCCGAGATTCGAATCAAGGCCCGAGTTTCGCACCGTGCTGGAAGTCAGCCACAGCACCGAGGCGGCAAAACTGCCCACCAGAAAGATGCTGGGGAGCGTCATGCGCCGCCTTAGGGTGAAATACCGCGCAAACAGAAAGGACAGCGCGATCGTGACGATCGGCACGGCGATCGGGTTGCTCAGCACCACCGAAAGCGCAACGAAACCAGCGGTCAGCAGAACCAGGCCGACGGTGACGAAGATTTCGGAAAACCCCTTGAACAATTCAAAGGGCTCGTCATCGTCGTTCATGTTCAACCTGAAGCCTCGCCGGGCCTCGGCAATCGCGATCAGGCGGGCGGCCTGGGCCTCGGAAAGTACGCCGGCAGCTACGGCCGCGCTGATGTCGTCGGCCGACAGCTCAGCCATTGATCACCTCGACCGTGGCGTTGCCGTTGGTGTAGACGCAGATTTCGGATGCGATCTCCAATGCGCGGCGGGCGATTTCCTCGGCCGTGCGGTCGGTATCGATCATGGCGCGGGCCGCGGCCAGCGCGAAATTTCCACCCGATCCGATGGCGGCGATGTCATGTTCGGGTTCCAGCACGTCACCGGCGCCGGTGATGACCAGCAGATCCTTGCCGTCGGTCACGATCAGCATGGCCTCGAGGTTGCGCAGATATTTGTCGGTGCGCCAGTCCTTGGCCAGTTCGACGCTGGCACGGGCCAGCTGGCCGGGCGAGGTTTCGAGCTTGGCCTCGAGCCGTTCGAGCAGGGTAAAGGCATCGGCGGTCGAGCCGGCAAAGCCGCAGACCACATCGAAACCGCCCGGCGAAATCCGCCGCACCTTGCGGGCGCTGCCCTTGATGACTGTCTGGCCCAGGCTGACCTGACCGTCGCCCACCACGGCGACCTGCCCATTCTTGCGCACCGCGATGATGGTCGTGCCGTGCCATCCGGGGAATTTGTCGGTCATGTTCGTTCTCCGCCTCTCAGGCCCTTTATATGGAGGCTTGGTTGGTTTGAAACAAGCGTCACACCCGGGGCAAGCCGCGCGCATCGAGTATTTGAACAAAGAAGAATCGCCCGGGAATCAGTCGGTGGGATTGTACAGCTTGAAGGCGATTTTCTGGCGTTTTTCAAGGTCGGCCATGATTTCGGCGCGCTGGGTGTCGGAAATCTCGGGCCAGGGGGTGGATCCCTCGATCAGACCGCCGCGGCGGAGCTGGTCGAAAACGGTGCGGAAATCGAGCTCGCCATAGGAGAGGCGCGAGGGGCGTGCATTGTTGACCGGGATCCAGTGGCATTTCAGGGCGTCGATGGTCACGGTTTCTATGCCGCAGAAGGCACGGAACTGAATCTCGAACTGCTCGGCAACCTTGGGGCGGCGGGCGATCACGGCGATTTTCGCGGTCGGCTTGACGACCAGCGCCGCCATGTGCAGGGGGCTGCCATCGGCGGAAATGATGTAGTCGGCCGACTTGTAGGCGGCCAGCTGGGTTTCGAAATCGTGTTTTTGCGGGTGGAAGATCTGATAGCCCTCGGCGGTGAGATATTCCTCGATCAGCTCTTCGCCCAGCAGGCCGCCGCGCTGTTGCGGTAGCGCCGAACGCGATATGTACAGTTTTCTTGCGCCGTCGTCGCGAATTTTCGCGCCCATGCGCGCACGCATGAATTCGCGGTATTCCGGCAGACCCTCGATCATGCCGAACATGCCGAAGCCCTGTTGCGGGACAAGGACGTGATCGTATCGTACCGGGGTTTCAAGATTGATCAGCGGGGCGTCAATTCCAAGAAGGCGCAGGAATGGGGTGTAGACGTTCAGAACATGGTCGATGCGGCGCTGCACCTTGGGCACAAAGACGATGGCGTCGATCTGGTCGTGAAGGCGCGCGTAGGCCCACAGGCGCGCCGTGGATTCGACGAGGAAGTGACCGAAATGGCCGAACATGAGCCCGGCGAACATGACCCTGCCGGAGCGAACGTCGATTTCTGCCGAATCCGGGTTGCGCGGAGGCTGGGAAAAGGCGCGGCCGTCACGCCAGGTGACGCTTTCCTCGACCAGCGCGCCATGGGCGTCGAGAACGCCCGTATTGAGGGGCTGTACCGTATCGGTATCGTTTGGAATCGGAACAATCAGGCCGTTTTCAATGTCGCGGATGACACCGGGACGGGCATGCAACAGATCGGGGGGGCGCATCATCTTTTTCTTTCCTTCTTGCGGGCTGCGATGAACTGCGCCAGACGCCGTTCAAGGGCCTTTGGCAGGTTGGGGTTGCCCGATGCCGGGCCCGCGCCGCGAATCACCCGCCGGGCGAGGCCCATATGGCCGCGCTCCATGGCCATGTCCATCAGGCCCATGTAATACCAGGGCAGCCTTCGCCTTGTACGATATAGCGCGTAAAACAGGCGCGGCGTCATCTCGCCGCTGACGCACATGCTGGTGACCTGTTTCAGGATACCCGCCCGGCGCAGAAAGACGACCGTCTTGTGGCCGACGTAATTCGAGCGCAGATGCACGATGTTGTCGCCCGAAAAGCGGTCTGCATGGGCCTTGTCCCCCTCCATATAGGGATCATAGCAGAGATAGACCCGTTCTGCCGTCGAGGTAAGCGCGGCTGCATCGGCATAACGACCGGACCAATCCTGCTGGCGGCCGCGGTTGAACCGTTTTTCCCAGGGGACAAGATCCTTTTTCAGGGTCGATTGGGGTGAATAGGCCAGAACGATCGATCCCGGGGCAAGCCCGCAAAAGGCGCAGGCCGCATAGCCCCCCATCGAGGTGCCGGTAAAGACAACCCGCCGGAAGCGGCGAAAAAAGCCACGGTCGCGCAAGGATTCGAGATAGTCGAACAGAACATCGTCGCGGTACCAGTTGGCGTCAAATGAAATGATGCCCAGGCTTGACCAGCCCTTTTCGGCGTAAAACTTGTCGCCCCAGGCCTCGCGTTCGAGGCTGGTATCGTTGACCGAGGAAAGATTGTCGAAAGAGACAACCAGAACATCCCTGCCGCGGGCGACATGGATGGCGGCAAATTTCTGATAATTTACATAGAAACCGTGGGGCTGATCGACCCTGTCGCCGTCAACCGTGCTGTTGCGCATCTCGGCCAGCCAGCGCGGGGCCATTTTCCCCGCGTTCGGGTCGGGTTCAGCGTCGTCAGCCATCAAATCCCACGCAAACAGATTGATCAGGCCACCTCCGGGGCGGCGAATGTCGCCACCTTAGAGGGATCACAGGCTGCGTTCAATCTCTTCGGTTTCGAAGATCTCGATAACGTCGCCGGGCCGGATGTCTTCGTAGTTTTCAAAGGCCATGCCACATTCCTGACCGGCCTGAACCTCTTTCACCTCGTCCTTGAAGCGCTTGAGCGTTTTCAGCTTGCCTTCGTGGATCACGACATTGTCGCGCAGCAGGCGCACACCTGCGGAACGACGTGCAACGCCTTCGGTGACAACACAGCCCGCGATCTTGCCAACGCCGGTGATCTTGAAAACCTCCTTGATGTTGGCATAACCGATGAAGGTTTCCTTGATCTCGGCCGACAAGAGGCCCGAGGCCGCCTGTTTGATATCGTCCACCAGGTCGTAGATGATGGAATAATAACGGATTTCCACCCCCTTCTGGCGGGCGGCGGCGCGCGCCTGGGCATTTGCCCGGACGTTGAAGCCGATGATCGGCGCGCCCGAGGCCTCGGCCAGGGTCACGTCGGATTCGGTGATGGCCCCGACGCCTGAATGCAGCACGCGTACGCGGACCTCGTCATTGCCGACCTTTTCCATGGCCTGAACGATGGCCTCGGCCGAACCCTGCACGTCGGCCTTGACGACAATCGGCAGCTCCTTGACGTTTTCATCGGCCTTGGCCTTGGCCAGCAGCTGGTCAAGCGTGGTCGCGGCGCCGGCCGCGGCCTTCTTGTCCTTGGCCAGCTGGGTGCGATATTCGGCGATTTCACGCGCGGTTGCCTCGTCGGCGACAACGTTCAGCACGTCGCCTGCCTCGGGCGTGCCGTGCAGGCCCAGAACCTCGACCGGGGTCGAGGGGCCGGCCTCGTTGACGCGCGCGCCCTTGTCATTGATCAGTGCGCGGACCTTGCCCCACTGTTCGCCGACGACAAAGATGTCGCCAAGACGCAGCGTGCCCTTTTGCACAAGCACGGTCGCAACCGGGCCGCGGCCGGTGTCGAGCTTGGCCTCGATCACGGCACCTTCGGCGGGCCGGTCGGGATTGGCCCTGAGTTCGAGCAGCTCCGACTGGAGCACGATATTCTCAAGCAGCTGATCGAGGCCCTGGCCGGTGATGGCGGAAACCTCGACATCCAGCACGTCGCCGGACATCTTTTCGACGACGACCTCATGTTGCAGCAGCTCGGTGCGTACCTTGTCGGGGTCGGCGCCGGGGCGGTCGATCTTGTTGATCGCGACGATCATCGGCACTCCGGCGGCCTTGGCGTGGTTGATGGCCTCGATGGTCTGGGGCATCACGCTGTCATCGGCGGCGACGACCAGCACGACGATATCGGTCACCTGCGCACCGCGCGCCCGCATCGAGGTAAAGGCCGCGTGGCCGGGCGTATCGAGGAAGGTCAGCACATGGCCGGATTCGGTTGTGATCTGGTAGGCGCCGATATGCTGGGTGATGCCACCGGCCTCGCCCGCGGTGACGTTGGTCTTGCGGATGGCGTCCAGGATCGAGGTCTTGCCGTGGTCCACATGACCCATGATGGTAATGACAGGCGGACGAGGTTTCAGATCCTTGGGGTCGTCCTCGATCTGCACGATTGCGTCTTCGACGTCGGCGTCCGAGACGCGTACCACGCGGTGGCCGAATTCCTCGACGATCAGTTCGGCGGTATCGGCGTCTATGGTCTGGTTCTGGGTGGCCATGATGCCGTTTTGCATCAAGACCTTGACGACTGCGGCGACGCGTTCGGCCATGCGGTTGGCCAGTTCCTGAACGGTGATCGCCTCGGGCACCTGCACGTCGCGCACGATCTTTTCGCGCGGCCCGGAATCCGCCCTGGCCTTGCGGCGCTCGCGTTCCTGGGCACGTTTCATCGCGGCCATCGAGCGCTGGCGTCCGCCATCACCGCCCGAAAGGGCCTGGCTGATGGTCAGCTTGCCCGAGCGGCGGCGATCGCCACCCTTGCTGCGCGAGGGCTTCTTGGGTTCTTCGCGGGCGCGTTCCGGTTTTCTGGCCGGTGCCATGCGGCCGGGCGCCGGGCGCGTGGGCTCGTCAGGCTTGGCGGGGGCGGCTGGCGAAACCGGCGCCTCCTTGGCCTTGAGGGCCTCTTCGCGGGCACGTTTTTCCTCTTCGGCCTTGGCGCGGGCGCGCTCTTCGCGTTCACGCTCTTCCCGTTCCTTGGCTTCGCGCTCGGCCCGCCGGGCGGCGCGCTCTTCCTCGCGTTTGCGGGCTTCTTCCTCGCGCTTGCGGGTCTCTTCGGCCTCGCGCTCCTTGGCGGCCTTCAGCGCCTTGAGGCGGCGTTCGAGCTCGGCATCCGAAATTCCCGCCGGGCGCTTGGTCTGGCTGGTTTCGGTCTGGCGCTGCTTGGTCTGGGCAGATTTCGAGGGCGTTCTTGTCGAGGCGGTCGACGTGGCACCGGGTTTGGGCACGACGATGCGCTTGCGCTTCTTTTCGACCACGACGGATTTGGTCCGTCCGTGGGAAAAGCTCTGGCGCACATGACTCCGATCCCCGCCACCGCGCAGGCCGAGGGGTTTGCCGGATTTGTTGTCGTTATCGCTCATACGTCCTTAACACCTTCTTGTTCCGGCCTCGTGCCGGATGCGTCTGCCTTGCCGGAGGCGCCCTCATGGCGGATGCCTGCAAGTCTCGAGGCTTCCTCTACAATACGATCGCACAGTCCGCCAGCGGCAAGCGCGGCATGTATCACATTTTCCCGCCCGAATGCCAAACCCAATTCACGCCCCGAAAGGCAGGAAACAAGGCTGTTTTCACCTTTTGGGGGGCGAATCTTGCGCTTTTGGCCGTCTGAGCCATCACTGGCCTGCAACAGGAGCGCGGCCGCACCCGAGGTGACAGCCTGTCTGACCTTTTCGAATCCGGCGATTGCCTCGCCGCTCTTGCGGGCAAGCGACAGCAGGCTGATCACGTGACGCGCAAGAATGGCCTCGGTCCTTACCACGAGGTCATCGGGAACCTCAACAGTCCTTCGTGCCGCACGGATGAAAAGGCGCCTGTCCACCGCCTTTTGCAACAGATCGCGCCGGGCAGTGACCCAAATGCCACGCCCCGGCAGGTTGCCCCGGATATCCGGGACGATTTCGTTGTTCGGATCGACAACGAAACGGATCATGCCCGAGGACGGCCCCGACTGGCCGGTGACAATGCACCGGCGTCGTGGTTCGGACTGCTGTCTTTTTCGGCCGCCGCGCGTCACGGGCATGCTCCGAGGCCCGACGGATCAGGCCTCGGCCCCCTCGGCTGTTTCCGCGTCGCCTTCGGTTTCTTCCTCGTCCGTTTCCAGATCGGCGGGATCGACCCAGCCCAGCTGGATCCGGGCGGTCATGATGAGGTTCTGCGCCTCTTCCAGCGTCATGTCGAAGGGTTCGAGTATGCCGTCATCCTTGACCCGTTCGCCATTGACGGTGGTATAGCCGCCGGCCAGCTCCCAGTCGGCAAGGGTTGCGAAATCTTCCAGGGTCTTGACCCCGTCCTCGGCCAGCGCAACGAACATTTCGGGGGTCAGCCCCTCGAATGCGAAAAGGCTGTCCTCGACGCCAAGCTCGCGCGCCTTTTCGAGGGCCTTGGCATTCTGTTCCTCGATATGCTCGCGCGCACGGGCCTGCAGCTCTTCGGCCGTTTCCTCGTCGAAACCGTCGATAGCCAGCAATTCGTCGAGCTCGACATAGGCAACCTCTTCGAGTGTGGCAAAGCCTTCGGATACCAGCAGCTGGGCCACCATTTCATCGACATTGAGCGTATCCATGAACAGTTTGGTACGCTCGGCAAACTCGACCTGCCGGCGTTCGGATTCCTCGGCTTCGGTCATGATGTCGATGTCGAAACCGGTCAGCTGGCTGGCAAGGCGCACGTTTTGTCCGCGCCGCCCGATGGCCAGCGACAGCTGATCGTCGGGCACGACCACCTCGACGCGGTTGGCGTCTTCGTCCAGCACGACCTTGGTCACCTCGGCCGGTTGCAGGGCGTTGACCAGAAAGGTGGGGGCATCTTCGCTCCAGGGGATGATGTCGATCTTTTCACCCTGCAATTCGTTCACGACGGCCTGAACGCGGCTGCCGCGCATGCCGACACAGGCGCCGACCGGGTCGATCGAGTTGTCATAGGAAACGACCCCGATCTTGGCGCGCGAGCCGGGGTCGCGGGCCACGGCCTTGATCTCGATGATGCCGTCATAGATTTCGGGCACTTCCATCTTGAACAGCTCGGCCATGAATTCGGGCGCGGTGCGCGAAAGAAAGATCTGCGGGCCACGGGTTTCTTCGCGGACCTCGCGGATATAGGCGCGCACGCGGTCGCCGGTGCGGAAACTTTCGCGGTTGATCAGCTGGTCGCGGCGCAGGATTGCCTCGCCCCGACCGACATCGACAATGACATTGCCGTATTCGACGCGCTTGACGATACCGTTGATGATTTCGCCGACGCGATCCTTGAATTCGGCGTATTGGCGGGCACGCTCGGCCTCGCGCACCTTTTGCAGGATCACCTGCTTGGCGCTTTGCGCGGCGATGCGGCCGAAATCCATCGGCGGCAGCTCCTCGACGATTTCGTCGCCGACCTTGGGGTCGTCCAGATAGGCGCGGGCATCCGCGACCGTCATTTCGGTAAAGTGGTTTTCGACCTCGTCCACCACATGACGCACGCGGGTCATGGTCAACTCGCCGGTCTTGCGATCGATATGGGCGTGGATTTCAAGCTCGGCCCCATAGCGCGACTTGGCGGCGCGGGCCATGCTTTCCTCCATCGCCTCGATCACCAGATCCGGGTCGATCAGCTTTTCGCGCGCGACCGCGTCGGCGATCTGCAGCAGCTCAAGCCTGTTTGCACTGGTAATGCTCATGATTTGTCCTCTTGTGGGGTTTCGTCTGTTTCGATTTCATCAAAGGCGGCCTCGTCCAGGCCCTGCATCTTGCGCGCCTTCAGCATTTCGGCGATCAGCTCGTCGGTCAGGATCAGCTTGGCCTCGACCAGCCAGTCGAATTTCAGGCCGATCACGCCTTCGGGGATCTCGATCAATACCTCGTCGCCCTCGGTGCCGCGCAGGATGCCGCGAAAACGCTTGCGCCCGTCGATCAGCTCGGACGTTTCCAATTTGGCGTCATAGCCTTCCCACGCATCGAAATCCTTGAGGCGGGTCAGCGGGCGGTCGATGCCGGGCGAGGAAACCTCGAGCGTATATTCGCCCTCGATCGGGTCCTCGACATCCAGCACTGCGGAAACGGCGGTCGAGATTTCGGCGCAATCATTCACCTCGATCCCACCCTCGGGCCGGTCGGCCATGATCTGAAGCGTCGCCTTCTTGCCCGCCATCAGGCGGATACGCACGAGCTCAAAGCCCAGCCCCTCGATCAGGGGGCGGACGATTTCTGCAAGGCGCTTGTCGATTGCCGCTTTGGCAATGAGGTCGGACATTTGGATTCCTGTCTGTGGATGACGGGCACAAGTTTCGGGCACAAAAAAACGGGCGCGCGGCCCGTCGGAATTTCCGGTGGAAGGCTGGGGGTGGAGGCCAGTCTTGCCGCTGTTGAAACCGATATAGGCCTTTGTCCGCCGGTTGACAAGGGGCGGTCGAGCGTGGCGCGGCATTCGGCAGCCCGACGACATGACATCGCCGCGACATCTGCCCAATTTGGACAAGATTTCTCCAAACCGACGCCGGAAACCCCGCGTAGACCCCTTTGGGCCGCGGGCGATCCCCGGCAAATTTGAGAATAATCAGCAGAAACGGGGTTGAATTGTTCATCTCAAGGAAACAAGCGGGACGGATTGTTACAGCAAATCCGAACAGTACAAGAAAAAGACCCGTAATTGTCGGGTTGTTTCCAAAAAGATGCCTAATTCGGCAGGCCTAATACCCTCGGTTCTGCGTTATACAGGGTGTGAAAATGGATCGGCTAACGGAAATGGAAGCGTTTGCAAGCGTGGTGGATCAGGGGGGATTCACCGATGCGGCGCGGAAGATGGGAATTTCAAAATCAGCGGTTTCAAAACATGTTTCCTCGCTTGAGGCCCGTCTTGGCGCGCGCCTGCTGAACAGGACGACGCGGCGGGTCAGCCCCACCGAGATCGGCCTTGCCTATTACGACAAGGCACGCCGGGTGCTGAATGATGCAAGCGAGGCCGACGCCATGGTAACGGCCATGCAGGCGGCGCCAAGCGGATCGTTGCGCCTGTCTGCTCCGACCGACTTTGGCGTCAACCACATGTCGAACGCGCTGGGCCGGTTTCTGCACCAATACCCGGAAATCAACGTCAATCTGGTGCTGAACAACCGCTATGTCGAGCTGATCTCGGAAGGTTTCGACCTGGCCATCCGCATCGGTGAAATGGAAGACAGCACCCTGCGTGCCCGCAAGCTGACCGAAGCAAACATGAAAATGGTCGGCGCGCCGGAATATTTCGAAAAACACGGCAAGCCGGCCCGGATCGACGACCTGAACGAACACATGCTGCTGCATTATTCGAACCAGTCCAGTGGCAGCGTCTGGAAGCTGACCTCGCCCAGCGGCGAGTTGCGCCAGATCCGCACCAGCGGGTGCCTGACGGTGAATGACGGCCAGTCCCTGTTGACTGCTGCCGCCGCCGGGCTTGGCATCGCCTATCTGCCCAGTTTCCTGTATTACGAGAAACTTTCCCTGGGCCTGCTGGAAGAGGCCATGCCCGACCTTCCGGTCGAAAAACGCGGCATCTATGCGGTCTATCCGCCAGGGCGCTATACCCAGCCCAAGCTGCGCGCATTCATCGATTTCCTGGTCGAATATTTCAAGAACAAGGGCCCCGAGGAATGGTAGGCATGTGAATTTCACACCGCCCAAAGGTGCGGGAAGGGCCTGGCAAATGCACAGCACTGCCGGGCCTTTCCTTTTTGCATCGGCGCGAAAATATGCGGGGCTCAGTTGATCGAGGTCAGAACGACCTCGACCCGGCGGTTCATCTCGCGGCCCTGCGGGGTTGCATTGGTGGTCCGCGGCGCCAGATAGCCTACGCCATTGGCGCTGAGTTGTGCGGGGTTGACGCCATAACCGTCGATCAGGCGTTTCATCACGGCGGCGGCCCTTTTGCGCGACAGTGCGACATTGCCCTCCATCGACCCGGACGCATCGGTATGGCCGACAAGGGCGACCTTCATTCCGGGATTTTCGTTGAGGAACGCTGCAAGCATCTGCAACGATCGGTCCGAGGTGCTGTCCAGCGTGGCCGACCCCTTGGCGAATTCCAACCCGTCCAGGACAAGCGATCCCGCCTCGATCAGGCGGTCGCCGATGCTCCCGGTCGGAACCAGGGTTTCGTCGGCCGTGCTCTGTTTGGTCGAGACGGAGACCCTGGGATCGGCGGTCAGATCGTCTGTCCGGCTTTCCGTCAGCCGGGTGATCTGGATGAACCCCCGTTCCGGGCTGCGGCTGACCACCAGATTGATGTACTCCTCGCCCTTGCCATCGTCGCGCATCGCGGTGAGATAGCGGAAATCGCCCAGATCGACATGCATGTCGGGTTCGTCCAGAATGCCGGCGTTGAAACGGAAATCGAACCCGCCGCATTCACGGGTCTGGCATTCGAAGATGACCTTGTAGCCCTCTTGCAGCAACTGTTCGCGCAGAGGTTTCAACAGGCCCAGCGTTTCCGTGGTGGTTGCGGGAGTTTTCCAGACCTCACGCGAAAGCGCCCCCTCGACAGGTTCGGCGGTGATCCGGCCATTGCGATAGGGACCTACGGCCAATTCGAGGCTGGCAAGCGGTCTGACCTCTTCGTAGGAGCGCACCGATCCCTTGGGGAACACCAGCTCCGCCCCCTGCGCCGCAACGACGGGCGCAGTGCCGACCAGAAGGCCGATTATGATGGCTCCGCGTTTCATCGGTTCTGTGAATGATACTCGATATTGGGTTGCATATCTATTGCCGAGGACATGCGGTTGGTCATGTTGAAAAATGCGGCAACCGCAGCAATGTCCCAGATGTCGCGATCCGAGAACCCGGCATCACGCAGCGCCTGGCGGTCGGATTCCCCGATCTTGTGGCTTGCCTCGGTCAGCCTGGCGGCAAAATCCAGCATCAATCGATGGCGGGGCGACAGATCGGCGGCGCGGTAATTCATCACCAGCGCCTCGCCAAGAATGGGGTCGCCCGACAATTGCCTGACAGCCGCGCCATGGGCGGTCAGACAATAGAAACAGTGGTTTATAGACGAAACGACAACCGCGATCATCTCGCGCTCGAGCTTGCTCAGGCCGCTCTGTCCCAGCATCAGGTCGTTGTACATCGCGGTAAAGGCGTTCAGCTTGTCGATGTCAAAGGCATAGGCCCTGAGGACATTGGGCACGAAGCCGATCTTTTCGTCGCACAGGTCGAAATAGCGCTGGGTGTCTTGTGGCAGCGGCGTGACCTGATGCAGGTCAAGCGCGTGAACGGGCTTGTCTCGGGTGCTCATTCTTCTGCCTCTTTTCCTTTTCTGTAATGATAGTTACCAACAACCTGCATGTTTTGGCCAGCATACAGATTCCGGGCCGGCAGATTTTCGCCGGTTACCAGCACGGCCAAGAAGCGGGCGCCATTTTCGGCGGCCCAGATTGCAGCCCGGCCGATCATCCGCCGCGCCACCCCCTGCCGACGGTGGCCGGGGGCGACGACAAGGGCGTGCATCATGGCCACATCGTTGTCGCACGCAACAAAGGCGCAGGCACCCAGCGCATCGCGATGCCGCGTGAGCAGCCATGTTTTCGGCCCTTGCGCCCGCTCCATCACCGCCAGCCGCGCCGGCCCGATGCCGTTTTCGGCCCAGAACCCGCGCATCAGGGCCAGAGGCGCCACCGCCGGTATGCCATCGAGGGGTTGAGAATCGCCAGCCGTCATCTCGCTGATCCGGGCCGCCATCATCAGGACCGGATCGACCACACGGTATCCCCGAGCGGCCAGCATTTCGTCCAGGTCACGGTCACGCGGCCGCAACATGAACAGTGGGTCCTGGCCAAGACGCTGCATTTCCGATTCCGCAAGGGGTATGTCCTGCGCATCGGGCTGCTGCAGGGCTGTGGCGGCACAAACCCGCTGACCGCCGCCCTTGCCGCGGCGAATCAGCCATGGCCCACGCCGAAAGGTCTCGGCAGGCGGCCATGTTGCGTCGATTGCGCGCAGGATCCGATCCTGGTCGGGCAGGCCGGTCATGGTTCGAACCCTTCGGGCATGAGCGACAGGAAATCGGCAACCGCCGAATCCAGCGCGCGCCGATCGCTGCTGCGGAACACGATGTTGGCGCCAAACCGGCTGTTGAGGATGAACGGGTAGGACCCCACCGAAACCCCCGGATGCCGCGCTGCCATTTCGGCCAGCGGGCCGGCAATATCGCCCTCGGGGCGATTGACGCGGATGGTTCTGGAAAGCAGCGGCGCACCCCCCTTGATGCCTGGCAGAACCGAGGCAACCATTGCCTCGAACACGGCGGGCACGCCGGCCATGACATGCACGTTTTCAAGCGTGAACCCGGGCGCAACCGAAACAGGGTTGTCGATCAGGGTTGCACCATCGGGAATGCGGGCCATGCGCAGGCGCGAATCGTTCATCGTGATCCCGCTGCGGTCGTAATAGGCCTGAAGCAGGGCGCGGGCATCTTCGCGCACGTCGATATGGCGGCCGAACGCATCGGCAATGGCATCGGCGGTGATGTCGTCATGGGTCGGGCCTATGCCACCGCTGGTAAAGACGTGATCCCAGCGCGCGGCCAGTTCCTGCACTGCCATCCTGATGGCGTCGTGGTCGTCGGCCACGACACGGGCCTCTTTCAGGTCGACCGCGGCCTCGGTCAGCTTGCGCGCCAGGAAATGCAGGTTGCTGTCGCGGGTGCGGCCCGAGAGGATCTCGTCGCCGATCACCAGCATTGCCGCCGTGGGGTTGCCCATTTTGCACCTTCTTGTCGTCCTGTCCCGTTTCGGTATAGGTCCGTTCAATGCAGTTTCAAACCCCATTGATACCGGCGACCCTGATCCGGCGATACAAGCGCTTTCTGGCCGATATCGTTCTGCCCGACGGCACAAAGGCGACCGCCCATTGCGCCAATCCCGGCGCCATGACGGGGCTGGCCGCGCCTGGCGCGCGCATCTGGGTTGACCGCAACGACGACCCCAAGCGCAAGCTGCGCTATGGCTGGAAGCTGGTCGAACTGGAGGGCGGCCACATGGCCTGCGTCGATACCGGGCAGGCAAATCGCGTGGTCGAAGAGGCCCTGCGCGCAGGTCATGTGCCGGGCTTGCCGCGCGACGCCGAAATCCGGCGCGAAGTGCGTTATGGCCAGGGCAGCCGTGTCGATTTCCTGCTGAGCGGGGCAGGGGGCGGGAATGTCTGGGTCGAGGTCAAATCCGTGACGCTGTGCCGCCGACCGGGCCTGGCGGAATTTCCCGATGCGGTGACCAGGCGGGGCGCGCGACATCTGGCAGAGCTGGCAAATATGGCGGGGCAGGGGGATCGGGCGGTGATGCTGTATCTTGTTCAGCGGAGCGATTGCACGCGGGTTTCGGTGGCTGCCGATATCGACCCGACCTATGCCCGCGCCTGCGCACAGGCTGTCGCGCGTGGGGTCGAGATCATGGGGTTTTCCAGCCGCATCTCGACCAGGGGCCTCGAGATGGGTTCCGCCATCGCGATCGAGGATTGCTGAATTTGCCGTCGCAAGACTGGCGCATGACGACATTTGGCTTTATGCAGTCGTGAAATCGCAGGACAGATGGAGCACTCCAGTGGAAGGCCAGAAACCCGGACGCCTCAACAAGGACGGTATCGAAATTCATACCCCCGAGGAATTCGAGGGCATGCGCAAGGCGGGCAACCTGGCCGCGCGCACCCTGGACATGATTGCCGAACATGTGCAACCCGGCGTGACCACGGCCGAGCTGGACCGCATCATTCACGAGTTCACCATCGAAAACGGGGCTATCCCGGCAACGCTGGGCTATCGAGGCTATCCCGCCTCAAGCTGCATCTCGATCAATCATGTGGTCTGTCACGGGATTCCGTCCGACAAAAGGCTCAAGAACGGCGACATCCTGAATATCGACGTGACCTGTATCCTGGACGGATGGTACGGGGACAGCAGCCGCATGTATGTCGCCGGCAAGCTGAACCGCAAGGCCGAGCGCCTGATCCAGGTTACCCATGATGCCCTGATGCTGGGAATCGATCAGGTCAGACCGGGCAATACCTTTGGCGACATCGGCGCGGCCATCCAGCGTTACGTCGAGGCGCAGCGCATGTCGGTCGTGCGCGATTTCTGTGGCCACGGGCTCGGCCGCGTGTTTCATGCCGCGCCCAATGTCCTGCATTATGGGCAGCGGGGCACGGGGCCGACGCTGGAAGAAGGAATGTTCTTTACCATCGAGCCGATGGTCAATCTCGGCCGGCCGGAAACCAAGGTCCTGGCCGATGACTGGACGGCCGTGACTCGCGACAAGACCCTTTCGGCCCAGTTCGAACATTCTCTCGGTGTCACATCAGACGGGTGCGAGATATTCACCCTGTCGCCGGCCGGGAAATTCCATCCGACCTGGGGATGATGGCGCTTGCGCCAGGGCGGCGGTGTTAATCCTTTGGCAACCACCCGGGGCCAACAATCACCGGCATGAGCGCGCGCCACCACCAGAACGGTTTCTCCGAGCTTCCCCTGCCCGGGCTTGCAGCCCTGCCCGGGATGGGCAAGGACACCCGGCCCCCTGACCCCGAGGATCACCGCAGAAATCACCGCGCCCGTCTGCGTGCCCGTTTCATGCGGGGCGGCGCGGCGGCCATGCCCGATTACGAGCTGCTCGAACTGGTTCTGTTCCGCGCGATCCCCCGGCGCGATGTCAAGCCCCTGGCAAAACGCCTGCTTGCGGAATTCGGCGATTTCAACGCGGTACTGGCAGCCGATGCCGCGCGCCTGTCTCGGGTTCGGGGAGTTGGCGCCGCCGTCGTGCAGGAGCTGAAGATCGTCGAGGCCGCAGCCCACCGCATGGCGCGGGCCCGGGTGATCGAGAGGGCCGTATTGTCGTCGTGGGACGCGCTGTTGACCTATTGTCAAACGGCGATGGCCCATCAGACGATCGAACAGTTCCGCATCCTGTTCCTGGACCGCAGAAACATCCTGATCGCCGACGAGGCTCAGCAGAAAGGCACCATTGACCATGTTCCGGTCTACCCGCGCGAGGTGGTCAAACGCGCGCTCGAGCTGAATGCCTCGGCCCTGATCCTGGTGCACAATCACCCGTCGGGCGACCCCACCCCGTCAGATGCCGACATTGCCATGACCCGGCAGATCATCGATGCCGCGGGCGCGCTGGGTATCGTCGTTCACGACCATCTGGTGATCGGGCAGGGCGACGCGTACAGCTTTCGCGCAGACGGCCTCATCTGACCCAGATTTCGACACGCCGGTTCAGCCTCTGGCCCCGTGGCGTGTCATCACAGGCCAGGGGCGAGACCGCGCCCAGCCCCACCGCGCGGAATTTCAGCAGCCGCAGGTCTGCCCGGCCTGCCCGCGCGCGCAGCAGCCCCAGAACCGCATCTGCCCGCCGTTTCGACAGGCTGCGGTTGCCCGTCGCGCTGCCCTGAGAATCGGAAAAACCCGCAAGGATCAGTTCGCGCCCGTCAAAATCGCCCTCTTCGACCATCAGGGCCAGCCGGTCGATGGCCTGCCGCGACCACGCGTCCAGCGTGGTTGTTCCGGCGGAAAAGCGGGCGGTCAGGGCCAGGCGCGATGCGCCGGCAAAGGTCGAGACAAGCTCCTTCAACGGGCCGATACCCTGTGTCTCGGGGGTGTTGGCGATGGCGTTGGCCAGGCGCCCCTCCTGCCGCGACAGGGGCAGGCGGTCGGGGGCTGGGGCGATATATCCCGACCGATTGACCGAGGGCCAGGCCTCGGGCCCACGCAGCCATGCCAGAAAGGCCCGCGCAAAGGGCGGAAGCGGCCGGTCGGGCGTGAACAGGTACAATACCCGGGTCAGCGGATAGTCCCCGCTCTGAACCGAAAATCGGGTGGGGTATTGCAGGATGCCACAGTCACCCCGCAGGGCAAGGGGCCGTGCCCTGCCGATGGATGCGAAATCGACATAGCCGATACCAAAGGCATCTTTTGCGACCGCGCGCGCAAGATCGGGCAGTTTTTCAAAGCGCCGCCGCTCAACGGCGCTGTTCAGGCCGGTCTTGCCCAGCACATCGGCCTGAAACGCGCGCGCAAGATCGGAACCCGGCCTGGGCAGATAAACGGTGATGGGTGCATCATAACCCCCAAGGTCAGCCCAGTTCGTGATCTTTCCGGCCCATATCTGGCGGATCTGGTCCAGGCTGAGCGCCTGCACGGGATTATCCGGTGATGTCACGAGAATGATTGCGTCGAGGCCGACCACCTGTGCGCGCAGCCCGACCAGGGCCGCGGCCCGCTGCCCGGGGCGCAGATTGGCGGCGATGAACTGGACGCGACCCTTCTTCAGGGCGGTCGCCGCCGAGGACAGCGTACCGGGCATGACCTGCATGCGGGCGAGGGGTACATTGTCGCTGTTGGAAATGAAATCGCTCCAGCCGGACATGTCGTTTGGAACGCGCGCAACCTTCAGTCCGCGCGCACGGACGAAATCGCCGACAAGCGGGTCGAGCAGATCTCTCAACATGACGGAATCGCCCGCCAGCCCCAGATCGGCGGCATATCTGGCCGGGTCGGGACAGGCTGCGCCACGACAGGTTGTTCCCAGCGCGTCCAGCGTCATGTCCCCGAACCGCGTCCGCAGCCGCCAGGTGGCCCCGTCAAAGCCCAACAGCGTGCCCTTGAGGGTGATCTTGCCGTTGGCTGAACGCAGCGTTACCTCGGCCCCGGCATGGGCATTTCGGGGAAAAACGAACAGGACAAGCAGGGCAGAAAGAAAAACCCGGCGGAAAAAAGTCATGCGGTCCCATCCCCGAAATCACCTCGAGGCGATAATCAGGTCACGGGCAACGTTTTTCAAGACAAGGGTCGTGTCTGCACTGTCGCATCCGGGCAGGCGAAAACGCAGACCCGAGGCGCTGATCATCCGCCCGCCGGTGGCGCGCAGGCTCTGCAAAACGGCACCCTGCCCACAGCTTTCCGGGCCGGGGCGAATCGCAAGCGCAAGGTCGGCGAACGCGGTATTCGGGGTTCCTCTCAGGTTCCTCGTGTAAACCAATGCCATCACGGGATTTTTCATGGTTTCATCACCCAGGAGGACGCGATTGGTCGGGGTGGTTTCGGCGGGCGCATTGGCGACCTGGCGTGCGGGCGCCAGGGTCACGTCGAAACGGCCCCGCCAGAGAAAGACAACACGGTCGTAGCGTTTGATATCGGGGACTTCGACCGACGCGCGGACGATTTCCCCTTTTGGCAGGGTGATGCGGAAATGTGCCAGTTTCTCAAGCGCGGGAACCCGCAGGGCAAGCCGGCCATCGGCACCCAGCCTTGTTGCGAATCGCATCCGGCCGTGCTGAATGACCACACGAACACCGGGTTGACAGGCATCGACGACGGTCAGCGCAACCATTGCCCCGGTCACGGCCCGGGCCGATACGGTGGCGTTGCATGTTGCGGCGCCATGGTCGCCGGGGGCAATGTCCGTCGCACCCGGCGGGACCGGCCCGCCGAGAGGTGCGCGAACACCGTTTGGCAGGTTTGGCAGCCTGCCGAGAGGCCCGGCCGAGGCCTCGCGCAACAACGGGAGGCGGTCGTCGGTGTTGGCGGGCATTGCCGGCAGCGGCGTCGACAGCATGCCGACCGCCGGAGACGTGCCGCCCATATGGCTGGTCGAAAGTGCGGTCTGTCGCAATGAGGGGGCTGCCTCGACCGCCGCCAGCGCCAGCTTGTCGGCCGGGGCACGAACAGGGCGCGATTCCGAACCCGCGCCCCGGCCCAGGTGGATGTTCGAGATTTCCAGATCGCCACTGGCAATGCCGACCCGCCCGTTCAGGCGCGGGGCCGCCGAGATTGCCTGGTCTCCGATCGAGGCCTTGGGCGCGCGCGCCGGGATCAGGCGCAGGGCGACGCTGGCCGGCGGGCACTGGCGCCCGGTGTCGATGCAATATGAAAAGGCCTGATAGCCGGTGCAGTCTGCCGAAGCGGTATAGTCGAAGCCCCCGCCAACCTGGGCAACACGGCCGCAGGCCGGCTGTTTCAGCAACCGGATGTCGCCCGGCCCGATGTCATCGGGATTCAGGTCGTTGGCCAGAACATCGAGGCGCTGCGTGCGCCCTGCCTGGACGGTGAATATGTCATCCACGGCACGCGCGGCGGACTCACCGCGAAAACCGGCCATGATCCGGTCGGCATTCTGGGTGATCAGGGCAATCGACACGGTCAGGAAAAGTGCCGTGTAGACCAGTCCCATTTTCTCACTGATACGCATCTCGCCCTCCGGATGCCTTGCATTCCGCAAGCTGCATCCTGACCCCGAAATTGTGGCGAGAATTGCCAGAGAGGGTGGCTTTTTGGGGGAATTTTTCGCCCCCGGCACCAGACCATTGCCCGCCGGCGCCGGAAACATTGCGGGCCGACAGGGCCAAGCGCGGGTCAACCATCGGAAAAACCGATCAAATCTGCGCGTGTCCCGGAGTGGACACCGGCGCTATGTCAGAAATGATCGGCCGCCGTCAGACCCTGCCATGGCAATGCTTGAATTTCTTTCCCGAACCACAGGGACAGGGGGCGTTTCGCCCCGGGTTGCCCCAGGTCGAGCGATCGTTTTCGTCAAAGCCGGGCTTGGCATCCCTGCCATTGACGCCAGTCCTGCCATCGCCATCGCCATCGCCATTGCCCAACGCCCTGATACCCTCTTCGACCTGGGCGAGGTCGATCCCCTGCTGTTGGGCCAGTGTCTGCGCGATCATGGCCTGCTGCTCTTCCTCGGTCATGGGGCGGATATGGGCCAGCTGTTCGGTCACGTCGGTACGCAGGCTGTCAAGCATGTTTTCGAACAGGGTAAAGGCCTCGGACTTGTACTCGTTGAGCGGGTCCTTTTGCGCATATCCCCGGAATCCGACCACCGAACGCAGATGTTCCAGTGTCAGCAGGTGATCGCGCCATTTGTTGTCGATCGTCTGCAACAGGATCGACTTTTCGATCATGCGCATGTTTTCGGTGCCGAACTGAACGGCCTTCTGGGCCATGTATTCATCGCTGGCCTTGTACAGCCGTTCGGCAATCGCCTCGTCATCGACGCCTTCTTCCTCGGCCCATTCAAGGATCGGCACGTCGATGCCCAGATAACGCAGGACATCGGCGTAAAGCCCCTCCATGTTCCACTGGTCGGCATAGGTCTTGGGCGGCATGTGCTTTTCGACCAGGTCGTCGATCACCTGATAGCGCATGTCCTGCACGACATCCGAAAGGTCGTCGGATTCCATGATCTCGCGACGCTGATTGAAGATCGCCTTGCGCTGATCGTTCATCACGTCGTCGTATTTCAACAGGTGCTTGCGGATGTCAAAGTTGCGCGCCTCGACCTTGGCCTGTGCCTTTTCCAGCGACTTGTTGACCCAGGGGTGGACGATGGCCTCGCCTTCCTTCATGCCCAGCGTGTTGAGCAGCTTGTCCAGCCGTTCCGACCCGAAGATCCGCATCAGGTCGTCTTCGAGGCTGAGGAAGAAGCTGGAACGACCGGGGTCGCCCTGACGCCCCGAGCGGCCGCGCAGCTGGTTGTCGATGCGGCGGCTTTCGTGGCGCTCGGTTGCCAGGACATACAGGCCACCGGCCTCGATCACCCTTTTCTTTTCTTCCTCGTGCTCGGCCTCGATCCGCTTGCGCAGTTCGACCGGGTCGGCATCGGGGTTTTCGGCCAGTGCCTCCATCACCTTCATCTCGATATTGCCGCCCAGCTGGATGTCGGTGCCGCGACCGGCCATGTTGGTGGCGATGGTGACGGCGCCATAGCGGCCGGCATCGGCGACGATCTTGGCCTCTTGTTCATGGTGGCGGGCGTTCAGCACGTTGTGCGGGATACCTTCCTTTTTCAGGAGGTCGGAGAGAAGCTCCGATTTCTCGATCGAGGTCGTGCCAACCAGGATCGGTTGCCCCTTGTCATGGGCCTCGCGGATTGCCTGCACGATGGCGTCGAATTTTTCCTTGGCGGTGCGATAGACCTGATCGTGTTCATCTATGCGGATGACGGGTTTGTTGGTTGGAACCTCGACCACGCCCAGCTTGTAGATTTCCATGAATTCCTCGGCCTCGGTCATGGCCGTGCCGGTCATGCCGGCCAGTTTGTCATAGAGGCGGAAATAGTTCTGGAAGGTCACGCTGGCCAGTGTCACGTTCTCGGGCTGGATGGTGACGCCTTCCTTGGCCTCGATGGCCTGATGCAGGCCGTCGGACAGACGCCTGCCCGGCATCATGCGGCCGGTGAATTCGTCGATCAGCATGACCTCGCCGTTACGCACGATGTAATCCTTGTCGCGCTTGTACAGGATATGGGCACGCAGGGCCTGGGTGACGTGATGGACAAGGGTCGTGCTTTCGGGGTCGTACAGCGTGGCCTCGCTGTCGAGAATCCCCTCGGCATGCAGGCGCTGCTCGATGAATTCGTTGCCCTCTTCGGTGTAGGTGACGTTGCGGGTCTTTTCGTCGAGGTCGTAATGCTCGGGCTTGATGTCGGGGATGATCCTGTCGATCTTGACATAGAGTTCGCTGCGGTCGTCGCTGGGCCCCGAGATGATCAGCGGGGTGCGCGCCTCGTCTATGAGGATGCTGTCAACCTCGTCCACGATCGCATAGTAGTGGTCACGCTGAACCATTTCCGACAGTTCGGAACGCATGTTGTCGCGCAGATAGTCAAAGCCCAGCTCGTTGTTGGTGGCATAGGTGACGTCGGCCTGATAGGCGGCGCGCTTTTCCTCGTCTTCCTGGCCGGGAACGACAACGCCGGTGGTCATGCCAAGGGCGGCATAGACCTGGCCCATCCATTCGGCGTCGCGCCGGGCCAGATAGTCGTTGACCGTCACCACATGCACGCCCCGCCCGGTCAGCGCGTTCAGATAGACGGGCAGGGTGGCCATCAGGGTCTTGCCCTCGCCGGTCTTCATTTCGGCGATATTGCCCTGATGCAGAAAGATGCCGCCCATCAGCTGCACATCAAAGGGGCGCAGGCCCAGGGTGCGGAAGGCGGCCTCGCGGGCATTGGCGAATGCCTCGGGCAGCAGATCGTCCAGCGACTCGCCCTTTTCAAGGCGTTCCTTGAATTCCCGGGTCTTGGCCTTGATCTGATCGTCGCTCAGCGCCTTGAATTCGGGCTCCAGCGCGTTGATACGGTCAACCAGTGGCCGGGTTGCCTTGATCTTGCGATCATTCGGTGTGCCAAAAACCTTTTTGGCAATGGTTCCAAGACCCAGCATTGGTACTCCGTTCGAATGGCGGGCGCCGTGGTTGGCGTTTTTGTTACGAAATCGTGTAAAGGCTTTTCTTGTCTGCCCCGTGCTCAGGTTTCATAACAATCGCCGGAGCACGGACAAACCAGTCTTTGCACAATGTCCAAAGGCATGTAAGGGGATGCTGGGCAGGTGTCAACGCCACCGGATTTGACAACAGCAAGACATGTGGCACAAGGCGCGATCCATGATACCCAATTCGGAGAAAAACATGAACTTCAAGAACGGAATCCTTGCTGCAGCTCTGGTCGCGGCGATCCTTCCAACCCATGTCCAGGCGGCCGAGAATCCGTCGGTCGATACGGTTCTGGCGACCGTTGACGGGACCAAGATCACCCTTGGCAATGTCATCGCCCTGCGCGAGCGCCTGCCACAGCAATACAAGCAGCTTCCGGACGACGTTCTTTTCAAGGGCATCATCGACCAGCTGATTCAGCAGACCGTGTTGATGAACGCCATGAAGGCCAACATGGACAAGAAGACGCGGATCGGCCTCGAAAATCAGGAACGCGCCTTTCTGGCCTCGGAATTCCTCGACCGCCTTTCGGGTCAGGAGATCCCGGAAAAGGATCTGAGGGCCGCCTATGCCGCGAAATATGATTCGGCCATTCCCGAAGAGGAATACAATGCCTCGCACATCCTGGTGAAAACCAGGGCCGAGGCCGAGGAAATCATCAAGCAGCTCAAGAACGGTGCCGATTTCGCGACCCTTGCCAAGGAAAAGTCCACCGGCCCCTCGGGCAAGCGCGGGGGTGAACTGGGCTGGTTTTCCAGGGGCATGATGGTCAAGCCGTTCGAAGAGGCGGTGCTGAAAATGGCCGTGGGCGAGATTTCCGGCCCGGTCAAGACCCAGTTTGGCTGGCATGTGATCAAGCTGAACGAAATGCGGGCCAAGAAACAGCCCACATTCGAGGAAGAGCGCGACACCCTTGCCGCCGAGCTGCGCCAGAAGGCGGTGGACAAGGAAATCAGCCGTCTGACCTCGGCAGCCAAGGTTACGCGGGAAAAAGTCGATATTGATCCAAAGGTGATCCGCGATGTATCCCTGCTGGACAAGTAGGGATATCTGACATCGGGGGTTGCTTTGGGCACAGAGGATGAAACCGGGGCAGGGGGGGAGGACTCCTCTGCCCAGATCGCCGCGCTGCAGGAAAAGCTGAACCATCTGCGTCGCAAGCTCAAGGAAGCACGGGCCGAGCTCGAGGCCGCGCGGGGCGCTGCCCCGGCCGTGTCGCCTCTGGCGCCCGCGCGGTTTCCCGATCTGCCGCAAATCGGCGGTGTGCGTTTTGCCGCGGCCGCAGCCGCGGTGAAATATCGGGGCCGCAACGATGTCATGCTGGCCGAAATTGCCCCCGGCAGCACGATTGCGGGCGTTTTCACCCGTTCGTCTACCCGGGCGGCCCCGGTACTGGATTGCCAGTCAAAGATCGCCCGCCTGCAAAAGGATGGCGCCGGCAAGGGCGGGTTCGCGATTCTCGTGAACTCGGGCAATGCCAATGCCTTTACCGGCGCTGTCGGATTCGAGGCGGTCGACACGCTGACCGGCGCTGTCGGTCGTGCCCTGGACGTGCCCGCTGCGCATGTCTTTTCCGCGTCAACCGGCGTGATCGGCGAGCCCTTGCCGCAAAAGCGGATCCTGGCGGTGATCGATCGGCTGACTGCCGATCTGTCGCCCGATGGCGCGGCCGCGGCGGCGCGTGCGATCATGACGACCGATACCTTTCCCAAGGGGGCGATGGCCGAGGTCGAGATCGACGGCAGAACCGTGCGCATCATGGGCTTTGCCAAGGGCTCGGGCATGATCGCCCCGGACATGGCGACCATGCTGGTTTTCATCTTTACCGATGCCGGGGTCGAGCAGGGACATCTGCAGCAGATGCTGAGGCGGCTGAATGCGGACAGCTTCAACGCGATCACGGTGGACAGCGATACCTCGACCTCGGACAGCCTGCTGGTGGTCGCAACCGGGGCTTCGGGCGTGCAGGTCGGCGGGCCGCGTTCGAAATCGGGCCGCAGCTTTGCCCAGGCGCTGGGCAGTGTGATGCTGGACCTGGCCCATCAGGTGGTGCGCGATGGCGAGGGCGCGACAAAATTCGTCGAGGTTTCGGTCACCGGGGCGACCAGCCGCCGCGACGCCCGCAAGGTTGCGATGGCGATCGCCAATTCGCCCCTGGTCAAGACGGCCATCGCCGGAGAAGATCCCAACTGGGGCCGCATCGTCATGGCTGTCGGCAAGTCGGGCGCCCGCGCCGAACGCGATCTGCTGACCATCCGTTTCGGCAATATCCTGGTTGCCGAGAAAGGCTGGATCGCAGCTGACTATCGAGAGGAGGATGCGGCCGAATACATGAGGGGCGACGAACTGCTCATCGGGGTCGATCTGGGGCTGGGGCAGGCATCGGCCCGTGTCTGGACCTGCGATCTGACCAGGCAGTACATTACCATCAACGCGGATTATCGCTCGTGAAACTGGTTCTGGTTTCGGCGGTCGCCCTGATCGATCGCGACGGGCGCGTGTTGCTGGCGCGCCGCCCCGAAGGCAAGAGCATGGCCGGCCTGTGGGAGTTTCCCGGTGGCAAGGTCGAGGCCGGCGAAACGCCCGAGGCCGCCCTTGTGCGCGAGCTGCGCGAGGAGCTGGGGATCGACACCTGGCAGAGCTGTCTGGCCCCGCTGACATTTGCAAGCCATTCCTATGATGATTTCCACCTGTTGATGCCCGTTTTCGCCTGCCGGAAATGGAAGGGAATCCCGCGCCCCAGAGAGAGGCAGGAGCTGAGATGGGTGCGGGTGGCCGATCTGCGCGACTATCCGATGCCACCTGCCGATCGGCCTCTGGTTGCGGTGCTGCGCGACTGGCTCTGAAGACCGGCTGTGGTCCGGGGCCATTCCGGCCCCTGCACGGCGTGCTCCTGTCGCCCCCGTCATTGCCGAAAGGAAAGGGCATCCCCGGTTTCCCGGAGATGCCGTTGCTGGTTCGTGAGTGGTGAACCGTGAGGAAGTTGCCGCGTGGGCCGACCGATCAGTCGTCGCCGCCGCTGCCGCCCTCGCCGCCGCCTTCGCCTTCGCCGCCGCCTTCGCCTTCGCCGCCGCCATTGCCGGCACCGCCGCCGTAGCCGCCATTGTCGGCGCCTTCGCTTTCACCGTCGCCCTTGCCATCATCGTCACCGGTATTGGTGGCAACTGCGGTGGTGGTTCCAGTCGTCGCGATGACACCACCGACAAGATTGTTTTTCTTGGGGGGTACCGTGGTGGTTCCGGTCGTGGTACCGCCGGTCGTTCCGCCGGTTGCCCCGGTGGTCGTTCCGCCGGTCGTTCCGCCGGTTGTTCCGGTTGTCGTGCCGGTCGTGGTGCCGCCGGTTGCCCCGGTCGTGGTTCCGGTGGTTGCCCCGCCGGTTGTTCCGGTCGTCGTGCCAGTCGTCGTGGTCGTGCTGGTTGTCGTCGTCGTGGCGGTACCGGTCGTGCCAGCGGTCTGCGCCTGAGCGGCAATACCCGCCGAGGCAAGGATCGAGGCAACTGCGGCCGAGATGAAGATGGATTTCATGGTCTGTTTCCCTTTGTTGTGGTTCAGATGTGGTTGGATGGTGTCGTCTTGCCGTGAATTCGGTTTCGTTGGGGTAAATCAGTCGCTGTCGCCACCGCTCTCGCCGCCGTTTTCACCACCTTCGCTTTCGGTGCCCTCGACCTCGCCAGTGTTGGTGGCGACGGCCTGATTGGTGCCGCTTGTCTTGAGGACCTTGCCGATCAGGGGGGCGCCGGCCTTGGGCGCCGCAGGGGCGGTCTGGGCGTTTACGCCAAAGGCCGAGGCGGCAATCGCCGCGGCAATCGCGGATGAGATCATCAGAATTTTCATCGTCATGGTTCCTTGCGTGTTGTTGCGTTTCTTGCGTCTTGGTTCCGGCGGCGGGAGGATGCCGCGTCGTTTGCAGGAACCGATCTAGACCGTTCGGGCCGGGCCGGAAATTGACCGGCGGTTAGACGGCGGCAGGATCGGCCGACAGTTCAAAGGAAATCATCCGAAACCATAGAAAACATGGCGGAAATCGGGCGCAGGAGTGCCGTTTCTATATCCATGGGTTAGATTGGCGTGACCGGCGAAACGCGCCGGATTCGCGCCCTATGACCAAAGTTTAGGAGCCATCCTTGCCAGCACATGCCCGATGGCGCCGAAATGGCGCCGATTCACACCCAGCCGGCCAGATTCCGGCCTACGATGTCGGCCATCATGCGGATATGGGAATCATCGGCGTTCAGACAGGGGATATAGGTGAACTCCTGCCCACCGGCCGCGATGAACGCATCCCTGATCTCGACCTTGATTTCCTCGAGCGTCTCGAGGCAGTCGGTTGAAAATGCCGGTGCCAGCATGGCGATACGCCTTGTCCCGCCCCGGGCCAGCCGTACGACCTCGTCCACGGTGTAGGGTTGCAGCCATTCCTCGCGGCCAAAGCGCGACTGGAATGTGGCGATCAACCGATCCTCGGGCCAGCCCAGGCGCGCGCGCAGGAGGCGGGTCGTCTTGATGCACTGGCAGTAATAGGGATCGCCCTCGGTCAGATAGCGTTTCGGAACCCCGTGATAGGATGCGATCACGACCTCGGGCCTGTTTTCCAGCCCGCCAAGAACCTGTTCGATCTTGTCCGCCAGCGCCCCGATATACAAGGGGTGATCGTGATAGGATGGCACCGTGCGCACCGCGGGTTGCCATTTCTCGCGCATCAGGGCGCGAAACAGCTGATCGTTGGCGGTCGCCGAGGCCGCACCGGAATATTGCGGATAAAGCGGAAAGAACAGGATCCGTCGGCAACCCTGCTCGACCAGCGCGCGCAGGCGCGATTCGGTTGAAGGATTGCCATAGCGCATGCAGAAATCGACAATTATGTGGTCGCCCAGCGTTTCCTTCAGGGTTGCGGCCAGTTTTTGCGCCTGTTCGCGGGTTGTGGTCAACAGCGGGCTTTCGTCGCGTTCGTGGTTCCAGATCCCGTCATAAAGCCGCCCCGAGGTAAAGGGCCGTTTGCTGAGGATGATCAGCTGCAACAGAGGTTGCCATTTCCATGCCGGATAGTCGATTACCCGCCGGTCCGAGAGAAATTCGTTCAGGTATCGGCGCATCGACCAGTAGTCGGTTGCATCCGGTGTGCCCAGATTGCCGATCAGGACACCGATCCTTTCGGGCGGAACAAGGGGGTGGTCGGCAGGTGCGTGGGCGGGAATGGAACCAGTGCTTGTCATGATGTCTTGTCTCCGGGGACCGGCGGCTTGCCAACAGGATCATTGGCAGGAAACTCGATCGTCTTCAACGCATCCGCCAGACGCGCCCGGGCCGAGCCGGGGCGCAGGGGCTTTTGCTGTGATTCGTCGGGGGCCCAGCCCGTCAGCCAGATCATTTCGAAGGTCGCCATGATGCGGCCCTCGGGGGCGGGGAAATGTTCGGCATATATGCGGGCGGCCTCGGTGAACAGGGCGCGGCGGGTGAAATGACGGGGTCGGCCGGAAAGGGCGCTGTTTTCGCCCATCGCGCGCAGATCGCGCAACAGATCGGGCAGGCTGGCATAGGTCACGGGCAATACCACATTGTCGGCCACCGGCAGGGCAAGCCCGGCACGCATCAGCAATTCGCCAAGGTCGCGCAGCTCGGCCATGGGGGCGACGCGGGGCGACAACCCGCCGGTGAGACGGCTTTCTGCCTCGGCCAGCGCGCGGCGCAGTTCGTTCAATGTCTGCCCGGCAAGCATGACCCCCAGAAACAGGCCGTCGGGCCTCAGCGCAAGCCGGCACTGAATCATCTGTCCCACCGGGTCATTCGACCAGTGCAGCGAAAGGGCGTGGATCACCAGGTCATAGGGGCCGCCGGAAAGATCCAGCAGCGCGGCCTCGGCCGGATAGTCGGCATCGGGAAAGGTGCTGTGCCAGATTTCGGGCCAGGGGGTGATGATCGCGGTCCGCGTAAATCGTCTGTTAACCGCTGACAGTCTTTCCTGAGCCTCGGTCACCGCCAGCCGATGCAGGAAGAGATCGGCCTGGCCATCGCCAAGGGCGGCGCGGCGTGCCCGCGCGCGGTTGCGCATGAGCGCGGTCGTGTCGAAGGGATCGCTGGCCATCTTTTCCTTTCCGGGCCCGGATCGGGCCCAACCCCGGACAGTGCCCAGCACATACGGAGAACGTGGTGAATTTGCAATCGGCCATACATTTTCTTTACCCGCCCCGTTGCCTGGCCTGTGGGGCCGAGACCGGTTCCGACAATGCCCTGTGCGGCCCTTGCTGGCAGGATACCCCCTTTGTGACGGGGCTGGTCTGCGATGACTGCGGCCTGCCCTTGCCGGGTATCGATACCGACGAGGCGGTGTCGTGCGATGCCTGTCTGGAACATCCGCCCCCATGGGGCCGGGCGCGGGCGCCGCTGCTGTATGAAGGCGCCGCGCGCAAGATGGTGCTGGCGCTCAAGCATGGCGATCGGCTGGACCTGGTTCCGGCGATGGCCCGCTGGATGGCTCCGCTGGCCGCAAGCCTGGCCCCGGCCGATGCCTCGGGGCGTGCCGTGGTGGTGCCGGTGCCGCTGCATCGGTTCAGGTTGTTACGCCGGCGTTTCAACCAGGTGGCCCTGCTGGGGCACCAGATTGCGCGCAGGTGCGATCTGTCCTTTTGCCCGGATGCGTTGTTGCGTCGCAGATGGACCACACCGCAGGAGGGGATGGGTCGCGCCGAAAGACTCGCAAATCAGGACGGGGCCTTTGCCTTGCACCCGCGACGGCGCGATCAGGTGCAGGGCAGGGGAATCCTGCTGGTTGACGATGTCATGACCTCGGGCGCGACATTGCGCGCCTGTACACAAACCCTGCTGGCGGCCGGTGCCGCGCAGGTGAACTGTGTGGTACTGGCGCGCGTTGCAAGGAATGCCTAAATCCGTTAAATGCCCCGGTAACGGATCAAAGGTTGAACCATGAAACAAGTCGAAATCTACACAACCCGTTTTTGCGGCTACTGCATGGCCGCCAAGCGGCTGTTGCAGCAAAAGAATGTTCCCTACACCGAAATCGATGTGGGCGCCGCGCCCGAGCGCCGGGCCGAGATGGTGCAACGCGCAAATGGCGGGCGTACGGTTCCGCAGATCTTTATCGGGGGGCGCCATATTGGCGGCTGTGACGAGCTTTACGAGCTCGAACGTTCGGGCAAGCTCTCCGGTCTGCTGGCTGCCTGATCGCCATGCGGGTGGCGCTGGTCCAGCTGAACTCGGGTGACATGCCGCTGGAAAACCTGCCGGTGACCGAGGATTTCATCCGGCAGGCGGCGGCTGAGGGTGCCGAATTCGTACTGACGCCCGAGGTCACCAATTGCGTATCCACCAGCCGCGCGCATCAGCAAAAGGTGCTGAGTCATGAAAAGGATGACCCGACCCTTGCCCGCCTGCGCCATGTCGCGGATGATCTGGATATCTGGCTGCTTGTCGGCTCGCTTGCGCTGAAAACCGAAGACCCGGATGGACGGTTTGCCAACAGGTCGTTCCTGATCGCCCCGGATGGCAAGGTCTTTGCGCGCTATGACAAGATCCACATGTTCGATGTCGATATTTCGGCAACCGAGACATGGCGCGAATCCGACGCCTTCCGCCCTGGCGAGCGGCTGGTTCTGGCGCGCACGCCTGTTGCCGCGATCGGCCTGGCCATCTGCTATGACCTGCGCTTTCCTCAACTGCACCGCGCGCTGGCCAAGGAGGGCGCCCAGATCATCACCCAGCCGGCGGCATTTTCACCGGTCACGGGGGCCGCGCATTGGCATGTTCTGTTGCAGGCGCGTGCGATCGAGACCGGATGTTTCATCCTGGCCCCCGCACAATGCGGCGACCACGCGATCACCGAGGGAAGGCCGCGCCAGACCTATGGCCATTCTCTGGCTGTTGCTCCCTGGGGGGAAATCATCGCCGATGGCGGGACGGATCCGGGTGTGATCGTTCTCGATATCGACCTGGACGAGGTCGAGCGCGCGCGCGCACGTGTCCCCGCGCTGAGTCACGACCGCCCGTTCGGGGGGCCATCGTGACCGTCAGCAACGACCCTCTTGCCATCGCCCTGTTCAGCGAAATCGCCATGGCCGATCAACTGGCCCGGGCCAAGCTGACCCGTGCTCTGCCCAGGGGGATGGAGGTTTCGCATTTTTCCGTGCTCAACCATCTGGCCCATGTCGGCGGCGAACGCACCCCGGCGCAGCTGGCACGCCTTTTCCATGTCACCAAGGGCGCGATGACCAACACGCTGGGCAAGCTTGAGGCCGCGGGTTACGTCCATATTCGCCCCGACTGGGATGACGCGCGGCGCAAGTTTGTCGCCATCAGCCCGGCGGGAGAGGCCGCCCGCACCGAGGCCGTTCGCGCCATAGCGCCGGTTTTCGATGATGTCGTTCAGGCGCTGGGGGCCGACAAGATCAGGGCGGCGCTGCCCTTTCTGCGCGAACTGCGCGGCCTTCTCGAAGATGAGGGCTGAGCCGACTCAGCCCTTTGAACGGGTGCTGGCGGTTACATAATTCACGCTGAGGTCGCGGTCGGACAGCCTCCATTCCCATGTCAGCGGGTTGAACACGAAACCCTTGCGATCGACGGGTGTCAGGTCGGCCCCGCGGATCAGGTCGTACAGCTCGTCCGGGGTGATGAATTTCTTCCACTCATGGGTGCCTCTCGGCAGCCAGCGCATGATCTGCTCGGCCCCGATTATGGCCACCATGAAGGATTTCGGATTCCGGTTGATGGTCGAGGCGATCATCAGCCCGCCCGGTTTCAACAGGTCATGGCAGGCTCGCAGATAGGCGGCCGGGTCGGAAACATGTTCGATCACCTCCATGTTCAGCACAATATCGAACTGTTCGCCATCGGCGGCAAGGGCCTCGGCCGTGGTGTTGCGATAGTCGATTTCCAGCCCGGATTTCGCTGCGTGAATACGCGCGACCTCGATGTTGGTGGGCGCGGCATCGGCACCGACCACGGTTGCCCCGAGACGCGCCATCGGTTCGGACAGAAGCCCCCCACCGCAGCCGATATCCAGCAGGCGCAGCCCCTTGAACGGATGGTGCGAGGCCAGGTCACGCCCGAATTCGGCGGCAATCTGTGCGGTGATATAGTCCAGCCGACAGGGATTCATCATGTGCAGCGGCTTGAACTTGCCGGTTGCATCCCACCATTCGGCGGCCATGGCCTCGAATTTGGCGACTTCTCCCGGATCGACCGTGTTGGTGGATTGCATTGCACTCTCCTCGGCAAACTGCCAATGTTGTCAGTGTGAACGGGAATTGACAGGGCATCTATAATACACAGATGGACAAGTCTGCGAGCCAAAAGAGCAATTTTGACATGCTGTATCCGTCGATCGGCCCGTTCGATTCGCGCATGCTGATGGTCGGCGGCGGTCATCGCATCTATGTCGAGCAATGTGGAAACCCCCGCGGCGCACCGGTTCTTGTCGTTCATGGCGGCCCCGGTGGCGGGTGCAGCCCGGCGATGCGGCGTTTCTTTGATCCCGGACATTACCGCATCATCCTGTTCGATCAACGGGGGTGCGGCCGGTCACGCCCATATGCCTGTGTCGAGAACAACACGACATGGGATCTGGTTGCCGACATGGAGCGTATCCGCACCATGCTGGATATCGACAGCTGGGTGGTGTTTGGAGGATCCTGGGGGGCGACGCTTTCGCTGGTCTACGCGCAGACCCATCCCGAACATGTCAGGGCGCTGGTGTTGCGCGGCGTTTTCCTGATGACCCGTGCCGAGCTGGACTGGTTCTATGGAGGAGGCGCCGCGCATTTCTGGCCCGAGGAGTGGCGAAAATTCGTTGCCCCGATTCCCGAAGATGAACGGGGCGATCTGATCGCGGCCTACCATCGCCGTCTTTTTGGCGAGCATCGGGACGAGGCGGCAAGATGTGCCCGCGCCTGGACGGCATGGGAAAATGCCCTGGCGGTGCTGGAGCCTGCGGGCCATCGCACGGGCCACAACCTGCCGGATGACTATGCGCGTGCCTTTGCCCGGCTGGAGAACCACTATTTCGCCAATGATGGATTTCTTGCACCCGAACAGGCGATTCTGAAAAACCTCGACCGGCTCAGGGGTATTCCCGGTCATATCGTTCAGGGGCGTTACGACATGATCTGTCCCCCTGCCGGGGCGCGGGCGCTGGCCGACGGATGGAAGGAAGCGCGGCTTTCCATGATCGCGACTGCGGGACATGCCATGTCGGAACCCGGCATCGCGGCAGCCCTGGTGGCCATCACCGACCGGTTGCGCGATCAGGCCGCGGGTCAGGCCTGAGCGCAAGCGCGCTTGTGGTTGCCGACCCGGCGCCTTATCCTGCGGCTCAAACAAACATCCCGAACCGGACGAGCAGATGACCCTTTCGAAATTCCACCCCAGGCCTGTGGTTCTGTGCATTCTCGATGGCTGGGGCTTGCGCGCGGCGCGCGAAAACAACGCTGTCGCGCTTGCCCATACCCCGACCTGTGATCGCCTGATGCAAACCTGCCCCCACGCCACGTTGAAAACCAGCGGGCGTGACGTCGGTCTGCCCGAGGGGCAGATGGGAAATTCTGAGGTCGGGCACATGAATATCGGCGCGGGCCGTGTGGTTTCGATGGATCTGGGCCGGATCGGCCTGGCGATCGAGGATGGAAGTTTCGCGGAAAACCCCGCACTGCAACGGTTCATCGACAGGCTGCGCCGCTCGGGCGGGGCCGCACATCTGATCGGGCTGATGTCGGAAGGTGGCGTTCATGCCCATATCGACCATGCCATTGCCGCCGCACAGGTCATTTCGGCGGCCGGCATTCCGGTCTGGATACATGCGCTGACGGATGGGCGCGATGTGCCCCCCGGCTCGGCGACGCACGACCTTGCGCGGCTGGCCTCCGTGCTGCCGGAAAACGCCCGTATCGCAACGGTGATCGGCCGCTTTCATGCCATGGATCGCGACAAGCGCTGGGATCGGGTCGAGCGCGCCTTTGATGCCATCGTCAGGGCAAAGGGGCTGAAGGCCGACGGTCCGGCCGAAGCAGTGTCTGCGGCCACCACCCGTGGCGAAACCGACGAATTCATAACCCCGACGGTGATTGGCGACTACCCCGGCATGAAAGATGGCGACGGCGTGCTTTGCCTCAATTTCCGCGCCGACCGCGCGCGCGAGCTGATGGCCGCGCTGGGCGCGCCGCGCTTTGACGCCTTTGACGTGTCGGGCCGCCCCGACCTGGCGGCCATGGCCGGGTTTGCCAGCTATTCCGACGAGCATGACAAATACATGGATGTGCTGTTTCCCAAGGAAAACATCGTCAACACGCTGGGCCACTGGGTTGCGCAACACGGGCTGCGCCAGTTCCGCCTGGCCGAAACCGAGAAATACCCCCATGTCACCTTTTTCCTCAATGGTGGCGAGGAAACCCCCGAACAGGGCGAAGACCGCATGATGCCCAACAGCCCCAAGGTGGCCACATATGACCAGGCGCCGGAAATGTCGTCGGCCGAGGTCACGGCGCGTTTCGTCAAGGCGATCGAAGATGGCTATGACCTGATCGTGACCAACTATGCCAACCCCGACATGGTGGGCCATACCGGCGATCTGAACGCGGCAATCAAGGCGGTCGAGGCGGTGGATCGCGGGCTTGGTCAGGTGGTTGAAGCGCTGGAAAAGGCCGGTGGCGCCATGATCGTGACCGCCGACCACGGAAATTGCGAAACCATGGTCGACCCGGAAACCGGCAAACCGCACACGGCGCACACCACCAACCCGGTGCCGGTGATCCTGTTCGGCGGGCCTGCGGGGGCGCGTTTGCGCGATGGCGGGCGTCTGGCAGATCTCGCCCCGACCCTGCTGGCGCTGATGGGGCTGGAACAGCCGCCCGAGATGACCGGGGTCAACCTGCTGTCGTGATGCGGTCCGTGCTGCGCATAAGCCTGATCATTTCCCTGGTGGTGGTGTCGGGCGTTGCATTGGCCGCGAACCTGCCCCAGGCGGCGCGGGCGAATGGCGATCCGGTTTTCGATGCCCGTATCGCCGCAGACGAATTGCGCAAGGCCACCCGCGCCCTTTCGGAAACGACCGAGGCCCGAGATCGCGTTGCCGCGCTCAGCCGTGTCGTGCGTGCCTATGAGGACGGCCTTCGGGCCATGCGCGAGGCCCTGCGCCGGGCCGCAATCAAGGAGCAGGCCCTGAAGCTGGAATTTGCAAACCGTCGCGCGCAACTCGCCCGCCTGATCGGCGTTCTCCAGTCTCTGGGCCGTGTGCCTGCACCTCTGGTCCTGATTCATCCGTCAGGGGCGCTGGCAACCGCGGAATCAGGGCAGATCCTTTCGGATGTCACCCCGGCATTGTACCGCGAGGTTCAGGATCTGCGCACACGCCTGCGCGAATTGCAGGTCCTGCAGGGTCTGCAGAAATCGGCGCTGGAAGATGTCCAGAACGGTTTGAATGGCGTTCAGCAGGCCCGTGTTGCCCTGGCCGAGGCAATCGGCAGGAGAACCCGAAAACTGCCACCCCGCCTGGCGTCGGATCCGGCAAGGCTGCAACAGCTTGCCCGAAACAGCGATACCCTGACCAGCTTTGCCGCGGGGCTGTCGGATCTGCCGATCGAGGGGTTCGATTCCCCCGGCCCCGATTTTGCCTCGGCCAGGGGGAAATTGCCGCTGCCGGTCTTTGGCACCCTTTTGCATGGTTTCAACCAGGCCGACGCGGCAGGGATCAGGCGCCCGGGAATCGTGATCGCGGCTCCGCCGGTTTCGCTGGTCACGACGCCCTGGGCGGCGACGATCCGCTATCGCGGGCCGCTTCTGGACTACGGTAATGTGATTATCCTTGAGCCCCAGGCGGGTTACCTGATAATCCTTGCCGGGCTAGGACAGATCTATGGCGAAGTTGGCCAGATACTGTCGGCAGGCGATCCGGTCGGCCTGTTGCAGGGTGCCGAGCCGGCTGCAAGGGACTTTCTGGTTGAAACCGCGGGTGGTTCTGGCGACATTCGCCAGGAGACCCTCTATATCGAGATTCGAAAGGACCGCAAGCCGGTCGATCCGGCGGCCTGGTTCGCACTGAAGGACAGGTAGGATTGAAAACATGAAGAAATATGTCATCGCCGCGCTCAGTGGCACACTCGCCGCGGTCGTGCTTACGACACAGGTGGCCGGGCCCCTGATTGCGCAAGAGGCCAAGAGCAAGAAATCGACTTATGAGCAGCTTGACCTGTTCGGAAACATCTTTGAACGCATTCGTTCGCAATACGTGGAACCCGTTGACGAAACCAAGCTGATCGAGGCGGCCATCAACGGCATGCTGACATCGCTGGATCCACATTCCAGCTATCTGCCGCCGCGCGACTACAAGGCGATGCAGGTTCAGACCCGGGGTGAATTTGGCGGGTTGGGCATCGAGGTTACCCAGCAGGATGGTTACGTCAAGGTGGTGTCGCCCATCGATGGCACTCCGGCCGCCGAGGCAGGCGTCAAGCCGGGCGATCTGATCGTCAAGGTTGACGGCAAGCCGGTGCAAGGCCTGACCCTGAACGAGGCGGTCGATCTGATGCGCGGGCCGGTGGGTTCGGAAATCGTCATCACGGTGGTGCGCAAGGGCGTGGACAAGCCATTTGATCTGTCGATCATTCGCGATATCATCAAGATCAAGGCAACGCGGGCCAAACTCGAAGGTGACGCCGTCATCCTGAGGATCAGTTCATTCACCGACCAGACCTATCCCAACCTCAAGGAGGGTCTGAAGAAGATGCTGAAAAAGGCCGGCGGAATAGACAAGATAAACGGCATCGTGCTGGACCTGCGAAACAATCCGGGCGGCCTGCTGAACCAGGCGATTCTGGTTGCCGACGCCTTTCTCGACAAGGGCGAGATCGTTTCGACCCGCGGGCGCAACCCCCAGGATACCGAACGCTACAACGCAACACCGGGCGATCTGGCACAGGGCAAACCCATTGTCGTGCTGATCAATGGCGGGTCGGCCTCGGCGTCCGAGATCGTCTCGGGCGCGCTCAAGGATCATCGTCGCGCCGTGGTCGTCGGCACCCAGAGCTTTGGCAAGGGCTCGGTTCAGACAATCATCCCGCTGCAGGGCAACGGCGCCATGCGCCTGACCACTGCCCGTTACTATACGCCCTCGGGCCGGTCGATCCAGAACCTCGGGATTCTGCCGGACATCATCGTCGAACAACGTCCTCCCGCCAAGACGGACAGCAAGGACAACAAGCCCAAGTTCCTGTCCGAAGCCGATCTGCGGGGCGCACTCAAGAATGACAGCCTGACACCCGAGGAAAAGAAGCAGCTCGAACAGGAACGCAAGGCGCGCATCGAGGCCGCGCGCAAACGGGCCGAGGATTACCAGCTGGCCTATGCCATCGACCTGCTGCGGGGAATGGCGGTTCTTAAAAAGGCGAACTGAAAACCCTATATCACAGTTGTGCCCCGATCGCATGTCGCGGTCGGGGCCGGCGAGGTGTCTGGTGCAAACCATGGGAACAGTTCGATGAGCAGCGGCAATTTTGATGATCTGCCCTATCGCCCCTGCGTGGGGATCATGCTGTGCAATGATGATGGCAGAATCTTTGCAGGGCAGCGGATCGACAGCAACATGGATGCCTGGCAGATGCCCCAGGGCGGGGTCGAGCCTGGCGAGGATCCGCGAGATGCAGCCCTGCGCGAGTTGCAGGAGGAAACGGGTATCCCCCCCGAGGCGGTCGAGATCGTGGCCGAAACCCGCGACTGGATTCCCTATGATCTGCCCTATCACCTGGTTCCGAAACTGTGGAACGGCCGTTATCGGGGGCAGAAACAGCGCTGGTTCCTGATGCGGTTCCATGGCGATGACAGCCAGATCGACATCGAAACCGACCATCCCGAATTCAGCCGCTGGTGCTGGCTGCCCGCGGATGAGCTGTTGTCGCGTATCGTTCCCTTCAAGCGCGACACATATGAGCGCGTGATTCGCGAATTCTGCGAACAGGTCGGCCACGACACCGTCTGAGCTTTCTGCGGTATC
>CAZWXK010000011.1:0-52473 GCA_964637875.1 uncultured Rhodobacter sp.
AGGACAGGCTGTTCACGCCCGCCGGCCAGATGCCCTATATCCCCGACCTGCGCGCGCGCATGCAGGGCATGATCGGCAATTTCCCGATGGTCAACGGAACCATCGGGGCCGTCTTTCCGGCCAGTACCACCCTGTTGCGGATGCGCCTGCTGAACGGCTCCAACGCCAGCATCTACAACCTGCGTTTCGATGACGGGCGCAGCTTTCTGCAGGTTGCCACCGATGGCGGTTTCCTGCCCGCGCCGGTCAGGCGCAGCGGGCTGCGCCTCGCTCCGGGCGAGAGGGCCGAGATCGTGGTCGATCTGTCGGATGGTCAGGTGGCCAGGCTGGTCAACCGCGGCGTCGATACCGGCGGCGGGATGATGGGTGGTGGCTTGCCCGACTTTACCTTCCTCGAAATCCAGCCAAAGAAATTGCAGGTTCCCTCGGCCGCCTTGCCCGATCGGCTGACGACGCTGCCGGCGGTCGATCCCTCGCGGGCCGTCAACACGCGGCGCTTTCGTCTGGAGATGGGCATGATGGGCAGCGGTCTGGCGATCAACGGTCAACCCATGCGGATGGATGTCATCAACGAGGTGGTCAAGGTCGATCAACCCGAAATCTGGGAGATCACCTCGAACGGGATGCTGGCCCATCCGTTCCATGTGCACGGCACCCAGTTTCGCATTCTCGACCGAAACGGGCAGCCGCCCATGCCGGGCGAGGCGGGGTTGAAGGATACCGTCCTGGTCAACCCCGGCGAGGTGGTGCGGATCCTCGTCAAGTTCGAGAAATACACCGATGCCACGAATCCGTACATGTATCACTGTCATATCCTGGAACACGAGGATGGCGGCATGATGGGCCAGTTCACGGTGGTCTGAGCGCGGGCAGGGGCGGTCGCATGGGTGGCGCGCAAAACGCCGCCCTTGTCGTTTTCGGTGTTCCGCAGCCGCGCCGCTTGGGTTATCTGGGGCCGCAACCGATCTTGCAGGCCCCGTTTGCCGGCCCAATTCAAGGAGACAGCTGATGACCTCTGCCACGCGCAACCCCGGCTTTTTTACCCAGGAGCTTTCGGACCGCGACCCTGAAATCTTTGGTGCGATCAAGGGCGAGCTTGGCCGCCAGCGGGACGAGATCGAACTGATCGCCAGCGAAAACATCGTCAGCCGCGCGGTGATGCAGGCGCAGGGATCGGTCCTGACCAACAAATATGCCGAAGGCTACCCGGGCCGGCGCTATTACGGCGGATGCGAATGGGTCGATGTGGTCGAAAACCTTGCCATCGAACGGGCAAAACAGCTGTTTGGCTGTGGATACGCCAATGTACAGCCCCATTCGGGCAGCCAGGCCAATCAGGGCGTGTTCACGGCGCTGCTGACGCCGGGTGACACCATCATGGGCATGAACCTTGCCTCGGGCGGGCATCTGACCCATGGCGCGCGGCCCAACCAGTCGGGCAAGTGGTTCAATGCGGTGCAATACGGCGTGCGCAAGCAGGACAGCCTGCTCGATTACGACGAGGTCGCCCGTCTGGCGCAGGAACATCAGCCCAAGCTGATCATCGCGGGCGGCAGCGCCATTCCGCGCCAGATCGATTTCGCCAGGTTCCGCGAAATCGCCGACAGCGTTGGCGCGATCCTGATGGTGGACATGGCCCATTTTGCGGGCCTTGTGGCGGCGGGGCTGCATCCCAGCCCGTTCCCGCATGCCGATGTCGCCACGACGACCACGCACAAGACCCTGCGCGGCCCGCGTGGCGGCATGATCCTGACCAATGACGAGGCGATCGCGAAAAAGGTCAACTCGGCGATCTTTCCGGGCATCCAGGGTGGGCCGCTGGAACATGTCATCGCCGCCAAGGCAGTCGCCTTTGGCGAGGCCCTGCGCCCCGACTTCAAGGATTATGCCGCAGCTGTCATCCGCAACGCGCAGGTGCTGGCCGAGACCCTGATGAAGGGCGGGCTGGATATCGTCACGGGCGGCACCGACACCCATCTGATGCTGGTCGATCTGCGCCCCAAGGGCGTCAAGGGCAACGAGACCGAGGCCGCACTCGGGCGTGCCAACATCACCTGCAACAAGAACGGCATCCCCTTTGACCCGGAAAAGCCGACCGTGACCTCGGGCGTGCGCCTGGGGACCCCGGCCGGCACCACCCGCGGCTTTGGCGAGGACGAGTTCCGCCAGATCGGACAGATGATCGTCGAGGTCATCGATGGCCTTGCCGCAAACGGCGCCGACGGCAATGCCGAGGTCGAGGCCCGGGTCAAGGCGCGGGTCGCCGAGCTGTGCGCGCGTTTTCCGATCTACGAGGGAATGTAGGCGCCGCGCAAGGGCGCGCGCGTCGGTCTCGTTTCCGCCGCCGGCTGGCGTCGCAACGGCTGGCCGCAAGGGCCGGGGGGGCGTGTCACAGCCGCATCGGCACGGGCCGCGCGCGTTTGCCTGTCAGAACGGCCATTGCATGCCTGTCCATCAACTCGGACAGGATGGGGCCGTCATTGCGCGCATCAGCCGGAAACACGCCATAGGCGGGCAGGATCACGCGCCTTTCATCCAGCAGGAAACAGGAGCCCCGGCGGCGCTGGCCCTGGCTCTGGAACCAGCAGCGCGGGTGATGGTTTCCCGCCACCTCGCCGGTTGCATCCGGGAACGGCGCATGGCGAAAGGTCAGAGGACCCAGCCGATATCGCGCCAGATGTGTTCCGCCCAGCTCGACCGGGCCGGGGCGGTTGCTGCCGGAAATCCAGACCCACATCCGACCGGCCATCAGACAGCTCAGCCAGCGATGGGCGGTTTCATCCATCTCGTCCAGCGTTTCAAGGTCGCCGAAACTGTCGCCCAGGCAGATGATCGTCTGCGGATTGCGTTTCAGGATATCACGTTCGAGACGCGCAAGCGTGGCGGTGTTGCCATCCTCGGGCTGGTCGTCATTGCCTGCGCGGTGTCGAAATCGGCGTCGGAAATGCAGGTCCGAGACACATAGAACACCCGTTTCCGCCCACCACAGTGCCCCGCTGGGCAGCGCACTCAGGCGGGCACCGTTCAGTGTGAATTCATAGCTTCTCATGGGGCACAGAAAACACCTGCCAGGTGGCAAGGGCAAGGGGCAGAAAAGGCAATATCATGGCTTTGATCGCATTTGCGCGATCAATTCCGCCAGCAACTCGGGCAGGCGTGTGTCGGCCCCGTCCGGGGCAGCATCCAGAGCCGATTCGACATCCTTTTTCAGAATGCCAATGGTGTTTTCCGGCTCATAGCCGTCTCGGGAAAACTCGATCTCGTCGAAATGCGATGCGAACCAGTTCTGCCCCGAGCTGGCATCGACAAGACGCAGAAATGCCGCCTCGTCCAGCCCGGCCTGGCCAGCCCAATCCAGGGCAAGCCGCGTGATCACCGTACTCGAGGCTGCGATGATGTTGTTCAGTACCTTCGCCTGCATGCCCATGCCAAACCCGCCCATGTGGTGAAAGCTCTGTCCCATCGCATCGAACAGGGGCTGAAGGCGTGCAAGGATTTCCCGATCCCCACCCAGCATGAAGGAAAGGCGTCGTTCCTGTGCCGCGATGCGCGCGCCTGACATGGGTGCGTCGATCATGGCGATGCGGCTGTCGATACGCTTTCGCAGATCATTCAGGTATCGGGGCGAAAGGGTCGAGCAGATCACGATCATTTCCAGTTTCCGCGCCTGCTCCAACAGGTGCTGATCCGTGAACAGCAACCTTTCGGTCTGGTCCGCGTCACGCACAACGGTGAACAGGATGCGCAGATTGCGGGCAAATTCCCTGGCGTCGTCGGTCACATGGGCGGCGAAGTCGCCAAAGTCACCCCGAGGCCGGATGTCGAACCCGCGCACCGCGAAACCGGCGGCGATCATCGCGCCAAGCATGGGTTGTCCCATCCTGCCACATCCAGCCAGACCGACGCCCCGTATCATCGGTTCAGCCCTCGCGGACAAAAAGGTTTTCCCAGGCACGGTCGATCAGCTCGGGCGACATTTGCGGCGCGATCCCCTCATAGGCGCAGATCGACAGGATCTGGTCTACCAGAAACGATGCATGGAAGTTGGCATAGACATGATCCACCTCGACATAACGATCGCGCAACAGGTGGACGATGGCCTGTTCGTCCAGCGGCAGCTGCCGGGCCTGACAGACCCGGGCAAGGATCTGCAGAAACTGGTCCTGGCTGGGGCCATCGATACGTACCTTGTAGGCGATCCGACGCAGTGCCGCGTCGTCGAACATTTCCCTGGGGTGAAAGTTGGTCGAAAAGATGACCAGCGTATCAAAGGGCACCACGAATTTTTCGCCCGATTGCAGCGCAAGAATGTCATAGCCCGATTCCATCGGCACGATCCACCGGTTGATCAGCGCCTGAGGCGATTCGGCCTGCCGGCCCAGATCGTCGACGATAAAGACCCCCCCGGTCGACTTGAGCTGCAACGGCGCCTGATAGGTGCGCGATACCGGGTTGTACTTGAGGTCGAGCATGTCAAGCGTCAGCTCGCCCCCGGTGATCACGGTCGGCCGGTGACAGCGCACATAGCGGGTGTCGAAACGTGACCCGGCACGACGCAGCGACAGGGGGTTTTCCTCGGACTCCTCGGCGATGTCATGCACGATGGGATCATAGACGGTAATCACCTGGCCCATGTATTCGATCGCCCGCGGAACATAGATCATGTCGCCCAGGGCGGCGCGAATGCCGTTCGAGATCGACGATTTGCCGTTTCCCGGCGGGCCGTACATCAGGATCGACTTGCCTGAATTGATCGCCGGCCCCAGCTGGTCGAGCAGCCCGTCAGGCAGCACGAGATGGGCCATCGCGTCGTGAAGACGCTGTTTCGAGATCGAGATGTCGCGCACCGCCTGTCGTTCGGTCTGGGCCTTGTAGGCGTCCAGCGGAACGGGCATCGGGCCAAAATATTCCGATTGTGCCAGCGCGTCGATCGATCGCGCCTTGCCCGATTCAGACAGCGCATAGGACATTTCCACATGTCCCCCGGCATCGCGATTTCCCATGGCCTCGAGCAGATTCTGCTCGCGCACGATCTCGATCAGGTCGTTGGTCAGACCCAATGGCAGGCAGATCGCCCTGCTGATATCGCTGGCGGTGGTCAGATGGCGTCGAAAGACCGTCTTGAGAAAGATGTCACGCAACATCACCATCGTCAGCCCGGTATCGCGCAGAGATGTCGGTTGCAGTGGAGCCTGCACGTTTCGTGCCTGTATGTTCATTTCTGCCTCATGCCGGGTTGCGGTCTTTCGGCCGAGTTTAGCCGGGCACCGATATTTCAACAACAAAAACCGCCATGGCTTTTGCATCGCCGAGTTTGCCATTGTAGGATTGCCCGAAAATGAAAGGGGGCAGACATGGGCAGGCCATCTGCGGGGCTTCTTGCACTTTTTCTGGTATTCGTTCTGGCGGTTCAGGCCGGGCTGCTGCTGGGCAAGGGCGTGCTGCTGATCGACGCACATGAAGGTGACGCGCTTCACCTTATCCAGATCATCCTGCGCATGAGCGCCGGTGAATGGCCGCATCTCGATTTCACCACGCCGATCGGCCTGCTGGCCTTTGCACCGGTGTCGTGGCTGGTGTCGATGGGGCTGGGCGTTGGCCATGCGATCATGGGGGGGATGGTACTGGTGGCTGCTCTCATGCTGCCTGCCGTCTGGTGGGCCTCGTGGTCGCGCATGCCAACCTGGCCCGCCCTGCTTTTCGGTGCCTTTGTCGTGATCATGACGACGGCGCTCGTCTATGGCGGCGGCACGCCGGCTGCTTCGATCTCGATGTATTACAACCGCTGGGCATGGGCTGCTGGCGCCATCGTCGTCATGCTGACGGTCTTGCCGCCCGAACGGCAATCGCAACTGCTCGACGGACTGTTCCTGGGGCTCTGCCTGTCATTTCTGGCACTCAGCAAGATAACCTTTCTGGTCGCCTTTCTGCCGGGGGTGCTGCTTGCCCTTGTCATGCGCCGGCAATGGAAGGCGCTTGCCGTCGGCCTGATCACGGGTGGACTGGTTGCCGGGCTCGTGACCGTGGCCGCCGGGCCCGGTTTCTGGATGGCCTATGTCAACGATCTGCGCCTTGTCGCCGGCTCCGGTATCAGGCCGCAACCCGGCGAGTCCCTCTCGGTCCTTCTGATCGGACCGTCCTTCCTCCTGGCCAATCTTGTACTCTTGCTGGCCATCATATTGCTGCGTCAGGCCGGACGCATGATCGAGGGGATGGTGCTGCTGTTCTATGCGCCGGCCTTTGTCTATGTGACCTGGCAGAACTGGGGCAACGATCCCAAATGGCTGTTCCTGCTGGCATTGCTGCTGCTGGTGCTGCGTCCCGACCGCCATGTGAACAACGGGCTGGGCTGGGATGTCGGACGCTCCATGGGCGTCCTCGCCCTGGTCGCCGTGGCATTGATCTTTCCCACTCTCTACAACCTGACATTTTCCGACCTCCGCCACGCCAGGCTTTCCCGTGACGGCTTTGTCCAGGTCCTCAAGGACAAGCGCAATGATGATGTGGCAATGAAGCGCGCGCGCATGTTCGACCCCGCCGGGCGAACCGAACTGGCGATGTCCAACCCGGCCATCCTTGCCCAGGTCGAAAAGACCCGCAAGCAACCGCGCGACCAGCTGTTCGGCCAGCCCCTGCCGCGCTGCAAGCTCGAGATGGGCCTGCTTGCGGTGCTTCAGCAGATGGCGCGCGATCTCGACGCCATCCCCTCGACGGCAGGCAAGACGGTTTTCTCGACCGATACCTTTTCCAATCTCTGGCTGTTCGGTGCGACCAGACCCCTGCCCGGTGGCGCGCCCTGGTATTACGGCGGAGATGCCGGCATGAGCCGCGCCGACTTCATTCTCGTTCCGCTGTGCCCGCTCACACCGCGCGCCCGCTCGCTGGCCCTGCGCCGGATCACCGAACAGGCCGGGCGGCTGAACCTGCGCGAAGTCACGCGCAACGATCTGTTCATCCTGCTCAGACGGCTCCCGGACTGACCACCCCTGGCCGATCCTTTCCGCCTCTCTGCGTCTTCTTTGCCCAAATACTCCGGGGGAGTCGCGTCAGCGACGGGGGCAGCGCCCCCCTTGCGCCCCCCGGATCCTGCGCGCATCCGGTTGAAATCAGCCCCCGATCAGGGGCAGGGCCAGATAGACGACCAGCGTTGCCGACAGGGCCAGGCCCATGGGAAAATCCTTGCCCGCCTGCCATGACTTCCAGTCCGGCGTCAGATTTCGCAACCAGGCGATGCGCCGGGCGGTGCGATGGACGACAAGGGCCGCCAGCAACATCACCGCAAACAGGATCAGGATGCGCGCCAGCTCGGCCGAGGCAAAATAGGGTGCGATGGATGCGGCATATTTGGCATCCCCCCCCCCAACAAGCCGCAGCGCGTTGGCGACAAAACCTGCGGCGAGCACGACCGCCAGGTTGATCAGACGCCACCCATAGACGTCCAGAGGCAGCGCAATCAGGCCCGAGACAAGGAATATCCCGCCCATCACCATTACCGCGCGGTTGGTGATCTTCATGTATTTCAGATCGCTCCAGGCGACCCACAGTGCGACCGGCAGGGCAGGGAGCAACAGCCACAGCACCTGTTGTGTCGTCATCTCCATCGCGGATCAGATCCCGGCGCGCTGGTTCAATGCTTCCAGCGTGCGCACGGCAGCGGCGAAATAGCGTGGATTGGTATCGATTGCCTGCTCCAGCAGGGTACGCGCGGTGTCGGTATCGCCCCGCTTGATCGCGCTGATGGCCATGGTGTGCAGAAGTTTCGCCTTTTCTTCCTGGGTCATCCGGATCACGGGCAGGGTGTATTTTCGCTGGGCCGCGCGCGCCATTACCAGGTTGTTCTTGGCGGTGAACATCGACGGATCATAGGTGATTGCCTTGACGAACAGGCGCTCGGCCCCGGCATAGTCCCCTCGGGTCAGCTTGGAATACCCCCAGTTGTTGAAGACCGGCGCCGGGTTCGTCGTCAGCCCGGCTGCGGTTTCATAAAAGCTGTCGGCCTTTTTCCACTTCCTGTTGATGTCGGCAACCATCGCCTCAAGGCGGTAACGCTTGTAGGTTTCATAGGTGGGAGGGGTGTCGTCGAGCTGCGTTTCGGCGGCCTTCCATTCGCCGGTGCGGATCAACGCGTCGGCATAATCGACCCTGTCCTCATTGGTGGCCTTGCCGGATTTCACGATATCGGCAAACACCGCTACCGCCTCGGATGCGCGCCCTGCCTTGACCAGGGACTTGGCCAGACCGCGCTTGAAATCCATGCGGTCGGGTTCCTGCCGGGACGCGCGCTGGAAATAGCTGACGGCCTCGTTGGGGTCGGCAACCGTCAGCATTATGTCGTTCATGTTCGATGTGTCGATGACGTTGATCGCGTCGATCTTCTTGTCGACACCGGCTGTCGTCAGCTTGCTGCAGGCCGACAACGACAGCGCGCCCATCAGGCCCAGCGCGGCATAGGACATTGGTCGCATGGTTACGGACTTCCTCTACTGCTCGATGTTCTTCTCTGGCGTGCGCAGCAGCAGGTATCGCCCGTTGCCACGCCGGACCAGGTTGAACTTGTTTTTCTTGGGTGCATCATACGATGTATTTCGCGTCTTTGCGATAGCCAGGCGCAAATTTTCCAGGATTTGATCGGAATTTCCGTTATCCAGCCCGTATGCGATGCGGAAATCCCGTCGTGCCTCGGCATTGCGACCCAACGCCATCAGCACGACGCCCAGATTGTTCCAGGCCGGAACGGATCGGGGATCCTTTTCGAGGGCTTGTTCCAGCAGCAGCCTCGCCTCGGGCAGACGGCCGAGCTTGAGATTGGCCGCGCCCATCGCGCTGAGGATGTCGGCGGTCATGCCGTGCTTGCCGGCGGCACGGATATAGGCGTCGAGCGCCAGTTCGTACTGACCCGCAGCCATGAGACGATGACCGACGATCAACCCGTCGACGGCCCTGGTCGGCACCCGGGTCCCCGGCGGCGGCGGCGGGCCGGCGCGTTCGAGCGACAGCCGCCCGGTGGTGGCCTGGCAGGCACTCAGTGCTGTTGCGATGGCAAGGGCTGCGCCCCATGTCTTCAAGGTAACTTGGCCCCCGACAAGGTAAGATAGATGTCATAGATAGATGGCCCGATCAGAATGACCAACAAGGGCGGCAAAGTAAACATCATCGTTCCGAGGGTCAGCTTGGTCGGCAGCTTGTTGGCCTTTTCCTCGGCGCGCATCACGCGCTTGTCGCGCATTTCGGCCGCATAGACACGCAGCGCTTCGGAAATCGAGGTGCCGAAGCTGGCCGACTGGATCAGCACCGTGACAAAGGCCGAGATATCCTGCGAGCCGGCACGTTCGGCCATGTCGCGCAGCACATTCACCCGGTCCTTGCCGGCCTTGACTTCGCTTGCGACGATCTCGAATTCTTCGGCCAGGTCGGGGTATCCCGGGCGAATTTCGGTTGCGACCCGCTGGATTGCCTGGTCCAGCGACTGCCCGGCCTCGATACAGACAAGCATCAGGTCCAGCGCATCAGGGAACCCCTCGGTCAGGTTCTGCTGGCGGGTCTGGCGGCGTCTCTCGACCCAGTAGATGGGCAGGTAATAGCCGGCTGCCCCCGGAATGATGATTGCCATCAGCGTGGATTGCAGGGTCATCCAGCTCATGTTCAGCAGCACATAGATGACGCCCAGAAACAGGAATCCGATGGCCAGCGCGAATTGCGCGAAATGCATGGTCCGCACCGCGTTCTTGCTGCGATAGCCGGCCTGGATCAGCTTCAGCCGGGTCGCGGAAAAGGTCTTCTGGTCCTGGGGCTCCAGAAACGCGGCGAATTTGTCGAGATTTGGCCCTTTCTCCTGGAAACGCAGCTTGGGCTGATCGGGCTGCGCGGCCGGTTTGGGCGTCTTGGGGCCGGCCTGGGCCTTGATGCGGTCAACGGGATCGGTCTTTTTCTGCAGCAGGAACGGCAAGGTCCCCAGTACCAGAAGAAACCCGAACAGACCGATCGCATAAAGCGGCCCCAGCGGCCCCAGTCGCGTCGTCAGGAAATCCATTGCCGTGTTGACCATATCCATGATCCTGCCCCCTTTTCCCTAGACCTTGATGTTGACCATCATGCGCATGAAGATGATGTTGACCCCCAGAAACAGACCCACCCCGATCACCGCCGGAATGAAGAACGAGGTTTCCATCACCTTGTCGTAATAGTTCGGCTGGGCCAGATTGATGCCGATCAGCGCCAGCAGCGGAAAGAACGACAGGAAGGTGCCCGACCATTTCGCCTCGGCGGTGATGGCCCTGACCCTGCGGAACAGCTTGAAACGTGCGCGGATCACCTTGGCCAGACCTTCCAGTATCTCGGCCAGGTTGCCGCCGGATTTCTGCTGGATATTGACCGCGACCGCCAGAAAACGCAGGTCCGGCAGGTCGATGGTTTCGGCCATCTTGTTCAGGGATTCGGTGATGTCCATGCCATAGGCGGCCTCGTCGGCAATGATGCCGAATTCGCTGCCCAGCGGGTCGGCAACCTCCTGGGCGACGATGTTGACCGCGCTTGAAAAGGGGTGGCCGACACGCAGGCTGCGCACCATCAGCTCGACCGCATCGGGAAGCTGTTCCTCGATCAGGCTCATGCGGGCCTTGGCCTTCTTGTTCAGCCACATGTACACGGCGCCGACCCCCATCACCGGCGCCATGCCCGCACGGATGGCAAGCGATGCCGATGTGCCAAGGGTCAACCCGACAAAGGCAGCGATGCTGAGCCCCACCATCACCATGATCAGCGCACGCGGACTGAAGGCGATATTGGCCTTTGCCGCGCGATCGCTGATGATCGACAGAATGGGAATGCGGGCACAGTTGCGATGCTGCTCGCGTTCGCGCCGCAGGGTTTCCAGCACTTCTTCGCGGTCATTGCCGCGTTCCAGCAGATCCAGACGCCGGTTGACCCGGCTGTTGAGGCGGATCGAACTGCCAAAGACGACCAGATAGATCCCCTCGACCGCCAGCAGGACGCCGATGAAGATGGCTGCATAGATGATCGGTTCCGGACTCATGACATGCCCCCTCTATTGTGCGGCTTTCTGCGTGTAGATGTGGTTGGGCAGCTCGAACCCGGAATACTTGAAGCGATCCGAGAAATGCGAGCGGATGCCCGTGGGCTCGAACTGGCCCATCACCTTGCCGTTTTCATCGATACCGTAACGCTTGAAATGGAATATCTCCTGCATGGTGATGATGTCGCCTTCCATGCCCGTGACCTCGGTGATCGACAGCATCCTGCGCGAGCCATCCTGCAGCCGGCTGACCTGGACGATCAGGTGCACGGCGCTGGCGATCTGGGAACGCACCGCTTTCAGCGGCATGTCGATTCCTGCCATCGCAACCATGTTTTCGAGGCGCGAAACCGCATCGCGCGCGCTGTTGGCATGGATTGTCGTCATCGATCCGTCATGGCCGGTATTCATCGCCTGCAGCATGTCGATGACCTCGTCGCCGCGGGTTTCGCCCACGATGATGCGGTCGGGCCGCATGCGCAGCGCGTTGCGCAGACAATCGCGCTGGGTAACGGCGCCCTTGCCCTCGACATTTGGCGGGCGGCTTTCCATCCGGCCCACATGGATCTGTTGCAGTTGCAGCTCGGCCGTGTCCTCGATGGTCAGGATGCGCTCGTTGTCGGCGATCATGGATGACAGCGCGTTCAGCGTGGTCGTCTTGCCCGAGCCGGTGCCGCCCGACACGACGATGTTCAGATGCGCACCCACGGCAGCGCGCAGATACATGGCCATTTCCTCGGTGAAAGCGCCGAATTTGATCAGCTCGTCGATGCCCAGCTTGTCCTTCTTGAACTTGCGGATCGACACCAGCGCGCCATCGACCGCGATCGGCGGCACCATGGCGTTGAAGCGCGATCCGTCCTTGAGGCGGGCGTCCACATAGGGGTTGGATTCATCGACCCGGCGGCCCACCGCCGACACGATCTTGTCGATGACCCGCATCAGGTGCTTTTCGTCCTTGAATACGACCGGGGTCAGCTCCAGCTTGCCGGCGCGTTCGACGAATATCTGTCGCGGGCCGTTGACCAGGATGTCGTTGACCGTGTCGTCGCGCAGCAGCGGCTCCAGCGGGCCAAGGCCCGTTACCTCGTCATACAGCTCCTGATGCAGGGTTGCGCGTTCCTCGCGGGTAAGAACGACGCCCATCTCTGCCAGGCCGTCGGCACAGATCGCGGCGATTTCGTTCTTGAGATCGGCTTCGGACGCGTATTCCAGCGCCGCGAGGTTCAGCGTGTCCAGCAGACGTTTGTGCAGTTCGACCCTGATCTCGGCCAGCTTTTCGCGCCGCTTGAGTTCCTTTTCATTCAGCGCGGGGGGCATCGGGGGTTTGCGTGGCGGCGGTGTTGTCGCCGGTGCGGCGGCCTGTGCCCCCGCCCCCTTGGCGGGGGGTTGCTGGATCAACGGTGTCTCTCGTCTGGTGTCGGCAGCCTTTTGTGCCGTGGGGCGCGCGGCCGCCTTGCGGTAACGGGAAAACATGCCCTACACACCTCCTTTGGCTGCGACCTGTTCGACAGACAGGTCAAAGATCGATTTGGCGAGTTTCGCCACTTCCTTGCGCAACGGGTTCTTTGCCGCGGTTTCGGCCAGAGGCAGGCCCTGGTCGCAACTGTCGGTCACGGCCTTGCCGCCGTCGGGCAGCAGGATTTCCAGATCGATGTCCAGGTTTTCGGCCAGGCGCTTGACCCGGCTGCGCCCGGACAGATCGGTAAAGCGGGGCGCGTGGTTCAGAACATACTTGACCTTTTCGATGGGCAGGTCCTCGGCCTTGAGCGTGCGGATGAAGCGCAGCGCATTCTGGGCCGAACGCATGTCCATCTCGATCAGCGCGAAATAGACATCCGCCCGGTTGATCAGTGTTTCCGACCACTGGATCAGGGTCTTGGGGACATCGACGATGACGAAATCATACATTGATCTTGCCATGTCCAGCAGGGGGTTCACGTCATCGGATGTCAGGATCTCGTAGGGCAGCGACTCGGCCGGTGCGGTCAGCACGTCGAGCCGGTCATTGAACGATTGCAAGGCCGAGCTGAACGCATCGCGATCCATGTTGGGGATGTCCGACAGCAATTCGAAAATCGCCTCGCGGCGCGGCAGGTCGAGATAGGTCGAGACCGATCCCATCTGCAGGTCGAGGTCCAGGATGCAGGTGCGCAACCCCTCGGCTGCGCCCAGCCGGGCCAGCTCCCATGCCAGATTCACGGCAAACGTGGTCGCGCCGACCCCTCCGGCAAGGCCATAGACCGGCAGGATGACGCCATCGCGGTTTTCGATCGTGCCGCCGCCGGTCGAAACCACCGAAGGCGCCGCAGGTGTGCGCAGGCGCTCGATCGCTTCGTGCAGGGCCCCTTCGGGCAGGGGGTAGGGGGCAAAGTCCGCCGCCCCGAGCCGCAGCAACTGGTGCAGCGCCATGGGCGAAAGATCGCTGGCAACCAGAATGACCTTGATGTTTGCGCCAACCGCGGTACGGATCAGTTCGATGACGGGTTCCAGGTTTTCCTCGTCGGTCCGATCGACTGCGACGATCACGAATTCCAGATCACGGGCCTCGGGGCTGGAGAGATAGGCAATTCCGTCCCGAAAATCGAGCCCGCCCCAGCGCGGGCCCAGCTCGGCTTCCATGTCCTCGATCAACAGATCAAAGGCCTGAACGTCGCGCGCGATGACGCAGGCAGCGATTCCGACCTCTTGTTCCGTTTTCAGCAGACCCATAATTTTTCAGCCCATGTTTTCCGTTTCAGGTCGTGTCTTGATCTGCGGGTCATATGGCCCGTTCGACCTGGGAAAACGCCTCTTTCGGCCTTGCCTGGGGTTGGATCGATTCATCCATGCCGCAAGAGGTGTTCCCCGCAGTGATATTTGGCGGGAAACTTTGGCGACATTAGGGCTGAAACGTGGAATATGGCCTCAGTTGGTACCAGTCGACTGGGTCGTGCCGCTATTGGTGCCGCTTGATGTCCCACTGCTGCTGGTCGTGTCGGCCGGCAAGGCGGTTCCGACATAGGTACGGTAGACAAGGCGCGCATATTTGCCGTCCAGACCGTCGCCCTTGAAGTTGCGGGCAAATCCGATGACCTGGGTTACCGTACGGCGGTTGCGCCGCTCGCGGCCCTCGGTCACGACCAGGGGCTGGGTTTCTCCGAACGAGGCAACCGCCTCGAGGCGCTTGCGGCTGACCCCGCGCGAAGTCAGATAGGCCACCACGCGCTGCGCCCGGCGCAGGCCGAGGCGTTTGTTGTAGGCCTGCGTTCCGACCAGATCGGTATGGCCATAGACGCGAAACCTGATCTCGGGGAACTGCTTGATCCATTCGGCCTGCTTGTCGAGGATCGCACGTGCCTTGGCGTCGAGCCGGGTCGAGTCAAAGTCGAAATTGATCATCGTCGGCACTTCGCGTTCGAATTTGCGCCCCAGATCCAGCAACAGGCCGTTCTGGTCGCGATAGGCCGATTGTACCAGGATGTTGTTATAGGTGGGGTTGCCGAAATTGCCCTCGTTCACGACGGCGCCCAGCTCGCGTTTCATCGACGAGAACCCCTGTGCGCCTCCGGCGTTGCGCGAGGGCGTGCAGGCCGCAATGACCAGGGTCGAGGCCATCAGGATCAATCCGGTTTTGCCAATGATCTTCATGGGCTTACTCCATCACATAGCCATATGGCCCCTTGACATCCTGGGTCGAGATATCGGCCGGAACCTTTTTCCCGCCATGGACACCGGTCTTGCCCATCAGGAAGAACTGGGATTGCGACGGAATCTGTACCCGGTCGGTCGGCAGGGCAAGGGCATCGCCCTTGACCGGGGTCACCAGATGCGGGGTGACGATGATGACCAGCTCGCTCTGGCGGCGCTTGAACGAGGACGAGCGGAACATCGCCCCCAGGATCGGCACGTCGCCCAGCCAGGGCACCTGGTTGGCAAGATCGTTGAAATCGTCCTGCAGCAGCCCGGCAATGGCAAAGCTCTGCCCGTCGCGCAGTTCGATCACGGTGGTGGCCTCGCGCCGCTTGAAGGCGTTGACCGAAATCCCGCCGTTCTGCGACACCGTCACGGTGCTGTCGATCGAGCTGACCGAGGCATTGATCGTCAGGTTGATCAGGTTTCCATCCACGACGACCGGCTTGAACTTCAGCTCGACACCAAAGGGCTTGTACTGGACCGTCGTCGTGCCGCCCTCGGAAACCGGGATCGGATATTCGCCGCCAGCCAGGAAACTGGCGCTCTGCCCCGAGATCGCGACCAGGTTCGGCTCGGCCAGGGTGCGGACCATTCCCTTGGATTCCAGCGCCTGCAACAACAACGCCATCTGGACGCCGCCTGCGGTAAAGCCGATCCCGAGGCTGCCCAGCGTGGTCGGCTTGACCGCCGGAAAGGTGGTGCCCAGCCCGTCGGTCAGGTCGGCCGGGTTGAAGCCGCCGGTATAGCTGCCCGAGCCGCCCTGAACGCTGGGCGAACCCGCGCCCCCGGTGAGGCCGAGGCTCGATGACAGGCTCTTTTCGACCGAACGCTGCATTTCCGCAAAGCGCACCTTCAGCATCACCTGTTGCGTGCCGCCCACGGTCAAAAGGTTGGTGACGCGGCCCGGCGCGTATCTTTCGCCCAGCTCGACCGCAAGATTGACCTTGCGTTCGCCCGAGACCCGGCCGCTCAGCACGATACCGTCATTGGCCGTGCGCACATCGATCTTTTCGTTGGGCAGGATCTCGTGCAGCCTTTCCTTGAATTCGGTGATGTCGGGGGCGACCCGGACATCAACATTGGTAATCAGCCGGCCGGCGGCATCAAGCAGCGTCAGCGTGGTCCGGCCGGGCGATTTCCCGAGGATGTAGATGGTGGTCGCGGAAAGGGTCGAGATGTCGGCAATCGACGGGTTGGCCACGGAGAGCTGGGAAAAGGCGGTGTCGCTTTCCATCACCACGGCCCGATTGACGGCGACCTTGATGACCTGTGATGTCGAGCTTTCGCTGATCTTCAGCACATCGCCCGCTTGCGCAGCCTGTCCCAACTGCACCCCGATGGCCAGCCCAAGAAGGCCAGCCTTGAAATAGCTGCTCAATCTCATGTGATCCTGCCTCTATTGATCACCTTGTTTTTCGGGTCTTGGCCGCCCGTTTTTCGCAGTCTGGCCCAGTTGCGGTTTTTTTTCAAGAATCAATTGGTTGCACGGGCAACCTTTTGTGGATTACCGGCAACAGAAATCCCCCTGCCGGCAAGGGCAGGGAGGGATGGTTGTTCCCAACGGCTCGGGATGAATGGCCACCAGGGCCCTAGTTCTGGGGGCAGGGGATCGGGCTTTCCACAATATCTGCGCCCTTGCGCAGCTTGATCGTGCATTTGCGCTGGGCCTCGACCTTCTTGACGATCTGCTTCTTGATTCCCAGCAACTGGTTCTGGTCAACCTCGATCTTGCCGATGGTGGTCGTGTCATTTGCCCCGCGCAGCGACAGCAGCAGCCTGCCGGTGGCCTGGGCCTGGGCAAGTGCTGCAACCACCTCGGGCGAGACCTCGACCGTGACCGTGCGTGCGACGATCGGCTTGTTGCGGTCGCTGTCCGCGATCTGGTCGACGGCGATCAGCGCGATATCCTCGAGGATCAGCTTGGTCACGTCGCGCTTGCCGATACGGCCGCTCCAATAGACATCGACCCGATCACCCGGGCGCAGAAATCCCGAAACGCCCGAGGCCACATCGACGCGGACGGTAAAGGCGCGCATGCCGGGTGCCAGGCGCGACGCGACACTGGCATCCTCGCCCGGTCTGGTCACCTTGACCTGAAGGATGGCCTCGTCCTTTTCCATGGTCCGCAGAACCGAGCGCAGCTTGCCATTGGCGGGGAACAGGGCCTTGGGGTCGGTGAACGCCCCCTCGGGGATGGCGTTCTCGGGCCATCCGACGATACGCACATCCTTTTTCGTCAGCTTGTCGCCATAGCGCAGCCGATGCGTGGCGACAAACACGCGCTTGAGCGGCACGTTCTGCTTGAGTGCCTGCTGCTGCCTGGCCAGCTCGCTCTGGTACTGGCTGAACCTGCCCTGGGCCATGTAGACCGCGAAGCCCGCGAGTCCCATACCGATGATCAGGATCAATGCAAAGATCACACGCATGGTTTGCCTTTGGAATGATTGCCCGTATGCCGATTATCGTTCTTTGCAGCGCAGGATACACCTTTTGGCGGAAAACCCAATTCAAAATGTTTCCGAAATGGAAACTAATCCCAGTGCCGCCGGGATTTTCCCGGTCAGATCGGGCGACAGGGCCGCCACGACCGAAAGCGCGAGCGCGACCACAAAGCCGGCGATGACGACCCACTCAACCGAAGCGGCGCCGTCCTCGTCGTCGAGAAAGTTGTTTTTCCCTGCATCGTTCTTCATCATTCTTCCCTTACGCAAGCCGATCGGATTCTCCACGCCAGGATGAGGGGAAAGAATGGAGATAGGGTGAATGCCTGCCACGGCCGCCGGCGCAAGAAAGCCGCGCAACAAGCTGCGCGGCCTTCCCGTTCTTCCACGCCTTCGCTCAGAAGGTGGTCGAGATCTTCTGATCGGACAGCTGCTTGCTGATGTCGCCCGACAGGTTCTTGACGCCGCCCGACACCGAGGCCAGCACGGCAATGCCAAGGCCGACGATGGCTGCGGTCAGCACGACCCAGTCAACGGTCACGGCGCCGGATTCATCATTCTTGAAGTTTTTCGCAAGCTTGAACATTTTGGTCCCTCCAAAGGTTAACTGTTCGTTTCCACGTGTTCTGCTGATCCGGTTGTTTTCCGATATGGCCTTGCCTCGTTCCCGGGCCACCCCGCCGTCTCAACATGGTGCTATATAGCCAAGCAATTTGGGCGAGAGTTTGGCGTCTGGGCGGGAAAAAACACAAAATCCCGAACAACCCGCAGAAAATATTTAAAAACTTTGTAAATCAGATGGTTGTGACCCGCGAACTGCCGTTGTCGAGGGGGCTGTCGGGTGGCAATCCGGTCCAATGTGGCAATTTCGTCATGGATTTTCCATCTCTTTGTCCGGTTCTTGCTGGCAATCCGCGCCAAATGGTAAACAATACCGCACGGATTCCGGTATTCGAGGCGGGTCAGGGCAGAAAAACATGCCGCGCCGCGAATTCGGATCGTAGCTGCCTGTCCGTGGGTTGCATGCGGGCCGGCGGATCGAGGCAGAGGAAAATCGGGAAATCGGGCAGGATGACGGATCACGCGACACGCAGCAAACCCCTGGTTCTGGATGTTGATGGAACCTTTCTGAAAACCGATCTTCTGCTCGAAAACTTCTGGCTGGCCCTGGGGCGCAGCCCCGTGGCCTGCCTGGGTGCCGTGGGACGCAACCTGAACAACCGCGCCGCGCTCAAGCATGCGCTGGCCGAGCTGGCCCGGCCACGGGTCGAGCTGCTGCCGGTAAACGAGCGCATTGCCGCCCTGGCACGGCGTTCGCGCAAGCGCGGGCGCAAGGTGGTGCTGGCCTCGGGGTCGGATCGATCCCTGGTCGAGGCGCTTGCCCGTGAACATGGCTTCAACACGCCGGTTCTGGCCTCGGATGGGCGCACCAACCTCACCGGAACGCGCAAGGCGCGAGCGCTGGTTGACGCCTTTGGCGCGCGCGGTTTCGATTATGCAGGCGACAGCCGGGTGGATCTGCCGGTGTGGGAGCAGGCCGAAAACGCGATCCTGGTCGGCCATCTGCCACGGGTTGCGCGCCGGCTGGCCGAAGGCGGGGTGAATGTCGAGGAATATCACCAGGCCTGGAATCTGCGCGATCTGCTGCGCGCGCTCAGACCCCATCAGTGGGTCAAGAACATCCTGTTGTTTCTGCCGCTGATCGCGGCACACCGGGTCGATTTTCCCGGTCTGCTCATCGTATTCTTTGCGGCGCTGGCCTTCAGCCTGGCGGCTTCGTCCATCTATATCGTCAACGATCTGCTCGATCTCGAGGCGGATCGCCTGCACCCGACCAAGCGGAAACGACCCTTTGCCTCAGGCGCCGTTCCGATCAAGGTCGGAATGGTCGCGGCGCTGGGGCTCGGACTCTATTCCCTGTTGCTGGCCTTCATAATCAGCCCGGCCATGCTGGGGGTGGTGGCGCTTTACATGGCCCTGTCACTGGCCTATTCACTGCGCCTCAAGCGCATGCGCTGGATCGATATCGCAACGCTGGCCGGCTTGTACACGCTGAGGGTGCTTGCCGGGGCCATTGCGGCACAGGTGCCCACGTCGGGGTTTCTGGTCGCGTTCATATTTCCGGTATTCCTTACCCTGGCCTGCGTCAAACGATTGACCGAACTGACCCTGGCCACGGGCGATGCCCCCTTGCCGGGCCGGGGATATGCCCGGCGTGATCGGGGCGACCTGCTGAATGTCGCCATACTGGGGACGCTGGGTGCGTTGTCGGTGTTCTTTCTCTACAGCATTTCGGATGCAGCGATGCTGCTTTATCCCACACGGTGGCATCTGTGGCTTGCAATGATCCCGCTGGGGGGGTGGCTCGTGCGAATGGTGGCGCTGGGCTGGAAAGGCAGGCAGGATTACGACCCGATCGTGTTTGCCATGCGCGACAGGTACGGTCTCGCCCTGATCGCCTTGACCCTGACCTTCATGTTCACGGCCACAACGCCGGGTTAGGGCCGGTCAGGGTCTGCGTGGGGCGGGTGTTCCTGACGAATTCCGTGGCCGAACCCGGTGCATGTCGGAAAATCCGGAGGGATTTCTTCTTTGTGAAAATACTCTCGGGGGTGCGGGGGCAGACAGCCCCCGCCTGCGCCGTCGGAAATGGCGGGCGCCTCCGGCGGGCGTATTTGGACAAAGAAGAAGCCCCTGGCAATCGCCGCCAGCGGGAATAGTCGCCGACCGAACAGCTGTTCACCTGTTCGGTTCGAGCAGGCCCTCAGATCGACATCTTCTTGAACATGCGTTCGGGGATAGAACGGATGATCAGCATGATCCAGCGCCAGAAAAAGGGCGTATAGATCACGTCGCGCCGCTTGTCGGTTGCGCGCAGCAGGTCGCGGGCCACGGATTCGGGACTGGCGACCAGGAACATTCCCGGCAGCCCCCAGGTCATGGCGGTGTCCACGAAACCCGGCTTGACCGTCACCACATGGCCGCCCGCGCGTGTCAGCCGGTTGCGCAACCCCGACAGATAGGTGGCGAAACCCGCCTTGGCCGCGCCATAGACATAGTTTCCGATCCTGCCCCGGTCGCCGGCGACCGACGAAATACCGATGACGGTGCCGCCGCCGCGTTCTTCCATCAAGGGCACGAAACCCTGAAGAAAGCGGGCAGGGCCGGTAAAGCTGTCGGTGACGGTGCCGTCGATCAGGGCCGGGTCGGCGTCGATGGCGGTCTGCTCGGGCATCGAGCCGACGAATACCGCCACATTCAATATACCGTCCTGTTTGGCCAGCCGGTCGTTGATGTCGTCAAAGGTCCCTGGTTTGCGCGCATCGAATTTCAGCGCCTCGGCATTTGGCGCGCCCCGCAGGCGGCAATCATCAGCGATGCGGTGCAGATCATCCATGTCGCGGCCTGCCAGAAACACATCGGCCCCGCGTTCTGCCACCGCACGGGCGAATGCGCGCGCCATCGAGGAACTTGCCCCAAGGATAAGCCAGCTCTGTTTCATGCCTCGCTCCTCAGTTTCAGGCGCCGCACCAGATCGGTTTCCAGCGCGTGTTTCGGATCCTGCGCATTGGCGATTGTCGCGAAATCCGCGCGCTCGTCATACATCGGGGCAAACTGTTCAGCAGTCGCGACCGAGTCCTTTGCCGGATAGATGCGCCCTCCTGCGGCGAGGGTCATGTCGATCAGCTCTTGCACCAGGCCCGCGCTTTCGCGACGGTTGGGGAAATCGACGGCCAGCGTGAACCCCTCCATCGGGAACGACATCATGCCGCCGCGCCCCTCGCCCAGCCGTTTCAGCACCGCCAGCGGCGAGGCCAGCCGGGATGAGGCGATCCTTTCCATCATCCGGTGCAGGGTCTCGCGGGCGCTGTCGGGGGGCAGCACGCATTGGAACTGGTGAAATCCGGGGCTGCCATACAGGCGGTTCCAGTCATGCACACGGTCCAGCGGGAAAAAGAAATCCTGCATGGAGCGGTCGATCCTGCGTCCGCCCGGGGGAACGCGACGCAGATAGAGCCGGTTGAAGGCGCGCACGACCGGCGCGCTCAGCAGGAAACGGGGCGCATCAATGGGAACCGATTTCGCGCCCTTTCCCGTGATCGGCACCGCATGTTCGCGAATCTCGGCCTCTTCCAGGATACCGCGGCCCAGGCTTTCGTCGCGCGCGGTGGCGTCGATCCAGCCGACGCAATATGTGGCGGTCGAACCTTCCAGCAGCGACATGAATTCATCCAGATTGTCGGCGCGGCTTTCGCGTACATCCATCACGGTCGAGGTCGCGCGGGTCAACCGGATGGCGGCCGACAGGATGATCCCCGTCTGGCCCAGCCCGCCGATGGTGGCGCGAAACAGATCGGGGTTTTCGTCCCTTGTGATGCGCCGACTGCGCCCGTTCGCGCCCAGCAGCTCGATTTCCACCACATGCTGGCCGAAACTGCCAGCGCCGTGGTGGTTCTTGCCATGCACGTCATTGGCGATGCAGCCCCCCAGCGTGGCAAAGCCGGTGCCGGGCAGAACAGCCGGAATCCAGCCGCGAGGCGCCATCAGGCGGGTGATCTCGCCGATGGTGATGCCCGCCTCGGCCTGCAGGATGCCGGTGTTTTCGTCAAACGCGATCATCCGGTCCAGCCGGGTCATGTCGATCACACGGCCGCCATCATTCAGCGCCGCGTCGCCATAGGACCGCCGGTTGCCGATCGCGGGGCATTTCTGCTCGCGCAGCGAGGCCCTGAGCGCGGTCAGTTTTTCGGGCCGCGCGATGCTGCCATGTGCACGCAAGACCCGGCCCCAGCCGGCATATTCACCTGTTTTCCAGCGCATGAGCTCTCCTGGTTGCGATGCCTTCCGCCAGCGGAAAGACGGCAATTCCGATACCGACGGCAAACCACAGTGTGGTGATGCGGATGATGGCGGTTGCGGGAATGCTGATTTCCAGGGGCACGCCCTGTACGGCCAGCAGGGCGACCATGGCCGCCTCGGCCCCGCCGACACCGCCGGGCATGCCGGTGGCCCCGCCTGTCATCATCGAAAAAAGAAAGATTGCGACCGCGCTCCACAGCGCCACATCGGCCCCCAGCCAGCCCAGCAGCAGATAAAAGGCGTATCCCTCGGCCATCCAGCCCAGGGCACCCAGGCCCAGGGCGGGGATCACGATGCGCGGCGCCGAAAAGGGTTGCAGGGCCCGTGCGGCGCGGCGCGCCCGCACAAAAAGACGCGGCTTGCGTCCCACCAGCCGATACAGCCCGCTCACCAGCGCGCCGAACAGCACCGGTCGGGTTGCGATCAGCGCCGCGATCACCGCGAGCACGGCGACCGGCAGCCCGCCCGCAATACCTGCGGCACCGGCAGCCAGCGCGAATGCCAGCAACAGCCCGGTCGAGGCCAGATCGCCCGCCCGATCCACCAGCACGAGCGGTGCCAGATGTTCCAGCCTTGTGCCGGTTTCGCGGCTGATCCAGCGCATGCGCACGACCTCGCCCAGCCGGGCAGGGGTCATGGTCAGGGCAAAGCCCCCGAAATAGTGCCGCAGTACCGACAACAGGCGCAGCCGCACATGCAGCGCGTCAAGATACAGCCACCAGCGCAGAGCGCGCAGAAGATAATTGAAAAGCGACAGCGCCAGCAGGCCCACCACCTGCTGGCCGCCGAGCAGAAGAACCTCGTTGAGGATGTCCTCGCCGCTTGCAGCCCACAGCGCCAGCCCCGCGCTGATCAGGAATACCGCGAACACGAAGATCGAGGTTCTTATGCTTTTGCCACCCACCATGGCCCCTGTGCTAGCGGATCATCATGGCAAGAAAAAGGCCGGTCGGTGGACAATTCATGGAATCGCCCCGGATTGGTTCCGAAATGGGGAAAATCCGCCATCACTCGCGGATGACCGGCTGTTTGCGCCCGTCATCATCCAGCGCGACAAAGGTGAACACGCCCTCGGTGACCTTGAAACTGCGATGCGAAAGGCGGCGCTGCACCCAGGCGCCGATGCGGATGGCCATGGAGGTGCGGCCCACGCGCTCGATCTCGCAATAGACCGACAGGATGTCGCCCACATGCACGGGCTTGAGGAAACTCATCGCCTCGATTCCAACGGTGGCGACGCGGCACTTGGCGTAATCGGCCGCCGCGATGCCGCCGGCCAGGTCCATCTGGCTGAGCACCCAGCCGCCAAAGATATCGCCTGCCGTGTTGGTGTCGGCCGGCATGGCCACGGTCTTGATCATCGGGGCGTCGTTGGGTTCGCAATCGTTGTCGGTGGTCATGTCGTCCTGCCCTCGGGTTTTGCCCCACCTTACCGCGCAGCGCCGCCAAGGCAAGGGCACGGGTGCATGCCCCTTGCATCTTGCGGTTCCATTTCAATTGCAACATAACGGATTCGATAATTGCTGCATGGCAGCATCGCTTGGGAGATCAGATCATGGCAACCGAATTGTGGCGTCCGTCACCCGAACGCGCCAGGGCCTCGCTGCTGGCGGAATTCATGGAAAAGGTCGGCGTCGGGCTGTCGGGCGGCACCCCCGATTATGATGCGCTGTGGCAGTATTCCATCGACGACACGGCCGGATTCTGGCGTGCCCTGTGGGATTTCGCGGGTATCATCGGCACGCCGGGCGATGTCACGTTCCAGCCCGGCGCGCATCTGACCAAGGCGCGGTTCTTTCCCGATGCCCGGCTGAATTTCGCGGAAAACCTGCTGAAAACGCGTGGCGACAGCCCCGCCATCATCTGGCATGGAGAGGGTGGCGCGCGCCAGCAGATTAGCTGGGACGAGCTGCGCGCGCTGGTTTCGCGCCTGCAACAGGCCCTGCGCGCCGAGGGCATCAAACCCGGCGACCGTGTGGCCGGCTATCTGCCCAACATGCCCGGCGCGGTCGCTGCCATGCTGGCCGTGACCAGCCTCGGCGCGGTGTGGTCGTCCAGCTCGCCCGATTTCGGCATCAACGGCGTCTACGACCGTTTCGGCCAGATCGAACCCAAGCTCCTGTTCTGTGCCGAGGGCTATGATTACAACGGCAGGAATTTTTCCTCGCTGGAAATCGCGGGCGAACTGGCCGAACGCATCCCCTCGATCCGGCGCATCGTGGTGATGCCGCATCTCGATGCCGATGCCGACATTTCCCCCGCAGGCGACAAGGCGCTGAGACTGGCCGATTTCATCGCCCCCTTTGACGCGGCCGAGCCCGAATATACCCGCGTCGGCTTTCGCGATCCGCTGTATATCATGTTCTCGTCCGGGACGACGGGGCTGCCGAAATGCATCATTCATACGGTTGGCGGCACGCTGTTGCAGCATCTCAAGGAACACCTGCTGCAAACCGACGAAAAGCCCGGCGACCGCCTGTTCTATTTCACCACCTGCGGCTGGATGATGTGGAACTGGCAGGTCAGCGCGCTGGCCGCGGGGGTGACGCTGGTGCAATATGACGGCTCTCCCTTCTACCCCGACGGCAACCGCCTGGCCGATATCGCCGCGGCCGAAAACGTCACCCATTTCGGCACCTCGGCCAAATATCTGGACGCCTGCAACAAGGCCGGCATCAAGCCCCGCGAAACCCACGACCTGGGCGCGCTGCGCACGATCCTGTCAACCGGCTCGCCGCTGGTGCCCGAGGGGTTCGATTACGTCTATCGCGACTGGAAGAACGATGTCTGCCTGTCCTCGATTGCGGGCGGCACCGACATCATCGCCTGTTTCGTGGGCGGCAGCCCGGTCAGCCCGGTCTGGCGCGGCCAGTGCCAGAAACGGATGCTGGGCATGAATGTGCAGGTATTCGACGAAAACGGCAATCCCCTGCAAGGCAAACCGGGCGAGCTGGTCTGCACCAATGCGCATCCCTCGATGCCCTCGGGCTTCTGGAACGACCCCGATGGCAGCCGTTACCATGCCGCCTATTTCGAGCGCTTCGAAAATGTCTGGTGCCATGGCGACTGGGTGACACTGACCGAACAGGGCGGCATGATCTTTCACGGGCGCTCGGACGCAACCCTCAACCCCGGCGGCGTGCGCATCGGCACCGCCGAGATATATCGTCAGGTCGAGCGCATCGACGAGGTTCTCGAATCCCTGGTGATCGGCCAGCAATGGGAGGGTGACGTGCGCGTCGTCCTGTTCGTGCGCCTGCGCGAGGGGGTCGATCTGTCCGACGATCTGGTCAAACGCATCAGGACCGAGATCCGCAAGAACGCGTCTCCCCGTCATGTGCCGGCCAGGATCATCGCGGTCAGCGACATCCCGCGCACCAAATCGGGCAAGATCACCGAGCTTGCCGTGCGCGACATCGTTCACGGCCGCCCGGTCAAGAACAAGGAGGCACTGGCCAACCCCGAGGCGCTGGACCTGTTTCGCGACCTGCCCGAACTGAAGAACTAGGCCGCGATCTAACCGTTGTCGCGGCGATAGATCCAGTCATGGTCAGGGTGGTTCTGAAAACGCCATTTGCGCAGCGGTCCGGCCATGACATTCAGGTAATAGCTCTCATAGCCATAGGCCACGCCAAAGGGGTGATGGCCGCGGGGCACCAGCACCACATCGCCATCGCGCACGGCCATGCTTTCGTCCAGCGTGCCATCTTCGGTGAACACCCGCTGAAAGCCGAAACCCTGCGGCGGGTTGATCCGGTGATAATAGGTCTCCTCCAGACGGGTGATACGGGGAAAGTCATCCTCGTCATGGCGATGCGGCGGGTAGGATGACCAGTTGCCATCGGGGGTGAAAACCTCGGTTACCAGCAGATGATCGGCGACATCGCGATCCTCCATCGCGATATTGTGGATATAGCGCCTATTGGCCCCCTTGCCGCGCTCGACCATCGCGATCCCCTCGGGCCCGATCATGGCCGCTTCATACCCGCCGGTGCCAGGCGCCGAGCACACCGCCAGCACGCAATCACTTGTCGCCTCGGCCCGCCAGTCGCTGCCCGGTGGCAGATAGACGGCCGCAGGTGGCAGACGCTCGAACACGCTCATGCGGGTGCCCATCTCGCCGAAATTCCGCCCGGCGCCGATAATCCGCACCCTGCCTTCGACCAGCACAAGGATCACCTCGCGTCCGCCGCATTCCTGCGCCGCCTTCTGCCCGGCCTTCAGGCGCCACAGTTCGAAACCCACATGTTTCCAGCCCGCACTTTCGGGCGGGATGTCATGCGTCTTGCCCCACGCGCCCCGGGGCCTGCGCAACAGCTCAACCATCACCCGTTCCTTCTTCTTTGTCCAAATACGCCGGGGGTGCGGGGGCCGGCCCCCGCGACAACGCCGTCACAACCCCGCCTCTGCCGCCATCCTTGTCAACGCCCGCAACCCCATCGCCTGATAGTGTCGCGGGTCGCGCAGCGCCGGGTCCTGTTCGGCTTCGATCACCACCCAACCGTCATAGCCCGCCTCCGCCGCCACCCTCAAAACCGGTAGAAAATCGACACATCCCTCGGGGTCGCCCGGCACCGTGAACACGCCGCGGCGCACCCCTTCCAGAAAGGACAGGCCCTGCGCGCGCACCTCCTCCATCACGTCGCGGCGCAGGTTCTTGGCGTGGATATGGGCAACGCGCCCCATGTGACGCGCGGCCACAGTCGCCGGATCGCCGCCCCCGAACAGGCAGTGACCGGTGTCCAGCAGCAGGCGCGTGGCGGGGCCGGTTGTTTGCATGAAGCGGTCGATCTCGTCCGGGGTCTCGACGATGGTGCCCATGTGGTGGTGGTAAACCAGCGTCAGCCCCCGATCCGCGCAGAAGCGTGCAATCTCCTCGACCTTCGCACCGAAATCGGGCCAGTCGGCGGCATCCAGAGTTGGCCTGTCATTGACCGCAACGTCATCGCGCCCGTGAATGGCGTTCGAGGTTTCGCAGACGATCACCACCTTGCAGCCCATCGCCCGCAATAGGTCAAGATGGCCCTGGATTGCGCGTTTCTCGGCCTCGACGCTGCGTTCCAGCAGCTCCAGCGAATACCAGCCCGAGATGAATTCCAGCCCATGCGCCCCCAGAACCCTGCGCAGGGCGTCGGCGTCATCGGGCATCTTGTGACCCTTTTCGATGCCCTCGAAACCGATCTCGGCTGCCTCGCGCAGGCATTGTTCAAGCGTGATGTTCGCGCCGAGGCGCGGGTCGTCGTCATTCGACCAGGCGATGGGGTTGGTGCCGAATCTGATCATGTCCGTTTCCTGCTCAGCCCGCCCTGTTGCGGGCCTTGATCTGTTGTTCATAGGCCTGTCGGGCCTCTTGCACCTCGGCGCGCGCGGAAACCTCGGGCACGGCGACGTCCCACCAGTGGCCTCCGGCCTCGGTGCTGGGGATCGGGTCGGTGTTGATGACGATCACATATGTCCTGTCGGCTGCCCGCGCGCGGGCCATGGCCTGTTCAAGCTCGGCAATGCTGCCCACCTTTTCGGCCGTTGCGCCCATCGCCGCCGCGTGCGCGGCAAAATCGATCTGGCTGGGCACCGCGTGGCGCGCGCTGTCCAGCAGATTGTTGAAACTTTCCCCGCCGCAGCCGACCTGCAACCGGTTGATGCAGCCAAACCCGCGATTGTCCAGCACCACGACGATGATCTTGTGGCCCAGCATGACGCTGGTCGCCAGTTCGGAATTGGCCATCATGTAGGACCCATCCCCGACCATGACGACCACCTCGCGCGCAGGCTCGGCCATCTTGACGCCCAGACCGCCCGCGATTTCATAGCCCATGCAGGAATAGCCGTATTCGACGTGATAGCCGCCCACACGCCCCGGTTTCCACAGCTTGTGCAACTCGCCCGGCAGGCCGCCCGCGGCGCACACGACCACCGCGTTTTCGTCAAGGCTGCGCTGGACGGCGCCGATCACCTGAGCATCGCTTGGCAGGGCATTGCCCGCAGGAGCGGCGGTGGCGGCATCGACCGCGGCCAGCCAGTCGCGTTTCAGCGCGGGGTCGGGGGCGGTGGCCTTGTGCTCGCCCAGTGCCGCGCCCAGCTCTTCCAGCGCGATGCGCGCGTCACACAGCAGCGGCTGCGCAAGATGCTTGACCGCATCAAAGGGCGTGACATTGATCGCCAGGATCCGGCGCGCGGGGTTGCGGAACAGGGCCCAACTGCCGGTGGTGAAATCCTGAAAGCGGGTGCCGATGCCCATGATCAGATCGGCCTTTTCGGCCACCGCATTGGCAGCGGTCGAGCCCGTCACCCCGATTGCCCCCAGATTCAGCGGGTGATCCCAGGGCAGGGCAGATTTGCCGGCCTGCGTCTCGGCCACCGGAATGTCATGGGCCTCGGCAAATGTTTTCAGCGCGGCGCATGCATCCGAATAATGCACACCCCCGCCCGCGATGATCAGCGGGCGTTCGGCGTGGCGGATCAGATCGACCGCCTCGGCCAGTTCGCGCATATCCGGGCGCAGCCGGCGCTGGTGCCACTGGCGGGGCGCGAAAAAGGTTTCGGGCCAGTCGAACGCCTGGGCCTGCACGTCCTGACACAGCGCCAGCGTGACCGGGCCGCATTCGGCCGGATCGGTCAGCACCGACATGGCCCGCGGCAGCGCGCTCAGCAACTGTTCTGGCCGGGTAATCCGGTCGAAATAGCGGCTGACCGGGCGAAAACAGTCATTGGCCGAGATCGTGCCGTCGGCGAAATCCTCGACCTGCTGCAACACCGGGTCGGGGCGACGGTTGGCGAACACGTCGCCGGGCAGAAACAGCACCGGCAGGCGATTGACATGGGCAAGGGCGGCGGCGGTCACCATGTTTGTGGCACCGGGGCCGATGGACGACGTGACCGCCATCGCATGCTGTCGCCGGCTTGCCTTGGCATATGCGATCGCGGCATGCGCCATGGTCTGTTCGTTATGGCCGCGCCAGGTGGGCAACGCGTCGCCGGCGGCAAACAGCGCCTCGCCCAGGGCGGCGACATTGCCGTGGCCGAAGATCGCCCAGACACCCGCCAGAAAGCGCGTGCCATCTGGCCCCTTTTGCGCCGCCAGATAGCGCACGAGCGCCTGTGCCATGGTCAGACGGATGGTTTTCATGCCGTTTCTCCTGTTGCGCGCGCCCGATCCCAGACATCGCAAAGCGCGCGGTATTTTTCTACCATGTCCCGCACCGCGCTGTCGTCGTCGATCTCGCCCGCGAACCACCGGCGCGCCGCATCCGCAAATATCGTGCGCCCGACGGCAAAGCCACGCACCAGCGGGCAACGGGCGGCCTTGCGCAGGCTGGCAGCCAGGGCCTCGTGATCGGCCTCGAGCCCCAGCACCACGACGCCCCGGCAACGGGGATCGCGCCGCTTGATGGCGGCGCAGGCGTTTTCCCATGCCGCATGCGAGGCCAAGGGCTCCAGCTTCCACCAGTCGGGCCACAGGCCCAGATCATAGAAATGTTCGATCAAATGCGCTGTCGTGTCGTCATCAACGGGGCCGTGTTTCGAGGGGATGAGTTCCAGCAGGAATTCCAGATCGTTGCGCCGCGCCGCCTTGAACAGCCGCAACATGGTTTCGCCCTGCGCGCGCATCAAGGCGGGGCCGTCATCGGGATGGGCAAAGCACAGCACCTTGACGACATGGCCCCGCGGCCACTCGCCCAGCCCGCCCAGATCGGGGCCGAGTTCGGCCTCCAGCGTCAGCGGGCGCGAGCCGGGCCGCTCGGCCGGGCGGCCGATCCACAGGCCGGTGCCGGCAGCCGCAAACAGGGCCTCTTGCCCCAGACGGCCATCGCACAGGATGCCGTATCCATCGCGCCCGCCAGCGACCCGCAGAGCGGCCTTCAGGCACAGTATCTTGAATGTCCCGATACGTTCGGGGCTGGCGCCCGGCATCTGTTCGAACTGCATCCGGTGGTCAAAGGCAAAGACCCGCATCACCGGCCAGTCGCCATGGCGCGTGGTGGCCCAATGGATCTGTTCCAGCGCCCCGTCATGGCGCAGCGCGGCCGTGGTGGCGCCGCGATCCAGAAAATACTGCAATTCCTCCCAGCTGGGATAGGCGGGGGTGCAGCCGTGGCGGCTGACGGCAAAGGCGCCGCAGGCATTGGCCCAGGTCAGCGCGGTCGGCCAGTCCTCGCCCTTCAGCCAGCCGCGCAACAGCCCGGCCATGAAACCGTCACCGGCCCCCAGCACGTTGAACACCTCGACCGCAAAGGCCGGCCCTGAAATACCGTCGTCCAGGCTGTCGGGGATGTCGCCTGCAAAGGCGCTGGCCCCCGCGGGGCCGCGCTTGCACACCAGGGTCGCATCGGTAAGGTTGCGCACTGCGCGCAGTGCCGCAACCGTGTCGGTACTGCCGCCGGCGATGTGGAATTCCTCCTCGGTGCCGACGATCAGGTCGAACAGCCCCAGGGTTTCCTGCAAGCGCGCGGTAACGGTCGGGCTGTCGATGAAACGCGCATCGCCCGCGCCGTGGCCGGCCAGCCCCCACAGGTTGGGGCGATAGTCGATATCAAGCGCCGTCCTGATGCCGGCCGCGCGCGCGATTCGCAACGCCTTGAGGACGGCGGCCGTGGTGCGGGGGTGGCTCAGATGCGTACCTGTTGCCACCACGCAGCCTGCGCGCCTGATGAATGCGGGGTCGATATCGTCCTCGCACAGCGCCATGTCGGCGCAGTTTTCGCGGTAGAAGATCAGCGGAAAATGCTGGCGGTCGCGAATCCCCAGCAGGACCAGCGCGGTCAGGCGTTCGGGGTCGGTGATCACCCCGTCTGTCTCGACACCCTCGGTCGCCAGTTCCTCGCGGATGAAGCGACCCATATGTTCGTCGCCAACGCGCGTGATCAGCGCCGATTTCAGACCCAGACGCGCAGCCCCCGTGGCGATATTTGCGGGCGAGCCGCCGATATACTTGTCGAAACTGCGCATGTCCTCAAGCCGCCCACCGACCTGGGCACCATAGAGATCGACCGAGGCCCGCCCGATCGTGATGACATCCAGGCGCGCCCCGGTCATACGGTTCCCCCGAGCGAGCTTTCCAGCTGCGCCAGCTCCTGCCCGCCGGCCATCAGATCCTGGAGTTCCTCGGGGGTGATCTCGCCCCGCCTGGCGGTGCCCAACGTACGGCCCCGGTTCAGCACGGTGAAACGGTCGCCCACCGCCAGCGCGTGGCGCACATTATGGGTGATGAACACCACCGCAATGCCGCCCTTGCGCACCTTGTCGATGGTGGCCAGCACGTTCGAGGTCTGGCGCACGCCAAGGGCCGATGTGGGTTCGTCCAGGATCAGCACCTTGGCGCCGAAATAGACGGCGCGCGCAATCGCGACCGTCTGACGTTCGCCACCCGAAAGCGTGCCTACGGCCTGGTTCGGTTCGCGCAGATTGATGCCCATCCGGGCCATCTCCTCCATCGTCACGCGGTTGGCGCGGGCGAAATCCATCATGCGGAAGGGGCCGATCTTGCGCACCGGCTCGTTGCCCATCCAGAAGTTTCGCGTCACCGACATCAAGGGGATCATCGCCAGATCCTGATAGACGGTGGCGATGCCCGCTGCCATCGCGTCGCGCGGGCTGTCGAAATGCATTTCGCGCCCCTCGAACAGGATGGTGCCGCTGGTGGGCTTGTGCACCCCCGACATCGTCTTGATAAATGTGGACTTGCCCGCGCCGTTGTCGCCCAGCAGGCAATGCACCTCGCCCGGGCAGACGTCGAAACTGACACCGCCAAGCGCGATCACGGGGCCGAAATGCTTTTCTATATCCTTCATTTCAATGATTGGCTGGGTCATCTCAACGCTCCCCCGTGATGATGCGGCGGATATAGGTGTTCAGGATCACGGCCAGAATCAGGATGGTGCCCAGGAACACCCTGAACAGCGAACTTTCGGCGCCCGAAAAGAACAGCCCCTGCTGCACGACGCCGAATATCAGCGCCCCAAGGGCCGCGCCCACGACCGAGCCGTATCCGCCGGTCAGCAGCGCGCCACCGATGACGACCGAGATGATCGCCTCGAATTCCTTGAGCAGCCCGCGGTCGGCGGCGGCAGACCCGAATTCCATCACCTGCGCGGTGGCAAAGACCGTGGCCGTAAAGGCCGTGAACATGAACATCAGTATCTTGACCCGGTTGACCGGCACCCCGACATAGGATGCCGCCTGCGCATCGCCGCCGGCGGCAAATATCCAGTTGCCGAAACGCGTGCGTGTCAGCAGCCACTGGCCAAATATGATCAGCCCCAGCGCCCAGATGATGAGCATGGGAATCCCCTCGACCACGGGCTGGCCGGCCCGCGTGCCACGGGAAAAGGTTTCGATCCAGCCCTGATTTCCCATCCACTGAAACAGGCCGGTCAGGATCTTGCCGCCAAAGACGGGCGCCAGCCAGTCACCCTCGGCGGCCTTGCGTACGCCCCCGATCACGGTTTTCTGCGTGGTCAGGATCGACAGCCATATCGTCAGCCCCCGCAGGATGTAAAGAAAGGCAAGCGTCACGATAAAGCTGGGCAGACCCGTCTTGATGACAAGAAATCCGTTCAGCGCCCCGATCGAGACGCAGATGGCAAAGGCGGTCAGTATCGCCAGCCAGCTGGGCCAGCCCCACTGTACCGAAAGAATGGCGATCAGGATGCCGGCAAAGCCGATCATCGAGCCGACCGAAAGGTCGAATTCGCCCGCGATCATCAGCAGACATGCGCCGACCGCGATGATGGCGAATTGGGCCGAAACGACAGACCAGTTCTGAATGCCCTGCGGCGCGAACATGCCGCTGTCGCCGGCGATCATCAGGAAAAAGACAAATACAAGGATGGTCCCCGAGATCGCGCCCAGCTCGGGCCGGATCATGATGCGTCTCAGGGTCGAGACCTGTTTCATGCGTTCGTCGGACATGCTTCCCCCCTGCGATGGCCTGTCGCCGCTATGCGCGGCGGATATGGGGGCGGCGGTTCGCGCCGCCCCTCATGGTGATTCCTAGCGGTAGACGCCCGCGTATTTCTCGACCAGGGCAATATTGTCCTTGGTGATGAAGCCGGGCCCCGAGTTGATGTTGCCCGAGGGCAGCACGCCATAACGGACATAATTCGTCAGGATCACGACCGGCAGATAGCCCTGCAGGAACGGCTGCTGGTCGATGGCAAAGGCGATGGTGCCGTCCTTGATGGCCGCCGCGATCTGTTGCGACAGGTCAAAGGTGCCGAAATAGATCTGCCCCTTGAGCCCGGCCTGATCCAGCGCCGACAATGTGGGATGGGCCGAGGTCGGACCCAATGTCAGAATGGCGTCGGTCTTGGGGTGGGCGGTCAGATAGGCCAGCACCTTGTTCTTGATCTCGGCCGGGTCCTGGCCGCTGTCGATCATGCTCGATTTCACGTCAGCACCGATCGCATCGGCAAAGCCCTTGCAGCGTTCGACCGAGGCCGGGTTGGTGATATAGTGGTTCACGCACAGGAACGACTTGACACCCGCCTTTTTCGCCCGCTTGCCGGCCTCGAAACCGGCGGTGTATTCAGGCTGGCCGACATGCATCAAGGCGCCCAGCTTTTCCGATTGCTCGGCCGTGCCCGAGTTGATGGTGATGACCGGAATGCCCTGGTCCACGGCCGAGGTGATCGGACCTTTCAGCACGTCGTAATCGGCAATCGTCACGATGATGCCATCCGGGCCGCTGGCGGCGGCCTGTTCCACGATACGGGCCATGTCGGCCAGATCGCCAGTGGGCGGATTGCGATACTCGACGGTCACATCCATTTGCTGACCGGCGATCTTGATCGCGTTCTTGATGGTGTTCCACCAGCTGTCGCTGTCGGGCGCGTGGCTGATCAGCACAAAGCGCTCGCCCGCAGCCGCAGCAGGTGTTGCGGTGATCCCGGCCATGGCGCCGAGGCTCATCACGGCCGCAAGGAATGCGGTGATTGGTTTTCTCATCTCTCTCTCCCTTGGTTCAGATTTCCCCCACGTCGAGCGATCCTGCCCTGCGCGCGGAAATACGGTGAGCAGGCAGAATCATCCGCCGCTGCCGAACCGTATCATGGAATATTTATTCCAAAATAGATAAAATCAACATAAAACTTCTAGCGACGACGGGAATTGCGCCTTGTTCCTACCGCAACCGCCAGGGCAACAGTCAGCGAGAAGGTGGCCGAAAGCGCACGAAAGGCCCCCACATCGACCTCGGAAATCATCAATGCGGCCGCCCCGAGACGATGCAGCGGGCTGTTCAGGGAATCGGTCAGAGCCACCAACGCACAGCCCTTGTCGCGGGCAAAGGAGGCCAGCTCCACCGTCTCGCGGGTATAGGGCGCGAATGTGATCGCAACCAGCGCATCGCCCGGCAGGATTGCATGCCTGTGGTCGAGATTCCCGACCCGGTCATGCAGAAATGACGGAATGTCCATGTTGTCAAAGATGTAGGACAGATAGCTGGCCACCGGAAAGGCGCGTTTCATGCCGACAAGATGGATCATCCTTGCCCCGGCCAGGACCTCGACCGCCTTTTCCAGGGCACCAGCCTCGACCGTATGGGCCAGGTTCGCCAGCGACAACCGCCCGGCTTCGACGAATTCGGCCAGCAGGGCCGAGGGGCTGCCATTGCCCGATGATTTCAGATTTTCCAGCCGGGTGCGATAATCGGGCCAGCGCTGGGCATAGCTGTCGCGAAACAGCCTCTGCATTTGCGAAAACCCGGAAAACCCCATGATCTGGCAGAACCGCATGAAGGCCGAGGGCTGCACCCCTGCTGCCTCGGCCAGCTCGGCAACGGTCGAAACGGCGATGCGCTCGGGATTGCGGGCAACGAAATCGGCGCATTGGCGCAACCTCTTGGGCAGGCCGTCCGAAACCTGGGTCAGCCGGGTACGAAATTCCTCGATCGAGGCCGGGGAAAGGGTATCGCTCATCTCCGTTCCTTTGTTCTTGACAAGGGCGTATTCCAGAACCATCCATACGCTGGAATAAATATTCTATTTTGTCCCGCGTCAGGAGTCCACGCAAATGCAGTCACCGGGCATCGGTCTTGTCGGAACCGGCTTCATGGGCAAGGCCCACGCGCTGGCCTGGGCTGCGGTGCGGGCCGTTTTCGGCGACGTGCCGACGCCGCGGCTGGAAATCCTTTGCGACACGCCCGCCGACAGGGCGCACGACATGGCCGCCCAGTTCGGGTTTGCCCGCGCAACCGATGACTGGCACGAGGTGATGCGCGACCCTGCGGTAGATATCGTCTCGATCACCACGCCCAACCACATGCATCACGAAATGGCGCTGGCCGCACTTGCCGCGGGCAAGCATGTCTGGTGCGAAAAGCCGATGGCGCTGACGCTGGCACAGGCAGCCGAGATGGCGGCCGCCGCCCGCGATGCGGGTGTGAAAACCATCGTCGGCTACAACTATATCCGCAATCCGGCCTTTACCCATGCGCTGCGCCTGATCCGCGACGGCGCGATCGGCGAAATCGTGCATTTCCGCGGCTGGGTGGACGAGGATTACCAGGCCGATCCCGATCTGCCATGGACATGGCGTGCGCGCATTGCGCAGGCCGGCCTTGGCGCGCTGGGCGACATGGGCTGTCATCTGGTGTCGATGGCCGATGGGCTGTGCGGGCCCATCGACAGCCTGATTGCCGACATGCGCACGATCCACGAAACCCGCCCGCTGGCCGACGGATCCGGCCGCGCGCCGGTGGAAAACGAGGACGTCGCAACCGCACTCGTACGCTTTGCCAATGGCGCGCATGGCTCGCTGTCCACTTCGCGCAGCGCCTGGGGCCGCAAGAACCGCCTGGCATGGGAGGTTCACGGCACGCGCGGCATGATCTGTTTCGATCAGGAACGCATGAACGAGCTGCGCCTTTTCATGCGTGAAGGCCCCGAGGCCGAGCAGGGGTTTCGCACCATCCTGACCGGGCCCGCGCACGAGCCCTTTGGCGCCTTTTGCCCGGCGCCGGGCCATCAGCTGGGCTTCAACGACCTCAAGGTGATCGAGGCGGCGGAATTTCTGCACGCGATTGCGTCGGACCGGCCAGCGCATCCAGATTTCGCCAAGGCGCTGGAATACGAGCGCGTGATCCATGCCGTGGCCGAGGCCGCGCGCAGCGGCGGGCGCGTCCATCTGCAAACCGACCGGAGAGCCGCGACATGACCATCAACCTTGCCCTTCTCGGCGCCGGGCGCATCGGCCGCGTGCATGCCGAAGCTGTCAGTCACAACCGCAATGCCCGCCTTGTTGCCGTCGCCGACGCCAACGAGCAGGCCGCGCGCGCACTGGCCACGGAAATTGGCGCAAGCCTGCGCAGCATCGACGACATCGCGGGCGCCGACGATATCGACGCGGTGCTGATCTGCACCCCCACCAGCACGCATGCCGATCTGATCGAACTGTTCGCCCGTGCCGGCAAGGCGATCTTTTGCGAAAAGCCCATCGACCTTGACGTGGGGCGCGTGCGCGCCTGTCTGGACGTGGTTGCGCAAACAGGCGCACGCCTGATGGTCGGCTTCAACCGCCGGTTCGATCCGCATTTCGCGGCGCTGAAACGGACCATTGACCAGGGCCGCATCGGGGATGTCGAAATGCTGACCATCACCTCGCGCGATCCCGGCCTGCCGCCAGCCGATTATGTCCGGGTTTCGGGCGGTATCTTTCGCGACATGACGATCCACGATTTCGACATGGCGCGCTTTCTGCTGGGCGAGGAAATTACCTCGGTCATGGCGACGGCCTCGGTCCTGGTCGATGCGCAGATGGCCGAACTGGGCGACTATGACAGCGCCAATGTCCTGCTGACAACGGCATCGGGCCGGCAATGCGTGATCACCAATTCCCGCCGCGCCGCCTACGGCTATGACCAGCGCATCGAGGTGCTGGGCAGCAAGGGCATGGTGCAGGCCGAAAACCAGCGTCCCGAGGATATCGAGATCGCCACCGCAGACGGTTTTCTTCGCCCGCCGCTGCATGATTTCTTCATGACCCGCTATGCGGCCGCCTATGCGGCCGAGATCGCCGCTTTTGCAAAGATGGCACAAGGCGTGGAAAACGCCGTCCCCGGCGGCAGTGACGGCCTTCATGCCCTGCTGCTGGCCGAGGCGGCACTCGAATCGGTTCGCTCGGGCAGGGCCGTCGATCCCCTGGGGTGAAAATGCTCCCCTCTTGCTTGTTCAGATACGCCTGGGCGCGCGGGCCTGCTCCTGCCTCGGCCCCGTCGCATGCGCACCACACCCCCTCTTTCCATTTCCGCTCCGATACCCCATGAAGGGGCCATGAAATTTGCCCTCGACAACCTTGCCGCCCTTGACGACCTGCCTTTCGACCAGGTGATCGACGTGCGCTCGCCCACCGAATACGCCACCGACCACATCCCCGGCGCCATCAACCTGCCGGTGCTGGATGACGAGGAACGCGCCCGCGTCGGCACGATCTATGTGCAGGAGGCCCCCTTCAAGGCGCGCAAGATCGGCGCCGCCATCGTTGCCCGCCACGCCGCCGAATATATCGACGGTCCGCTTGCCGACCGCGATGGCGCCTGGCAGCCCCTTGTCTATTGCTGGCGCGGGGGGCAGCGGTCGAATTCGTTTGCCTCGATCCTGCATCAGATCGGCTGGCGCGTGCGGGTGCTGGAGGGCGGCTATCGCAGCTATCGCCGGCTGGTCGTGCGCGCCCTGTATGACGAGGCAATCCCGCACAGGATCCTGCTGCTTGACGGCAATACCGGCACCGCCAAGACCGACCTGTTGATGCGGGTGCAGGCCCTTGGCGGGCAGATGCTCGACCTCGAAGGTCTTGCCGCACACCGGGGCTCGGTCTTCGGCCCGGTGGCAACCGCACAGCCCAGCCAGAAGATGTTCGAAACCCGCCTGGCGGCGGCGCTGCGTGCGCTTGACCCCGCCCGCCCCGTGCTGGTCGAGGCCGAATCCAACCGTATCGGCAACCTGCTGATCCCGGCATCGCTGTGGAAGGCCATGCGCACCGCGCCGCGCATCCGCCTGAAGGCCCCGCTTGCGTCGCGCGCGCAATATCTGACCCGCGCCTATGCCGATCTTGTCGAGGATCGCGACAAGCTGGAAAACCGCATCAATGCGCTGCGCGGCTTTCATGCGCGCGAACAGATCGAGGAATGGCTGAAACAGGCCGCCGATGGCGATCATGTGGCGCTGGCCCGCACCCTGATGGAACGCCATTACGACCCGCGCTATGCCAAATCGCAGGAACGCCTCGGCGTCGGCGTGTTGCAAGAGGTCGAGATGTCCGACATGTCCGATGCCGACCTCGCCCGCACCGCCGCGCGCCTTGTCGAGATCATGGACAGCTGGTCAGGCCCCCAGCCGGATTGAGGGCGCGCCTTCCTCAAGCCACCCGATGATCGCCGCGCGGTAACCTTTTGCCCGCAGCTTTTCGACGATACCGGCCGCCTGCCCGGCATCCACCGCCGCCAGCAGCCCGCCAGCCGTCTGCGGATCATACAGCAGATCGACGCGCGGGCTTTCCGGCAGATCCAGCGCCAGCGACGCCCGGTTGCCCTGATACAGTGACGACCGCACGCCAGCTGCGGCCAGTTCCTCGGCCCCCTGCATCAGCGGGAGCGCCGTCAGATCCAGCCGCGCCGCCAGTTTCGAGGCCTCGAGCATCCCCATCAGATGCCCCGCCAGGCCGAAACCCGTCACATCGGTCATGGCGTGGGCCCGTGTCAGCAGCGCCGCCGCCGGCCCCTTGTCGCGCCCCATCTCGCGCCAAACGGAAACCACGTTGCGGCCATCGGCCTGGCCGCGCATCTCGGCCGCCAGCAAAACGCCGCTGCCGATGGGGCCGGTCAATATCAGCACGTCGCCCGCCTGTGCGCCTGCCAGCGTGATCGGGCGTTCGCACAGCCCCGTCACGGTAAAGCCGATCACCAGCTCGGCCCCCAGCATGGTGTGGCCACCGATGATCGCGGCGCCTGCGGCCGAAAACACCTCGGTTGCCGCCGCCATGATTTCATCCAGCGTGGCGCGTTGCATGCTTGGGCGCATCTCGGGCAGGGTGATGCTGGCCAGCGCCGATTGCGGGCTTGCCCCCATCGCCCAGATATCGCCCAGCGCGTGATTGGCGGCAATGCGCGCCATCTGCCAGTGATCGGCCGAAAATGCGCGCAGATGATCGGTGCTGATCACCTGAAACCCGTCGCCGCATTTCACTGCCGCCGCATCATCGCCCGGCAGCGGCAATATATCGTCACGTTGCAGCACCTTCAGCCCGGCAAGGCTTTCACGCAAGGGCCCTGCGGCCACCTTGGCCCCGCAGCCGCCACATAGCGGCGGGTGCCCCTCGACCATCTCGCGCACGCCATCGGCAACCACCGCCGGCAGGGCTGGCGGTTTCATTTCCGGCAACTCGTGAAACTTGCGCATGAATTTCCGGTCGATCCGGTCCTTGAGCCGCCACAGGCCCGGCCCCTCGCCGCGCATGGTAAACTTGTCTGCCAGCGCCTCGCGTCCGCCCAGCGAGATCAGCTTGAGATAATCCTTTTGCGGGCGGTATTTCCGCGCCTTTCCCCCCGTCAGCGCGGCAAGGATGTTGTCATACAGAAACGGCGCCTCGCGTACCGCATAGACCCCGGCCTTGGGCCGCGGCGCATGGGTCAGATGGGCGATATCGCCGGCGGCAAATATGCGCGCATCCGTCAGCGTGTGCAGGGTCGGGCCGACCTTGACGAACCCCTCATGCAGGTCCAGCCCCGTGTCGCGCAGCCATTCCTGCGGCCGTGCCCCGGCAACCCCCAGGGTCAGGGCCGAAGGCACCTCGGCGCCATCCGACAACCGCACCCGATCGGCGCAGACCTCGACCACGCCAACCCCTTCGATCAGCCCGATACCCGCCTTTTTCAGACGCCGCAGCAGCGCATGCCGGGTCTTGTCGCCCAGATCGGGCAGCGCGCGGCGGGCTTCGACCACCGTGACACGCGGCTGCGCGCCCTGTGTTTCCAGCGCATGGTGCATCGCCAGCGCCAGTTCAACCCCCGCAACGCCGCCACCGATCACCGCAATTTCCGGCGCAACCCGCCCGGCCGCCACATCGTCCAGAAAACGCCGCCAGCGCCGCGTATAGTCGCCCAGCGGCTTGGCCCCCACCGCATGTTCGGCAAAACCGGGCAGCGATGGCAGATCCGAAGTGATGCCGATGTCGATCGAGGCAATGTCATAGAAAATATCCGGCCGCCCCTCAACCCGCACGCGCCTGGCCGCGCGGTCGATCCCGATGGCGCGCGCCGCCACCAGGCGCGCGCCCGCAAAGCGGCACAGCCTGACAAGATCGATTTCCAGATCGGCCTGCCGGTAATGCCCGGCGATATACCCCGGCAGCATTCCCGAATAGGGCGCGGTCGGGTTCGGGTCGATCACCGTCAGGCGCACCCCCGCAAGCGGCTTCATCCCCCAGCGGCGCAGCACCAGCGCATGCGCATGGCCGCCACCGATGAAAACGACGTCGCGGGTCAGGGGAATCGGGCGCTGCATGAAAACCTCCGGCAGAACTGGCCCCTGTTATAGTTGCCCCCGCCGGAATGAAAAGGCAGCCGCGCGCAGCTGCCTTCTTCTTTGCCCAAATACTCCGGGGGTGCGGGGGCTGGCCCCCGCATGGTGCCCCTCAGCCGCCCAGGAACAGCCGCCCCACATCGGGGTTCTCCAGCAGCGCGTCGCCCCTGTCGGCAATGGCCACCTCGCCGGCCACCAGAACATAGCCGAGATCGGCAAATTCCAGCCCCTTGCGGGCATTCTGTTCGACCATGATGATGGTCTTGCCATCGCGGTGCTGCAGATCGGTCAGGATGTCGAACACCATGTCGATAAAGCGCGGCTCCAGCCCGATCGAGGGCTCGTCCACCAGCAGAACCTCGGGGTCCATCACCAACGCCCGCGAAATCTCAAGCAAGCGCCGCTCGCCCCCGGACAGAACCCGCGCCGGCTGATGCGCGCGTGCCGCAAGGCGACTGTATTTGTCCAGGATGGCGTCGGCCTTTTCGGCCGCCTCTTTGGTGCTGTCCAGCAGATAACCGCCCATCAGCAGGTTTTCCCGCACCGTCATGTCGGGAAAGACGGAATTGTCCTGCAGGATATAGGCGATCCCCGATTCCGCCAGCTTGCGGTTGGGCTTTTCCCGGGTCACGTCGCGCCCGTCCATGGAAATGCTGCCCTTCCAGATACGGGTAAAGCCGTAGATCGAATGCAGCACGGTCGATTTGCCCGCCCCATTGGGCCCGATCAGGCACAGCGATTGCCCCTTGCCGATGGCCAGGTCAACCCCGTGCAGAATCTCCATCCGGCCATATCCCGCAACCAGCCCCTCTATGGTCAGCTGCGGCCCGTCGCCGGCAAGGGCCCATAATGCCGCGCGGTCGGGGCGCTTGCTGGCCAGTTCCTGTGCTTCCCTGGCAACGGCATCCACCGACAGTACCGTGCTGACATCGCCCTGGTGATAGCCCGAGATGCGGCGTTTCTTTTCCGCGCCCGTTTCGGGCCTGGCCTCGGCCGGTTTGTCGGGGCTCCTTTCCTTGCTGCTCATGGTCAGTTCCCCCCCAGATAGGCTTCGATAACCCGCGGATCGTTCTGAATGTCCTTTGGCGCCCCGCTGGCGATCAGCTTGCCACCGGCCAGCACGTGAATTTCCTGGGCAAGGTTCATCATCACCCGCATGTTGTGTTCGATCACGAACAGGGTGACGCCGAAACGCTCGTTCGCCTGGCGCAACCGGTCGATCAGCCCGTTGATCAGGGTCGGGTTGATGCCGGCGGTGGGCTCGTCCAGCAACAAGAGGTCGGGCTCGTTCATCAGCGCCATGGCAAATTCCAGCAGCTTCTGCTGCCCGAAAGACAGCGATCCCGCCAGCAGATGCCGTTTGGACGCCAACCCGACGAATTCCAGCAGATTCTCGGCGCGTTCGCGATCTTCGCCCGAGGGGTGGTGCAGCAGGCTGCGCAGGTCGCCCCCGCGCAAGGGGCGCGAAATCAGCATGTTTCGCACACAGTCCATCTCGTCATAGACATGGGTCTGCTGAAAGGTGCGGATCAGGCCGAGGCGCGCAATCTCGCCGGTGCGCAGATGCTTGAGCTCGCGCCCCTCGTAGCGGATCGAACCGGCGTCTATGGGGTGGTAGCCGGTGATCGAGCCAAACAGCGTGGATTTGCCCGAACCATTGGGTCCGATCAATCCGATGATCGCCCCCTTGGGCACGTCGAGCGAGATGTCCTGATTGGCATAAATGCCGCCGAAATGCTTGGACACGCCGCGGATTTCAAGGATGGGTTCGCTCATCACACGGCCTCCTCGGATTCGGCCGCCGTTTTCGACTTGCCGAACAGGCGCTCACGCAGCGCATTGATGCCGCCCATCACGCCATCGGGGAAGAATACCACGATGATCACGATCAGCAGACCCAGGGCCACCCGCTGCCAGCCGAACAGATAGGTCCAGAAGAACTCCTTGAACAGCTGGAAGAGCACGGCACCAAGGATCGGCCCCCATAACGTGCCCTTGCCGCCCATCAGCGGCATCAGCAGCATCCATACCCCGATCGTGGGCAGGGAAAAGGCAACTTCGGTCGGGTCGATGAAATTCTTTCCCGCGCCATACAGCCCGCCCGCGATGGCGGTAAAGACGGCCGCGACCGCCCAGGAAACCGATTTGACCTTGTTGGTGGGCAGGCCCATGGCCTCGGCCTTGTCCTCGTTGTCGCGAATCGCGTTCATGACAAAACCAAAGCGCGTCCTGTGCAGCCAGATCAGAAAGACGATGAATACCATCACCGTGCCCAGCCCCAGGAAATAGAGCAGCATGGTCAGGTTCACCCCCTCGGGCGGCTGCAGGAAATTCATCCCCGAGCCACCGCCCAGCACATCCATCGTGCCGGCGAATTCCCCGGCCGCAACCCCCAGCCCCAGCGTGCCCACGGCGAAATAATGCCCGCGCGTCTGCAACAGCTGCGCGCCCACGAGAAATCCGACGAAATAATTCAGCACCGCCGCCGCTGCCAGCCCGACGATCAGCGAGGTGACATAGACCGGTGCCGTGACCACAAAGGATTCCAGATTGCCGCCCTTGGCGGAATTGTATTCGCCCAGAGAATAGCCGCCCATCCAGACCTGGGTCGAGGCCACCAGATACATGCCGATCCCGAAGAACAGGATGTTTCCAAAGGAATTGTACCCCATCTGCCCGCCCAGCATGTCCCAGCTCAGCGCGATCAGGATAAAGACCATGAGATCGACCAGCTGCGACATGTTGTTGGGCAGGACGAAGGGCGCCGCGACCGCGATCGCCAGAAAGGCCAGCGAGGCGATCCATTGAGAAGTTCTTGCCTGTGCCATGATACCGACGACCCTATTTCAGATATTGGCGTTTGCGGCGCATGATCCATGCGCGCACCAACAGCGTGATCGGCACGATGATAAAGACCATGCCATCCTGGAATTCCGGCCCCAGGATGAAGCCAGAATAGTTTTCATAGACCCCCAGCCCCAGCGCGGCAAAGATCACGCCGACGACATTGCCGATGCCCGCCAGAATGACGATGGCAAATGCCCGCAGGGTATAGACGAGGCCCTGAAACGGCTGGATCACATAGACAAAGGCGACGATCGAGCCCGCAATGCCGCAGATCGCCCCGTTCAGCGCAAATGTCATGGCATAGACGCGATTGGTGTCGATGCCCATGATGCGGGCCGCCCGAACATTCTGGGCCGTTGCCCGTATTGCCCGCCCAAAGCGCGAATAGCGCACGAGCCCGACGATGAAGATGGCCGCAACGATCCCCAGCGACGCCCCCAGCAGGCGCGAGCCCGGGATGTTCACCATGTAATCCATGAAGGCGAATGTCGGCAATTGCGCGTCGATCACGCGCTCTTCGGCGGAAAAGAACTGGTTCATGCCCTGTTGCATCACCAGCTCGATCCCGAAGGTTGCCAGCAGTGCGACGAAAAGGTCACGATCGAGGATCCGCTCGATCACCAGCTTGAACACGACATGTGCAAACAGCGCGACCGCCAGCGCGGCGACGGGCATCGACAGGATGATCCACAACAGGCGCGGCGTATCGGGCGCTATCTGGAACATCGCATTGACGAAATAGAATGAAACGTACCCCCCCAGGATCACGAATGCGCCCTGTGCCACGTTGATGATGTCCATCACCCCCCAGACCAGTGCCATGCCATAGGTGATCAGGGCAAAGATCGCGCCGACCAGAAGGCCGTTTGCGATGAGCTCCAGATTGATCGTTGGCGCGAGGCTGGTCAGGAGTTGAAGGTTCGCAAGCATGTTGTCCATACGGTCTGTCCCTTGCCGCTCTTGGTGCCGGATATGTCGAGAGGGGCACGAATGCCCCTCCCGGTGTTACTCGTCTTGCGGGCGCGTCAGTTGCGCTTGCGCGGGAAAACGACCTTGGCCTGTGCCCATTTCGTGGGGGCAACGACAACCAGCTCGCCATTCTGCACCTGGTACAGGACCATCGGTTTGGCGATGTTCTTGCCGTTCTTGTCGAACTTGATGTTGCCATAGAATGTCTGCATGTCGGTCGCTGCCAGGGCGTCACGCACCTTGGCCTGATCCAGCGAGCCGGCGCGCTCGAACGCCTTGGTGAACACTTCGACGGCAGCAGCCGATTCAGCGGCCTGGTAGGGCGGTGCGTAGCCGTATTTTTCCTTGAACATCTTGGCAAAATCGGCGGCCGTGCCGAACAGGTCGTCCTTGTAGGTCAGCGAAGGCGCCCACTGGGCGGCGCAGAGGATCCCCTCGGCGGCCTTGCCGAACTTGCCGACGATGTCGGCCGAATCGCAATGCGTCATGGCCACCATCGGGACATAGACGTTCTGTTCGTCCATCTGGCGGGTTGCGGTTGCCGCGCCCTTGGAGTGGCCGGAAACCACGAACAGGTCGGGTTTCAGCGCCTTGACCTTGGTCATGGTCGGGGTCATGTCCGACAGGTTCTTGGGCAGGCTGTCATCGACGACGATCTTCATGCCGAACTTCTTGGCATCATCCAGAACCCCGGCGCGCACGTCCTGGCTGAAGGGGTCGTTCTCGAAGGCCGCGGCGATCCTGACGCTGGAGGGATCGCGCCCCTCCTTCTGTGCCATTTCGGCCGCCAGCGAAACCGCCGACGACAGATATTGTTCCGAGGTCGAAAGCACCGCGAACAGGTACTTGTAGCCATTGGTAAACAGCGAACGCGAGGCGCCGTTGGCCTCGACCATGGGTACGCCGTATTTCTCGGTCACGGGCGCGATCGCCTTGGTCAGGCCGGACGAGTACGGCCCGAGCAGGAACTTGATTCCGTCCTGCTTGATCAGGCGTTCGGCCAGTTCCGCACCCCGCGCGGGGGTGGATTCGTCATCGTAATACTTGATCGCCAGCTTGTAGGTCGTGTCGCCCACCTTGACACCGCCACGGGCGTTGATCAGCTCGACCGCCAGGTTGTAGCCGTTGATGGTGTGCATGCCGTTTGTCGAGTACTTGCCCGACTGCGACACCGCCGCGCCCAGCGTGATCGTCTGAGCCGATGCGCTCAGCGCGAATACGGTTGATGCAAGGGTCACTGCCCCTGCCATTAGCATGTGTTTCATGTTTCCTCCCGAGATGCGAAACTCAAATTTCGTCACGTCCGAAATACTGACATATTCCCGGAGCGAGGTCAAAATTTTCCGAACCCGCAAGGGGATATTTTCATCTTCTCCACCGCGCGCGCCGCGGGACCCGGCGCAGGGCGGCCGCAATCACCCCTGCGGCATGCCCCCGACGCCCCGCGTGCCCGCTGACGGAGGGTCGGCCGGCGGCCCGGCAAAGCATTGCGCAATGGCCATCCACGCAGAGGCGACCCCGCCGACCGGCCGCAGTTTCGTGTCGCCGATGTTCCTGACCTGGGTCACGACTCGGGCAAAATCGACGGCGCTTCCGCTGACCCGGTTGTCGGGCTGCGGATCGTTCCATTCCCATGTGGCGCCCGAGGGCGATGTCAACACCACATGGGGCGCCGGTTCGGGCACGTCCAGCCCGCGATTGGCAAAACTCCAGCCAAAGGTCGCCACCCCCAGATGGGCAATGTTGCGGATGCGGTCGGTTTCGACCCTTTCCTTGCCGAGGATGTCGAATACCTCCTGCCCATGGGCCCAGGTTTCCATCTGGCGCGCGGTGATCGAGGAAAGCGCGCTCATGTCGGGGCCGGCCCATTTGACCCGCTGCCTGGGGTCGGCCTGTGCATAGGCATCGGCCACGGCCCGGGCGTTTTCCCGCCAGCGCGCAAACAGCGCGCGCCCGGCAAGGCCGCCCAGCCAGGGGATCTGGGCGTCGCGCAGGCTGGCGCCCTTGGCCAGCTGTGCCTGGATGGGGGCGAAAAATGCCGCGAATTCCCCTTCGCCCCGCAATGTTTTCAGCGCGGCCACATCGAACATGTAGAGATGGCCGATCACGTCATTGATGGTCCAGTCGCGAAACTGGGTGCGGATGTCGAAATCGTCATCGCCCAGGGGATCGACAAGATCGGCAAGGGCCCGAACCTCGGCCCGGTAATCCTCGGCCTGCTGCATCGTGAACCTCTGGCGGCTTGCTGACGGTGTGATGTCGCCGCCGAACCTAGCCCGCCCTGCCGGCAGGGTCAAACGGCGTCGCGCCCGCCCCCGGAAAGGGGCAGGCGGATATCATCGGCGCGCTCAGCGGCCCAGACGCCGGGCCACGCCCGCGCCATAGGCGGGGTCGGCCTTGCGGAAATGACCGATCTGGCGATCGACGATCTCGGCCGGCACCCCCTCCATCTCGGCGGCGATGGTGTCCATCAGGCGCTCGCGCTCGTCCTCGGGCATCAGGCGGAACAGGTCGCCTGCCTGGCTGTAGTCGTCATTGCCCGCGCGGTGATCGTAGCGATCGGCAGCGCCCTCCAGCGCCAGCGGCGGTTCCTTGACCGAAGGATCCTCGACCGGGCCGCCAAAGCTGTTGGGTTCGTAATTCACCGCACCCGCGCCATTGGCATCGAACCGCATGGCGCCGTCGCGCTGATAGTTGTGCACCGGGCAGCGCGGGGCATTCACCGGCAGGTGCTGGTGGTTGGCACCGACGCGATAGCGCTGGGCATCGCCATAGGACAGGATGCGCATCTGCAGCATCTTGTCGGGGCTGTGGCCGATGCCGGGCACCACATTGGCCGGCGTGAACGAGGCCTGTTCGACCTCGGCGAAATAGTTCTCGGGGTTGCGGTTCAGTTCCAGCGTGCCCAGCTCGATCAGCGGATAGTCGGCGTGCGGCCAGACCTTGGTCAGGTCGAAGGGGTTGAAGGGCGCGTTGCGGGCCTGTTCCTCGGTCATGATCTGGACCTTCATCTTCCAGCGGGGAAACGCGCCGTCCTCGATGGCATTGAACAGGTCGCGCTGGTGGCTTTCACGGTCGGCCCCGATGATGGCGGCGGTGTCGGCGTTGTTGCGAATGCCCTGTTCCGTCTTGAAGTGGAACTTGACCCAGACGCGCGCGCCTTCGGCATTGATCAGGCTGTAGGTGTGCGAGCCATAGCCGTTCATGTGCCGATAGCTGGCAGGCTGGCCGCGATCCGACATCAGGATGGTGACCTGATGCAGGCTTTCGGGGGAATGCGACCAGAAATCCCACTGCATGGTGGCCGAGCGCAGATTGGAGCGCGGGTCGCGTTTCTGGCTGTGGATGAAATCCATGAACTTGTAGGGATCGCGGATGAAAAACACCGGCGTGTTGTTGCCGACCAGATCCCAGTTGCCCTCGGATGTATAGAACTTGATCGCGAAACCGCGCACGTCGCGCTCGGCATCGGCCGCGCCCTTTTCCCCGGCAACGGTGGAGAAACGCAGGAACAGATCGGTTTCGGCCCCCGGCTGCAGGGCTGCGGCGCGGGTGTATTGCGAGATGTCGCCGGTGATCGTCAGCGTCCCATAGGCGCCCGAGCCCTTGGCATGGACGACACGCTCGGGGATGCGCTCGCGGTTGAAGCTGGCATGTTTTTCGAACAATTGCCAATCCTGCGCCAGCAGCGGGCCGCGCGGCCCGGCGGTCAGGCTGTTCTGGTTGTCAGGCACGGGCGCGCCATTGTTGGTGGTCATGACGGGATGTCGGGTCACGGGATCTCGGGTCACGGGGCGTCGGGTCATTTCGGTATCCTCCTTGGAATGCGATGCCTTCAACCTAGTGTGTTCTGGACGATAGATAAAATATAATGTTATTATCGTAACGATAGGAATCGCCGATGAATATACGAGATCTCGAATATGTCGTTGCGGTGGCCGACGAGGGGCATTTCGGGCGCGCCGCGCGTGCCTGCAATGTCAGCCAGCCGGCGCTGTCCGGCCAGATCCGCAAGCTCGAGGATCGCCTGGGCATCACCCTGTTCGAGCGAACCAGCCGCTCGGTCAGGATCACGCCGGTCGGCGCCGCCGTGGTCGCACGCGCGCGCCGCCTGCTGGCGCTGTCCGACGAGATCGTCGCCCTGGCGCAGGATGCCCGCGATCCCCTGTCGGGCCCGTTCCGCCTGGGGATGATCGCAACCATCGGCCCCTATCTGGCGCCACTGATCCTTTCCCCGTTGCACAGGGCGATGCCGCGCCTCGAACTGAGCCTTGTCGAAGGCCTGACCCACGACCTGGAGGCGCAGCTTGTCGAGGGCAAGCTGGACGCGATCATCCAGGCAACGCATCCGGCCCTGCCCAATCTGGTCATGCAGCCCCTTTACGGGGAATCCTTTCTTGTCGCGCTGCCGCGCCAGCATCGTCTGGCCGGCCGCGACCGGATCCGACTGGACGAGATCGCGCCCGAGGAGCTGTTGCTGCTGGCCGATGGCCACTGCCTGCGCGACCAGGTTCTCGGTGTCTGCGGGGCATCGGCGGGAAAGGCAAACACACGGGAAACCAGCCTTGAAACCCTGCTGGCGCTGGTGGCCGCGGGGGATGGTGTCACCCTGGTCCCGGCCCTCGTGCAGCCGCGCGCGGCCGACTCGGTTGTCCTGCGGCCCGAGGCCGACGCCGCCGCCGGCCGCCTTGTCTGCCTCGTCGCGCGGGACGGCTTTGCCCGGCCGCAGGTGCTCGAGGTGCTGACCGGGGTCATCCGCGATGCCGTGGAAGGGCTGGATCCGGCTTGTGCGGGGGTTGACCTGGGGCGGGGGGTTGACGCGTCCGCGGGCCGGCCGTGATCTTTCGATCTGTCGTTCATGCGGGGGCTGTCTGCCCCCGCACCCCCGAGAGTATTTGTGCAAAGAAGAAACCATGTTCTCGGGGTATGGACCGGCAAATGCTGTCAGGCGGGCGAACAAGAGCCGGGAAGGCTGTCCAGGGGGTGTGCAGCCTCGTGGAATTGCCCGGCGGGAAGCGGGTCGCGCGAGACGGGTTTCACGGCCAGGGGCACGGCCCGCGATCCGGGCAACCCTTTCCACCCCTCCCCCCTTGACCGGGGCCACACGACCCGCTTTAGCTGATGCGGCCTGTTTCAAGGGATTGACCCATGACCAACCCGACCTATGCGATACCCGCCGCCGGCCTGCCGGCGCAGGACAGTTTGATGACCGGGCGCGCGGTGTTCACCGAAAGCCATGTCGTCATCCCGCGCGGGGTGATGCGCGACATCGTGACCAGCAACCTGCCGCACTGGCAGGGCGCGCGGGCCTGGATCCTGGCCCGCCCCATGACCGGCTTTGCCGAGACATTCGCCCAATATATCGTCGAACTTGCCCCCGGCGGCGGCTCGAACAGCCCCGAACCCGACACCGGTGCCGAGGCCGTGCTGTTCGTGACCTCGGGCGAGCTGTCGCTGGCCGTGAACGGTGCGCAGTACGCGCTGAAACCGGGGGGCTATGCCTATATCCCCCCGGGGGCTGACTGGACGGTTGCCAACGGCAGCGACACCGAAACCACTTTCCACTGGATCCGCAAGGCGTATCAGCCGGTCGAGGGCATCCCCGCGCCCGACGCCCTTGTCACCAACGAGGCCGACATTACCCCGACCCCCATGCCCGACACGGGGGGCGCCTGGGCCACCACGCGTTTTGTCGATCCCGACGACATGCGCCACGACATGCATGTGAACATCGTCACCTTTCAGCCCGGCGGCGTGATCCCCTTCGAGGAAACCCATGTCATGGAACACGGGCTGTATGTGTTGCAGGGCAAGGCGGTCTACAAGCTGAACCAAGATTGGGTCGAGGTCGAGGCCGGCGATTTCATGTGGCTGCGCGCCTTTTGCCCGCAGGCCTGCTATGCGGGCGGGCCGGGGCCGTTTCGCTATCTGCTGTACAAGGATGTGAACCGCCACCCGGCGCTGAGGCTGCCATGATCCTGCACCCCGAGCCGCTGAGCCCCGATGCCTTTGCCCCGTTCGGCGAGGTGATCGAGGCCGATCCTGCCACCGCGATCGAGATCAATGACGGTTTCACCACCCGGTTTCACGCGCTGGCACGCGCGACCTCGGACGCCGAGGTGATCCTGTCGATCTTTCGCGGCAGGCCCCGGCCGTTGCGCGTCATGATGCTGGAATGTCACCCGCTGGGCAGCCAGGCATTCATGCCGCTGGGCGGGCGCGACTGGCTGGCGGTCGTGGCCGCGCGCCCCGAACCCGCGGCCTGCCGTGCCTTTCTGTGCCATGGCGATCAGGGGCTCAATTACCGCGCGGGCACATGGCACCACCCGCTGCTGGTGCTTGGGGATGCACAGGATTTTCTGGTCATTGACCGCGCCGGCCCCGGCGACAATCTGCAAGAGGTGTTTTTCGACCAGACCGTGCAGATCGAGGTCTGAGCGCCCCTATTCGCCCTCGAACGCGCACAGCGCATGCACCTTCATGCCCAGCTTTTTCAGCCGCGCGGCCCCGCCGAGATCGGGCAGGTCGATGATGAAGGCACAGCCCGCGACCTCGGCACCCGCGCGCTCGATCAGGCGGATGCCGGCCTCGGCCGTGCCGCCGGTGGCCAGCAGGTCATCGACCAGCAGGATGCGCTCGCCGGGTTGCAGCACGTCGTCATGCATCTCCATCACCGCCTCGCCATATTCCAGCTTGTATTCCTGCTCGATTGTGGAACCGGGCAGCTTGCCCTTCTTGCGGATCGGCACGAAGCCGACCGAAAGCTGGTGCGCAATCGCACCCCCCAGGATAAAGCCCCGCGCCTCGAGCCCGGCCACCTTGTCGATGCGCTCGCCCGCATAGGGAAACAGCAGCTGGTCGATTGCGGTGCGAAAGCCGCGGGCATCCGCAAACAGCGTGGTCACGTCGCGAAACATGATCCCCTCATGGGGGAAATCGGGAATGGTGCGGATGTAATCCTTGACGTCGCGCGATGGGGACATGGCTGAACCTTGTTGTTGACCTGAATCTGTTTTCGCCCCTTGTTAGCGAATGCGCGCGCAAACGAAAACCGCATCTCGCCGGTTTTTCGATCCCTGCGACACAGGCGCATTGCGCGGCGCGGTGATCCGATACAGGATCATGCGAAAACCCGAGGATGACCATGAAGAACACCCCCGAAAACCCCGCCCCGCCCGACGCCGACGCCTGCCGCGCGGCACCGCCCGTGATCGCCTATCCCACCGCAACCCTGCCCGCGCGCCCCATGGCGTTGTTCCGCAAGGCCCGCAGGACATTGCGCCTGCTTGAAACCGTCACCGTGCCTGCGCGCGAGGCCCGCTGTTTTCACGTCCCGCAGGGGCATTTCTTTCGCATCACTGCGCCCGAGGGGCCGCAGGTGGGCGACCTCAACCTGTGGAATGCAAACGACCTGTCCGAGCGCTTCTATTCCGGCAAGACCCGCGCCCTGCACGGCACCCATCTGTCCACGGGTGACAGCCTGTGGTCGTCATTTCCCCATCTGCGCCCGATGGCGACCATCACCCACGACACGCTCGACTGGTACGGGTTTGACGATGACGGCGCCTCGGTCCATGACGTGATCGGCACCCGCTGCGATCCCTATACCAATACCCTGCTTGGCGGGGGCGAATACCACCATTGCTGCCATTCCAACCTGATCCGCGCGCTGGCCGCGCAAACCGGCATGACCGATACACAGGCCGAGGGCCATGTCCATGACGTGTTGAATGTCTTCATGTGCACGGGCTTTACCCGCGACACCCACCAGTATTTCATGAAGGCCAGCCCCGTGCGCCCCGGCGACCATCTGGAATTCGTGGCCGAGATCGACCTCCTTGGCGCGCTGTCGGCCTGCCCCGGCGGGGATTGTTCGACCACCCATTCCAGCGACGTCGCCACCTGCCATCCCCTGGCGGTCGAGATCCATGCCCCCGAGCCCACCGCCCTGCAAGGCTGGTCGCCGCCCCCTCCCAACGGCTATTCCCGCCGCCACCGCGACTGAGGCCCCTTCTTCTTTGCCGAAATACGCCGGGGGTGCGGGGGCTGGCCCCCGCTGGGGCTGCGGCGTGAAACCACATGCGGGCCGGGTAGGGGCGGGTGATAGCATCGCGCGGCCTGCCCGCCAACAAACAGG
>CAZWXK010000011.1:52573-57385 GCA_964637875.1 uncultured Rhodobacter sp.
CTGCAAAGATTCATCGATGCCCAGGATCCTGTCCATGACACCGTGCTGCACGAGCTGAAAACCGGCCGCAAGCGCAGCCACTGGATGTGGTTCATCTTCCCCCAGCTGGCGGGCCTGGGCCACAGCGCGAACGCCGCCTTTTACGGCCTCTCCGGCAAGGCCGAGGCCAGCGCCTACATGGCCCATCCGGTGCTGGGGCCGCGTCTGGTCGAATGCACCCGCCTGGTGATGCGGGCGGCGGATTCCTGGCAGCAGGTCGAGGCGATCTTCGGGCGCCCGGATGACCTGAAATTCCAGTCCTGCATTACCCTGTTCTCCCGCGCGCGCCCGACCGACCCGGTCTTTGCCGAGGCACTGGATCAGATCTTTGCCGGTATCGGCTGCATGAGGACACTGGAAAAGCTGCGCATCTCGTTCATCGAAGGGCTGGACGGGGCATAGTTACAAAACCCGTCCCGCCACGGCATCAAGCTGCGCGATCAGCGCGGGGTCGCGGGCGTCAGGCGCGGTGATGATGGCGTATTCCAGCGCCCGGTCACAGCCATGGGGGCATGCCTCGCGCCTCTTGCCCAGCAACTCGGGCAGGCGGCGCACCAGGCCGCGCCCTTTGTCGGCATTGCCCATCAGGGTTTCGATGATCCTTGTCACATCGACCTCGCCATGATCGGGGTGCCAGCTGTCGTAATCGGTGATCATGGCGACGGTGGCATAGCAGATTTCCGCCTCGCGCGCGAGCCTGGCCTCGGGCATCCCCGTCATCCCGATCACGTCGGCGCCCCAGACCTCGCGATACAGGCGGCTTTCGGCCAGCGTCGAAAACTGCGGCCCCTCCATCGCCAGATAGGTGCCGCCGCGATGCACGACGATGCCCTCGTCGCGCGCGGCCTCATATGCCGCGTCGCGCAGGCGCGCGCAGGTCGGATGCGCAACCGAGACATGGGCCACGCAGCCGGGGCCGAAAAAGCTGCTTTCGCGCCCCTTCGTGTTGTCGATGAACTGGTCCACGATCACGAAATCGCCCGGCGCCATTTCATCGCGGAACGATCCGCAGGCGGAAACCGAAAACAGATCGGTCACGCCCAGGCGCTTGAGCGCGTCTATATTGGCACGATAGTTGATGGACGAGGGCGTCTGCACATGACCCCGCCCGTGGCGCGGCAGAAATGCCATCTTCACGCCACCCAGGCGCCCGGTCAGAATCTCGTCCGAGGGCTTGCCCCACGGGGTTTCGACCGCCTGCCAGCGGGCATCTTCCAGCCCCTCGATGTCGTAGATGCCCGATCCGCCGATGATGCCGATGACTGTTTCGCCCAATTTTCCGCCCTCCTGTTATCTGCCCACAGTCTGGCAATTTCGTGGCCGGATGAAAAGCGCCGATCGCGCCCCGGCGGCCCGCGCCATGACGTCAGGGAATACCGGCCCCGCATTTGTCGCAGTATCTTTTTGCGCACTTTGCTGCTACCGAGGCCCGGACAACACATATCAGAACACGAACCAGACGGATTTTACATTGGCAAGATCGATCCTGGCGTCCTTTGCGGGGCGCCTTTCCATTTCAGAAGGGGGGGCCTTCGAGGCCTCTCTCAACCCCACCCGCATCAGAATCGAGATCCTCGCCGGCCTGACCGTCGCGCTTGCGCTGGTGCCCGAGGCCGTCGCCTTTGCCTTTGTCGCGGGGGTGCATCCGCTGGTCGGGCTGTATGCGGCCTTCATGGTCGGCCTGATCACGGCGCTGATCGGCGGGCGTCCCGGCATGATTTCGGGTGCCACCGGCGCGCTGGCGGTGGTCATGGTGTCGCTGGTTGCGCGTCACGGGGTGGAATATCTGTTTGCCACCGTCGTGCTGATGGGGCTGTTGCAGATCATTGCCGGTGTGCTGCGGCTGGGCAAGTTCATCCGCCTTGTGCCGCATCCGGTGATGCTGGGCTTTGTCAACGGGCTGGCCATCGTCATCTTTCTGGCCCAGCTTGGCCAGTTCCAGGTGCCCGGCAGTGCCGAGGCCGCAGGCCACGGGCTGGCAGGTGGCCAGTGGCTGACCGGCTGGCCGCTGGCGCTGATGCTGGGGCTTGTGGCGCTGACCATGGCGGTGATCTGGCTGATGCCGCGCGTGACCGGCGCCATCCCCGCGCCGCTGGCCGGTATCGCGCTGGTGGCGGCGGTGGTGCTGGCGATGGGGCTGGATGTGCCGCGGGTTGGCGATCTGGCATCCATCAAGGGCGGGCTGCCCGCATTCCGCATTCCCATGGTGCCGCTGAACCTTGCAACGCTGGAAATCATCTTTCCCTATGCCTTGATCCTTGCCGCCATCGGGCTGATCGAAAGCCTGCTGACCCTGAATCTTGTGGGCGAGATCACCGGCAAGCGCGGCGGCGCCAGCCAGGAATGCGTGGCCCAGGGCGTGGCCAATACCGTGACCGGCCTGTTCGGCGGCATGGGGGGCTGCGCCATGATCGGCCAGTCCATGATCAACGTGAAATCCGGCGGTCGCACGCGGCTTTCGGGCATTGCGGCGGCGCTGTTCCTGCTGGGGTTCATCCTGTTCGGATCCGCGCTGATCGAACAGATCCCGCTTGCCGCGCTGGTCGGGGTGATGTTCATGGTGGTGATCGGTACATTTGCGTGGAATTCCCTGCGCATCCTGCGCCGCGTGCCCGTGGCCGATGCTTTCGTGATCCTGCTGGTGACGGTCGTCACCGTGGCCAGCGATCTGGCAACCGCCGTGGTCGTGGGGGTCATCGTGTCGGCGCTGGCCTATGCCTGGCAGAACGCCCGGCGCATCCATGCCAATGTCACCCTCACGCCCGAGGGCGCCAAGGTCTATCAGATCCAGGGCCCGCTGTTCTTTGGTTCGGTCGAGGGTTTTACCGAGCTGTTTTCCCCCGAGACCGACCCCCAGATGGTGATCGTCGATTTTGCCGACAGCCGGGTTGCCGACCAGTCGGCGCTGAACGCGATCGAGACCATTGCCGCGAAATACCGCGCGCTGGGCAAGAACATCCAGCTGCGCCATCTCAGCCGCGACTGTCACCAGCTGCTCAGCCGGGCAGGGCAGCTGATGGTCGATTCGGACGACGACCCCGATTATCAGATCGCCGTCGATTACGGCGTGCGTTCCGGCGCGCTGGCCGCGGGGCATGGCTGAGGGGGGGTGCCGCCTCGCCTTTGACTGTGGTCATTTTCCGGTTTGCCCGGCGGACACGCCGGGCAGTGCCCGCACCGCCCCCACCGGGGCGGGCACTTCGGCCCACCCCGTGCGGTGCGGGCACTGCTCTCGACTCGCGGGGTGACCGGTGCATTCCCGATATGCCCCCGATATGCCTTGCGACAAGGGCGCCTCACCCCTTGTCCCTCACCCCTTGTCGTCGTCGGGGCGCTTCAGCTCGAACACCTCGGTGACGGTCGAATAGTCGCGATATCCCAGCCGTGACAGGGGCGTGAAGCGGCTGACGTCGAAACGCCCGTCAACCACGCAGTCGTCGCACAGATAGACGCCGGTGACCTGCCCGAAGATGACGAAATTGGCCGCGCCCTCGATCTGCACGATCCGGGTCATCCGGCATTCCAGCGCCGCCGGCGAGGCCGCCACGCGCGCGCAGTCGATTGTCTGGCATTCGGCCTTTTCCAGCCCGGCCTCGTCGAATTCGTCCACGGTTGCGTGAAACCCGCCCGAGGTGACATTCATCGCATCGGTCAGCGCGGCGGGCACCACATTCACGCAGAACACGCCGGTTTCGCGGATATTGGTCACGCTGTCCTTGGCCCCGGTCGAGGCAAACATCACCTGCGGGGGCTCATACGCCACGCCGTTGAAAAAGGAATAGGGCGCCAGATTGTCATGCCCGTCCTTGCCGCGGGTCGAGATCCAGCCGATCGGGCGCGGGGTAATCACCGCGTTGAACGGGTTGTGGGGCAGGCCGTGGCCGTCTTCGGGGCGGTAGAACATCGCGTCTCTTTCACCTTGGCATTTGCCCCCTGACTACCCGCGTGCTAGGGCGATTTCCAGAGCTAACGACGGCCCCGCCACAAACGGGGCCGATTTGACGCGGAGCGCGCCCGAACACATGTTTCGCCTGTTTCCCGAAACGCCCGACGACCATGACGAGGTCGAATACCTGTTCGACCTGGCCTTTGCGCCGGGGCGCGAGGCGCTCAGCTCGTACCGTCTGCGCGACGGTATCAGCCCGCTGCGGGCGCTGTCGCTGGTGGCGCGCGACCCGACCGACGGCATCGCGGGCGCGATCCGCTATTGGCCGGTCAGGATCGGAGACGCGGGCCACCGCGCGCTGCTGCTGGGCCCGGTCGCGGTCCATCCCACCCACCAGGGCGAGGGGCTGGGCGCGGCCTTGATCCTCGACAGCCTTGATCGCGCGCGTGACGCTGGCTGGGAACGCGTGATCCTTGTGGGCGACGAACCCTATTACCGCCGCTTCGGCTTTCGCCGGGCCGAGGGGCTGCAATTTCCGCCCCCCACCAACCCCGAACGCCTGCTGTCGCTGGAGCTGAAACCCGGTGCGTTCGAGGGGGTTTCCGGCATGGTCCGGCGCGACCGTTAGCACATGTCGCCCATGATCGGTTGGGCAGCGGGGTCCGGCATGGCTGTTTCAATTTCCCAACACACGCAACAAATGAGCAGGCCCCGGCCATTTCCCGTTTGCAATGGGTCGGCGGCGTTGTTAACCTTTTGTTCAAGGGGCTGGCGGAAAACAGAATGATCGTCCCGGAGCCAGAAAGATCGAGCGGCGGTGATATGACAGGTGTTTCATGTTCTGCATGACAGGAGCAAGGGCCAGGCCGGCCTGCCGCCCGGTGGCA
>CAZWXK010000011.1:57485-65951 GCA_964637875.1 uncultured Rhodobacter sp.
CGGGCTCAGGGGGCCTCGGCCGGGCCTCGGCTCCATCGCTCGGCACGGTTCCGGAACGGTCGTTGATGCAAGGCAGCGCACCGGGTCGGCGCCCTTCTGGCCGGCGCCGCCGCAGCGAGGGCAGGACATGAAACTGCGCAGGAACACGGGGCTGAAACGGCAGATCGGGTGGATCCCGATCATCGCGCTTGTCGGATTTCTCGCCATCCTCCTGATGGGGTATTCCAGCCTGTCGCGCATGGCGCAATCAAATCGCACCAGCGTGCAGACCCTGGACGAGCTGACCCTCCTGCGCGAGATCCAGCGCGATGTCGGGGCCGCCCGCATTGCCGAAAAACAGTTCCTCGCCGCCCGCGACGAGGCCGAGCTTGCCCGCCACGACGCCGCCATCATCGCGGTGCGCAGGCAGCTTGATCGACTGGACGAAAACCGCCATGTCGTCACCCTGGCCGATATCGCGACCATCTCGGACCTGCTCGACAAATACGATTCCGAATTTGCCGACATGGTGAACGAGGCCACGGCCATCGGACTGACCGAAAATACCGGGCTGCGCAACGAAATGCGTATCGCCGCCCACCGGATCGAGGGGATGATCCGCCCCTATACCGAGGCGCTGACGGTCTATCTGCTCCAGATGCGCAGGCATGAAAAGGATTTCCTGATCCGCATGAAGCCCTCGTATCTGCGCGCCTGGCGGGTGGCGACCAATGCCTTTCGGGCCAAGATGGCCGAAACCTATCTGATCCCGGCCAGTGTCAGGGATCAGGTGAATGCCCAGCTCGACAAATATGTTGCGGCCTTCGAACAGGTGGCCAGACATACCAATGACCTGATGGTCGACCAGGACAGTGTTGACCGGACATCCGGCGATATCCTTTCCCTGGTCAACGACCTGTTCAGCCAGAGCGTCCTGAGCGTCAGGAAAGAGGCGAGCAGCGCCCTGGCCACCTCGATGTACAACGCCCGCTATCTGGGGCTGATCACCATCATCGTGGGGGCCATCGTTTTCATGGTCGCGCGCCTGGTGGGCAGCGGCATCACCCGCCCGCTGGTCAACATGGCCCAGGCGATGCGCAGCCTTGCCCTGGGCGAACTCGACGTTCCCATCCCCGCGCAGGATGATCGTAACGAGATCGGCGACATGGGGCGCGCCCTGGCCGTGTTCCGCGACAACGAGACCGCCCGCCGTGACGCCGTGCGCCAGCTGCGTCGCGCCCGCAACCACATGGAAAACCTGATCCTGTCGATGCGCGAGGCCCTGATCGAGACCGACATCCAGGGCCGGATCGTGCTGGCCAACAACGCCGCCGAGGAAATGCTGGCGGTCAGGTCGGGCGTGCTGGCCGGGCGCAGGCTGTGCGACCTGTTCGTCGAACATTCGGTGCCCTCCGGGGCGGATGGGCGTCTCATCATGCTGCAGTCGGGGGTCGAGCACCTGTATCGCAACGACCGCACCGCCTTTTCCCGTATCCTGGATACCGCGCCCCTGCCGGTGCTGGCGGTGGATGACGAGGCCCGCATCACCCGCGTCAACCCGGTTGCCGCCGCGGCGCTGGGCCACGAGGCCGGGGATCTGATCGGCCAGAGCGTCGACATCCTGCTGCCCGAGGACAGCCGCGCAAGGCACCGCACCCAGCTGGCAACATTCCTGAGCGCCCCCCACCCCCGGGCCATGGGCCAGGATCGCGCGCTGACGGTTCGTCGCGCCGACGGCACATGTTTCGACGCGACGATCGGGCTGGTCCCCCTCAGGACGGGCGACGGCATGACCACCATCTGCCTGATGCAGCGCCCCGGCATCGACCCCCGCTTTGACGATATCGCGGATACCGCCTTTGGCCGGCTTTTTGCGGCTCTGGACACCGACAGCGATGTCATCCGCCTGTTGCAGGGCGCCGACCGGGGGGCCGGCGCGCTGCAACACATGCGCCGCGAGGGGGGCGAGGCCTTCCCCGTCGAATACAGCGGCGACCTGCTGCGCGACGACGAAGGCCAGGTCAGCGGCGCGATCTTTGTCATTCGCGACATTTCCGAACGCGTCGCCGCCGAAAAGGAAATCCGCAAGTTCAAGGCCACGCTCGACGCAACGAATGACGCCATCTTCATGTTCCGCACGGACACGCTGAAATTCATCTATCTCAACGACGAGGCCCGCCGACAGACCGGCTGGGATGACGCCGACTATTCCGAAAGGACACCGCGCGACATCATGCCGATCTTTGAAGAGGCGCGTTTTCGCAAACTGGTCGCCCCCCTCGTCAGGGGCGACCAGCCTGCGGTCAGCATAGATACCTTCAGCCTGGCCGGAAATCCGATCGAGCTGAAGATCGAGCTGTTCGACCAGGGCCGCCCCGACGAACGTTTCGTCGCCACGCTGCGCGACATTTCCGACCGGGTCGAGGCCCAGAACCGGATCGCCCAGTTCAAGCAGATCCTCGACCAGACCAAGGACATGATCTACATGTTCTGGCCCGACAGCCTCAGGTTCTTTTACGGCAACCAGGCGGCGCTGGCCTTTTCCGACACGACCGAACGGGGATTGTGCGAAAAACATGTGCGCGACATGACCAGGGGCTTTGACGAGGCCGCCTTCCGCACCCGCTACAAGCCGCTGATATTCGGCACCACCGATGCGCTGATCTATGAAAGCGTCCATGTCGATGGAACCGGCCGGGAAGTGCCCGTCGAGGTCACCCTTCAGGTCATCGAGCCCAATGGCGAGCCCCCCCGTTTCGTGGCCGTGGTGCGCGACATTTCCGAACGCAAGGCGGCCGAAAACCGCATCCGCCTGTTCAAGCAGGTGCTCGACCAGTCCAACGACATGATCTACATGATCGACCCTGCCAGCCTGCGGTTCCTCTATGTCAACCACGCGGTGCGCCGCTTCTGGAACCGGACCCTGGAAGAGGTCGTCGATCACCGGATTGTCGATGTCATCCCCGATTTCGACGAGGCCGGTTTTCGCGAATTGTCCGCCCCCCTGTTCAGCGGCGAGAAAGAGGTCGTTCTGTACGAAACCACCCATCGGCGCCCCGATGGCGACATCGTTCCGGCCGAGGTGGCGTTGCAACTGATCGCGCCATCGGACGGCATCCTGCGCTTTGTCGCCATCGTGCGCGACGTGACCGAACGCAAGGCCGCCGAACAGGCGAAAAGGGAATTCATCTCGACCATCAGCCACGAATTGCGCACGCCGCTGACATCGATCAAGGGCTCGCTCGACCTGATTACCGCAGGCGCGGTGGGCAAGGTCGATCCCAAGGTCGGCAGCCTCGTGACCATCGCCCGCAAGAACAGCGACCGCCTGGTACGTCTGATCAACGACATCCTCGACATGGAAAAGCTCGAAGCGGGAAAGATGGACATGCAGTTCGACGAGGTCGAGCTGACCGCCTTCCTGCACGAGGCCGTCGAGGCCAACCGCGCCTATGGCGAACGCCTCGGCGTGGGGCTGGAATTCCACGACCCGGGCTTTCCGATTCCCGTGCGCGCCGACCGCGACCGCCTGATGCAGATCATGGCGAATCTCCTGTCCAATGCGGCCAAGTTCTCCAACCCCGGCGAAAAGGTGGAAATCACCGCCGAGGTCACGGGCAGCAAGGTGCGCGTCTCGGTCAGCGACACGGGCGCCGGCATCCCCGAAAAGGCACAGGCCACCATTTTCGACAAGTTCACCCAGGCGGATGCCTCGGATCAGCGGCAGAAAGGCGGCACGGGCCTGGGGCTGGGCATCACGAAAATGATGGTCGAGGCCCATGGCGGCAAGATCGATTTCGTCTCCAGGGTGGGCGAGGGCACGACCTTCTTCTTTGATCTGGACCTGTTGCAGGAAAGCGGCGATACCGGGGGCAATACCGGGGGCAATACCGGGGGCGATACCCAAGCTGATACCGGGGCCGACGCCCGATCCGACACCCGGGCCGAGCAGGATTATGCCGATGATCTGAACCTGCCTCATGTCCTGGTCTGCGAAGATGACCAGGACATCGCCCAACTGCTGCGCATGATCCTGGAAAATGCCCGTTTCAAGGTCTCGGTCGCCCGCACCGCCGCCGAGGCCAAGGAAATGATTTCAGACAATAAATTCGATGCTGTCACGCTCGATCTCGGCCTGCCCGACAAGAACGGCCTCACCCTGCTGAAGGAACTGGGTCGCGACCCCTCGCTCGATCACCTGCCCGTGGTTGTGGTTTCCGCCACGGCCTCGAAGGACAAGCGCCGCCTCCAGGGCGCCGGCGTGCGGGTTCTCGACTGGATCGAGAAACCGATCCGCGACAGGCAGCTGGTGCGCATTCTCGAAGATGCGGTCGGCCAGTCCGGCGAGCAGGGCGCCCATATCCTGCATGTCGAGGACGACCCCCATATTCGCCAGATCGTTGCCTCGATCATCGGCGAACGGGCACGCGTCTGTACCGCCGCCACCGTCGAGGAGGCGCGCTTCAAGCTTGGCAAGAAACGTTTCGACCTTGTCATCCTCGACATGTCCTTGCCCGACGGCTCGGGCGCCGACCTCCTGCCCCTGATGAACGCGGCCCCGCAAAAAGCGACCCCGGTCCTTGTATTTTCCGCGCAGGAGGTTACAGATGAGGTCGTGAGGCATGTGAACGGAGTCCTGGTCAAATCGCGTGCATCTAACGAAGATCTGCTGCACATGATAGACTCGGTAGTCATGCAGAATGCCCGGGTTGTGCGGCGAGCCGCGGAATGACAGATGAAAGAATTGAAAAAGATATTGCATGTCGAGGATGACCTCGACATCCAGTCGATCACGCAGATCGCTCTTGAAACCATAGGTGGGTTCGAGGTGCGGCAATGCAGCTCGGGCCAGGAGGCGGTGGCCGTGGCTACCGAATTCGCGCCCGATCTTTTTCTGCTGGATGTGATGATGCCGGGGATGAGCGGTCCCGAAACCCTTGCCGCCCTGCGCAAGCTGGACGGCATGGCCGATATTCCCGCGATCTTCATGACCGCCAAGGCCCAGAAAGAGGAAATCGCCGAATTCAGGGGACATGGTGCCATCGACGTCGTGGTCAAACCCTTCGACCCCATGGAGCTGGCGGGCCAGATCAGATCGGCCTGGGAACGCCATCAGGGCTGAACCTGTCCCGTCCGGCGGGTTTGTGCCGCTCGTTCTTCTTCTTTGCCCAAATACGCCCGCCGGAGGCATCGGTCATTTCCGACGGCGCAGGCGGGGGCTGTCTGCCCCCGCACCCCCGAGAGTATTTTCACAAAGAAGAAGGCCAGGGGCGCTATCCCTGTCCGGCGGTTGTGCGCGCCAGTGCCATGAATGCGCGGATCGTGCGCAGATCGCGTCGCTGCGACAGGCAGACGACTGTTTCCTCCATCGCGATCACCGGCCCGAGGATCGGGATTTTCACCAGCCGGTCGTCATGGCCGTATTCGGCCTCGGACACGAATCCGATCCCGACACCGGACGCCACGATTTCGCGCACGGCTTCGCGTCCCTCGGCCTCGATTGCCGGGATCAGCGTGATGCCTTGCCGGCGGGCGGCCTCGGCGAGCTTGCGGCGCGTGCGCGAGGCCGGTTCGCGCAGCACCAGCGGCAGCCTGGCCAATTTTTCCAGGGGCGCGGGTGCCGGAGGCAGCTCGGCAAAGTCGCGATGCGCAAAGGCGATGATCGGGGTTGCGCCCAGGGGCAGGCTGTCATGGCCGCGCCCGGGATCCAGATTGCCCAGAACGCCGATTTCGGCCTCCCAAGCGGCCAGTGCCCTGAGGACGTCTTCGGAATTTCCCGATCGCAGGCTGATGTGCACCCCCGGATACAAGGCGCGAAAGCGCCGCAGGACGTCACTCAGGTGATAGGCGGAATCGGCGATGATCCGCAACCGCCCCCGGGTGATGGCCTGCGACTCGGACAGGTATTCATGGGCGTGCTGCTCGGCCTCGAACATCCGGGTCGTGATCGCAAACAGCTGGCGGCCCTTTTCCGTCAGGCTGACCTGCTTGTGATTGCGGTCGAACAGCAGCAGATCGTATTCCTGTTCAAGCTTGCGCACCTGGTCCGACAGCGCCGGCTGGCTGAGGCCCATTGCGTGGGCCGCGCGGGAAAAGCCGCCATGCAGGGCAACATTGTGAAAGGCACGCAGCTGGACGTGGCGCATCAGTGGTTTCCATTCATAGGTAATACTTATGATATAATATCAAATAACGATTTTACAGATAGAAGTTTTTGCGGCACTCAGCGGACAGGACATCACCGCGCCAGAGGTCTGCCATGACACATCCCCGCATCAAGCCACCCCGCCTTGGCGAACCATATCTGCTGACCCCCGGCCCCCTGACCACCGCCTATGAGGTGAAACGGGCCATGCTGCGCGACTGGGGCAGTTGGGACGGCGATTTTCGCGCGATGACGGCCGAGCTGCGCGCGCGCCTGCTGGCCATGTGCGGCGACAGTGGCGGCGCGCTGGATTGCGTGCCCATGCAGGGAAGTGGCACATTCGCGGTCGAGGCCATGCTGGGCATGATCCCGCGCGACGCCAGGGTGCTGGTGCTGGCCAATGGCGCCTATGGGCAGCGCATCGCCCAGACGCTGCGCTATCTGGGGCGCGACATGCAGGTGATCGACAAGGGCGACTACATGCCCCCGCGCGGCGACGAGGTGGCCGCCGCGCTGGCGGCCGATGGGGCGCTGAGCGATGTGGTGGTCGTCCATTGCGAGACCAGTTCCGGCATCCTCAACCCGATCGAGGAAATCGCCGAGGCCGTCAACGCCGCCGGCCGCCGGCTGTGGATCGATTCCATGAGCGCATTCGGCGCGCTGCCGCTGGAGTTTGACCGCATCGGTTACGAGGGTTTCGTATCCTCGGCCAACAAATGCATCGAGGGGGTGCCGGGTTTCGGCTTTGTCATTGCGCGCAAGAGCGCGCTTGAACGCGCCCGCGGCAACAGCCACTCATTGGCGCTGGATGTGCATGCCCAGTGGGAATACATGAACCGCACCGGCCAGTGGCGTTTCACCCCGCCGACCCATGTGGTGGCCGCCTTCCTCAAGGCGCTGGAACTGCACGCCGCCGAGGGGGGCGTGGTCGGGCGGGGCGCGCGATATGCGCGCAATCGCGACGTGATGGTGGCGGGCATGCGGGAACTGGGTTTCGAAACCCTGCTGGATGCGCGCTGGCTGTCGCCGATCATCGTGACATTCTTCAACCCCGCGCATCCGGCCTTCGATTTCACCCGCTTTTACGGGCTGATGAAGGCGCGCGGGTTCATCATCTACCCCGGCAAGCTGACCGTGGTTGACAGTTTCCGCATCGGCTGCATCGGCCAGATGGATGAACATGTCATGCGCCAGGTGGTCGAGGCTGCCGCTGCCGCGCTGGCCGAAATGGGGGTTGACGATGCCGCCCCGCCCGAGGCCGCGCTGAAGGAACGCGCGCGCCTTGCCGCCTGAACGGCTGCCACAATCAACAACACCGAAAGGGAACCCGAAATGACCGTCTTTTCCGAATACACCTACGCGCGCCAGTATCGCGGCCGGATCAAGGCCGTGATCCTTGACTGGAGCGGCACCCTTGCCGATGCCTATGTCATCGCGCCCGCCCGGGTGTTTGTCGAGGTGTTCGCATCCCAGGGCGTGACGATCACCATGGAAGAGGCCCGCGGCCCCATGGGGTTGCGCAAGGATCTGCACATAAAGGCGCTGACCGAAGACCCGGTGATCCGCGCGCGCTGGAAAGAGGTCAAGGGCAGCTATCCGACCCAGGCCGATGTGGATGCGATGTTCGCCGAATTCGTACCGGCACAGCTGGCCTGCCTGCGTGAACACACAGCCCTGCTGCCCGGCGTCAAGGACGTGATGCTGGAGCTTCAGCAACAGGGGATCAAGCTGGGCGCCTCGACCGGCTTTACCCGCCCGATGGTCGATATCCTGCACGAGGATTGCCAGAAGCAGGGGCTGACGCTGGATGCCACCGTTGCCGGCGACGAGGTGATTCACGGGGCAAGACCCAAGCCGCATATGGTGTTTCGCAACATGGACCTGCTGGATGTGGATGACGTGAAATCGGTGGTGAAATGCGACGACACGGTTTCGGGCATTGGCGAGGCCCAGAATGCCGGCTGCTGGGGCGTGGGGCTGGTGCGCTATTCCAACTACATGAACATCAACTCGCTGGCAGAGGAAGCCACCCTTTCGGACGAGGAAATCGCCCGCCGCATGAGTCATACCCGCAAGCTGCTGGAACAGGCGGGCGCGCATTATGTCATTGACAGCCTGGTGCAGCTGCCCGCGGTGATCGACGACATCAACGCGCGGCTTGCACGGGGCGAAAAGCCCTGAGAGGGGGGGGCGAGCACGGATTGACGGTTGCGCCGTTTTCCCGTCGCAGCTCAAGGGTAGTGCTCGCACCGCCCGGGGTGGGCCAGAATGCCCGCCTCGTGTGGGGGCACCGCCCGGCCTTGCGGTCGGGCGCGACAGCCGAGGATGATGCGCATGCGGCA
>CAZWXK010000012.1:0-10371 GCA_964637875.1 uncultured Rhodobacter sp.
CCCATGGCGGGCGCATCCGCGCCCACCCGGGCGGCCGCACGCCCTCGGTTCGCAACACAGGCGAATCCGATCCGGGGCGACATGCCTCAGGGCCCGTCGCGTCCGGTCGTATCGGCGTCTGCCGGGCCGTTCGGGCGCCCCGGACATGCAAACAGGCCGCCCCGAGGGCGCTCGCCCGCCCTTTTCGCGCCCGGCGTCGGATCCGATCACTTGCGAGATGCTCCGAAATCCATCGCGGCCCGGATCGGTGCATACCCGCCCGACAATGGCGGTTGCACACGCCAATGGGGCGGAATCGCCGGCCCACCCTTGACATCGCCGCTACAAACGCGTGTATCCGCGCGAGAAACACGGAACCCGAAATTCACTGCCCGAAGGGACAGATATCATGCACGCCTATCGCAGCCATACTTGCGCCGAACTCAATGCCTCGAATGTGGGGCAGAATGTCCGCCTCTCGGGCTGGGTGCATCGGGTGCGCGATCATGGCGGTGTGCTGTTCATCGACCTGCGCGATCATTACGGCATCACCCAGGTGCTGTGCGACCCCGACAGCCCGGTCTTTCACGAGGTCGAAAAGGTCCGCGCCGAATGGGTGATCCGCATCGACGGCAATGTTCTGGCCCGCGACAAGGATCTGGTGAACCCCAAGATCCCCACCGGCGAGATCGAGGTTTTCATCCGCGACATGGAGGTACTGAACGCCGCCGACGAACTGCCCCTGCCGGTGTTCGGCGAACCCGACTACCCCGAGGAAACCCGCCTGAAATACCGCTATCTGGACCTGCGGCGCGAGCATCTGCACAACAACATCATGCTGCGCGCAAACGTGATTGCCAGTTTGCGCCGACGCATGAACGAACAGGGATTCACCGAATTCCAGACCCCGATCCTGACCGCCAGCAGCCCCGAGGGCGCGCGCGACTTTCTGGTGCCCAGCCGCCTGCATCCGGGCAAGTTCTATGCACTGCCGCAGGCCCCGCAGCAGTTCAAGCAGCTGATCATGGTGGCCGGTTTCGACCGCTATTTCCAGATCGCCCCGTGTTTCCGCGACGAAGATCCGCGCGCCGACCGCTCGCCCGGCGAGTTCTACCAGCTTGACATGGAAATGAGCTTTGCCACGCAGGAGGACGTGTTTCAGGTGATCGAGCCCGTGATGCGCGGCGTGTTCCAGGAATTCGGCGGCGGGCGTCCCGTGACGGCGGAATTCCCGCGCATCAGCTATCGCGATTCGATGAAATGGTACGGCACCGACAAGCCCGACCTGCGCAACCCGTTGCGCATGCAGGATGTCAGCGAACATTTCCGCGGCTCGGGCTTCAAGATCTTTGCGTCATTGCTGGAACAGGACGGCAACGAGATCCGCGCCATTCCCGCCCCCGGCGGAGGCAGCCGCAAGTTCTGCGACCGGATGAACAGCTTTGCCCAGGGCGAAGGCCTGCCGGGGATGGGCTATATCTTCTGGCGGGATCAGGGCGAGGGCATGGAGGCCGCCGGCCCTCTGGCAAAAAACATCGGCCCGGAACGGACCGAGGCCATTCGTCAGCAGCTGGGCCTTGGCGTCGGTGACGCGGCCTTTTTCCTGGGCGGCAAGCCCTCGGCCTTTCAGGCGGTGGCGGCCAAGGCGCGCGACGAGATCTGGGCACAGACCCAGCCGAACGATGACTGGAAGAACGAGTTCAAATTCTGCTGGATCGTCGATTTCCCGATGTATGAACTGGACGAGGAAACCGGCAAGCTGGATTTCAGCCACAACCCGTTCTCGATGCCGCAAGGCGGGCTTGAGGCACTGGAAAACCAGGATCCGCTGGAGATCCTTGGCTATCAGTACGACATCGTCTGCAACGGGGTCGAGCTGTCCTCGGGCGCGGTGCGGAATCATCGCCCGGAAATCATGTACAAGGCGTTCGAGATCGTCGGTCACGACCGCGCCTTTGTGGACGAGCATTTCGGCGGCATGCTGAACGCGTTCAAATATGGCGCCCCGCCGCATGCCGGCATCGCGCCGGGTGTTGATCGCATGGTGATGCTGCTGGCGGATGCCGAAAACATCCGCGAGGTCATCATGTTCCCGATGAACCAGCGCGCCGAGGACCTGATGATGCAGGCCCCCTCCGAGCCCACAAACGAACAGCTGCGCGAGCTGGGCCTCAGGATCATCCCGGTCGAGTGATCGCCGCTGCCCTGCGGCGCTTCTGCGTCTGAATGCCCCGCTCCGGGGGTGGATGTCCGGCTGCCACGCCTGCCCCATTGATGCCGGATTTCCGGGTTATCCTGCCGCCCGCACCCGGTATGCCGGGCTGCTATCGGCAGGGCGGGCTGGCGCCGTGCGACGGAAAGCAGCCGTTCTGCCGTATAATCGCAAGAGGCGGACGCCCGGCGGCCGGCCGGAAAACGGGAGGGCAGCGACAATGACGACGCATTTTCAGACCATGGCAGCGATCAGATTCGGCTATGGCCTGTCGCAGGCGGACAGCCCGCCAGCCAGCGTTGACGACATGCTGTCGCGCCTGCGCGGCCCCGACAGGATGGCCGCAGCCTGGCCGATAGCGCCTTTCGCGCAGCGCGCCCGCGAGTCCCTGAATTTCAGGCTGCTGCGAAAATCGTTCAGAAACAGCCCCGACGCCGGCAAGAAGGCCGTGCGCAAGGCCTATCGCAAGATGTTTGGCGGCCTGATGGGGGACATGCGGGCAACGGTTCTGAGGGCGATGGACGGTCATGATGCCTTTCGCGAACGTCTGGTCCGTTTCTGGGCCGATCATTTTACCGTCATCGGCCGGGGCAAGGGGCTGCGTTTCGTGACCACTGCCTATGTCGAGGATGCGATTCGCCCCAACATCACCGGCAGGTTCGCGGATCTGCTGAAGGCGGCCGACATGCATCCGGCGATGCTGATCTTTCTGGATCAGACCAGTTCGGTGGGCCCCGATTCCCCGATCGGCAGGCGCAGCGGAAAGGGCCTGAACGAAAACCTGGCCCGCGAAATCATGGAGCTGCACACGCTGGGCGTCGGTGCCGCCTATACCCAGAGGGATGTACGCCAGTTCGCCCGGCTGCTGACCGGGCTCTATTACAATTTCCGCACCGGCAGCAGTTTTCGCACCGCCGCCGCCGAACCCGGCGCGGAAACCGTTCTGGGCCAGAGCTATGGTGGCGGGCCGGCCTCGGTTGCCGATATCGAGGCGGCCTTTGACGATCTGGCGCGTCATCCTGCGACCGCGCGCCATATCGCAACAAAGCTGGCGGTGCATTTCGTGTCCGACACCCCGGACCCCGCGCTTGTCGATCATGTGGCGGCGGTTTTTTCGCGCAGTGACGGCGATCTGATGGCGACCTATGCCGCATTGCTGGAACATCCGGCGGCATGGCGGAAACCCGGGGAAAAGGCGCGCCAGCCCTTCGATTTCGTTGTGGCTTCCTTGCGGGCACTCGATGTTCCGGCCAAACATGTTGCGGCGTTGAGCGCGGCCAGGACTCGTCTGTTGCTGGCGGCGCCGATGGAGGCCATGGGCCAGCCGTGGCAGCGCCCGAACGGCCCCGACGGCTGGCCGGAAGAAATGGATTACTGGATTACCCCCCAAGGCTTGGCGGCGCGTATCGAATGGGCCCTGTTGCTGGCGGGCCGGATGGGAGGGGCTGTCCGGCAGCAGGAACTGGCACGCACCGCCCTGGGCACATTGAGTGACACCCGCATGATCGAGGTCGTCAGCGCCGCCGAGAGCCGGCGCGAGGGGATCGCCCTGGTCCTGGCCTCGCCAGAATTCAACCGCCGCTGATACCGCCGCTGATACGGAGCCGACAATGCAGAACCAGATGAACAACAGGGTTTCGAACATGGATCGCCGACAATTCCTGACCCATGCGGCCGCCGGTGGCGCAGCGCTGGCGGCCAGCCCGTTGGCGGCCTCGGTGACTCTGGCACAGGCGCCGTGGGAAAACAGGCTGGTGGTCATCATCCTGCGGGGGGCGATGGACGGGCTCGAGGTCGTGCGCCCTGCCGGGGATGCGCTGTTCGACCGCTATCGGCCCACGCTTGCCCGCAAGGCTGGCATGGATCTGGACGGTTATTTCGCACTGCACGACAGGCTTGCCCCGCTGATGCCGCTCTGGCGGGCTGGGCAGCTGGGCTTTGCCCATGCGGTCGCGACCCCCTATCGGGACAAGCGCAGCCATTTCGACGGGCAGGATCTGCTCGAAGCCGGCACGGTCGCCTTGAAGGGCGCCGGGCGCGACGGCTGGTTGAACCGGATGCTGGGACAGGTGCCCGGCGTGACCGTTAAAACCGCTTTTGCAGTCGGGCCGGGAGACATGCTGGTTCTGTCGGGGGGTGTGCCGACCTCGTCATGGTCACCGGCAGCGCGTCTGGACCTGAGCGAGCGGGGGCGGCGCCTGCTGGAGGTTCTGTACCATGACGACCCGGTTTTCCAGGAGGCGGGGCGGGTTGCGCTCGAGATGACCGGTGACGTGCTGGGTCAGGATGAAGCGCCGGAAAAGGCCGTTGACAACAGGATCATGCGAATGCTGGCACAGGGCCGGCGCGCGACGCGGGCCGGTGCGCTGGCCCGATTCACTGCGCGCAGGTTGAACGAGGATACCCGTATCGCGGCCTTTTCGATCAACGGCTGGGATACCCACCGTGCCCAGTCTGGGGGCATTCGCAGGCCGCTGGGCGAGCTTGCCGATGCGCTGCTGGAACTGAAGCGCGGTCTGGGCGCCAACTGGGACCGGACGGTGGTCATGGCGATGACCGAGTTCGGTCGTACCGTGCGTGAAAACGGCTCGCGCGGGACCGATCACGGTACTGGTGGGGTGATGGTGATGGCGGGCGGCGCACTGAAGGGCGGGCGTGTCTACGGGCGCTGGCCGGGGTTGGGCGAGGGCGATCTTTACCAGAACCGCGACCTGCTGCCGACAAGCGATGTGCGGGCCTATGCGGCATATGCAATGCGCGGGCTTTTCGGGCTGGACAGGGGGCTGCTCGAACGCGTGGTCTTCCCGGGGCTGGAGATGGGCGAGGATCCGGGGATCACTGCCTGAGGGTGCACGCCGGCGCGGGCGCCGGGACATGAGTATTTTGGCAAAGAAGAAGACATGGTCGAGGTTGACAGACCGGGGCCGAGTGTCGAGACAGGGGCAAAGCCGTTATCGGAGACAGACCATGCCCGAGCCGCGCCCAGAGGTGCTTGAATTCCTGCAAACCCGGCGTTCGCGTCCAGCAAGGACGTTGACAAAGCCGGTTCCCGGGCGGGACGGGATCGAAAGGTTGCTGGTCATGGCCGCGCGAAGTCCGGATCATGGCAAGCTGGTGCCCTGGCGGTTCATCGTGCTGGAAAAGGTGGCGTTGCTGCGGCTTGGGGCGCTGGTTGGCGAACTGGGCCCGGATCGCGAGCGCGAGCCCGGCAGGCTGGAAAAGGCGAGGCGCCAGTTTGCCGATGCCGATCTGGTGATCGCGGTCGTTTCCCGCCCGATGAAATCGGACAAGGTGCCCGAGGTCGAGCAGATCCTTTCCGCAGGCGCGGTCTGTCTGGGGTTGTTGAATGCGGCACTGGCCTCGGGCTGGGGGGCGAACTGGCTGACCGGCTGGATGGCGCGGGATCGGGAATTTCTGGCACGCGGTCTGGGGCTGGCTCGGGGCGAGTTCGTGGCCGGGTTCATTCATGTCGGGACCGAAACGATCGTTCCCCCCGAACGTCCGCGCCCCGATGTCGCCGCCCTGACGACATGGGTGCAGACATGATATTTCGTGATTTCGCCCTTGCGCTGGGACAGCTTGGCGATCCGGCCTTTCGACGGGTGCTGGTCAGGGCGGTGCTGCTGACGCTGGCGATTTTCGGGCCCTTCGTGTTCGGCTTTTCGGCCTTTGTTCAATGGGTCGTACCCGAAAACGTGACATTGCCTTTTATCGGGCAGGTGAGTTTTCTTGACAATCTTGCCTCGGGCCTGGGGCTGGTGGTGCTGCTGTTCCTGTCGTCTTTCGTGATGGTTCCGGTGGCCTCGGTTTTCATCGGCTTCTTTCTGGACGAGATCGCCGATGCCGTCGAGGCACGCCATTATCCCCGGCTGGGGCCGGCGCGGCGGATCCCGCTGTGGGAGAGCGTGGTTGACGGCCTGCGGTTCATGCTGGTGGTGATCCTTGTCAACCTGCTGGCGCTGGTGATCTATCTGGCATCCAGCCTGCTGGCGCCGGTCATTTTCTGGCTGGTGAATGGATGGCTGCTGGGGCGTGAATATTTTCAGCTGGTCGCCATGCGCCGTCTGGCGCGCAACAAGGCCGATTCGATGCGCCGTCGGCATGTCATCGGTATCTGGATCGCCGGTATATTGATGGCGATCCCGCTGTCAGTGCCGCTGGTGGGGCTGTTCGTGCCGATCCTGGGGGTGGCGACCTTTACCCACCAGTTCCACCGTCTGAACGGTGAGAAACCCGATGGCGTGTGAGCCCGGTTGAGGGCGCTCAGTAATACCCGCGGCCATAGAGGCCAAGGATGTCGATGTCGGCAATGCCGATCACGCCGCTGAGCAGGATCGCCATGACGATGCCCCACAAAAGGGCCGAAATGATCGTGACAAGCATGAATTTTCGCTTGAGCCCCGGCGCCACGGGCGCTGATCCGGGTGTTCCGGGGACGACATCTCCTGCCTCGTCCTGGCTGCGCAGGCGCAGGGGCAGAACCACGAAAAGCGTCAGGAACCAGAGAACCAGAAACAGCACGATTGCGGCCAGAATGTTCATTGGTCAGACCTCTTCCAGTTCGATGAGCGTGCCGTTGAAATCCTTGGGGTGCAGGAACAGCACCGGCTTGCCGTGGGCGCCGATTTTCGGGTTGCCGTCGCCCAGAACCCGCGCGCCCTTTTCCACCAGATGGTCGCGCGCACTGATGATGTCGTCAACCTCGAAACACATGTGGTGGATGCCGCCGGACGGGTTTTTCGCCAGAAAGCCGTTGATCGGGGAATCCTTGCCCAGCGGGTGCAGCAGCTCGATCTTGGTGTTGGGCAGCTCGATGAAAACGACCGTGACGCCGTGGTCGGGTTCATCCTGCGGGGCGCCCACATTGGCGCCAAGCGTGTCGCGATAGGTTGCGGCGGCGGCGTCGAGATCGGGCACGGCGATGGCGACGTGGTTGAGCTTGCCGATCATCTGTGTCTCCTTCGGTCGGGGTTACGAAGCCTTTTTCGCGGGGGCCTTCTTCTTGGTGGCGGTCTTTTTCTTTGCCGGTGCCTTGCGTTTCTTGCCCTTGGTGGCGGCCTTGGCGGTGATCAGGTCAACCGCCATGTCCATGGTCACGGACTCGGGCTCGACATCCTTGGGCAGGGTGGCGTTGATCTTGCCCCATTTGACATAGGGGCCATAGCGGCCGGCCATCACGTTGACGGGGCCGCCCTCGGTCGGGTGTTCGCCCAGCTCCTTGAGAGGCTTGGCAGCCGCGCCACGGCCATTGCCGCGGGCGGCCTTTTGGGCCAGCAGTTCGACCGCGCGGTTCATGCCGATGGACAGCACCTCGGCCGGGTCCTTGAGATTTGCATACAGCTTTTTCGGCTTGCCATCCTCGCCGGTGGTCGTGTGCATCACATAGGGGCCATAGCGCCCGATGGCCGCCTCGACCGGGCCGCCTTCGGGATGTTCGCCGATCAGGCGCGGCAGGCTGAGCAGATCGAGCGCCTTTTGCAGATCGACATCCTCGACCGCCATGCCCTTGGGGATCGAGGCGCGCTTGGGCTTGGGGTTTTCCTCGGTTGCGTCGCCCAGCTGCACATAAGGCCCAAAGCGGCCCGAACGCAGGGTAACGGGCAGCCCATCGGGGTCATGGCCCAGCAGCTTGCCGTCGGGGCTGGCGATATCGCCTTCTTCGACCTCGCCCGACAGCGGGCGGGTATAGCGGCATTCGGGGTAGTTCGAGCAACCGATGAAGGCGCCGCCCGCGCGTGAGGTGCGCAGCGACAGCCGGCCCTTGCCGCAGGCCCGGCACAGGCGCGGGTCGGATCCGTCCTCGCGCGCAGGGAACAGGTGCGGTTCAAGGAATTCGTTGATCTTTTCCAGCACCTCGGTGATGCGCAGCTCGCTGGTTTCGGCAATGGCGGCGGAAAAATCGCGCCAGAAGCGGTTGAGGACGGCCTTGTAATCCTCTTTCCCGACGGTGATTTCGTCGAGTTCCTCTTCCAGCTGGGCGGTAAAGTTGTAGCCCACATATTTGCGAAAGAAATTCTGCAGGAAGGCGGTGACAAGGCGCCCCTTGTCCTCGGGGATCAGGCGGCCCTTTTCCTTGCGCACGTAACCGCGATCCTGAATGGTGGTCACGATCGAGGCATAGGTCGAGGGGCGGCCGATGCCGAGTTCTTCCATTCTCTTGACCAGCGTTGCCTCGGTATAACGGGGGGGCGGCTGGGTAAAATGCTGTTCCGGCATGACCGACTTGCGTTTGATGCTTTCGCCCTCGGCCATCTGGGGCAGGTTGCGTTCGTCGTCGCCATCGCCATTGCGGGGGTCGTCGCGGCCCTCCTGATAGACCTTCATGAAGCCGTCGAACAGCATCACCTGGCCGTTGGCGCGCAGCACCACCTGCCCGTCATCCGAGGCAATATCGACGGTGGTGCGCTGCAGACGCGCGGCCTCCATCTGGCTGGCGATGCTGCGTTTCCAGATCAGGTCGTACAGCTTGCGCTGGTCGGGTTCGAGTTTCGCCAGCTTTGACGGGTCGCGCGACATGTCGGTGGGGCGAATGCATTCATGGGCCTCTTGCGCGTTCTTGGCCTTGTTCTTGTACATGCGCGGGCTTTTGGGCAGGTAGCTTTCGCCGTAACGCGCCTTGATGGTGTCGCGCGCGGCCATCACGGCCTCGGGCGCCATGTCGATGCCGTCGGTCCGCATGTAGGTGATATAGCCGGCCTCGTACAGGCGCTGGGCGGCGCTCATGGTCTGGCGCGCGCCAAATCCGAACTTGCGGCTGGCCTCCTGTTGCAGGGTCGAGGTCATGAAGGGCGCATAGGGGTTGCGGCTGGCGGGCCTGGCCTCGACCGTTGCAACATGGAGGTTGCGTGATTGCACGGCGGCGACGGCAATTTCGGCGGCCTCGGCCGTGTTGATGTCGAACTTGTCCAGCTTGTTGCCGGCCAGCACGGTGAGGCGGGCCTCGAATTCCTGGCCGCGCGGGGTTTCGAGGATGGCCTTGACCGTCCAGTATTCGCGCGGGTTGAAGGATTCGATTTCCATCTCGCGCTCGACGATCAGGCGCAGGCAGACCGACTGCACGCGCCCGGCGGATTTCGCGCCCGGCAGCTTGCGCCACAGCACCGGCGACAGGTTGAAGCCGACCAGATAATCCAGCGCCCGGCGCGCCAGATAGGCATGCACCAGCTCCATGTCGACATCGCGGGGGTTCTTCATCGCCTCGGTCACGGCCGATTTTGTGATGGCGTTGAACACGACGCGTTCGACCGGGGTGTCCTTCTTGATGGCACGGCGCTTGCGCAGGGTTTCTTCCAGGTGCCAGCTGATTGCCTCGCCCTCGCGGTCGGGGTCGGTTGCGAGGATCAGCGCGTTGTCTTCCTTCAGGGCGTCGGCAATGGCGCGGATATGTTTCTGCGCCTTGGGATCGACCTCCCATTTCATTTCGAAATCATGTTCGGGATCAACCGAGCCATCCTTGGCCGGAAGGTCGCGCACATGGCCGTATGAGGCAAGAACGGTATAGTCGTCGCCCAGATACTTGTTGATGGTTTTGGCCTTGGCAGGCGATTCGACGACGACGACGGGCATGGAAAATCCTGTTGCGGCTCTGCTGGGGTCTGTGGGCGCGGAACATGTGGCGTGGCAAGGGGGAATGTCAATGGAATTGTGAAAAAAGGGGGCAGGCGCAATTTTGTGGCTGCGGGTATATCCTAGCGGATGCGTGAGAGCATGCCTCCGGCCTGGCGGGCAAGCCTGCCTTCGAGTTCGAGCGAAACCAACCGTGGCGCGACCTCGGCCGGTGGCAGGGCAAGCTCGCGGATCAACTGGTCCTCGTGAACCGGCGAGGGGCCCAGCAGGGACAGTATCTTTCGTGAAAGATCCATCGCCCCTTGCCGTGTGGTCCGGCGCGACGGGCCGGCGCATCCCGGTGCCTCGGGCGTTGCCGGGTGGTCATGTGGCGCGCCTTGCGTGGCTGGTGGTGCGGGCGTCATGTCCGCCTGCCCTTTCTCGGCCGCGCCGGCAGGGCGGGTGGTGGGGCGCGTCTTTTCGGGTCGTGTGTGCCTTGCCCGAGTTGCCGGTGAGGTCGCGCGGGTCGCCGAGCCGTCTTGTGCGGGGGCCTGCACGCGGGCCTGCATGGGGGCCTGTACGGGGGCCTGCACGGGGGCGAGCGCCTCGATCACGTCGCGGGGAGTGCGGATCAG
>CAZWXK010000012.1:10471-51612 GCA_964637875.1 uncultured Rhodobacter sp.
CGGGGGCCTGCACGGGGGCGAGCGCCTCGATCACGTCGCGGGGAGTGCGGATCAGGGTTGCGCCGTCGCGGATCAGCATGTTGCAGCCGCCTGCGCGTGCATCCAGTGGATGCCCCGGAACGGCCATTACCTCGCGCCCGAGATCGGCAGCCTCGGCAGCCGTGATCAGGCTGCCGGATTTCACGGCACCTTCGATCACCATGACGGCGCGGGACAGGGCCGCGATGATCCGGTTGCGCCGCGGAAAGTGGCGTGCCTGTGGCGGCAGGCCGATCGGTTGCTCGGACAGCAGCAGCCCGGATTCGCGTATTCTTGCGGCAAGGTCGCGGTTTTCGGGGGGATAGATCCGGTCGATTCCACCTGCCATCACCGCGATCGTTCCGGTGTCGAGTGCCGCCGTGTGGGCGGCGGTATCGATCCCGCGTGCCAGGCCCGAAACCACGACCAGACCGGCCTTGCCCAAGCCGCGTGCCAGGATGCGCGTCGTGCGCAATCCCAGGCTTGACGCATTGCGCGCGCCGACCAGCGCCACTGCGGGCCGGCGTGGCAATTCGCGCCTGCCGATGGCCCACAGGACCGGTGGTGGATCGCCGATGGCGGCCATCGCTGCGGGATAGGCCGCAGTCCCCAGGCACAGCAGCCTGGCACCCAGCCGACAGCCTGCCTCGTATTCCCTTTCGGCATCGGCGCGGCTGCAGGGGGTGTAGTCGTCCATCCCTGCAGCGCGCGCAACGCCCGGCAGAGCGTCAAGCGCGGCGTCGGCGCTGCCATGCTCGCGCATCAACCGCCCGAAGGTGGCTGCCCCCACCCGCCGGGAACGGATCAGCCGCAACCAGGAAATGGCATCACCTGCATCGACAGGCGGGGGGAAGCCGATGTCGCGGTCATCCGATATGTTGTCTGGCTCGGTCATCGGACCCGAGGGTGCGCGATTCTGGTTAAGGCGTCGTGAATCCTCCTGTCGTTCGGCCGTATTGCCCTTCCCGGAAATGACAGGTCCCCGTGCTGAAAAATGCCGGGTGAATTCTCAGGTTGCGCTGCCGCCCACCGTCAGCCCGCCCACCAGCAACGTCGGCTGGCCGACGCCGACCGGCACCCACTGGCCGCCCTTGCCGCAATTGCCCATGCCGGGGTCGAGTTGCATGTCGCTACCGATGGCGCGCACCTGTTTCAGCACGCTGGGCCCGTCGCCGATCAGGGTCGCGCCCTTGACCGGGGCACCGACCTTGCCGTTCTCGACCAGATAGGCCTCGGTGCAGGAAAAGACGAACTTGCCGTTGGTGATGTCCACCTGCCCGCCACCGAAACCCACGGCCCAGATACCGTTTTTCATGCCGGCGATGATGTCCTCGGGCGGGGTGTCGCCGCCCAGCATGCAGGTGTTGGTCATGCGCGGCTGCGGCGCATGGGCATAGCTTTCGCGCCGGCCATTGCCGGTGGGCGCCATCCCCATCAGGCGGGCGTTCTGGCGGTCCTGCATATAGCCGACAAGGATGCCGTCCTCGATCAGGGTTGTCCTGCGCGTGGGCGTGCCCTCGTCGTCGAAACTCAGCGATCCGCGCCGGTCGGGGAGGGTGCCGTCATCGACCACGGTTACGCCGGGGGCGGCGACGCGCGTGCCCATCAGCCCGGAAAAGGCCGAGCTTTTCTTGCGGTTGAAATCGCCTTCCAGCCCGTGACCGATGGCCTCGTGCAGCAGGATACCCGGCCAGCCGGGGCCAAGCGCCACATCCATGATACCGGCGGGTGCTGCCACGGCATCGAGATTGACGCGCGCGATGCGCAGCGCCTCGAGCGCGGTGTTCTGCCAGTTTTCCGGTGCGATCAGGCCCGACAGGCCGACACGCCCGCCACCGCCGGCACTTCCGGTCTCGCGCCGCCCGTTGCGTTCGACAATGACCGAGATGTTGAGGCGGCTCATGGGGCGGATATCATGCAGCAGCTCGCCCTCGGGACGCAGGATCCAGACCTCCTGCAATGATGCCGCGATGCTGGCCGAAACCTGCACGACACCGGCATCGCGGTCGCGCAGCCAGGCGTCGATCTCGCGCAGGGTTTCCACGCGCAGCGAAAATTCGGTGCCCTCCAGAGGATCGCGGTCGGTATAGAGACGGCGGTTGGTTGCGGGTGGCGGGGCGGCAATGGTGCCGCCGCCGCTGCCGACGGCAAGCCGGGCCGTTTCGGCAGCGCGTTTCAGGGCAGACTCGGAAATCTCGGTCGCGTGGGCATAACCCGCGGCCTCGCCCCGCACGGCACGCAGGCCGAACCCCTCGGCGGCATCATAGCTGGCTGTCTTCAATCTGCCATCGTCAAAGGACAGAACTTCGGCACGCCTTCGTTCAAGAAACAGTTCACCATCATCTGCGCCGCCTGTCGCGCTGCGCAGAATGTCGAGCGATTTCCCGAAATCCAGTACCGTATCGAACGGTCTGAACCCGGATTTTTCGACCTGCTTGTGCATTCCATTCCTTCCGTCGATCGACGTTTTTCCATGTCAGGCGGCTGAATGCCGCAAAAGAGAAACTTGTTCTTTGGCCTGTATTATGGTTTCTCGATAACAATAAACAACTGGGGATTCTCTGTGCCGCTTTGCAGAGGGGGCCCCAAACGGCAGGAAAACTGCCGATAATAAAGGGAAGAAAGAATGCGCATCGGGAAATCACTCGTAGGAACAGGTGTGTCTTTTGCGGCGATTGTCGCGGGGGGCATGCTCAGGGCTCAGGACGCGCTGGACGGCCTGGAACGGATCGGCAAGCCAACGCCGGGGGGCATGTCGTTGCAGCCGGCCGCGACCGAGGTTGCGCGCGACATCCATTTCCTCGACAACATGATCCTGTGGATCATTTCGGCGATCACGCTGCTGGTGATGGTCCTGCTGCTGTGGGTCATCATTCGCTACAACAGCAGGGTCAACAAGACGCCGGCAACGTTTACTCATAATTCGGTGGTCGAGGTGCTGTGGACGCTGGGGCCTATCGTGGTCCTGATCTTCATCGGGGCCTTTTCCCTGCCGGTTCTGTTCAAGCAGCTGGAAATCCCCAAGGCCGACCTGACCATCAGGGTCACCGGCAATCAGTGGTTCTGGAACTACGAATACCCCGATCAGAATATCGCCTTTGACAGCTACATGATCGGACAGCCGGCAACGCTGGAAGGGGACCAGGCCTATGTCCTGAATGACGAGGTCAAGGCCAAGCTGAAGGCCGAAGGTTACAATCAGGATGAATTCCTGCTGGCGGTGGACAACCCGATGGTGGTGCCGGTCGGCAAATATGTCGTGCTCGAGGTCACGGGTGCCGATGTCATCCATGCCTGGGCGATGCCCGCCTTTGGCGTCAAGATGGACGCGATCCCCGGACGGATCAACCGGACCTGGTTCAAGGCTGACAAGATCGGCATCTATTTCGGCCAGTGCTCGCAGCTGTGCGGCAAGGATCACGCATTCATGCCTATCGTGGTCAAGGTGGTCTCGCAGGATGCCTATGAGAAATGGCTTGGCCGGGCGAGGGATCAGTTCGCCGGAACCCCGCGCAAGATGACGGTCGCATCCAGATGACGGGGCTGGCAGGCGGGGGGTACTGCCTGTTCCCCGGATGCGCAGCCAGGGCCATGGCCAGGAGACCAACATGACGGACGCAACCATCACCCGGAGGGACGGAGACGCCGAATTCGGCGATTTCCTCGCCTTGCTCAAGCCAAGGGTCATGTCGCTGGTGGTTTTCACCGCGGCGGTGGGGCTGCTGGTCGCGCCCCAGCCGGTACATCCGCTCATCGCCTTTGCGGCGATCCTGTTCATCGCCATCGGTGCCGGTGCGTCGGGTGCGCTGAACATGTGGTGGGACGCCGACATCGACGCCCTGATGCGGCGCACGCGCAACCGCCCGATTCCCGCAGGCCGGGTGACGGCGGGCGACGCCCGGATGGTGGGCCTGTGGCTGTCGGTGATCGCGGTGGTCATGCTGGACCTCACGGCCAATCTCCTGGCGGCGGGGCTGCTGGCATTCACCATCTTTTTCTATGTCGTGATCTATTCGATGTGGTTGAAGCGCGCGACACCGCAGAACATCGTGATCGGCGGGGCGGCCGGGGCCTTTCCGCCCATGATCGGCTGGGCGGTGGCAACTGGAAACATTTCCGTCGAAAGCATGCTGATGTTCGGCCTGATCTTTCTGTGGACTCCGCCGCATTTCTGGGCGCTTGCACTGTTTCTGGACGATGATTACCAGCGTGCCGGTGTGCCCATGCTGCCCGTCACCCATGGTGAACGCACGACGCGCCGCCAGATCATGTTCTATGCGCTTCTTCTGGCGCCGGTATCGCTGGCGCTGGCCTTCACCCAGATCGGCGGGCCGGTCTATCTGGCGGTCTCGCTGATCCTGAACGGGCTGTTTCTGGCCGGGGCGTGGCGTCTGTGGCAGCGGGACGGGGCGATGGCGCGCGCCGATCGTTACCTTGTCGAGCGGTGGTATTTCCGCCTCTCTCTGGTTTACATGCTCGTGCATTTCACCGGGTTGCTGGCCGAGGCGGCCTTGCGGTGGTCGGGGCTTGATTGGGCGGCCTGGCCGCAATGGGTGTAGAGATGGCACTTCACCGGGAACATGAACTTCACCGTCGCCGGGGCCGCAGGAACATGTGGCTGGCACTGGTGCTCGGGGGCTTTGTCGTGCTGGTCTTTGGCGTGACCATGGTCAAGCTGAAGAACGGGCAGCTGATGGAGGCCTATGATTACGAATTGCGGCCATCATTGCTGCCGCAGGAGGGGAAGTGAACGGCCCGGAGCCAGCTCCGGGCGGCAAAGCAGGCTGACCCCCGATCGCCACATGGCCGGCGGGCCATGCCGGGGGACAGACAGAACAAGGCCGGACGGCATGTCAGCCAACCGAGCCGACAAAAAGGGAAGAACGAAAATGGCGCATGCAAAAAACCATCCTTACCACATCCTGAATCCCAGCTTGTGGCCTTTCCTGGGCGCGCTGGGTGCCTTCATCATGCTGGGAGGCGGGGTTCTCTATCTTCACGACATGGGCCCCTGGCCAATGCTGATCGGCCTCGCGCTGGTGCTGTTCGTCATGTATGCGTGGTGGTCGGATGTGGTCCACGAGGCCGAAGAAGGCGACCACACACCCGTGGTGATGATCGGGCTGCGCTATGGCGTGATCATGTTCATCATGTCCGAGGTGATGTTCTTTGTCGCCTGGTTCTGGACCTTTATCAAGCATGCCCTCTATCCGATGACCGAGGGCTCGCCCCTGGTTGACGGCACCTGGCCGCCAGCGGGTATCGAGACCTTCGATCCCTGGGGCCTGCCTCTGATCAACACCCTGATCCTGCTGTGTTCCGGCGCGGCGACCACCTGGGCGCACCACGCCATCCAGCATGACGACCGCAAGGGTTTCATCCAGGGGCTGTCACTGGCGATCTTTCTGGGCCTCATGTTCACGGTATTCCAGGCCGTGGAATACAGCGAGGCTCCATTCCAGTTTTCGGGCAACATCTATGGCGCGACCTTTTTCATGGCGACCGGTTTCCATGGGTTCCACGTCATCATTGGCACGATCTTTCTCGGGGTGAACCTGGTCCGCGGTCTCAAGGGGCAGATGAATTCGGAACATCATCTGGGGTTCGAGGCCGCTGCGTGGTACTGGCATTTTGTCGATGTGGTCTGGCTGTTCCTGTTCGCGGTAATCTATATCTGGGGGAGCTGAGGTCCCCGCTGTGTCACAGGTCCCGACGCGATGTCGGGGCACGGCCTTTGAAACGGGGGTGCGGATGGTTTCGCGCCCCCTTCCCGTGGGGTGAGCGATGACGAGAAAGATGATCTTCCCGATCCTGTTCGGGATCATCGGTGTGGCAATCCTGATCGGGCTCGGCAGCTGGCAGCTGGAGCGGCGGGTCTGGAAAGAGGGCATCCTTGCCCATATCCGCGAGGAAATCGTCAAGCCGCCCGAGCCGCTGGACATCACCGCGCCCGGTGCCGCCCGCCAGAACTATCACTCGGTAAGGGTCACCGGTCGTCTGACCGGACGGGAAATCCGCGTGCTGGTGGGCGTCGATGGCCGCGGTCCGGGGTTTCGCGTGATCGCGCGACTCGATACCGACAAGGGGCCGATCCTTGTTGACATGGGCTTTCTGCCAGACAGGCTCAAGGCGAACCCGCCACTGCGTGGCACGGTCGATGTCGTTGGAAATATCCTGTGGCCTGACGAGTATGACTGGTTCACGCCCGAACCCGATCTAAAGGCCAATATCTGGTTCTCGCGCGATCTGCCCAGGATGGCCGCGTATCTGGATGCGCGGCCCCTGCTGGTCGTGGCCCGCAGCGTCACCCCGTCGCAACCCGACATCATGCTGCTGCCGGTCGATGCCTCGGGCATACCAAACAACCACCTCAATTATGCCATCACGTGGTTTTTGCTGGCGATCGGCTGGTTGGGGATGACAGTTTACTGGCTTTGGCGTATCAGGCGGAGACTCACGGAAAACAGCTGAGGCAGAGCCATGAAATACATCTCGACCAGGGGCCGCGCCCCGGCCCTGTCTTTCGAAGAGGCCATGCTGACCGGGCTTGCCCGCGACGGCGGGCTCTATGTGCCCGAAAGCTGGCCGACGATGACCTTCGACGAAATTGCCGATCTGGCGGGCTGCCGCTATGAAGAGGCCGCCTTTCGCGTGATGCGCCCCTTTATCGGCGATTCATTCACCGACGAGGAACTGACCGGCATCATCGGCCGCGCCTATGCCGGTTTCGACCACGAGGCACGCTGCCCGCTGGTGCAGATCGGCGAAAACGATTTCCTGCTTGAACTGCATCACGGCCCGACGCTGGCCTTCAAGGATGTGGCAATGCAGCTGATCGGCCAGCTGTTCGAGGTGGCGCTGAAACGCCGCGGCGAAAGGGTGACGATTGTCGGTGCGACCTCGGGCGATACCGGATCCGCCGCGATCGAGGCATTCCGCGGGCTGGATGCGGTGGACGTGTTCATCATGTTCCCCGACGGGCGGGTGTCGGACGTGCAGCGCCGGCAGATGACCACCCCGACCGAGGACAATGTTCACGCGCTGGCGGTGGATGGCGATTTTGATGATTGCCAGGCGCGCCTCAAGGACATGTTCAACGATTTCACCTTCCGCGACGAGGTGCATCTTGCCGGGGTGAACTCGATCAACTGGGCGCGCGTCCTGGCGCAGGTGGTATATTACTTTACCTCGGCCGTGGCACTGGGCGCCCCGCACCGGCCGGTCAGCTTTACCGTGCCGACCGGCAATTTCGGCGACATCTTTGCCGGCTATGTGGCGCGCCGCATGGGCCTGCCCATCGACCGGCTGATCATCGCCACCAACCAGAACAACATCCTGCACCGGACGCTGGAAACCGGATCCTATGTCAAGCAGGGGGTCACGCCCTCGATCAGCCCGTCGATGGATATCCAGGTCAGCTCGAATTTCGAGCGCGCCCTGTTCGATCTGCTCGATCGCGACGGCCGCGCGGTGGCCCAGCTGATGGAGGAACTGGCCGAAAAGGGGTCGTTCACCCTGCCGCAAGGGGCACTGAGCCGGTTGCGCATCGAATTCGAATCCGGCGATTGTTCCGAGGACGAAACCCGCGCCGCCATCGCCACGCTCTACAAGATGACCGGCGAGGTCGTCTGCCCCCACACCGCCGTGGGCGTCAAGGTGGCCGCCGACAAGCGCATGGTCGGGCGCGTGCCCATGATCACGCTGGCAACCGCGCACGCGGCCAAGTTCCCCGACGCAGTGGAACAGGCCTGTGGCGTGCGCCCGGCCTTGCCGCCGCGCATGAAGGACCTGTTCGACCGCCCCGAGCGCATGACGCGCGTGGCCAACGACCTGTCGGCCATCGAGGCCATCATCCGCGAAAGGATCGGCAAGTGAGCGTGAACCTCCACCGGATGAAGAACGGCTTGCGTATCGTGACCGAAAACATGCCGGGCCTGAAATCGGCCTCGATCGGCATCTGGGTCAATGTGGGTGGCCGCCACGAGCGGCTGGAACAGAACGGTGTGGCGCATTTCCTCGAACATATGGCGTTCAAGGGCACCACGACCCGCACCGCGCTGGAAATCGCCGAAACGATCGAGGATGTGGGCGGTTTCATCAACGCCTATACCTCGCGCGAGATGACGGCCTATTACGCCCGCGTGCTGGAAGATCACGTCGATCTGGCGCTGGAGCTGATTGCCGACATCCTGTTGAACTCGACCTTTGACGCCGATGAAATGGAAATCGAGCGTGGCGTTATCCTGCAGGAAATAGGGCAGGCCAGTGACACGCCCGACGACATCATCTTTGACTGGCTGCAAGAGGCCTCGTTTCCGGGCCAGCCCCTGGGGCGCCCGATCCTGGGCCCCTCCGAAAGGGTGCGTGCCTTTCAGCGCGAGGATCTGGCCGGGTTCGTCGAAGAATTCTATGGTCCTGAACAGATGATCCTGTCGGCCGCGGGTGCCGTCGATCACGATGCCATCGTGGCTGCGGCCGAGCGCCTGTTCGGCGACCTGCCCGCACGCCCCGCGCGCAAGGCCGAGCCGGGCGAATTCAAGGGCACCGAACGGCGTGTCGAAAAGGATCTGGAACAGGCCCATTTCGCGCTGGCACTGGAATCGCCGGGCTATCGCGACGACCGGATCTATACCGCCCAGATCTATTCGATGGCGCTGGGCGGGGGGATGTCCTCGCGGCTGTTTCAGGAGGCACGCGAAAAGCGCGGGTTGTGCTACACGATCTTTGCCCAGGCGGGGGCGTTTTTCGATACCGGCATGCTGACGATATATTCCGGCACAAGTGCCGACGACATCCCTGCATTGGCCGACCTGTGCATCGACGAATTGCGCCGCAGCGCCGATGACATGACCGAGGCCGAGGTTGCGCGTGCGCGCGCTCAGCTGAAGGCGGGGTTGTTGATGGGCCTCGAGAGCCCCGCCTCGCGCTGCGAACGCCTTGCGCGGATGGTCGGCATCTGGGACCGTGTTCCTCCGCTTGAGGAAACGATTGCCAAGATCGACGCCGTGACACCCGAAGGCGTTGCCCGGCATGCCCGCGAGATCTGTACATCCGGTCGGATGTCTCTGGCCCTATACGGCCCGGTTGCCAAGGCCCCCACGCGCCAGGCGCTGGCCGCCCGGCTGGACGGATGATCTTCGGGCGGCGCAAAAGCAGCGCGATCGAGACCGATCGCCTGACATTGCGTCTGCCTCAGGGCGCGGATCATGCCCAGTGGGCGCAGCTCAGGCGCGAGAGCGCCGACTTCCTGAAACCGTGGGAGCCCACATGGTCGCGCGATCATCTGACACGGCGTGCCTTTTCCCGGCGTGTCCAGTCGGCGCGCAGGGCCGTGGCCAGCGGCGTCGGCATGCCGTTGTTCATGATCCGGCGTGATGATCAGGCCCTTGTCGGGGCGATCACGCTGGACAACATCCAGCGCGGGCCAGCCCAGACCGGCACCATCGGATATTGGGTCGGGGCGCCCTTTGCGCGCCAGGGCTACATGACCGAGGCCGTCATGGCGGTGGTGCATCACGCCTTTACCGAACTTGACCTTTCCCGTATCCAGGCCGGCTGTCTGCCCGAAAACCGGGCCTCGCGCGGGGTGCTTGAAAAATGCGGGTTCAAATATGAAGGCGTTGCCCAGAGCTATCTCCAGATCGCGGGACGCTGGCGCACGCATGTACTCTATGCCAATCTGCGGGCCGACCGGCGCGGGCGTACCGATGTCGGCTGAACGGGGGGCAGGATGGGGTTGAACCCGGCGGATGAACGGTTCGAGGCGGCCTTGCGCGCGCAACTGCCCCGGGCCTGTTTTCGCCCCTGTGACGCGCGCTATCTGACCGAGCCGCGTGGCCTGCTGCACGGGCAGGGGGGGCTGCTGCTGACGCCGGCAACAACCGAAGAGGTCTCGATCATCCTGCGCGCCTGCAACAGGGGCCGCGTTGCCGTGGTTCCCTATGGGGGGGGCACCGGGCTGGTCGGCGGGCAGGTCTGCCCCGAAGGGCCGGCGCCCGTTATCCTGTCGCTTGAGCGCATGAACCATGTGCGCGATCTGGACAGCACCGACAATATCATCGTGGTCGAGGCAGGCATGATCCTGGCCGATGTACAGGCAGCGGCGCGCGAACATGACCGGCTGTTCCCGCTGTCGCTGGCGGCCGAGGGATCGTGCCGGATCGGCGGCAATCTGGCGACCAATGCGGGCGGGGTGAATGTACTGCGCTATGGCAATGCGCGCGAATTGTGCCTGGGCGTCGAGGCCGTGCTGCCCGACGGGCGCGTGCTGCACGGGCTGAAACGTCTGCGCAAGGACAATACGGGTTATGATCTGCGCAACCTTCTGGTGGGTTCCGAAGGCACGCTGGGCGTCATCACTGCCGCCGCGTTGCGCCTGTTTCCGCGCCCGGTCGAAAACATCGCGGCCTTTGTGCAGATCGGCGGGCCGGCGGCGGCGCTCGAACTGCTGGGGCTGGCGCAGGCGCGCTTTGGCAACATGGTCTCGGCATTCGAGCTGATCGACCGGCAGGGGCTGAAATTCCTGCGCGAAACCATCCCGCATCTGCGCCAGCCCCTTGCGCAGCCCGGCAAGTGGATGGTGCTGGTCGAAATCGGCGCGCCCAGGGGCATGCCGGTTCAGGCTGCACTTGAGGGCCTGCTGGCCGAGGCGATGGAACGTGGTCTGGTCAGTGACGGCCTGATTTCCCAGTCCGAGGGGCAACGTCAGGAATTCTGGCGCCTGCGCGAAACCATCCCCGAGGCCAACCGCCTGATCGGGGCGGTATCGTCGCACGACATCTCGGTACCGGTCAGCCGGATACCCGATTTGATCGAACGCGGGGCCGGGGTCGTGGCCGCGATCGACCCGGCGCTGCGGATCAACTGTTTCGGCCATGTGGGCGATGGCAACCTGCATTACAATGTCTATCCGCCCAAGGGGGAAAAGGCCGCGGCGTGGCGCCATCTGAGGGGGGCGGTGAAAGAGGCGGTCTATGGACTGGCCGTTGATCTGGGTGGGTCGATTTCCGCCGAACACGGGATCGGGCGCCTCAAGCGCGCCGATCTTGCACGATTTGGCGACCCCGCAGGATTGCAGGCAATGCAGGCCATCAAGCACGCGCTTGATCCGAACGGGATCATGAATCCCGGCGCGGTCTTGTAGGGGAAATGTGCCTCGCCAGTCTTGGGAAGGCGAGGCACGGGAACAGACATGTGGTCTGATAACGCAAGCAGAGCAGATTCCACATTCGTGGAACACCTGCTGATTACAGGTAATTCCTTGCCAAAAGATTGACGCCCGCGACAAGGCTGCGCTCCATTGGCAATTGCCGTACAAGCGTGTAAACCCGCGCGCAGTTCCATATCTTTCCAAGGACCGGATCCCCGATGACCGTCACCCGCTTTGCCCCCTCGCCCACCGGCTATCTGCATGTCGGCAACCTGCGCACGGCGCTGTTCAACTACATGATCGCGCGCAAGAATGGCGGCCAGTTCATCCTGCGCATCGACGACACCGACCCCGAGCGCTCGAAAGAGGAATATGTCGATGCCATCAAGCAGGATCTGGAATGGCTGGGCCTGACATGGGACCGCCTGGAACGGCAGTCGTCGCGCCTTGACCGTTACGCCGCCGCGGCCGACCGACTGCGCGCGATGGGGCGGCTCTACGAGTGTTTCGAAACCCCGACCGAGCTGGACCTCAAGCGCAAGAAACAGCTGAACATGGGCAAGCCGCCGGTTTACGACCGCTCGGCCCTGCGGCTGAGCGATGCGGAAAAGGCTGCCCTGCGGGCCGAGCGCGCACCGCATTGGCGATTCAGGCTGGATCACGAGCGGATCGAATGGCGCGATGGCATTCTGGGCGACGTGTCCATCGATGCGGCCAGCGTGTCGGATCCGGTCCTGATCCGCGGCGACGGGCAGGTGCTGTACACGCTGGCGTCGGTTGTGGATGATGCCGAAATGGGCGTGACCCATGTGGTGCGCGGCTCCGACCATGTGACCAACACCGCGACCCAGATCCAGATCATGCAGGCACTGGGCGCCACGCCACCCGAATTTGCGCATCATTCGTTGCTGACCGGGCCAAAAGGCGAGGCGCTGTCGAAACGGCTGGGCACGCTGGCCCTGCGCGATCTGCGCGCGGCCGGGATCGAGGCCATGGCGCTGCTTTCGCATATGGCACGGCTGGGATCATCCGACCCGATCGAGCTGCGTGCCTCGGTGGACGAACTGGTCGAGGGGTTCGACCTGTCGCATTTCGGCGCGGCGCCCACCAAGTTCGATGTCGAGGATCTCAAGCCCCTGACCGCACGCTGTGTGTCGTCGCTGTCTTTTGACGAAATGAAGGATGCCCTGGCCGAGGCCGGTGTTCCCGACGACATCGCCCCCGAATTCTGGGAGGCAGTGCATGAAAATGTCGAAACCCGCAAGGATGTCGCCCGCTGGTGGGCGCTGTGCCGCGACGGGGCCACGCCGTTGATCGACGAGGCGGACCGGGAATTTGTGAAAACCGCGCTGGCCATGCTGCCCGAGGGGCCGCTGGATCGCGATAGCTGGGGCAAATGGACCAGGGCCGTGAAAGAGGCGACCGGCCGCAAGGGCAAGGGGCTGTTCATGCCGTTGCGCAAGGCCCTGACGGGGATGGAACGCGGCCCCGACATGTCGCGCCTGCTGCCGCTGTTGCAGAAGTTGCCGAAAGACCTGTGACCGGGGCGGGGGCGGGCGGGCGCGTGCCCGGGCCGCAAGCGCCCCGGGCGGAGGAGAGTGCAATCAAACGCAAGACGCTCTGCCCCCGCGGCGCGCAGCAAGACGGGCATGCGGTCAGGTCATGCCCTGACCGCGCTCACCCCTTGAACCGTCTGACCTCCAACCGGTCAAGATGTTCGTCGATCAGGCGGCGAACAGAACCGTCCGGCACCACCGCGCGCGGATAGATGGGCGCCGCCCGGTCATCCATCATTGGGGCATCCCAGCCATCGGTCGTATCGAAAAAGCGTGCCACGCCCTCGGCACCGAACAGGTCCAGAAAACCCAGCACCACCGTGTCGAGATAGCTCAGCAGAACCGGGTGGCGTGTGTCGGGCGTGTCCTCGTGCTCGGGGCGCGTGCGATAGATCTGCACCTCCACGGGGCGGGGGTGGTCATGGGCCACATCCTCGGGCGCCAGCGGCAGGCGCGCATAGGCGCGCTCGCGCGCATCCAGCGCCGCCCAGTCGCCATTGGGCACGGCAGCAATCAGCCCGTCGATTTCGGCCTCGGGTGCCTCGACCACGCTCAGATAGGCCAGCCGGCGCAGTTTGGTGTGCCGCCAGATGCGCCGCCAGCCGCGAACGCGCGCGCGGCTGGTTTGCGGGTAGTCATGGGTACGACGGTTCACAAGCGAGCCGTATCCGAAAAAGAAGGGGTCTGACATCAAGCCTCCGGTTCTGTCAGGCGACATATAGGGAAAACCTGCCGACAGGCACAAGCCGGCTTGCCCTTCCTTTTTCCGTATACTACGGTGCGCCGCATCGGAATCGGGAGAATCCGGGCCGCCCGCGGGGCAGCCCGGTGCCGAAGGAGCAACCGCCCCGGAAACTCTCAGGCGCAGCGGACCGACCCGATGGAAAACTCTGGAGAGAGGCGCGCGGTTGCGCCCGCCGAAGGGATAGCGATCTCAGGCAAAAGGACAGAGGGGGCATCGATGGCGCGACCCCTGGGGCGCGCGAGAAATGCGATGCCGGGCCTGCGCCAGCGCGACCGGCCACAAGGGGGGCGACAATGTCCGAACTGAAGCGAACCGCGCTTTTCGACCTGCATGTCGAGCTGGGCGCAAGGATGGTGCCCTTTGCGGGCTACGAGATGCCCGTGCAATACCCCATGGGCGTGATGAAGGAACATCTGCACACCCGCGCGCAGGCCGGCCTGTTCGATGTCAGCCATATGGGGCAGGTGATCATCCGCGCGAAATCGGGCGATGCCGAAGATGCCCGCCTGGCGCTGGAATCGCTGGTGCCGGTCAATATTCTGGGGCTGGCCGAGATGCGCCAGCGCTATGGCTTTTTCACCAATGATGCGGGCGGGATCCTTGACGACCTGATGATTGCCAACCGTGGCGACCATTTGTTTGTGGTCGTGAACGCCGCTTGCAAGGAGTCAGACCTTGCCCATATGCAGGCGGGCATCGGGGAAAGCTGCGAGGTCGAGATGATCCACGGCCGTTCGTTGCTGGCGCTGCAGGGGCCGCAGGCCGAGGCCGCGCTTTCGCGCCTCATCCCCGCAGTGGCGGATATGCGGTTCATGGATGTCGTGATCCTCGATTACGATGGGAGTGAGGCATGGGTCTCGCGTTCCGGCTATACCGGCGAGGACGGTTTCGAGATCTCTTTGCCTGATGATGCGGCGCTGAAGCTGGCGCGCGCCCTGCTGGACATGGACGAGGTTGCCCCCATCGGCCTTGGCGCGCGGGATTCGCTGCGCCTGGAAGGGGGGCTGTGCCTGTATGGCCATGACATCGACGAAACCACATCGCCCGTCGAGGCGGCGCTGACATGGGCGATCCAGAAGGTGCGCCGCAGGGGTGGCGCGCGCGAGGGTGGCTTTCCAGGCGCCGAACGCATCCTGCACGAGCTGGAAGAGGGCGTTTCGCGCAGGCGTGTCGGCCTGCTGCCCGAGGGGCGCGCGCCGATGCGCGAAGGCACCCGCCTGTTTGCCGATGATCAGGGCGCACAGGAAATCGGCGTGATCACATCGGGCGGTTTCGGCCCCACCATCAAGGCGCCCATGGCGATGGGCTATGTTTCCGCGGATCATGCCGATATCGGAACCCGTGTCTTTGGCGAGTTGCGCGGCAAATATCTGCCCGCCACCGTCAGCGCCATGCCCTTTACTCCCGCGAATTTCAAACGCTGAACCCCCAACAGGAGGACCCCCGAGATGAAATATACCGAAGAACATGAATGGCTTCGCCCCGAGGGCGACCTTGTGGTTGTCGGCATTACCGAACATGCTGCCGAATCGCTGGGCGATCTGGTATTTGTCGAACTGCCCGAGCCGGGCACCAAGGTGGCCAAGGATGACGAGATCGTGGTGATCGAAAGCGTCAAGGCCGCAAGCGATATCCTGGCCCCGCTGGATGGCGAGATCGTCGAGGTGAACGAGGCCATCGTCGAAGATCCGACGCTGGTCAACCAGGATCCGATGGGCGAGGCGTGGTTCTTCAAGATGAAGCTGGACGATCCCTCGCAGATGGATGACCTGCTGGACGAGGCTGCCTACAAGGCGCTGATCGAGTGATATTGGCCGCGTGAGGGGGCTCTGCCCCCGTCGCGCGGGCGCGACTCCCCCGGAGTATTTGTGCAAAGAAGAAATCGGGGATGTCAGAGTGAACATGCTGCCGATGCGGGTGGCCGTTGTCGAATGGAGTCTGCCATGACCTTCAAGCCCACAGATTACCTGCCCTATGATTTTGCCAACCGGCGCCACATCGGGCCTTCGCCTGCCGAGATGGAGGACATGTTCGCCGAGCTGGGCGTTTCGGGCCTGGACGAGCTGATCGACCAGACCGTGCCTGCGGGTATTCGTCAGCACGAGGCGCTGGACTGGGGGCGCGCGAAATCCGAGCGCGAGGTGCTGTTTCACATGCGCGAGATTGCGCGCAAGAACGCCCATATGACCAGCCTGATCGGGCAGGGCTATTACGGCACCGTCACGCCACCCGCAATTCAGCGCAACATTCTGGAAAATCCCGCATGGTATACGGCCTATACCCCCTATCAGCCCGAGATCAGCCAGGGCCGGCTTGAGGCGTTGCTGAATTTTCAGACCATGGTCAGCGATCTGACCGGGCTCGAGATCGCCAATGCGTCACTGCTGGATGAGGCCACCGCCTGTGCCGAGGCCATGACCATGGCCCAGCGGGTGGCCAAATCGAAGGCCAGGGCGTTTTTCATCGACCATCATTGCCATCCGCAGAATATCGCGGTGATGAAGACACGCGCCGAACCTGTGGGGATCGAATTGATCATCGGCGATCCGCTGGTCGATCTGGATCCCGATCAGGTGTTTGGCGCGATTTTTCAGTATCCGGGCACCTATGGCGATCTGCATGATTTTACCGATCCCATTGCCGCGCTGCACGCCGCCAGGGCCGTTGGGGTCGTGGTGGCCGACCCTCTGGCGCTGACCCTGCTGAAAGAGCCCGGCGCAATGGGGGCCGATATTGCTGTCGGCTCGACCCAGAGGTTCGGTGTGCCCGAGGGTTATGGCGGGCCGCATGCGGCCTATATGGCCACCAAGGACGCCTATAAGCGGTCGATGCCGGGGCGCATTGTCGGCGTGTCGGTGGATGCGCGCGGCAACCGGGCCTATCGTCTGGCGCTGCAGACGCGCGAACAGCATATCCGGCGCGAAAAGGCGACATCCAATGTCTGCACCGCGCAGGCGCTGCTGGCGGTGATGGCCAGCTTTTATGCGGTGATGCATGGCCCCGAGGGGCTCAGGGCCATTGCCCAGCGTATCCATCGCAAGACCGTGCGTCTGGCCCGGGGGCTGGAAGAGGCCGGGCTCAAGGTGTCGCCGGCGCAGTTTTTCGACACGATCACGGTCGAGGTCGGCCCCTTGCAGGAGGTGGTTCTGAAATCCGCCCGCGAGGAGGGGATCAACCTGCGCCGGATCGGGGATGATCGCATCGGCATCTCGCTGGACGAGCGCACCCGTTCTGCCACCATCGAGGCCGTCTGGCGGGCCTTTGGCATCACGCGCAAGGATGACGATCTGACGCCGGAATACCGCATTCCCGACGATCTGGTGCGCAGCAGCGAATATCTGACGCATCCGGTATTCCACATGAACCGGGCCGAAAGCGAGATGACCCGCTATATGCGGCGTCTGGCCGATCGCGATCTGGCACTTGATCGCGCGATGATCCCGCTGGGCAGCTGCACCATGAAATTGAACGCCGCGGCCGAGATGATTCCGCTGACCTGGCCGGAATTTTCACAGATCCACCCCTATGTGCCGCTGGAGCAGGCGCAGGGGTATCAGGAACTGATCCGCGACCTTTCCGACAAGCTGTGCCAGATCACCGGCTATGACGCGATCTCGATGCAGCCCAATTCGGGGGCGCAGGGCGAGTTTGCCGGCCTGATGACAATTCGCCGCTATCACGAGGCGCGCGGGCAGCGGCACCGCGACATCTGCCTGATCCCGATGTCGGCCCATGGCACCAACCCGGCCAGCGCGCATATGGCGGGGATGAAGGTGGTTGCGGTCAAGACGGCCGAAAACGGCGATATCGATGTTGCCGATTTCCGCGCCAAGGCCGAGGAGCATGCGGAAAACCTGGCCGCCTGCATGATCACCTACCCTTCGACCCATGGCGTGTTCGAGGAAAGCGTGCGCGAGATCTGCGAGATCACCCATGACCTTGGCGGGCAGGTCTATATGGACGGCGCCAACATGAACGCGATGGTCGGGCTGGCGCGTCCGGGCGAGATCGGCTCGGACGTCAGCCATCTGAACCTGCACAAGACATTTGCCATCCCCCATGGCGGCGGGGGGCCCGGCATGGGGCCGATCGGGGTCAAGGCGCATCTCATTCCCTATCTGCCGGGCGATCCCCTGGCCGGCGAGGGGGCGGTTTCGGCGGCGCCCTGTGGCTCGGCCAGCATTCTGGCGATTTCCTGGGCTTATGTGATGCTGATGGGCGGCGCCGGGCTGACCCAGGCGACCAAGGTGGCCATCCTGAACGCCAACTATATCGCCTCGCGCCTGTCAGGGGCCTATGACGTTCTGTACAAGGGGCCGAACGGGCGGGTTGCGCATGAATGCATCATCGACACGCGGCCGCTGAAGGATCGGGCGGGTGTGACCGTTGATGATGTGGCCAAGCGCCTGATTGACTGCGGCTTTCACGCCCCGACGATGAGCTTTCCGGTGCCGGGCACCTTGATGATCGAGCCGACCGAAAGCGAAACCAAGGCCGAGCTCGACCGTTTCTGCGATGCCATGCTGGCAATTGCGGCCGAGGCGAAGGATATCGAGGAGGGCCGAATCGACCCCGAAAACAACCCGCTGAAGAATGCCCCGCACACGGTCGAGGATCTGGTCGGTGAATGGGATCGGCCGTATTCGCGCGAGCAGGCCTGTTTTCCCCCGGGGGCGTTCCGGGTCGACAAGTACTGGTCGCCGGTCAACCGCGTCGACAATGTCTGGGGTGACCGACATCTGTTTTGTGTCTGCCCGCCGATCGAGGATTACGGCGAGGCGGCCGAATAGGCCCGGCCTGTCAGCCCGCCCCCTCGGGGGCGGGGTGTTCCCATTTCTTGTAGGGCGTCCAGTCGGTGATTTCCGGGTAGAACTGTTTTCGCCAGGCGCGGACACGGGGGTTGAAGCGGCGCCGCCACAGCGGCGGGATCATGGCCAGCGTCGTCATCGGGGGATAGCCTGTCGGCAGCAGGGGGACCTCGGATTCCCCATATGCCTGCAACAGGGGGAAACGCCGCATCGGGTGGACGTGGTGATCGGCGTGGCGCTGCAGGTTGATCAGCACGAGGTTCGAGACCAGATGTGCCGAATCCCATGAATGATGAGGCCGGACGGGCTCGTATTTTCCGTCGCCAAGATATTTGCGGGTCAGGCCGTAATGCTCGACATAGTTGGTGAGTTCAAGCTGCCAGACGGCGATATAGGCCTGAAAGACAAACAGCCCGATGCCGGTCCAGCCGCCAATGGCAAAGGCAATCGCCAGAAACAGCGCCTGGAGGATGATGTACCGCCAGAACGGGTTGCGATGGTGCCAGACAGGCAGGTTGGCGCGCGCCAGCCGGGCACGCTCTGCCCGCCAGGCCGAGATCGGCCCCCCCAGCAGGACACGGGGAAAGAAACGGTGAAATCCCTCGTTGTAGCGGGCTGTCACGGTATCTCGCGGTGTGCCGACCCAGGGGTGATGCACCAGCAGATGTTCGGTGCGGAAATGGGAATACAGCACCAGTGCCATCAACAGATCGCCGAGGCTGCGCTCCGGCCAGCCGGGCTTGTGCATCAGTTCATGGGCATAGACGATGCCGACCATGCCGGTGGTGATGCCGATTGCGAACATCACGCCCAGCGATTCGAGGGGGCCATAGTCGGCAATTCGGGTGACATACCAGATCGCCCCATAGACCAGCGCAAACTGGATCGGGAACCATATCCATGTCAGCAGGCGAAACCAGAACAGCCGATCATCGGGTGTGTTCGGGTCCGGGTTGCGCAGACTGCGGCCCAGCAGCTTGTCGATGATCGGCACAAGGACCCAGCCAAAGGCGGGCACGGCAGCTATCCACCAGCCGCCCCTGAGGATGGCCAGTACCACCAGCGGCACGAATGTCAGCGTCAGCCAGAAAGGCCAGGCGGGGGGCAGGCTGTCCCGATTGCTCATCTTTCCACCTCGGGCATTTTCAGGGTTGTATCACGGGGACGGACACGCAGGAATATCCCGTCTTTCGTGCGCACGGTCAGATGTGCAACCGGAACGGGGTCGCGTCCGTCCACGCGTTCGAACCGATAGGCGCGCATCAGCATGGCCAGCAGCAGCGGCCCTTCGGCCATGGCAAAGGCCGATCCGGGGCAGACGCGCGGGCCTGCGGAAAAGGGGATATAGGCCTTGCGCTGACATTCCTTGCCATTGGGGGTGTCCCAGCGGGCGGGGTCGAATTCGTCGGGCCGCTCCCACAGCCGGGTATGGCGATGCAGATGCCAGGGGCTGATGATGATCTGCGCGCCCTTGCGCACGCGGCGCTTGCGAAAGGTTTCGTGCCGGTTGGCCTCGCGCACATACATCGGCACGGGCGGATACAGGCGCATGGTTTCGCGAAATACGGCACGCGCCAGTTTGAGTTTCGAGAGCGTCGAGAAATAGATCTTGTCGGGGTCGAACGCCTGCGTGGCCTCGGCCGCGACGCGCTCCTGCCATTCGGGATAGAGCGCCAGCAGATAGAGCGCCCAGCCCAGCGCCGAGGCCGATGTTTCATGCCCGGCCAGGAAGAATATCGCGACCTGATCGACCATTTCGCCCTCGGCGAATGTTTCGCCGGTCTCGGGGTCGGGGGTGGTCATGATCTTGGTGGCCAGATCATCGGGGGCGCGGCCCTCGCGCAGCTCTTGCGCGCGCTGGGCGGTCAGCTGGCCGACAAGTGCGCGGATCTGGCTGGCGGTTTCGCGCGCGCTGCGGCTGTGGAAACGGGGAAACCAGTTGGGCAGCGGGATGAGCGAACCCAGATTGACCAGTGGCTGCGCCTTTTGATGGGCCTTGAAGGCGGCAAAGGCGGCGCTGGCGATTTCATGCTCGATGGGCACCGAAAACAGGGTGCGAAAGATCACGTCCATGGCGGCATGGCTGGCCTGTTCCTCGATCTCGACGGGGGTCTTGCCGTCGGCCAGCGGGCGCAGACGTTCGACCGCTGCAACGCCTGCATCCCACATTGCAGGAAAGACGGTGCGCAGGCGCCCGCCCTCGAATGCCGGGTCGATGATGCGGCGCTGGCGGGCCCATTGTTCGCCATTGGTGATGAACACCGAATCGCCCAACAGCGGTTTCAGCCCCACGCGGATACGCTCGGATTTCGGGAAATCCTGCGGCCGTTCCTTCAGCACCAGATCGACAAGTGCGGGGTCGTTGCACAGGTAGGAATGAAAGAAGGGCGTCCTGAATTCGGCCATCCAGGCCCGATACAGCCGCGCGGGCTGGGCCGACAATATGTCCTGCCGGAACAGGCGCGCATATCGCCACAGGGAAACCTTGCCGGGGCGCGAAGGTGGCTTGGGCGGCAAATGCGGACAACTGCCGTTCTTGGCCGACTGGGGCTTCGGCATCCGGTTTTCTCACCTCCCTCGCGCGGATATGCAACCATCCGCAGCATTTCGGCCCACAGCCGAATGCACCCGGAACACTTGCCGACATGCAAGTCGAAGTCATTGACGCAGGTCAAGGGTTTTCAGCTTGTCACCGCGAACTCAGCCGCCGGGCTGCGTGCCGTCCCATGTCACCGCGGCCTCACCCGCGCGCATTTCGCCGCCTGCCCGGTCAAAGCGCAGCCAGGCAATGGCGTGGTCGCCCGCAACCGTGTGCAGGGTTCCGACAGGCCTGTCATCGCGGGTAATCGGCGTGGCGGGGGCGCACGTGCCGGCGATCTCGACCCGCACCAGCCCCTTGCGCAGCTCGGTCTTGTGTTTCATGCGGGCGGTGACCTCTTGGCCCACATAACACCCCTTGCGAAAGCTGACGCCGTTCAGCCGCTCGAACCCCATTTCCAGGATGTAGCTTTCATTGTGGATCAACTCGACCCCGGTTTCGGGGATGACATGTTCGACGCGAATTGCATCGCGGTCGATTTCGGTGGGTGTTGCCGCGAGGTCGCCATAATAGCGCCAGCCAAGGGCGGTGTGGCGGGGGTCGGCAAATGCGCCGTCAGGGGGCGCGCCCGTGCCCAGCCAGACCGCCAGGCCGGTTGCCTCGATTGCCACATCTGCGCGCAGCTTGTACATGTTCAGCCGCCCGGCAAGCGCGGGCGCGGCGTCGGTCTTGACGTCCAGCAGGATTGCATCACCGTCGGCGCGCAGCAGGAAATCGAACAGGTATTTCCCCTGCGGCGACAGCAGAGCCGCATAAAGCAGCCCGTCGCGCAGCGCGTTCATGTCGTTGGTGATCAGCCCTTGCAGAAAATCCACCCGGTCGCTGCCGGTGATCTTCAGAACCGTTCTGTCCGTTGCGCGCGCGGCCTGCATGTGATCCCTCCTTGCCTGTTCACCCGCTCAATATAGCAGTCGTCGGGTCGCTTTACAGGGGCTATAAGGGCGCAAGCAGATATGTCCGAGGTCAGATGCCCGCCCCTGTCAGTGTCATCATCCCCACCCTGAATGTGGCCGACCGGATCGGCCCATGCCTGAATGCGCTGTTTTCCGGGCTGGATGCCGGCCTGATTCACGAGTTGATCCTGTCGGATGGCGGAAGCTGCGACAATATCGAAAAGATGGCCGATGAACTGGGCGCGCGATTCGTATCCGGCCCGCAGGGCAGGGGCGGGCAGCTGAGGCGCGGGGCCGAGGTTGCGCGCGCGCCCTGGCTGTTGTTCCTGCATGCCGACACGATGCTGGCGCCGGGGTGGGAGGGCGCGGTTGCGCGCCATGTGCAGAGCGTGGATCGCGCCGCAACCTTTCGCCTGCGTTTCGACAGCGCGGGGATGCCCGCACGCCTTGTGGCTGGCTGGGCCAATCTGCGCACGCGGCTGTTCGGCTTGCCTTATGGCGACCAATGCCTGCTGGTTTCGCGCGCGCTGTATGATGCGGTGGGTGGTTTCCCCGATATCCCCTTGATGGAGGATGTCGCCATGGCCCGCGCCCTGCGGGGCCGGATCGGCCTGTTGCCTGCTCATGCGATCACCGATGCCGGCCGCTATCGACGCGAGGGATGGTTGCGGCGCGGAGGCCGCAACCTGTGGACGCTGGCGCGCTATTTCGCAGGGGTGCCGCCTGAACGTCTGGTGCGGAGCTATGAAGGGGATCAGCCCTCGAATTGCAGGCGATAGAGGCTGGCATACAGCCCGTCGCGCGCCAGCAGTTCCTCATGCGTGCCCTCATCGACCACGCGCCCCTTGTCCATCACCACGATCTTGTCGGCATGCAGGATGGTCGCCAGACGATGGGCGATCACCAGCGTCGTGCGCCCCTTTGACAGCGCATCCAGCGCCTTTTGCACGGCCGCCTCGGATTGCGCGTCCAGCGCCGAGGTGGGCTCGTCCAGCAGCAGGATCGGCGCATCCCGCAACAGGGCACGCGCGATTGCCACCCGCTGACGCTGCCCGCCCGACAGGTTCGACCCGCGCGGTCCGGCAGGGGTTTCGAACCCCTGCGGCAGGTGGCGCACGAAATCGGTGACAAAGGCGGCATCGGCGGCGTGGCGGAGTTCCTCTTCGCCGGCCTCGGGGCGCGACAGCAGGATGTTTTCCCGCAGGGTCTCGTCGAACAGGGCGGCATCCTGGGTCACGACCGAAAACAGCCCCCGCAGATCGGCCAGCGCCATGTCCCGGATGTCGACGTCGCCGATCTTGACCTGGCCGGACCCGGGTTCGACAAGACGGGTCAGCACGTTGAACACGGTGCTCTTGCCCGCGCCCGACGCCCCGACCAGCGCGGTCGTCTTGCCGGCCTGTGCATGCAGATCGAAATGGTCCAGCACCGGGTTGTCGCCATAGGCAAAGCAGATGTCGCGCATCTCGATATCTCCGCGCCCGGTGTCGGACGTGACCCGCACCGGATGCGCGGGCGAAAGGATACCGGGTTTCTGCTCGAAGATCGCGTGCAGGCGTTCGAGGCTTGCCAGTGCCGCCTGCCACAGGCCCGAAATGTTGCCCAGCCGCCGCAAGGGTTCGAAAATCAGCGCCATCGAGGTAAAGAACGACATGAATTCACCGATTGTCTTGGTGCCCTCGATGATCTGGAATCCCCCATAGACCAGTACCCCCATGAAGCCCAGGCCCGCCACGATATCCATCATTGCCGGCACCCCGGCCTGGCCTGCCTCGGATCGGATCTGCGCCCGTACAAACTGGCGCAGGGTGGTGGAAAAACGCTGGTCCTGCTGACGTTCGAGATTGTTCAGCTTGATCGGATTGATGCCATGAAAGATCTCGTCAAGCCGGGTCGAAATCAGCGCGGCCATCTGCCGTGCGTGCCGTGTTGCCTTGTGGATCAGTCTTTGCAGGATAAAGACCGGCACCACCAGAAGGGGGACCCCGGCGATGGCGACCAGCGTCCACACCCAGTCGATCGAGATGGCGACCCCCAGCAGCGTGATCAGAGAGATGATGTCGCGCCCTACCGATGTAAAGACCGCCGACCAGGCGACCTGGATCGCCTGGGTGTCGCCGCGCACGCGCTCGATCAGGGCACCGGGCGCGTTGTCCTGAAAGAACAGGCTGTCCAGCCGCATCATGTGACGGACCAGATCGGCCTGCATTGCCGCAATGGCCCATTGCCCGATCGCGGCCATTATCACCCTTTGACCGAAACCGCTGACCGATCTGGCCAGAAAGATCGCAAACACGATGAGGCCGACACGATAGACGGCAGCCTCGTTGCCGGCAACGAATACCTGGTCGAACATGGGGCGCACCATGTAGCTGAGCAGCCCCAGCATCGAACCCTCGACCGCCATCAGCACGAACGCCGAGACGATCCACCACAGATGGGGGCGGAAATATCGGCCCCACAGCCACAGGGGCAGTTTCAGCCCTCTTGATACGGGGATGTCCTCGATCAGGCGCATGTGCTCATCCCGCCCTGTTGCGCCCGCGTCGGGCATCGAAGCGGCGTTTCAGGTCCGACGGGTCATAGACGTTGTCCAGCCAGTTGCGAAAGGTGATCGGGCTGGCCGCGTCGTGCCTGCGATATTCCTCAAGGCAGAAATCCAGAATGCCCTTGGATGTGTGTTTCAGATGCAGGAACCGCAGGCTCAGTTGGCGCTGGGCGGCCTCGATCGGGGCGTCATCGATCAGCAACAGATACAGCGCCGAGGCAAACCCCGCCCTGTCGGCGCCCGACTTGCAGTGCATGACAAAGGGTCTGGGAAGCGTGCGAAAAAGGGTTTCGAGCCGGTTGATGGTGTCAAGACTGGGCAGTTCCGTTGCCGACAGGTTGATGTCTGCAAGCCCGAGGCCCAGCCTGTCACAGGTCTCGCGCTCGAACAGGTAATAGCTGTAGCGGCTGGTTCCGCGCAGATTCAGGACCGAACGTATCCCACGGCGGTGATAGCTGTGCAGCCGCGCGGGCGATGGCTGGTTCGATCGGTACACACCGTCCGAGACACGGGCAAAGTTGGTCCAGCCCTTGCGCAGGATGCCGTGATCGACCCAGTTGAAGTGGCGCATCGCCACCCGTCGCATGCGTGGCGTCGAGATGTCGTTGCCAAAGGACTCGCGCCAGGCCCGCTCCCTTTCTTCCAGATATTTCCAGATCCTTGGCAACATAAGGCCGGCGGTTCCCCTGAATGCACGTCGAAAGCCAGGCGCGGCCTGCCCTCGATCTGTTCGAAAGCCCATATCCCATGACCCGCCCCGAGACAAGCGGCGCAGCGTCATTGCCGGTGGCGAAACCTTGCCGATTGACGCTCTGAATCCGCGGCCGTAGGTCTGGGGAGAGACACCAACAGGAGATCCCCCGATGACCCTTGGACATGGTCGCAGTTATCTTGCCATTCCCGGCCCTTCGGTGGTGCCGGACAGGGTGTTGAATGCCATGCACCGCGCATCGCCCAATATCTATGAGGGGCCGCTGGTCGAGATGGCCGGAACAATCTATCCCGACCTGAACGCGGTTGCCCGCAGCCGGGGCAAGGCAGCAATCTATATCGGTAACGGGCATGCAGCCTGGGAGGCCGCGCTGTCCAACATTCTCAGTCGGGGGGATCGGGTGCTGGCCCTGGCGAACGGCAATTTCGGACTGGGTTTTGCAGAGGCCGCGCGCGGGTTGGGGGTGGATGTCGAACTGCTGGATTTCGGTCGCCACGCCCCGTTTGACCTCGACCGCCTGGAACGGGTGCTGAAGGCGGACCGCGGCCACGGACTCAAGGCCGTGCTGGCGGTACATGTGGATACCGCGACCAGCATCCGCAATGACATCGCGTCGGTCCGGGCGGTACTGGATGGGGTGAACCATCCGGCAATTCTGGTTGCCGACTGTATTGCTTCGCTCGCTTGCGACCGCTTTGAAATGGATGCCTGGGGTGCCGATGTCATGGTTGCGGCCGCCCAGAAGGGACTGATGATGCCGCCCGGGCTGAGTTTCGTCTGGTTCGACGAACGTGCCGATATCCTTCACGCCTCGGCCGATCTGGTCACGCCATATTGGGATTGGAGCACGCGTACCGCCCCCGACAGCGCCTTCTGGCACAAGTTCCACGGTACACCACCCGCGCAGCAGCTGTTCGGCCTGCGGGAGTCACTCGACATGATCCTGCACGAGGAGGGGCTCGAGAATGTCTGGGCACGCCATGAAACCCTTGCCCGTGCAGTCTGGGCCGCGCTCGATCATTGGGGCGCGGCGGGCCCGGTCGAGATGAACGTCGTCGATCCCGCGCTGCGCTCGCATGCGGTGACGACGGTTCGTATCGGTCGCCCGCATGGGACCGCGCTGCGCCGCTGGATCGAGGATCGTACCGGAGTCACCCTGGGGATCGGTATGGGCATGGAAACCCCGGACGACCCCGACAGTGACGGTGTTTTCCGCATTGCACATATGGGACATGTGAATGCGCATATGGTTCTGGGGGTGCTGGGTACCATCGAGGCCGGGATGAAGGCGCTGGCCATACCTCATGGTGACGGTGCGCTTGCCGCGGCAGCCGAGGTGATAGCCCGGGCCGGTTGACGCCGCCTGTCCCGTGTCGCGGGTTGCGTTGAATCAAACGTCGAATCAAACCTTGTGCGACATGCTCTTGCCGGACGAGTTACTCCTGCGCCCGCAACACCCGCGCGGGGGGTGTATTCAACGGGCGCAGGGCAAACCACAACCCCGCCAGAAGCGACAGCAACGCCCCGCCTCCCACGATGATCAGTGCCTGGGTCATGTCAAAGGTGAAATCGCTTTCCATGACAAAACGCATCACGGCCCATCCGGCCAATGCACCGACGCCGATCGCAACGGTGCCCGCCGCCATGCCCAGAAGCCCCGTCCGCAGGGCAAAGCTGAGCAGAATGCGCGCGCGGGTCGCCCCCAGTGTCTTGAGGATCGAGGCCTCGTAACGGCGCGCTCTTTCGCCGGCCGCTGCCGCGCCGATCAGCACGATCACGCCACTCAGAAGGGTCGTCAACGCGCCATAAGAGATGGCCGAAGAAAGGCCCCGCAGCATGGTTGCGACCTGGGCGATGGCGTCGCCCACCCTGATCGCGGTGACATTGGGCCACCGCCGGGCAAGCTCGCGCAGGATGCGCGGCTCGGCACTGGCGCGGGTGCGGATGGTGGCAAGCCAGCTGTGGGGAGCTCCGGCCAGGGCCGCCGGGTTCAGGACCATGACAAAGCCGATCCCGGCAGTCGAGAAATCGACAACGCGAAAGCTGCTGATCCGCGCGGTGATGTCGCGTCCGAGAATGTTGATGGTGATGCTGTCCCCCAGCTTCAGGCCGATTTCGCGGGCCTGTTCCTCGGCAAAGGATATCTGGGGCGGGCCGGTATAGCCCGACGGCCACCATTTTCCAGCGGTCAGAACGGTTCCTTCGGGCATGCGATCGGCAAAGGTCACGCCCCGATCCCCGCGCACCACCCAGTGGTTGCGTGCAAACTTGCGTGCATCCTGCCCGTTGATCCGGGTGATGATGCCGCGCAGCATCGGCGCCGATTGCATTGCCGACACATCCGGATCAGCCGCCATCATCGCGGCAAAGTCGGGCATCTGGTCTTTCTGGATGTCCATGAAAAAGAACGATGGCGCAACCTTGGGCAGCTTGTCGGTAATCGCACCGCGCAGGTTGGAATCGATCTGGCCGATTGCGGCAAGTACCGAAAGCCCCAGCCCCAGCGACAGGATCACGGGCCTTGCGTCGCTGCCCGGGCCTCCTATCGCACCCAGCGCCAGACGCATGGCGGTGTGCCCCCGCAGCGCCGTCAGCCCCGCAAGGCGCCCGGCAAGGCGCCGGACCCCCGCCGCGACCAGTGTCAGGACAAGGAGCGCCCCGAATATTGACAGCAGGGCCCAGCCTGCCAGGCGGGGCTCGGTCGAAAAGCGCAACACCGCCGCGACCAGTATCGCCAGCACCAGGGCCAAAGCCGCCAGATGGCGCCAGGCCGGGCGCGACCTGCTGGCCGAAACGGCGTCGCGGTACAGGGCCGCGGGGCGTATGGCCCCGGTGCGGGCAAGTGGCCACAGGGTGAACAGCAGGGCAGTCAACCCGCCATAGGCGGCGGCCTCGATCATCGGGGCGGCGGTCAGGCCACTTGCGACAGGCAGCGGCAGGGCCGAGGTCAGCACAGGGGTGAGCAACAGCGGCAGGGCGGCCCCGAGCGTCAGGCCGATCGCGATACCCAGCAGGGTGAGGGCGGCAATCTGGATGAAATAGATCGAAAAGATCATTCCCGAGCTTGCCCCGAGCGTTTTCAGGGTAGCGATGGTGCGGGTCTTTTCCTCGAGATGACTGCGCACGGCGGCCGAAATGCCGATCCCTCCGACGGCAAGGCCGGCCAGCCCGACCAGCACCAGGAACGAGCCCATCCTGCGCACGAATTGTCGTATCCCCGGCGCCGCGTTGCGCCGGTCGCGCCAGCTCAGCCCGCTGTCGCGGAACTTGCGCAGCGCCTGCCGCTTGAGGGTGGCCAGGTTCCGTTCCGGGGCCAGTTCGAGCCGATAATGGGTCGAGAACAGGCTGCCGGGCCCGATCAGGCCCGCATTTTTCAGCGCGTCCCGGGCGACGATCGTGCGTGGCCCCAGCATGAAACCCTGTGCCCCCGAATCGGGTTCGCGCCGGATCAATGCGCGCAGCTCGAATTCCTGCGTGCCCAGGCGGAAACGCGCGCCGGGTTTCAGATCGAGGCGTGCCGCCAGGGTCGGATGCATGACGGCACCGGGCAGGCCGTCGCGGCTGCCCAGTGCGCGCGCCAGCGGCATGGGCGGGTCAAGCAGAACCCTGCCATAGAGGGGATAGTTGTCGTCCACCGCCTTGACCTGGGTCAGCGCGGTTTCGATGCTGTCGCCGCGACCGGTCAGGGCCATCGAACGGAAATCGACGATCTCGGAAATGCGGCTTGCGCGACGGCGCATCCAGCCGCGCTCGGCCTTGGAGGCGAAACGATAGGTAAATCGCATCTCGGCATCGCCCCCCAGGATGGTCGCGCCCTGTTCCGATAGGCCGCGCTCGATATTTGCACGCAGCGTGCCGATGGCGCTGATGGCCGCGATGCCAAGTGCGAGACAGGCCAGAAAGACGCGCGCATTGCGCATGCCGCCCCGCAACTCGCGCCGGGCAATGCGCATGGACAGCAGCAATCGACCGGCACGGGTCATGCCGGGGCATCCGCAATCGCGCTGTCGGCGATGCGGCCGTCACGCAAGCCTATGATGCGATCGCACCGCGCGGCCAGTTCGGGCGCATGGGTCACCATGATCAGGGTGGCCCCGTGGCTGCCACCCAGCGCAAACAGCAGCTCCATGATCGTTTCGCCGGTTGCCGTGTCGAGATTGCCCGTCGGCTCGTCTGCCAGCAGGATCTCGGGGCGCGATACCAGCGCGCGCGCCAATGCCACACGCTGCTGTTCTCCGCCAGACAGCTGGGCCGGATAGTGATGCATGCGGCTGGCCAGGCCGACAAGCTCGAGTTCGGTCTCGGCACGCGCAAAGGCGTCGCGCGCCCCTGCCAGTTCCAGCGGGGTTGCGACATTCTCGAGCGCCGTCATGGTCGGGATGAGGTGAAAGGACTGGAACACGACCCCCATATGGGCGCTGCGGAAACGGGCCAGCGCGTCCTCGTTCATCTTGCCGAGGTCCCGACCGAGGGCCGTTACCCTGCCGCCGGTGGCCTGTTCCAGCCCGCCCATCAGCATCAGCAACGAGGATTTGCCCGAGCCGGAGGGGCCGACAAGCCCCAGGCATTCACCGGCGGTGACATCCATTGAAATTCCCTTGAGGATATTGACAGGCCCGGCATTGCCCTCCAGCGTCAGGCGGACATCATCGAGCGACAGGACCGTTTCCGGCATGAATGTGTTTCTCCTGCGGTTTTTCCCCCGGCATGGCCTGCTTGTGCGTCCGGGCATGGCGGTTGTCCGCGCCCTGGCTGTTGTCGTTCTGGCCCTGGGGTTGTCTGTCTTTCCGTTTTTTTCGCACGTGGCGAGGGCGGCGCCAATCACAATCGCGGCATTGGGCGACAGCCTGACGCAAGGCTATGGCCTGGCGCAGGGTGACGGGCTGGTGCCGCGTCTGCAGAAATGGCTGCGCGATCGCGGTCAGGACGTGACCATCGTCAATGCCGGGGTGTCGGGCGATACCACGGCCGGCGGCCTTGCCCGGCTGGACTGGACGATCGGCGCCGGGGTGGATGCACTGATCGTCGAACTGGGCGGAAATGACATGTTGCGCGGCATCGCACCCGAGGTGGCGCGCGCCAATCTCGACCAATTGCTGGGCAAGGCGCGGGCAAGGGGGCTGCCGGTGTTGCTGGTCGGGCTGTCCGCCCCCACCAATTTCGGGCCCGCCTACAAGCAGGCCTTTGACGCCATCTGGCCGGCGCTGGCGGCCAGGCATGATACGCTGCTGTATCCCGATCTTCTGGCACCCTTGCGCGCACTGGGAGATCGCGCCATGGTGATGCAACGATACATGCAGGCCGACGGTATCCACCCCAATGCGCGGGGGGTGACGCTGGTCGTGTCCGGTCTTGGCCCGCAGGTTCTGAGGTTGTTGGAAAGGGTGCGCAAGTGACGCAGATCGAAAACGGAACCGGACCGCAAACCCCCTGCATCATCTGTGTCGCGATCACCGGATCGGTCGCGCGAAAGGAACACAACCCGGCGGTGCCGATCACCGTTTCGGAACAGATCGAAAGCGTGCATGAGTCGTTCGAGGCAGGGGCCACGATCGCCCATTGCCATGTACGCAATGACGATGGCAGCCCGACCTCGGATCCCGACCGCTTTGCGCGCCTCATGGAGGGTATTCGACGGCATTGTCCCGGCATGATCGTACAATTGTCCACCGGCGGACGCTCGGGCGCGGGCAGGGAGCGGGGCGGAATGTTGTCATTGCGTCCCGACATGGCCTCGCTGTCGGTGGGGTCGAACAACTTTCCGACCCGCGTCTATGAAAATCCTCCGGATCTGGTCGATTGGCTGGCAGCCGAGATGCTGAAATACGACATCAAGCCCGAGATCGAGGCCTTTGACCTGTCGCATGTCTTTCAGGCGGTAACGATGCAGCGGGACGGCCGGCTGAAAGGGCCGCTGCATGTGCAATTCGTGATGGGGGTCCGAAATGCAATGCCCGTCGATCGCGAGGTGTTCGATTTCTATGTGCGGACGCTGCGCCGCCTGGCCCCTGATGCCACCTGGTGCGGTGCCGGGGTGGGGGCCGGGCAGATCAGGCTCAACCAGTGGTCGATCGAGGCGGGTGGTCACACCCGAACCGGGCTCGAGGACAATCTGAGGCTGGATCGCACGACATTTGCGCCATCCAACGCGGCCCTTGTGCGCCGCGCTGTCGAGCTGTGCGGCAGACAGGGCCGTCCGGTTGCATCATGTGCGCAGGCGCGCCGGATCCTCGGCCTTGTTCCCTGACGGAAAGGAGCCCCGATCCCGCAACTGACCGCCCCGCAGATGGCTGGCTGGGAGAACGATCCATCCCGACGATGGTTCCGACAGCTGGAAACTTTTCTTGCGATTGTGGCGAAAATGGCGCAGATTCCAGGCGCGAGGCCCGGTTCCGCGCTGTTTCCTGCCCGTTGCGACAGATCGCGTACCTTCCGGGAATCACTATATTAGAATATACGAATAATCAGATCGGCCAGACAGATCGACAATTCCAGCGGGAAGAACTCCGCAGCCACAAGGAGGAACAACATGGCCCATATCGTCATTCTTGGTGCAGGTATTGGCGGCGTGCCGATGGCCTATGACATGAAAAGGGAAAAGCGGCGCGAGGACAGGATCACGGTTGTTTCCAACAATCCCTATTTCCAGTTCACGCCATCCAACCCATGGGCCGGTGTGGGCTGGCGCAAGCGCGAGGATGTGACCATCGATCTCGCTCCGGTGCTGAAGCGGCAGGGGATCGATTTCATCTGCGACGCCTGCGTCAAGGTGGTGCCAGACGAAAACAGGCTGGTCCTCGAAAGCGGACGTGAGGTAACTTACGACTATCTGGTGATTGCCACCGGCCCCGAGCTGGCCTTTGACAAGATCAAGGGCCTCGGTCCCGCAGGCTATACCCAGTCCGTCTGTGCCATCGACCACGCGGTCGAGGCCAATCAGGCATGGGAGGATTTCTGCGCCGATCCCGGCCCGATCGTCGTTGGTGCGGTGCAGGGGGCCTCGTGTTATGGCCCGGCTTACGAATATGCAATGATCATGGATACCGATCTGCGCAGACGCAGGATCCGCGACAAGGTGCCGATGACCTTTGTCACCGCCGAGCCCTATATCGGCCATCTCGGCCTGGGGGGGGTCGGTGATACCAAGGGCATGCTGGAAAGCGAGATGCGCGACCGCCACATCAAGTGGATCTGCAATGCCCAGGTGGACAAGGTCGAGGATGGGCTGATGCATGTCAGCGAGATCGGCGACGACGGCGAGGTGGTGAAAAGCCACGAGCTGCCGTTCAGCTATTCCATGATGCTGCCCAGCTTCCGCGGCATCCCGGCGGTGCAGGGGATCGACGGGCTGGTCAATCCGATGGGTTTCATCCTTGTGGACAAGCACCAGCGCAATCCGAAATATCCCAATGTTTTTGGGGTGGGCGTGTGCATCGCCATCCCGCCGCTGGAAAAGACCAACGTCCCCGTTGGCGTGCCGAAAACCGGCTACATGATCGAAAGCATGGTCGCCGCGACGGCTGGCAATATCGGCGAATTGCTGCGCGGCAAGGAGCCCACGCATGAGGGCACCTGGAATGCCTTCTGCCTGGCCGATTTCGGAGACAAGGGGGTGGCCTTCCTCGCACAGCCGCAGAACCCGCCGCGCAACATGAACTGGGCGGGCGAGGGCAAATGGGTGCACCTGGCCAAGATCGCCTTCGAGAAATACTTCATGCGCAAGATCCGCAAGGGCCAGTCCGAGCCCTATTTCGAACGCGCGATCATGGGCATGATCAAGGTCAAACGCCTCAAATAGACTCATCATGCCCGTTCGCGGGGCCCGGCACCGGTTGTCGGGCCCTGCCTGCCGTTGCGTCCCGCAAACCCGGACGCCGCGTCACGATACTGTCAGCCCCGTTCTGGGGCCCCGGGAATCATGCTATCCTGTGCGCGTCTGAACAGCCATGCGGAGGCGGCAGTGACTCATCCCCTGAAACCACGAAGCATTCTCGAAACCCACGAGGTCACCAACCAGCCCGAGGAGCGCGGCGATCTGGATCTGTGGCAGGACGATCCCGTTCTGCGCCATTACGCCGCCGTTTATGGTGCAGATCGCGATGATCTTTCATCCTATGGCGCCAGGATGGGCCGCGAGGAAATGCGCGAGGCTGGCCGCACGGCCAATCGCTGTCTGCCCGAACTGCATGTGTTCGATCGTGCCGGTCGCCGCATTGACGAGGTTCATTTTCATCCCGCCTATCATCAGCTGATGGAAACCGGCCTTGCCGCCGGATATGCCGCCCGCCCCTGGGAAAATGATGTGGACGGGGGCCGCCCCGGCGGCCACACCACCCATGCCGGCATGGTCTATATCCAGAACCAGGTCGAACCCGGCGTTGCCTGCCCGATGACGATGACCTATGCCGCCGTGCCGGCGCTGCGGCACAATCCGGCGCTTGCGGCCGAATGGACGCCACGCCTGATGTCGCGCCGTTATGACAAGGCCTCGCGGCCGGCCAGCGAAAAGGCGGGCGCCACCATCGGCATGGCGATGACCGAAAAACAGGGTGGCTCGGACGTGCGCGCAAACAGCACCATTGCCACGCCCGATGGCGATGCCTGGCGCCTGCGCGGGCATAAATGGTTCTGCTCGGCCCCCATGTGCGACGCCTTTCTGACACTGGCACAGGCGCCGGGGGGGCTGACCTGCTTTCTGGTGCCGCGCTGGACCCCCGATGGCGAGCGCAATGCCTTTCAGATCATGCGGCTCAAGGACAAGCTGGGAAATCGCGCCAATGCCAGCTCGGAAATCGAATATCACGACGCGTTTGCCTGGCAACTGGGCGACGAGGGGCGCGGGGTCAAGACCATCGTCGAGATGGTCCATCACACGCGCCTTGATACGGCGATGGCACCTGCCGGCCTGATGCGCGCTGCCCTGTCCGAGGCCCATTGGTGGGTGCAGTCGCGCAGCGCCTTTCAGCGGCGTCTGATCGACCAGCCCCTGATGCGCGCCGTGCTGGCCGATCTGGTGCTGGAATGGGAGGCCACCACCGCGCTGGCCTTGCGGGTCGCCCATTCCTTTGACGGCGACAGCGAAACCGACCGCGCATTTGCCCGCATCGGGGTGGCGATCGCGAAATTCCTGTCGAACAAGCGCTGCCCCAACTTCGTTTTCGAAACGATGGAGATCCTGGGCGGTGTCGGCTATGTCGAGGAAAGCCCCATGCCGATGCTCTATCGCGAGGCGCCGCTCAACTCGATCTGGGAGGGGTCGGGAAACGTGATCGCGCTGGACGTTCTGCGTGCACTGGGGCGCGAACCGCTTGCCGGCCAGGTTCTGGTGGCCGAGCTGGAAACCGCGCGCGGGGCCGATCCCCGATATGACGCCGAACTGGATGCCACGCTGGCCCGCTGGCCCGCCGCCCCGCCCGAGGCCGAGGCCCGCTGGTATGCCGAGCGCATGGCGGTGCTGCTTCAGGCCTCGATCCTGCTGCGTCACGCGCCCGAGGCGGTTGCCGATGCCTTTGTCGCCACCCGCATCAGCCGTGATCGCGGCGATGTCGTCGGGGCGGTCGCGCTGGGGGATGTCTCGGGAATTCTGGAAAGGATCGGCTGACCGGGTCCGTCCCGAGAGTCGGGCTTTCTCGAAATCACGGCGACGATCGGAACGACCGGATCGGACACCGGATCAGACGGTGCGGTCGGGCGCGGCCCTACTGACCGGGTTTTTCCGAGAAATATTTCTCCAGCTTGCCTTCTTCACCGTCATGTTTTTCGGCGTCGGGCAGGGGATCCTTCTTCGAGACGATCACGGGCCACATTTCAGCGTATTTGCGGTTGAATTCGACCCATTTTTCCATTTCCGGCTCGGTATCCGGGCGGATTGCATCGGCGGGGCATTCGGGCTCGCACACGCCGCAGTCGATACATTCATCCGGGTGGATCACCAGCATGTTCTCACCCTCGTAGAAACAGTCGACCGGGCAGACCTCGACACAGTCGGTGTATTTGCAGGCGATACATTTGTCGTTGACGATATAGGTCATGCGATTTCCCTCGCAATGTCGATTCCAGACGGGTTATAGGCCGCTTTCCAATCCCCTTCCAGAGGGAAAATAGGCGCAGGGATGCCTATTTCACCATGACGTGAACCCGCTCAGATGATGCCGCCGAAAATCGTGCCGACCCCCGCGGTAATCGCCATTGCGATCGACCCCCAGAAGGTGACGCGCAGCATGGCCCGGCCCATCGGAGCATTGCCGGCCCGTGCCCCCAGCGCGCCGAGGATGGCCAGAAACAGGAGCGAGGTCGCCGGGATGGCGGTCATCAGCTGGTCGCGCGGTGTCAGGACAACGACGGCCAGCGGCGCGATTGCCCCTGCGCAGAATGTCAGCGCCGAGGTCAGCGCCGCCTGCAACGGGCGTGCGGTGGTTGCCGATGAAATGCCCAGCTCTTCCTTTGCGTGGGCGTCCAGCGCGTCATGCTCGGTCATCTGCCGGGCAACCTCGAATGCGGTCTCGCGCACGACTCCACGGCCGATGAAGGAAAGAGCCAGCTCGTTCAATTCGTATTCGGGATGGTTCTCAAGCTCCCATTTCTCGCGGGCAAGATCAGCCCTCTCGGTATCGGCCTGCGAACTGACCGAAACATATTCGCCAGCCGCCATTGACATGGCGCCCGCCACCAGTCCGGCCGAGCCGGCCAGCAGAATGCTGCCCTTGTCGGATGCGGCAGCGGCCACGCCGACAATCAGGCTGGCGGTGGAAACCAGCCCGTCATTGGCCCCGAGGACGGCGGCCCGCAGCCAACCGATGCGGTGAACCGAATGGACCTCGGGGGTGTGGTCGAATATCTCGGCCAGACGCTTGCGTTCGGGATTTCCCCGTTTCATCGTTCAGTCCCATCCATTGCGCGCGTGCCCGCACCCGGCCCCTTGCGGGCCATCTGCCGCCGATCCCTCTTGCCCGGCCGCCCCTTGCCGTCAAAACGCGGGGCCGGGGGGTGGGGTGGAGGCGCGGTTTTCGTCGGCGGTGACAGATCCTCGTACAATGCCTGCGCCTCAAGGGCCGGCCCGCGCCGCGTGCCCAATGCCTTGATGCGCACCACGCGGATATTGCGCCCCTGTGCAAAGGTCAATGTGTCGCCAACACCAACCGGGCTGGCCGCGCGTGAAACCTTGACGCGGTTGATCCTGACATGGCCGGCGGTCACGACCTTGCCGGAAAGGGTGCGGGTCTTGAAGAAACGCGCATACCACAGCCATTTGTCCAGCCGGATGGTTGCGCGCCTTTCGTTCAATTTCCGTCAGTCCTTTTCCTTGAGCGCCATGAGCGCCGCAAAGGGGTTGTCCGGGTCGATGGGCTTTTCCTTGCGCACAGGCGGCCGTGCGCTGGCCACCTTGGGGCCCCTGTCCTTGCCCTTGTCCTTGCCTCGGCGGGGCTTGCCGCCCGGTTTCGCGGCAGGCCTGTCCCGGCGTTTGTGCACCGGCGGGCGGCGTTTCGGGGCCCAGGTAAAGGTGTAATAGACCTCGATTTCCGGCGCGCCGTCTGCCTCGGCTTCTGCGGCGTCCGGTTCCGGGGACTGGCTGTCAGGGGCTGTTTCCTTGTCCGGGGCGGTGTCTTTGGCCTCGGCGGCGTCGCCTTGTGCCGTCTCTGCCGACTCGGGTTCGGCTTTGGCTTCCTTTTGCGGGGCGGCCTCGGCCGGTTCCTTGTCGGCGGTCGCGGCGGTTTCGGTCTTTTCGACCTCGGGCGTTGGCGCCTGCTTGACCTTTTCACGCTCGCCGCGCTCGGCCTTGTAGCCCAGCCCCTGCATCAGGTCGGCAAACTGTTCCAGCGTCATGCCGGTGATCGACAGCATGTCGGGCGTGGCCTCGAAACCTGCGCGGCTGTCCATGCCGCGGGTCAGGTCGGCAAGGCGTTCCAGCATGTCGATGCGGATCGCGCGCGCGCCGGCCAGCCGATAGCCGGCCTTTTCGTAGTATCCTTCCGGCACGCCCGCGATGGCCGGAACCGTCACAAGGCCGGGCGGGGGTGCCTCGGGGAAGGTGTCAAAGCCGTTTTGCAGCGACCACAGCACCAGGCGCAGCCGGGTCGGGGCGGGTTTCAGCAGCAGCTGCATGAAGATGTTGTATTGCCCGAACCGCACGCCATGCTTGCGCAGCATGGCGCGGGCGTCCTGGTCAAGTTCCTTGACCTCGCGGGCGACGATTGCGCGGGGCAGTACGCCCAGTTCCTCGACGATGCGAAAGGCCAGACCGCGGGCCAGCCCCGTGACGGTTTCGTCATTCTTCAGGTTCAGCAGCGGCTCGAACAGGGTGGCGATCTTGCGTTCGACGAAATGATGCAGGCGGCGGCGCACCTTTTCGGCAACCTCGGGGCCGGCCTCGTCATCGACAAAGACCTCGATTTCCGGCGACAGGATGTCGGACCCCTTGACCAGCTTGCCGACCGCGTGTTCGCCCCACATCAGGCCGCCCTGTTCGGTGAAATCGATCTCGGTGTCGGGCGCGTTATAGAAACGGTCTGCGCGCAGGCTGAATTCGGGCTTCAGCGCCGCCAGCCCGGCGGCCCGCAATGTCCTGGCCTCGTCCGGTGTTGCATTGCTGTCCTGCTGAAAGCGGAAACCGCTCAGCCGGCCGATGAACTGTCCCTCGACCGAGACTTCGCCCTTGTCATTCACTTGCGCCACAAGGCTCTCCTTCTGTTTCAATCGCCGCAACAGCACGCTGGTGCGCCGGTCGACAAATCTTTGCGTCAGGCGCGCATGCAGCGCATCCGACAGGCGGTCTTCCACGGCGCGGGCCTCGCCCTGCCAGTGGTTTTCATCCAATACCCAGTTTTTCCGTTGCGAAACATAGGTCCAGGTTCGGATAAAGGCCAATCTTTTCGACAATGTGTCAATGTCGCCATCCGTCCGGTCAATGCGACGAATCCTTTCACCCAGCCAGTCATCGGGCACATGGCCCCTGTCCTGAAGGTGAAAGAACAGCCGTGACAGCAGCGCGGAATGTTCGCCCGCGGTGATGTTGCGGAAATCGGGCACCTGGCAGACATCCCACAACAGGCGCACATCGCGGGCGGCGTTCAGGCGGTCGATGATGTCGGGTTGCGCGGCGAGCGTCTTGAGCGCAACAAGGTCGTCGGCATCGCGGGCGCGGGCCAGCCACTGGTTGGTGCTGGTGGCTTCGAGCGAACGGATCAACGCCGCGGCCGAGCCGAATTCAAGCCGGCTGTTGCGCCATTGCAGCCTGGTGATGGGGGTAAAGCGGTGTTCTTCGATAGCCTCGATGACCTCGGGCTCCAGCGGCGGGGCCTCGCCGGTGACGCCGAAGGTTCCGGTATTCATATAGCGCCCCGCGCGCCCGGCGATCTGGGCCAGCTCGTTGGGGGCAAGGCGGCGCATGCGGCGGCCGTCGAATTTCGACAGCGCCGAAAAGGCCACATGGTCGATATCCAGGTTCAGCCCCATGCCGATGGCGTCGGTGGCCACCAGATGATCGACATCGCCATTCTGATACAGCGCCACCTGCGCATTGCGGGTGCGCGGGCTGAGCGCGCCGAGCACCACCGCGGCGCCCCCCTTTTGCCGGCGCAGCAGTTCGGCGATGGCATAGACGTTATCGACGGAAAATCCCACGATGGCCGCGCGCGCGGGCATGCGGCTGATCTTGCGGCTGCCCGCATAGGTCAGCAGGGAAAAGCGCTCGCGCCGCTGAAAGCCGACCCTGGGAACCAGCGCGTTGATGGCCCCGCGCATGGTGTCGGACCCCAGAAACAGGGTTTCCTTGAGGCCGCGCGCATGCAGCAGGCGGTCGGTAAAGACATGGCCGCGTTCCGGGTCGGCGCAAAGCTGGATTTCATCGACGGCCAGAAAATCGGCGCCGATACCCACGGGCATGGCCTCGACGGTCGCGACCCAATAACGGGTGCGCGGCGGGATGATGCGTTCTTCGCCGGTGACCAGCGCCACGACGGACGGGCCGCGCAGGGAAACAATGCGGTCATAGACCTCGCGCGCGAGCAGACGCAGCGGCAGACCGATCACGCCGGTGCGATGGCCCAGCATGCGTTCGATCGCATAATGCGTCTTGCCGGTATTGGTCGGGCCCAGAACGGCCGTGACCTTCCCGCCATTCAGGTTCATCTTTCGTATTCCCCGATCCGCCCTTCCCGTCGGTCCTCCGGGCAGGGCCTTGTCAGAGCGCCGCGCCCCGCAATTTGCCTTCCAGCCGTTTTACCGCCTTCTGTATTTCGGGCCGGCTGGGATGTACAGCCAGCGCCTGCCGATAGATTGCCAGGGCCTTTTCCGGTTCTCTGACCGCCTCGAATATCATGCCGAGGCGCATCATCGCGCCGAAATGATTGGGGTTCAGCGACAGCGTCCTGGCAATATCCTGTACCGCCAGGCCATATTTCCCCTGCATGAACCATGCGATGGCACGATTGTACCATCCTTCGGCGAATTCCGGGTCGTGGTCGATCAACGCGCTCAGATGTTCGATCGCGATTTTCGGCTTGCCATCGCGAATCGCCTTTCGGCCACGCTCCAGCAGCAGGTTCATCGCCGCCGAGCCCGATTGGGACCACAGGTCGAGAAGGCGTGCCTCGGCGTCCTGCCAGTCGCCATCGACCGGGTTGCGCAACTGTTCCAGCAGGGCCTTTTCCTCGGCACTGGGGGGCTGTGCCGTCGCGGTCCATGCCGTGACAGGCTGAAAAATCGCGAGAATCAGTAAAATTGCCGCGACGGCAGGGGTGTATTTCGACGTCAGGCTGCGCATATCGGTTTCAATGGTAACCGCTTGCCCGTAAATTGCGAGCAAAACCCGCATGATCCAACGGAGGATAACACATGAGTGACGTCATCAACGCCGCGGTCGAGGCCCTCAGGGAAAAGCTGGGCGATTCAGGTTTCGACGATTCGGTCCGGTTCGAAATCACTGGCGAGGGTTCGGTCATCATCGATGCCGAAGGCGTGCGCGCCGGCGAGGGCGAGGCAGACTGTACCTTGCGAGCAGATGCCGACACCTTCGAGGCGATGATGGACGGCAGCCTCAACCCCACCAGTGCCTTCATGTCGGGACGTCTGGCAATCGAGGGCGACATGGGTATCGCCATGAAACTGGGTGCGATCCTGGCCTGACCGGGCGCGGCCGCGGCGAAAGATATCCCCATGAACCGGGCACCGCTGTATCACGAACTGGCCGAGGCGCCGGCAAATGGCCGTGCCCGATGGATCGAGGCGGCCGACGGCGTGCGCCTGCGCGTTGCCCTGTGGGAACAGGGAAGGAAGGGTACGATCCTGATCTTTCCGGGCCGCACCGAATTCATAGAAAAATACGGCCGCACCATCGGGGCGCTGGGCGCGCGGGGCTATAATGTGGCGGTGATCGACTGGCGCGGGCAGGGCCTGTCCGACCGTCTGGCCCCCAACCGCGCCCTGGGCCATGTCGAGCATTTCACCGACTATCAGCGCGACGTGCAGGCAATGATGGCCTGGCTGGATCGGGAACTGCCCGAGGGGCCGCGTTTCCTGTTGTCCCATTCCATGGGGGGCGCGATTGCATTGCGCGCGCTGCATGCGGACATGGTGGTCGAACGCGCCGTGTTCAGCGCGCCCATGTGGGGCCTGTCGATCGATCCCCTCTGGCGGCCCATGGTGCAGGCAGTTGCCGCCGGTGGCAGCACGGTCGGGCTGGGGCAGGAATTTGCCCCCGGCACCAATGCCCAGAACTATCTGCGCAGTGCAGATTTCGAAGACAACTCTCTGACATCCTCGCGCGAGACCTGGGATTATCTGCGCAGGATCGTCAACGCCCATCCCGGCCTCGAAATCGGCGGCCCCAGCATCCAGTGGCTGAACGAGGCCCTGAACGAGACGCGTGAACTGCTGCGTTTCGACCCGCCCGACATGCCCGCATTGTGCATCATCGGCTCGCAGGAAAGCGTCATAGACCGCAAGGAGGTCATCGCCTACATGGAACGATGGCCCGATGCGCTGACCACCATCGTGACCGGTTCGCGCCACGAAATACTGATGGAAAAGCAGGTATTGCGCGATCGTGCGCTGGGGCTGATCGACGTATTCTTTCAGGGGTCCTGAGGGGATTCGTCATCGGGAAAATGCGGGGGG
>CAZWXK010000012.1:51712-64633 GCA_964637875.1 uncultured Rhodobacter sp.
CTGGCCAGAGCGGCAAGCTCGGCCAGTTGCTGGCTGCCTCCCAGGATGTCGCCGGTGTGCCCCCCGATCAGGCTGCGTGCCGCCATCAGCAGTGCGGCCGCGGCAAGGCAGCTCCAGATCAGCATGACAATCGCAGCCCAGCCCACCGAGACGATGCCCACCACAAGAGCCACCCCGAACGCGCCCAGTACGGCCGCCGGGTCGGGCATGCCGATAGCGGCCGACAGGCCGTCGTCGCGGGCAGGATCCAGCATGAACATGGCCAGTACCATCGGCAGGCGGGAAATCGCCCCAGTTGCCACCATGGGCCAGAACAGGCGATCGGCCCCGATCAGGGCGTCGATACCCGACCAGCGTGCAAGTATCACCAGCGCCAGCGCCGTTGCCCCATAGGCTCCGATGTGGCTGTCATGCATGATTTCCAGCCGACGGACAGGCGTATTGCCCCCGCCCAGGCCGTCGGCGCAATCGGCCAGCCCATCCTCGTGCAGCGCCCCGGTTGCAAGAACCAGCACGGCCAGCGCAAGGGCCGCGGCGATTCCTCCGGGCACCCCCAGCCACAGCACCACATCCCCTGCCATCGCGGCGGCCCCGCCCAGAATCGCCCCCACCAGCGGATACGCCCAGACCGCCCGTGCCGCGCGCCTTGCGGCAAGCGCGTGGTCCATCGGCAGGGGAATACGCGTCAGAACGCCAAAGGCGGCAAGGATATCATCGGCGCGAAAGGCCTCACGGAACCTGTCGTTCATTTTTTCCGTCCTCGCGGTTTTCTGGCTGTTACCATTTGTGAATGGCGTTAAACAGCACCCAGATCAATTCCGAAATGGGGAACCAAGATGACCGCAACCTTTTCCAGTCTCGACGAATTTCGCGGGATCCTTGCAGATCCCGCGCAGGCCGATCAGGTTGTCCTGGCCGAGGCCACGGCGCGCAATGGCCAGCTGACCAAACCCCCTGGCGCGCTGGGCCGGCTGGAAGATCTGGCGATCTGGTATGCCGGCTGGCGGGGCGAGGCAGCGCCGCAGATCGCCCACCCGCAGGTTGCCGTCTTTGCCGGCAATCACGGGGTCGCGGCGCAGGGGGTTTCGGCCTTTCCGCCCGAGGTGACCGAGCAGATGGTGGCAAACTTTCAGGCCGGCGGCGCGGCCATCAACCAGCTTTCCAGGGCATTCGGCGCGACCATGACGGTGCACGCGCTGGAGCTTGACCGTCCGACGCGCGACTTCACGCAAGGGGCCGCGATGGACGAGGGCGAACTGCTGGCGGCGCTGGGCGCGGGCTGGGATGCGGTCGACCCATCCTCGGATCTGCTGGTGACAGGCGAAATGGGTATCGGCAACACCACCCCGGCGGCGGCGATTGCCTGCGCGCTGTTCGGGGGCGAGGCGGCCGACTGGGTCGGCCGTGGCACGGGCGTCGATGATGCGGGTCTTGCCAACAAGGCCCGCGTGGTGGCCGAGGGGATTGCCATGCACCGCACGCATCTGGACGATCCGCTCGAGGTCTTGCGCCGCCTTGGCGGGCGCGAGATTGCCGCCATGGCGGGCGCGATTGCGCGCGCAAGGGCGGAACGCATTCCGGTGATCCTCGACGGGTTCATCTGCACGGCTGCTGCCGCCGTGCTGGAGCGCGCCGCCCCCGGGGCGCTGGATCACGCCGTTGCCGGCCATGTTTCGGCCGAAGGCGCGCATGCGCGCATGTTGCGCGAGCTGGGCAAGGAACCGCTGTTGTCGCTGGGCCTGCGTCTGGGCGAAGGCTCGGGCGCGGCGCTGGCGATCGGCATTCTCAAGGGCGCGATCGCGTGCCATTCCGGCATGGCCACATTTACCGAGGCCGGCGTCAGCGACGGCTAGAAAATGTCGGGTCTGGTCGCGTATGCCTCGCCCGGGGCGCATTCGCGCCCAACCGGTCGGTCGCCTGCCCTGCCTTGTGCAGCCCCTGTTGAACCGGGAAACCTGACAGGCATCATTCAACCGGGCCGGAACGAGAGGTTCACACCGCCGCCGAACCCCTCTAAACAGGCGCAGACAACACCGGAGCGCACAGATATGGCCAGAACCTTTCGCCTGACATTGGGGCAGCTGAACCCTACCGTTGGCGACCTTGCCGGCAACGCCGCACAGGCGCGCGATGCCCACAGGCAGGCGCGTGCCAATGGTGCCGACATGCTGGCACTGCCGGAAATGTTCATCACCGGCTATCAGACGCAGGATCTGGTGCTCAAGCCCGCATTTGTGGCCGATGCCATGAAACATGTCGAACAGCTGGCCCGCAACTGCGCCGAGGGGCCGGCTATCGGGATCGGGGGCCCGCTGGCCGAGGGCGGCGAGGTGTTCAACGCCTATTACATCCTGTCAGGCGGGCAGATCCGGGCGGCGGTGAAAAAGCACCACCTGCCCAATATGCAGGTCTTTGATGAAATGCGCCTGTTCACCCCCGGCCCCATCAGCGGCCCCTATGCGGTGGGCGATGTGCGCATCGGTTCGCCCATATGCGAGGATGCCTGGCACGAGGATGTGGCCGAGGCGCTGGCCGAAACGGGTGCCGAAATCCTGCTGGTGCCCAATGGCTCGCCCTATCGGCGCGAAAAGATCGAGGATCGCCACGGGCTGATGGTGGCCCGTGTCGTGGAAACCGGCCTGCCGCTGGTTTACCTGAACATGGTGGGCGGGCAGGACGACCAGATCTTTGACGGCGGATCCTTCGTGCTGAACCCCGGCGGGGCCTTGATGCTGCAACTGCCCCCCTTTGCCGAGATGCTTGCCCATGTGGATTTCACCGAAACGCCCGATGGCTGGCGCGCCGCCAAGGGCGTGCTGGCGCCGTTCCCGCATGTATGGGAGCAGGACTATAACGCCATGGTGCTGGCCCTGCGCGACTATATGCGCAAGTCGGGCTTTCAGCGTGCGCTGCTGGGCCTGTCGGGCGGTATCGATTCGGCGCTGGTCGCGGCCATTGCTGCTGACGCGCTGGGCGCGGAAAATCTCCGCTGCGTGATGCTGCCCTCGGAATACACCTCGCCCGAGTCGCTGGAAGACGCGGCACTGGTCGCGCGCAATCTGGGCTGCCGGCTGGACAACCTGCCGATCACCGGCCCCCGCAGCGCCGTGACCGAGGCGCTGGCGCCGCTGTTTGCCGGCACCACGCCCGATGTGACCGAGGAAAACATCCAGTCGCGTCTGCGCGGGTTGCTGCTGATGGCGCTTTCCAACAAGTTCGGCGAGATGCTGCTGACCACCGGCAACAAGTCCGAGGTCGCGGTGGGATACGCCACCATCTATGGCGACATGGCCGGCGGCTATAACCCGATCAAGGATCTCTACAAGACCCGCGTGTTCGAGACCGCCCGCTGGCGCAACGAAAACCACCGCGACTGGATGAAGGGGCCTGCGGGCGCGGTGATCCCGCAGCGGGTGATCGACAAGCCCCCCTCGGCCGAGCTGCGCCCGGATCAGAAGGACGAGGACAGCCTGCCACCCTATGACGTGCTGGACGACATCCTCGAACGCCTGATCGACCGCGATCAGTCGGTGGCCGAGGTCGTCGCCGCAGGCCATGATCGTGCCACCGTCAAGCGGGTGGAACATCTGATCTATATCTCGGAATACAAGCGGTTTCAGTCGGCCCCCGGTGCGCGCACCTCGGGCCGGGCGTTCTGGCTGGACAGGCGCTATCCGATCGTCAACCGCTGGCGCGACGAGGGGTAGGCTCAGGAGTCGCCGTGACAGGCATCCACAGCCGATGCAGCCGTCCAGATTGCCGCGCAGACATGTCAGGGTTTCGATCCACCGGTCGAGGGCCGCGCGAGCGGAGAAAGGGTGCACTCCACCGTATGCGCCGGGGCGGCGGTTGTGTTTCGACGCCCCGGACCGGGCGGAATTCGAGGGCGTCAGCTATGCCTGACGCGCCCTTGGATGGGCGGCCCGGTAAACCTCCATCAGGCGGGCCTGATCGACTGCTGTATAGACCTGCGTGGTGGACAGTGAAGCATGCCCCAGCAATTCCTGAATGGCCCGCAGGTCGCCGCCGGCCTGCAACAGATGGGTGGCGAACGAGTGGCGCAGCGCATGCGGGGTTGCGGTGGCCGGCAGGCCCAGCTGGTTGCGCAGCCGCTCCATCAGCTTGCGGATAAGGCGTGCATTCAGCGCGCCGCCCCGTTTCCCCCGAAACAGCGGATCGGCCGGGGGCAGGTCGTGGGGGCACAGGCGTCGGTATTCCTCGACCGCGGCGCGCGCAACCGGCAGCACCGGCACCAGCCTTTCCTTGCCACCCTTGCCGGTGATCCGCAGAACCTCGGGCAGGGGGGCATTGCGGCCCTTCAGCGACAGCGCCTCGGAAATGCGCAGCCCGCAGCCGTAAAGCAGGGTCAGCACGGCCGTGTCGCGGGCGTTGATCCACATATCGGGGTGTTGCAGTTCGACAGTATCGATCAGCCTGCGGGCATCATCTGCCTCGAGCGGGCGCGGCAACCGGGCCTGGAATCGGGGGGCACGGGTTGCCAATATGCGCGAGGCATCGAAACCCGCCTTTTCGGCATGCCAGCGATAGAACCCCTTGACCGCCGACAGCGCGCGCGCCAGCGAGCGCGCCGACTGCCCGCGGGCATGTTCATGCGCCATCCAGGCGCGCATCTCGGCCAGGCCGACGAGGCGCAGCTGCGCTGGCGCTACCACGTCGCCAAGATGGCGGGAAAGAAAGCCCAGAAATTCCAGCAGGTCATGCCGGTAGGCGTCGATCGTGTTGTCAGCCGCGCCTTTCAGCGCCTTTTGCGTTGTCAGCCAGTCTTCGAGCAATGCAATGCAGGCGGGCGATGCCGGGATGAGGGCGGTTTCAGTCATTGCCCGGCTGCCCCGTCACCCGAGCCAGCGGCGCATCATCCGCTCGAAAGCGCCGCCCAGAAAGGCCAGCAGATCGGTGCCCTGATTGGGGTGGAACTGGTGCGGATCCTCGGCACCCAGGGCCAGCATTCCCGGCAGGTTTCCGCTCCCCAGATCGAGCTTCATCAGCGCTTCGGATCTGATCCAGGGGGCCTTGTCGCCATAGAGCGTGTTCGATGCATGGGCGACCTGTCGCAGGGTAACCGCACGATCCGACATGTTGCGTCCGCGGGTCAGGTATTCCTCGATGCTTCCCGGCGCATAGAAACCGATCACCTCGCCATATTCCAGGGCCAGGCGTTCTTGCGCGGGCTCGGCGACGGCGGCGGACTCGAGACACAGCTTGACGCAATCGACCCTCAGGATGTCGCGCACTTCGCTGCCAAGACTTTGCAGGAATTCGGTGAAATCCAGCGGCTCCAGCAAGGCCATGACGGCGTTTTGTACCTGACGTGTGCGGGACAGGTTCTCGTAGGCCGCCGCGATCACCGTGTTATGGGTGTCTTCGAGCCTTTCGAACCGTTCCTCGAGACGTCGTAGCGCGACGTCGCGCAGGTCGATGACGTTATGTGCCTCGCGCCGGTCATCGGCGGCGGCCAGGGCCTTCATCACGTCCGTGTCGCCCAGGATCATCTCGGGCTCGGCCAGTATGCGGTCGCGCAGCTGGTCGAGCGGTGTCGTCTGCCTGTTCATTGCCTGCCTCTCGTCGTTTCCTGTCTGCTCTGCTCAGAGGATCTTCTGCCCGGTCTTTTCCCAATCCTTCAGGAATGTGGCCAGTCCCTTGTCGGTCAGCGGGTGCTCCACCATCTTGCGCAGCACCGAGGGCGGCGCCGTGGCAATATCGGCGCCAATCCTGGCACATTCCGATATGTGGTTGACCGACCTGATCGAGGCGGCCAGTATCCGGGTTTCAAAGCCGTAATTGTCATAGATGGTGCGAATGTCCGCGATCAGATCAAGGCCATCCAGGTTGATGTCGTCAAGCCGCCCGATAAAGGGGCTGACAAAGGTTGCGCCGGCCTTGGCCGCCAGCAGCGCCTGGTTGGCCGAAAAGCACAGCGTGACATTGACCATGCGGCCCTCGGTGGTCAGGGTCTTGCAGGCTTTCAGCCCGTCCCATGTGAGTGGCACCTTGATGGCAATGTTGTCGGCGATCTCGGCCAGCTTGCGGCCCTCGTCGATCATGCCCTGGGCGTCGGTCGAAACCACCTCGGCGCTGACCGGGCCGTCCACAAGGGCGCAGATCTCGCGCGTGACCTCAAGGATGTCGCGCCCCGATTTCATGATCAGCGAGGGGTTTGTGGTGACACCATCCACAAGGCCGAGTGCGGCCAGCTCCCGGATGTCGTCGATTTCAGCGGTATCCGCAAAGAATTTCATCTGCCTGCCTTCGGTTTTCCGGCGCCGGTTGGTCCGGCCTGCTCGATATGGGGGCGATCTTACAGCATGGGTGACTCGCTGCAAACACATCTTTGACCGGGGGGGGAATATTTCGGCGGGGTGTGTGTGCCGACATTGCGGCGTTCATGCCGGCCCGGGGCGCGATAGCGTCCCGGGCATGCGCCCGCCCGCCCCCATGGCGGGCGCATTCGCGCCCACCCGGGCGGCCGCACGCCCTGTGTCAGGGCAAATTGCATGCCCTCGGTTGATCAGGACATTTGCCTGCTCGGGAACAGTTCACAAGCTGTCCAGCCACTCTCCCAGGGCTTGGCGTCATGCCTGAGCACTCCCCTTTTCCCGAAGGCGCGCCCGTTGCCGTGCTCACGACCGAGCCGCTTGACCGCCTGCTCGATTACCGCGCCCCGGAAGGGGGCTGCGCTGTCGGATCCTTTGTCGAGGTGCCGCTGGGCCCGCGCAAGGTTCTGGGGGTCGTCTGGGGGCCGGGGCAGGGGTTTGACAAGGGCCGGTTGCGCAGCATCATCCGATGCCTGGATGTCCCGCCCATGCGCGAAGAGATGCAGATCTTCCTGCAGCGCGCGGCCGAATACACGCTCTCGCCCCTTTCGGCCATGCTGCGGCTGGCGACCCGCGCGCCGGGGCTGATGAACCCGCCTCACATGCGCCACCTTTACGCGCTGGGCCACGGCCAGCCCGCGCGCATGACGCCGGCACGCGCGCGCGTGATCGCGGTGCTGCGCGAACATGGCGGCCTGCCTTTTACCCTGGGCGAGCTGGCCGATCTGGCGGGCGTTTCGCCCGGCGTCGTCAAGGGGCTGGTCAAGGCGCGCGCGGTGGTCGAGGTCGCGGCACCACGCGACACCCCCTATCCGATGCTCGATCACGCGCGGCCGGGCAAGCCGCTGTCGGCCGACCAGCAGGCGGCCGCGCGCGCCATATGCGCGGGCGTTCGCGCGGGCGGCTATGGCACATGGCTGCTCAAGGGCGTGACGGGCTCGGGCAAGACCGAGGTCTATCTGGAAGCGGTCGCCGCCTGTCTGCGCGCAGGCCGCCAGGCGCTGGTGCTGCTGCCCGAAATCGCGCTGACCTCGGAATTTCTGAAACGGGTCGAGGCCCGTTTCGGCGCGCGGGCGGCCGAGTGGCATTCCGGCGTCACCATGACCGAGCGTCGGCGGCTGTGGCGCATGGTCGGCGCGGGTGGGGCGCAGCTGGTTGTGGGTGCGCGCTCGGCCCTGTTTCTGCCGTTCCGCGACCTGGGTCTGGTCGTGGTGGACGAGGAACACGACCCTTCCTACAAGCAGGAGGACGGCGTTCATTACCACGCGCGCGACATGGCTGTTCTGCGCGCGAGCATTGCGGGTGCGCAGGTGGTTCTGGCCTCGGCCACCCCCAGCCTTGAAAGCTGGGCCAATGCGCGGGTGGGCAAGTATCAAAGGCTTGATCTGGAAGAACGCTTTGGCGTGGCCGAGCTGCCACAGATCGACGCCATCGACCTGCGCGCCCATCCGCCCGAGCGCGGGCGCTGGATATCCGAACCCCTGCAACAGGCGGTGGATCAGCGTCTGCAAGCAGGCGAACAGGCGCTGCTGTTTCTGAACCGGCGGGGATATGCTCCGCTGACCGTCTGTCGCGCCTGCGGGCATCAGATCGGCTGCGACCATTGCGATGCGCGCATGGTCGAGCACCGTTTCCAGAACCGCCTGATGTGCCATCAATGCGGCGAAACGAAACCGATGCCGACGATCTGCCCCTCATGCGGGGCCGAAGACCGCCTTGCCCCGGTCGGCCCCGGTGTCGAGCGTCTGGCCGAAGAGGCCGAGGCGCTGTTTCCAGGCGCCCGCATTGCCATCCTGTCATCGGACCTGGCGGCCTCGGCCCGCGCCATGAAGGCCCGGATCGAGGAAATCGCCGCGGGCAGGGCCGATGTCATCATCGGTACCCAGATCGTCGCCAAGGGGCATAACTTTCCGCTGCTGACGCTGGTGGGGGTGATCGATGCCGATCTGGGCCTGCAGGGGGGCGATCTGCGTGCGGGTGAGCGGACCTTTCAACTGATGCGCCAGGTTGCCGGCCGCGCCGGGCGCGCCGACCGCAAGGGGCTGGCCCTGATCCAGACCCATCAGCCCGACCATCCGGTGATCAAGGCGATCCTGTCGGGCGATGACGAGGGGTTCTGGCGGGCCGAGGCCGTCCAGCGGCAGGCCGCCGGCATGCCCCCCTATGGGCGGCTTGCGGGGATCATCCTGTCGGGGCCTGATCTTGACGTGCTGTCGGCGCTGGCCAACCGTATGGCACGGGACACCGCACCCTTGCACGCGATCGGCGCACAGCTGTTTGGCCCCGCACCCGCACCGATTGCGCGTATTCGCGGACGCCACCGTATCCGTCTGCTGGTCAAGGCGGCCAAGGGGGCAGCTTTGCAGGATGCGCTGGCGCGTTGGCGGAGGCAGTTTCGCATGCCCCCGAATGTCAGGGTGGTGATCGACATCGATCCGCAGAGTTTTTATTGAGTGTCGGGGAAAGGGGGCGCTGCCCCCGTCGCTGACGCGACTCCCCCGGAGTATTTGGGCAAAGAAGAAGATTGCGACAAACTGGCTGGATCGCTGGAGGTGCGCTTGACAGCTGTCCGATCGCACGGGAAAGCTGGCGGTGATCCTGAAGGCATGTCCAGGGGGGCGGATGAATACTTCGACGCACAGGGAAAAGATCATTTCCGGGCTTGGCGGGTTTGTCGCCATCTCGGGGGTGTTCTGGGTGACGCAGCAATTCGAGCAGGGGTTGCATGCGCGCCTGTTGCTGATTGCTTCGATGGGGGCGACGGCGGTGTTGCTGTTTGCCGCCCCCAAGAGCCCGCTGTCGCAGCCCTGGAACGTGATTGGCGGGCACGTGGTTTCGGCGCTGGTCGGGGTGGCCGTCTATCGGCTGGTCGACAATCCGGTATTGGGGGGCGGTCTGGCGGTGGGGCTGGCGATCACGGCGATGTATTATCTGCAGTGCCTGCATCCGCCGGGGGGGGCGACCTCGTTGATTCCGATGATCAGCGGCGCGGTGATGGGGGATTACGGTTTCTGGTTCGTGCTGTTTCCGATCGGGCTGGGGGCGGCCCTGATGGTGGCGATCGCGGTCGTCTTCAACCTGCCCTTTCCCTGGCGGCGTTATCCTCAGGTCCTGGCGGAAAGGATGGCTCCCCCGCATGAAAGGGCCTATCCCGATATCAGCCATGCCGATTTTGTGGCTGCACTCAGTGAAATCGACACCTATGTGGATATTTCCGAGCAGGATCTTGTGCGCATCTACGAACTGGCCACACGAAAGGCGGATTCCCACGCGTCGTGAGGGGTGGGGCACAAGCGGCTGGTCAAGCCTGCCGAGGGCCGGTAAAAGCAGCGCGTATTGCGTCAATGCGGGCGAAAAGCGTCATGTCAAATGCCATCCGACCCAAGCCGGGGATCATGGAGATCGACCTTTATGTCGGCGGCGAAAGCCGGCTGGAGGGGGTCGACAGGGTCTGGAAGCTGTCCTCGAACGAAAACCCGCTGGGGCCGAGCCCGCGGGCGATCGAGGCCTATCGCGCGGCGGGGGCATCTCTGGAACGCTATCCTTCGTCGGACCACGCCGCGCTGCGCCGCGCGATTGGCGATGTCCACGGGGTTGATCCCGACCGGGTGATCTGCGGGGATGGATCGGACGAGGTGATTGCCTGGCTGTGTCATGCCTATGCAGGGCCGGGCGACGAGGTGCTGGTGACCGAGCACGGGTTTTCCATGTATCGCATATCTGCCCTGGCCGCGGGTGCAACCCCCGTCGAGGTGGCCGAGCGTGATCGCCGCGTCGATATCGATCTGCTGCTGGCGGCGGCCAATGAGCGCACGCGCCTGGTGTTCATCGCCAACCCGGCCAACCCCACCGGCACCATGCTGACCACGACCGAGTTGGCCCGTCTGGCCGAGGGGCTCCCGCCGCAGGCGCTGCTGGTGATCGATGGTGCCTATGCTGATTTCGTCGATGGGTATGACGGCGGTCGCGCCCTGGTCGAGGGGCGTGAGAACGTTTTCATGACCCGGACCTTTTCCAAGATCTACGGGCTTGGCGGTCTGCGCATCGGCTGGGGTTACGGGCCGCGCGCCGTCATTGACGTGCTGAACCGCCTGCGCGGGCCGTTCAACCTGACCGCGCCATCGCTGGCTGCCGCCGAGGCTGCTGTGCGCGACATCAGATGGATCAGCCATTGCCGCGCCGAAAATGCCCGCTGGCGCGCCTGGCTTGCGCGCGAGCTGGCCGATGCCGGGATCCCGTCGGATTCGTCATTTGCCAATTTCATCCTTGCGCGTTTCGCCGACGAGGCAACGGCCGACGCGGCCGATGCGTTCTGCCGTGGCCGGGGAATCATCCTGCGCAAGGTCAAGGGGTACAAGCTGCCCCATTGCCTGCGCATCACCATCGGTGACGAGGAGGGCAGCCGCATGGTTGCGCGCGCCTTGCGCGATTTCATGGAAAAGGAGCGCCCATGAGCGTGATCTATGACAGGGTGGCCCTGCTGGGGCTGGGGCTGATCGCGGGTTCGATGGCGCTGGCCATGCGTGAAAAGGGCCTGGCCGGCGATATCGTCGGTCATGCCCGCAGCGCGGAAACCCGCCAGACCGCCCTGGATATCGGGCTGGTGGACGAGGTGTTCGATACCGCGGCCGGGGCTGTCGAGGGCGCCGATCTGGTTGTGTTCTGCGTGCCGGTCGGGGTCATGGGGCAGCTTGCCGCAGATGTCGCGCCGCATCTGGAACAGGGCGCGACGGTGACCGATGTCGGTTCGGTCAAGGGGGCGGTCATCAAGGCGATCGCGCCGCATATGCCCGAGGGCGTGCATTTCATCCCCGGCCACCCGCTGGCGGGCACCGAACATTCCGGCCCGCGCGCGGGGTTTGCCAGTCTGTTTCACAACCGCTGGTGCCTGCTGACGCCGCTTGAGGACACCGATGCGCAGGCGCTGGAACGGCTGCGCCGCCTGTGGACCGAGATGGGCGCCAATGTCGATGAAATGGACGCGGCGCATCACGATCTGGTGCTGGCGGTAACCAGCCACGCGCCGCATCTTATCGCTTATACGATGGTTGGTGTGGCCGATGATCTGAAACGCGTGACCGAGCGCGAGGTCATCAACTATTCGGCCGCCGGATTTCGGGATTTCACCCGCATTGCGGCATCCGACCCGACCATGTGGCGTGACGTGTTCCTGAACAACAAGGAGGCGACGCTGGAGATCCTCGGCCGCTTTACCGAGGAGCTGTTCGACCTGCAGCGGGCCATCCGGCGTGGCGACGGGCAGCAATTGTTCGACTATTTTACCCGCACAAGGGCGATCAGACGTGGTATCATCGAGGCCGGGCAAGACACCGATGCCCCCGATTTCGGGCGTGTCGGCAAGGATTGAGAACCGGCGATACGGGCAGAACCTCATGCGGGTCAGCGGCGCCTTGATGATTTCCCTTCTGGTTGGCAGTGCGCTTGGCGCTGTTGCCGCTCCGCCGCTTGAATCTCCCCGGCCCAGGGCGCGTCTGGACATGGCCGAACGTATCCTGCGACAGCTGACCCCGCTTGCCGGACCCGAGCGCAACGGACAGACCCGTGGCGACATGCTGGCGCCCGACGCGCCGCTGACGCCGCTGGAACGCGCCCTGATGCGCGAGGCCGAGGGCGCCCTGGCTACCACGCCGCCGGTCTTTCGTTCACCTTTTCCGCGGCCCCGGCCGGTTGATGGCTGGAACGGTGCTCGGGCCGGCGCATCCGTTGTCAAGCCGGCCATCCCGCCGGGGTTCTCGGCCGGCGGAGTACCTCGGTCGGCCTCCACAGGGGCGCTGAATGCCACCGGGGCACCGCTGGTCTGGAAACCCGGCAGCGCACCGGTGCGCCTGCCATCGCGGCGCGTACGGTTGCGCAAGCCGGGGCAGGCATACAACGCCGTGCCGGTGGCGCGCGCGGTACCGGCCCTGCCTCCGCCGGTTTCGGCCCGTCTTGCCCCGGGTGTTGCGCGGCCATCCGGCGGGCGGGGGTTGTGCGGGCATCCGGGCATCATCGGTACAACCGTTCCGCCCGTGCGCGGGCCCTTGCCGGGGTGCTATATCGCCCGGCCCGTGCGCGTCAGCGCCATCGACGGGGTGTCCCTGAGCCACGCTTCGGTCATGGATTGCGGGACGGCCCTTTCTCTTCAGAGCTGGATCGAAAACGCTGTCAAGCCGACCTTTCGCTTTCGTGGCGGGGTCTCGTCCCTGAAGGTGATTTCAGGCTATTCATGTCGCACGCGCAACAGTCGTCCGGGAGCCAGGCTGTCGGAACATGCCAAGGGTCGCGCGATCGACATTGCAGCGGTCAGGCTGAACAGCGGTCTCGAAATCACGGTGCGCGAAGGGTGGCGCGATCCGCGTTACCGTTCTGCCCTGCGCAAGTTGCATGACGGCGCCTGCGGGCCGTTCGGGACCGTTCTGGGGCCTGACGCCAATCGTTACCACCAGGATCACCTGCATCTGGATACGGCGCGTTATTCGGGTGGGCCGTACTGCCGCTAGAGCATGTCGCCCCGGATCGGATTCGCCTATGTTCCGAACCGAGGGCGTGCGGCCGCCCGGGTGGGCGCGGATGCGCCCGCCATGGGGGC
>CAZWXK010000013.1:0-22760 GCA_964637875.1 uncultured Rhodobacter sp.
TCCGGGGGCTTGTGATTGCCTGAACGGCGATTTATGTCACAGGGGGTTTTCCCGCGAAAGGACAATCATGGCGGCAGCGGAATTCGAACAAGGCGGGATCAGGAACTTTCTCCTCGATCTGCCGCTGCGCGCACTGTTCGGCCTGCTCGCGCTGCTGCCCCATGAAACGGCAATCGGGCTGGCCGGCTGGCTGGGCGCCCGCGTTCTGGCCCCGACCCTGGGCCTGAACCGACGCATTCGCGACAATCTGGCCCTTGTCCGGCCCGATCTCGGCCATGACGAGGTCCGGCGCCTCTGCCGCGAGGTATCTCGCAACGCGACCCGGCTGATGGCCGAAACCTTTCTGCCGGCCGGATTTGTCGAACAGGCCCGGCGCGCACCGATTGGCGGCAAGGGGCGCGAGGCATTGTTCGCGGCACTTGAAAGGGGGCGTCCGGTCATCCTGGTTTCGGGGCATTTCGGAAATTTCCAGGTACCCCGCGTCGTGCTGGCGGCGCGCGGTTTCGACAGCGCGGGGATCTATCGCCCGATGAACAACGCCTACACCAACCGGCGTTATGTGGCCTGTCTGAACCGGATCGCCACTCCCAACCACCCGCGCGGCATGCGCGGGACCAAGGCCATCATCGGGCATTTGCGCAAGGGCGGGGTGATCGCGCTGCTGAACGATCAGGCCGCCTATGAGGGCAGCACGCTGCGCTTCATGGGCAGGCCGGCGCTGACCATGACATCGGCCGCCGAATTCGCCCTCAAGTTCGACGCGCTCCTGGTGCCGATCTATGGCATCCGTCAGGGCGGCGGGCTGGATTTCCGGGTCGAGGTCGAAGCGCCCATCCCCCATTCCGACCCGGCGACCATGACCCAGGCGCTCAATGATTCGCTCGAGGCGATGGTGAACGCCCATCCCGAGCAATGGTACTGGATTCACCGTCGCTGGAAAGGAATCTGAAAGGGTTCGGATCCGCATATCCGGGGCGCGGATCCGTCAGCGCAGGACACGGGCCGCCAGGATCGGGCCATAACCCTCGTGCTGAACCACGACGACAACCGGCTGAGGGCCGCGAATTTCGCTCTGAACGGTGATCGAGCCGATGCCGTCCCATTTCAGGATCGGCCGCCATTCGGTGACCACATTGATATAGCGCAGCCGCAGGCCGGCATTTTCGCCCCGGCGGATGACCACCTCGCGCATCGGATCATAGCGGACCAGCTGTACCACACAGGGGCCAACGCCGTTTTCCGCCTGCAGGCTGATGGTCAGAAGGTCGCCCTGGCGCTCGACATCCAGCTTGACGGGCGCGTGCATCCGCTCCTTGCTGCTGATCAGGCGCAGCACGTCCTTGACCCGGCTGCCGATTGCGTCTTCGGTGCCCTGAATGATCATCTGGGGGGTAAAGATCGTCCGCCGACCGGCGGCCCGCGCATAGGCCCGCTGACGGTTCGAAAAGGCGGGGCTGGCAAAACTGTCGGGCCAGCCGAGGTAATCCCAGTAATCCACATGCAGCGCCAGCGGGATGACATCGTCGCGCCGCGCCAGCTCGGCAAGAAAGGCATCCGCCGGCGGACATGCGGAACAGCCCTGCGCGGTGAACAGCTCGACCACGACCGGATAATCCCCGGCCCTGGATTGCGCCGGAAGAAGAAACATCAAGATCGCAATCGTCGAAAGAATTCTGCGCATGAATCAAGGGGGTCCGTCGCCATTCGTTCTTGTCTGGCACCAACATTAGGTGGCACGCCCTGCCAAGACCAATCAAGCCTTTGCGAGCGCGACGTGTCCACATGTCGCTGGCCCGCCGCCATGGGGGCGACGGGCCGATATCTCTGCCCCGTCGGGGCGCCGAAAGGCGGCGGGCCTAGCGTGCGGCCAGATTGCGCAGTACGTAATGCAGCACACCCCCGTTGCGGACATAGTCGATCTCGACCTCGGTATCGATCCGGCATTTCAGGGTGATGGTCCTTTGCGTGCCGTCGGCATAGGTGATCGTGCAGGGCAGTTCGGCCTGCGGACGCAGATCGCCAGACAGCCCGGTGATGGCAAATGTCTCGTCACCCTTCAGGCCCAGCGAGCTGCGATTGTCGCCACCCATGAATTCGAACGGGATCACCCCCATGCCGACCAGGTTGGAACGGTGGATGCGTTCGAAACTTTCGGCGATCACCGCCTTGACGCCCAGCAGGGCCGTGCCCTTGGCCGCCCAGTCGCGCGACGAGCCGGCGCCATATTGCGCACCCGCGATCACGACCAGCGGCGTGCCCTGTTCCTTCCAGGCCATGGCGGCATCAAAGATCGGCACCACCTCGCCATCTGGCCCCTTGGTATAGCCGCCCTCGACACCGTCGAGCATTTCGTTCCTGATGCGGATATTGGCGAATGTGCCGCGCATCATGATCTCGTGGTTCCCCCGGCGCGAACCGTAGGAATTGAAATCGCGCGGGCTGACCTGGCGTTCCAGCAGATATTTGCCGGCCGGGCTGTCGGGCGGAAAGGCACCTGCCGGGCTGATATGGTCGGTCGTGACCATATCGCCAAGGATCGCCAGCTCGCGCGCGCCGGTGATGTCCTCGATGGTGCCGGCCTCGGGCGACATGCCCTGGAAATAGGGCGGGTTCTGGATATAGGTCGACTCGGGCGGCCAGTCATAGGTCAGGCTGTCGGTGGTTTCGACCGATTGCCATTTCTCGTCGCCCTTGAACACGTCGGCATATTTGGAAACGAACGCCTCGCGCGTGACGGTGCGATCGACCAGATCGGCGATTTCCTTCTGGCTGGGCCAGATATCTTTCAGATAGACCGGCTGGCCATCCTTGCCGGTGCCAAGGGGCTCGGTCGTCAGATCGATATTCATGTCGCCGGCCAGCGCATAGGCCACCACCAGCGGCGGGCTGGCCAGATAGTTGGCGCGCACGTCCGGGCTGATGCGGCCCTCGAAGTTGCGGTTGCCCGAAAGCACCGCGGTGGCGACAAGATCGCCCTCATTGATCGCCTTGGAAATTTCCGGCTGCAACGGGCCGGAATTGCCGATGCAGGTGGTGCAGCCATAGCCCACGAGGTTGAAGCCAATGGCGTCAAGATCCTCTTGCAACCCGGCGGCCCGCAGATATTCGCTGACGACCTGGCTGCCCGGTGCAAGCGAGGTCTTGACCCAGGGCTTGCGCGTCAGGCCCAGTTCACGCGCCTTGCGGGCAACCAGCCCCGCCCCGATCAGGACATAGGGGTTCGATGTGTTGGTGCAGCTGGTGATCGAGGCGATGACCACCTTGCCGCTGGACATGGTGTAATCCTGGCCTTCGACGGGAACCGCCTTGTCAAGCGGCCGCTTGAAGGTTTCATCCATCTCGCGGGCGAATGCCGATTTGGCGTCCGTCAGCGGCAGGTAATCCTGCGGGCGCTTGGGGCCGGAAATCGCCGGCACGATGGTGCCCATGTCCAGCTCCAGCGTGTCGGTATAGACCGGCGCGTAGGCCTCGTCGCGCCACAGGCCGTTTTCCTTGGCATAGGCCTCGACCAGGGCGATGCGGTCCTCGTCGCGCCCGGTCTGGCGCAGATAGCGCAGCGTTTCATCGTCAACCGGGAAGAAACCGCAGGTCGCGCCGTATTCGGGAGCCATGTTGGCGATGGTCGCCCGGTTGGCCAGCGGCAGGTGATCGAGGCCGGGGCCGTAGAATTCGACGAACTTGCCGACCACACCCTTTTCACGCAGCATCTGCACCACCTTCAGCACCAGGTCGGTGGCGGTGGTGCCTTCCATCAGCTCGCCCGTCAGCCTGAAGCCCACGACCTCGGGGATCAGCATGGAAATGGGCTGGCCCAGCATGGCGGCTTCGGCCTCGATCCCGCCGACGCCCCAGCCAAGAACGGCAAGGCCGTTGATCATGGTGGTGTGGCTGTCGGTGCCCACCAGCGTATCCGGGTAGGCAACCGTTTCGCCGCTCTGGTCGGTATCGGTCCACACGCCCTGGGCCAGATATTCGAGGTTCACCTGGTGGCAGATGCCGGTGCCCGGCGGCACGACGCGGAAATTGTCAAAGGCGCTCTGGCCCCATTTCAGAAAGGTATAGCGTTCGATATTGCGTTCATATTCGCGCTCGACATTCAGCCTGAAGGCCTGGGAATTGCCGAAATTGTCGATCATCACTGAATGGTCGATGACCAGATCGACCGGGTTCAGCGGGTTGATCTGTTCCGCGTCGCCGCCAAGGCCGATGATTCCGTCGCGCATGGCCGCCAGGTCGACAACCGCCGGCACGCCGGTGAAATCCTGCATCAACACGCGGGCGGGGCGATAGGCGATCTCGCGCGGATTGTGCCCGCCGTTTTTCGCCCAGTCCGAAAAGGCGCGGATGTCGTCGGTGGTGACGGTCTTGCCGTCCTCGAAACGCAGCATGTTTTCCAGCACGACCCTGAGTGCGGCCGGCAGGCGCGAAAAATCGCCAAGTCCGGCATCCTGCGCAGCCGAGATGGAATAATAGGCGACCGTTGCGCCCCCGGCCGCGAGGGTCTTGCGGGTACGATTCGAATCCTGTCCGACGGTAATGGGCATGGCAATCTTCCTGATTTGTCGCTGTTTGCCGCCCTCATACCCCGGTGCGCCCGATCCCGCAAGCATTTTGGTATGCTATTGTGTACCAACGGGCGCCGATCAGCCCTTGTGCAGACGCCGGATCAGGCTGGAGGTATCCCAACGCCCGCCGCCCATGTTCTGGATATCCTTGTAGAACTGATCGACCAGCGCCGTCACCGGCAGGGGCGCGCCATTGGCGTTGCCCTCGTCCAGGCAGATCCCCAGATCCTTGCGCATCCAGTCCACGGCAAAGCCGAAATCGAATTCGTCATCCAGCATGGTTTCATAGCGGTTGGCCATCTGCCACGAGCCGGCCGCGCCATGCATGATGACCTCGACCACCTGCCTGCCGTCCAGCCCGGCGGCCTGCGCAAAGTTGAGCCCCTCGGCCAGCCCCTGTACCAGGCCGGCAATGCAGATCTGGTTGACCATCTTGGTCAACTGCCCGGCGCCGCTTTCGCCCAGCCGCGCGCAGGCCTTGGCATAGGCATCGATCACCGGCGCGGCGCGGTCATAGGCCTCGGCCGGCCCGCCGCACATGACCGAAAGCTGGCCGTTTTCGGCACCCGCCTGCCCGCCGGAAACCGGCGCATCGACAAAGGAAAACCCCCGATCGGCGGCAATCGACGAAAGCTCGCGCGTGACGCGGGCCGAAACGGTGGTGTGATCGACAAAGACCGCGCCCGGCTCCATGCCGTCAAAGGCGCCGTCCCGGCCAATGGTGACGGCGCGCAGATCGTCGTCATTGCCGACACAGGCAAAGACGAATTCGGCGCCGCGCGCGGCCTCGGCCGGGGTTTCGGCCATGGCTGCGCCCGGGGTTTTTTCCGGGGTTTCTCCTGGGGCGCCGCCATGTTCGGCAACCCATTTTTCCGCCTTTGCGCGGGTGCGGTTGTAGACGGTAACGTCATGTCCTGCACTCAACAGGTGCCCCGCCATGGGATAGCCCATGACGCCAAGGCCGATGAAAGCGGTTCTGGCCATTTTTTCCTCGCAAATCTGTTCGTCTGCCTGCATCATGGCGCCGGAAATCACAGGGTCAACCAAAACCGGGGAACATGGGGCAGATGGCAGTTATTTTTCGATGGCTCCTGCGCATCTTTCTGGGCCTGCTGGTCGTCACCATCGGCGGGGTCGGGCTGGTCTGGTACCTGGCCGCGCGCTCGTTGCCCGATTACAACGCCACATTTGCCCTGAAGGGGATCAAGGGCAAGGTCGAGATCGTGCGCGACCGCAACGACGTGCCCCATATCTTTGCCGGCAACGACCTCGACTCGTTCTTTGCCCTGGGCTTTGTTCATGCTCAGGACAGGCTGTGGCAGATGACCATGCTGCGGCGCACCGCGCAGGGGCGGCTGTCGGAACTGTTCGGCCCCAGGACGGTGCCGGTCGACATGTTCCTGCGCCAGCTCGACCTCTATGGCCTTGCCGAACGGGCGGTCGCGGCCCAGGCACCGCGCGAGCGCGCCGAGCTCGAGGCCTATGCCGCCGGCGTCAATGCCTGGATCCGCACCGTGCGCGACAAGGCCCTGGGACGCGGCGCGCCCGAGTTCTTTCTTTTCTCGAACCGGATCGAGCCCTGGCGGCCGGCCGACAGCATCGCCCTGCTCAAGCTGATGGCATTGCAGCTGTCGGGCCAGATGCGGGCCGAGATCCTGCGCGCCCAGGTGTCGCTGGCGCTGGGCAAGGATTCGGCGCGCCTCAGGGACATCCTCCCCGATGCGCCCGGACCCGGCGCGGCCGCCCTGCCCGAATATGGCAGCCTGTTTCCCGCGGCGCGGCGCAGCTTTGCCATGGCCGGCCCGCCCGAGCCACGCCTGCCGTTCGACCCGGTGCCGCAACCGGGAATGGAGGGCGCCTCGAACGCCTGGGCCGCGGCACCCTCGCGCACGGCCACAAGGGCGACATTGCTGGCCAACGACCCGCATCTGGCATTCACGGCACCGACCATCTGGTATCTGGCGCGGATGCAGCTGTCGACGGGCGACGTGATCGGCGGCACGATCCCCGGAATTCCCGCCATCCTGATCGGCCGCAGCGCGCGCCTCGGCTGGGGGCTGACCTCGTCCTACATGGACGATCAGGACGTGCATATCGAACGCGTCAACCCCGCCAACCCCGAGGAATATCTGACCCCCGACGGCTACAAGCCCTTCATCACCCGCGAGGTGACGATCCGGGTCAAGGGCGCCCCGGACGTGAAACGCATCCTGCGCTGGACGGAAAACGGCCCGGTCATTCCGTCCGACCGCTATGACGTGGGCGCCATCACCCCCGAGGGCGACGTGGCCTCGCTGTCATGGACGGCGCTTGAGCCGAACGATCCGTCGATGACGGCGGCGATGCGCCTGATGCGCGCGGGCAGCGTGCGCGAGGCCATCGAGGCCGAGCGCGATTTCGTCGCCCCCTCGCAGAATCTGATGCTGGCCGACAAGACCTCGATCGCGCTTCAGACGGTGGGCAAGATGCCCAACCGGCAGGCCGGCAGCCAGACCAGGGGCCGCCTGCCCTCGCCTGGCTGGGTGGCCGAGAACCGCTGGCTGGGCTACATGCCCTACGAGGCCAATCCCCGATTCATCGACCCGGCGGGCGGGATCCTGGCCAACACCAACAACAAGATCGTCGATCGGCCGTTTCCCTATCATGTCAGCTATGTCTGGGGCGATACCCAGCGCATCGAGCGGCTGCAGAAACTGCTGGGCAGCCGCAAGGTCCACACGCTGGAAAGCTTCAAGGAGGCCCAGCTTGACGAGGTGTCCTTTTCGGCCCGGGCCCTGCTGCCGCTGATCGCGCGCGACCTGTGGTACGAGGCCGAAAGCCCGGCTTCGGACAAGGCCGGCTCGCTCAGGCGGACGGCGCTGACCCTGCTGGCCGGCTGGAACGGCGAGATGAACGAGCACATGCCCGAGCCGCTGATCTATGCCGCCTGGATGCGCAGCCTGCAGAAACTGCTGATCCAGGACGAGCTGGGTCCGCTTGCCCGCAAGTTCACCCATCCCGACCCGATCTTTCTGGAGCGCGTGTTCCGCAATGTCGATGGCGCCAGCGCCTGGTGCGATCGCACCGAAACCGCCCCGCGCGAGACCTGTGCCGACATCGCCCGTACGGCGCTGGACACGGCCCTGCTGGGGCTTGCCCGAAGCTATGGCGACAAGGTGGAAAGCTGGCGCTGGGGAGATGCCCATCAGGCCACCCACGACCACCAGGTACTGGGCAAGCTGCCGGTGCTGAAATGGTTCGTGAACATCCGGCAGTCAACCTCGGGCGGGGACAACACGCTCTTGCGCGGCAAGACCAAGGGCACCGGGCCGAACCCCTATCTGAACGTGCACGGCGCCGGTTATCGCGGTGTCTATGATTTTGCCGATCCCGATTCATCGGTCTTCATCATTGCCACCGGCCAGAGCGGGCATTTCCTTTCGCGCCACTACGACGACCTTGCCCAGCTGTGGCGCCGGGGCGAGTATATCCCGATGTCGCTGAAGCCTGAGTTGGCGCGCGCAGGGGCGATCGGCACGACGATACTGAACCCCGCCCCCTGACCCGGGGCGTGCCTGCGGCACGACATGTCGGGGGCCGACGGGGGGCGGGCTGTCAGCGCGTGAACTTCTTGTATCTGATCCGCCGGGGTTCAACCGCATCGGGGCCAAGACGGCGTTTCTTGTCCTCCTCGTAATCGGCAAAATTGCCCTCGAACCATTCCACATGGCTGTCGCCCTCGAAGGCCAGGATATGGGTACAGATGCGATCGAGGAAGAAACGGTCGTGGCTGATGACCACCGCGCAGCCGGCGAAATCTTCCAGCGCGTCTTCCAGCGCGCGCAGGGTTTCGACATCAAGGTCGTTGGTCGGTTCGTCCAGCAGCAGCACATTGCCGCCCTCGCGCAGCAGCTTGGCCAGGTGCACGCGGTTGCGCTCGCCGCCCGACAGCAGGCCGACCTTTTTCTGCTGATCGCCCCCCTTGAAGTTGAAGGCCGAGGCATAGGCGCGGCTGTTCATCTCGGCATCGCCCAGCCTGATGACATCCAGCCCGTCGCTGATTTCCTCCCATACCGTTCTGTCTGAATCCAGCGAGTCGCGCGACTGGTCCACATAGGCCAGTTTCACCGTATCGCCGAATGTGATGGTGCCTGAATCGGGCTGTTCCTGGCCGGTCAGCATCCGAAACAGGGTCGATTTGCCGGCGCCGTTGGGGCCGATCACCCCGACAATGCCCCCCGGCGGCAGGCTGAAGGTGAGGTCGTCGATCAGCAGGTTGTCGCCATATCCCTTGGACAGGTGCTCGACCTCGATCACCTTGCCGCCCAGACGCGGGCCGTTGGGAATGATGATCTGCGCGCGGCCCAGTTTCTCGCGCTCGGACTGGCTGGCCAGCTGTTCATAGGCCTTGATGCGGGCCTTCTGCTTGGCCTGGCGGGCCTTGGCGCCCTGGCGAATCCATTCCAGTTCGCGTTCCAGCGTCTTCTGGCGCGACCTGTCCTCGCGGGCCTCATGCGCAAGCCTTTTCGCCTTCTGTTCCAGCCAGCTGGAATAGTTGCCCTCATAGGGAATGCCGCGCCCGCGGTCGAGTTCGAGGATCCAGCCGGTGATGTCATCCAGGAAATAGCGGTCATGGGTGACGATCAGGATGGTGCCCTTGTAGTCGATCAGATGCCTTTGCAGCCAGGCGATGGTTTCGGCGTCGAGGTGGTTGGTCGGCTCGTCCAGCAACAACATGTCGGGCGCCTCGAGCAGCAGCTTGCACAGCGCCACGCGCCGGCGCTCGCCGCCCGACAGGGTTTTCACGTCGGCATCATCGGGCGGGCAGCGCAGGGCCTCCATGGCGATATCGACATTGGCGTCCAGATTCCACAGATCCTCGGCGTCGATCCGGTCCTGAAGGCGGGCCATCTCGTCGGCGGTCTCGTCGGAATAGTTCATCGCCAGCTCGTTATAGCGATCCAGGATCGCCTTTTTTTCGGCCACCCCCAGCATAACGTTTTCGCGCACGGTCAGCTTTTCGTCGAGCTGGGGTTCCTGCGGGAGATAGCCGACCCTGGCGCCCTCGGCGGCCCAGGCCTCGCCGGTGAAATCCCTGTCGAGGCCGGCCATGATCCGCATGAGCGTGGACTTGCCCGCGCCGTTGACCCCGACCACCCCGATCTTGACGCCCGGCAGGAATGACAAGCGGATGTTTTCAAAACATTTCTTGCCACCCGGATAGGTTTTCGACACCCCGTCCATGTGATAGACATATTGGTAGGAAGCCATGAGACCCGTTTTCCCGTATTGATTCCAGCCTCATCCCTCTACTCAATGGGGCGACAAAGGGCAATGCACCCCGGGCCTGCCGCCCCGCCTGCCCCCTGTCGGGCTCCGTGCCCCGGGCGGCAGCAGCGGGATTGCGTTGCAATCGGCCTGCCGCGCGGCCTATAAGCAGGCCCAGACATGTCACCCATGCCGGGATATCCGATGAAGAACTATCTGGACTTCGAAAAGCCGCTTGCCGAGATCGAGGGCAAGGCGGAAGAGCTGCGCGCCCTTGCCCGCCAGAATGCCGAGATGGACGTCGAGAAAGAGGCCGCCGCGCTGGATGAAAAGGCGGCCAGACTGCTGGCCGACCTGTATGGCGAGCTGACGCCATGGCGCAAATGCCAGGTCGCGCGCCACCCGGACCGCCCCCATTGCAAGGATTACGTCGATGGGCTGTTTACCGAATTCACATCCCTTGCGGGCGACCGCAATTTTGCCGACGACCACGCCATCATCGGGGGAATCGCCCGGTTCAACGACCGCCCCGTGATGGTGATCGGCCATGAAAAGGGCCACGACACGAAATCGCGGATTGCGCACAATTTCGGCATGGCGCGCCCCGAGGGCTATCGCAAGGCGATCCGCCTGATGGACATGGCGGACCGGTTCGGCCTGCCGATCATCACGCTGGTGGACACGCCCGGCGCCTATCCCGGCCGCGGGGCCGAAGAGCGCGGACAAAGCGAGGCCATCGCGCGCGCGACCGAAAAATGCCTGAACGTCAAGGTGCCGCTGATATCGGTCATCATCGGCGAAGGGGGCTCGGGAGGGGCGGTGGCATTTGCGGCGGCCAACACGCTGATGATGCTGGAACATTCCGTCTATTCGGTGATCTCGCCCGAGGGCTGTGCGTCGATCCTGTGGAAGGATGCCGGCAAGATGCGCGAGGCTGCCGAGGCGCTGCATCTGACCGCACAGGATCTGCACGAGCTGGGGGTGGCCGACCGGATCATCCCCGAGCCCGTCGGCGGCGCACAACGCGACCCCGAAGCAACCATCGCCAATGTGGGCGCAGCGCTGGAAAAGGCGCTGTCCCTGCTCGAGCGGCGCAAACCCGCCAACCTGCGCCAGCAGCGGCGGCGCAAGTTTCTGGATCTTGGCGAAACCGGGCTTGCGGCCTGAAGCGGGCCCGGGTCCGAGGGGGCGGCCGAGGGGGCGGCTGCCCCCTCTTGCCTGACGGCAATTCACCCCCGCGCGTATTTGGGCAAAGAAGAAGGGCGCGGGAGGGCAGATTCCGATTCGGGCCCCCGATTTCGGATGCCCGATTCAGATGCCCGATTCAGATGATGGTGATGTCGTTGTCCAGGATCGCTGTACCCAGATGGCCCAGCCCGGTCAGGGTGATGCTGTTGCCATTGCCGAAATCGAGCAGCAGGTCGGCCCCGGAAACCGAGGCATAAGTACTGACAACCGCGGCCGCGGTCATCGTACCGCCACCCCAGATACTGCTGTGCAGGACCAGCTGGTCGGTGTTGTCGGCGAAATCGGTCACCGTGTCCTGGCCCATTGCGCCGCCCTTGAAGATGAACTGGTCGGCACCGCCCCCGCCCGTCAGGCTGTCGTTGCCATTGCCGCCGTTCAGGCGATCATGTCCTCCGCCGCCATTGAGCATGTCATTGCCGTTTCCACCCTTGAGCTGATCGCGGCCCCCATTGCCATAGAGCTGGTCCGCCCCGCCATTTCCCGCGATCCGGTCATTGCCGGCACCGCCCTTGATGAGGTTGCTCTTGCCATTGCCGATCAGCTGATCCTTGCCCGCGCCGCCGTAAATGTCTTCGATCGAGACCAGCGTATCCATCCCGAAACCGGTATTCTGAGGGCCGGTGATACGCAGGTCGATGGTGCTGTTTACCGTCGAAGGGCCTGAAGCCGCGCCATCGAACAGGACCACGGCATCATGTCCGCGACCACCATTGATCAGGTCGTTGCCGGAATCCATGCCGATATAATCGTTGCCCGTCCCCCCGTATAGGCGGTCATTGCCATTGCCGCCGTCCAGGAAATCGGTTCCGGCGCCGCCATAAAGACGGTCGCGCCCGCCGTTGCCGCTCATGATGTCGTTGCCGCCAAAGCCCCAGGCGCGGTCGTTCTGGGTGGACATGTCGATCACGTCATTGCCGGAAAGGGCCGTCTTGAAGATGGCCAGATCATCGGCGGTGCCTGCCGAGTTGGCCGCCGCTATGGCATTGACAACCGGCATCGAGAAATCGGCAATCGACCAGTTCTGCACACTGCCTCCGCCGGAGACGGGAGTTGTGTCACTGGCCAGCTGCAGGGTGCCGCCATTCAGGTTGCCCGCACCGTCAACGGTGAATGACGTACCCGCCAGCAGCGTCGTGTTCGGGGCGCTACCCCAGTGGATGCCATAGGCGTCCTGAACGGTCTGTCCCGGATAATTGTAGGAAAAGCTGATCCCCAGATAGCTGCCCGACATGTTGACCGGGGGTATCGTGTAGTTGAACCCGGGCAGGAAAGTATTCCCGACATATTGTGAAACGGTATTGTTCAGATTGATCGCCCTGAGATTGAACGATGTCTGTGCAAACAATATGGCCATGAGAGTTCCTCCTCAATATTCGATGCGCCGGAATCAAGCCGTCGCGGTGCCTTGAAATAATCGAACGTACAGGGCGCGCGACCCTTTCCGGACTCACCCGCCGCCGCCTGCCTGTCGGCCGCGTCGGTATCGAAACGAAAGGCAGCAGACGGAATCGTCAGCAGAGATCCTATTCATGTCTCGCCCTGTGGGCAAGTTTTCCGTCGGTCAAGCTCATCCCGAGGATGCGTCCGGGTCGAAACCCGCCTCGCGCATCAGGCGGTTGGACGCGGTTTCGATCAAGGTTTCCAGCTCGACCATGAATTCGCGGACGGGCTTGCCCGGCGGGATCGGGGCAAGGAACTCGACCACGGCGAGGCCCGGCTTGCGCAGGATGGCGCGACGGGGCCAGAACAGGCCCACATTGGTTGCCGCGGGCACACAAGGCTGGTTCAGCCCGCCATAGAGGATTCCCGGCCCGATCTTGTAGGGTTTGCTGGCCCCTGGCGCGACTCGTGTGCCCTGGGGATAGATGATCAGCTGCCCGGGCCAGTCCGACGCCGCCCGGACGCCCTGGATCATCTGCTGGACGGCCCTGGCCTTCTTGCCGCGCTCGACCGGAATGCATCCGATGCGCAGCGCGAAATAGCCCAGGATGGGCGCCCATTTCAGCTCGGCCTTCATGACAAAGCGCGGGCGCGGCAGACTGCCCACGATCAGCAGGATGTCCAGAAACGACTGGTGCTTGGCACAGACCAGAACCTCGCCCGTGGGGATGTCGCCGCGAATCTCGGAATACAGGCCCAGCATCCACGCCGCGCTCCAGCGGACCCAGGCGCAATAGGTATGGATGCCCCTGACCGCCCAGATGCGCCCGAACAGCGAAAGCGGCGTATAATAGATCGCGAGAACCGCCATCGCCAGATACATCTGGATGATGAAGATCAGCGAAACCGCATGGCGGATTGCCAGATTGATCCTGTTCATGTCAGCCCCCGCAATGTTCGAAAGGCGGCCGCGCGCGTTGCCCACCATGCAACCGCCGCCGCCAGCGGGGCAATGGCAAGGGGGGCAAGCCAGTCGATCCCCTGAAAGCCCAGCCCGCTGAGAAACGAAACCTCGCGCCCCGCCGAGGGAAGCAGAAGGATGGCAACCATCCCCGCCGCAGTTCCCGCGGCCGCCCCGCCAAGGGCCCGCAGGGTAAAGCGGCGCACGAACGCATGTGCGATATAGGCATCCGTTGCCCCGACAAGGCGCAGAACCGAAATCACCGTCGCATTGGCCGCAAGCGAGGCCTTGGCGGCCAGCGTGATCATCGCCGCTGTCGCCAGGGTGATCAGCCCGATCGCCAGCACCGCCAGCAGACGCAGACGCCGCGCCGCCCGCACCAACGGCGCCCGCCAGCGCGTGTGATCGTCGAATACGGCACCGGGAGCCTCGGCGGCAAGGCGCATGCGCAACCCCGCGACATCGGGGCCCGGGCTGGCCTCGATCACCTCGACGAGGCGCGGAATCGGCAGCGCGTCAAGCGGCAGATCCGGGCCGAACCAGGGTTCGAGCAGCTTGCGTTGTTCGCGATCCGTAAGCGCCCGCGCCGACCTGATGCCCGGGGTTGTCCGCAAGACCTTGAGCACCGCGGCCGTCTGCGCCGCCTGCTGCCCCTCGGGGGCCGAGATGCGCACCGTTGCGGTGCGGGCCAGCTCGGCCGACCAGCGATCGGCGAGCCGGCCCGCCGCCAGCGCCAGCGCCAGCGTGAACACGGCAAGAAAGGCCATTGCCGCCGCGCTGAAGCTGGTGAGCCAGGCGGTATGGCCCGAAGGCGGCACCACCCGGTCGGCCTTGCCATCGCCGGGAAACAGCATGGATGCGTATTCCGACATCGTCCTCACAGATCCGCCCCCGCCAGTTGCAGATGACGCCGGTGCAGGCGCAACACCCGGGCCTGGACCTGGGTCTTGGCGCTGCGGATCAGGTTCAGATCATGGGTGGCGATCAGCACCGTCTTGCCCATGCGGTTAAGTTCGACCAGCAGGCGCAGCAGGCGCTGGGCCATGTCCCAGTCGATATTGCCCGTGGGCTCGTCGGCGATGATGACCTCGGGCGACATGATCACGGCACGGGCAAGCGCCGCGCGCTGCCGTTCCCCCCCCGACAGTTGCGGCGGCAGCGCATGCGCCCGCGACGCAAGGCCGACCCAGGCCAGCAGCTCGTCCAGATTGCCGCGCTCGGCGTCGATGTCGCGCCCCGAGACATCCAGAGGCAGGCTGATGTTTTCGGCAACGCTCAGATGATCGAGAAACTGGCAGTCCTGATGCACCACGCCGATACGGCGCCGCGCCGCCGCTACCTGGTCGCGGCTCATCGCGCGCGCGTCCTGACCAAAGATCATCACGTGACCGGCAGTGGGCAGCAGTTCCATGAAGCACAGGCGCAACAATGTCGTCTTGCCCGATCCGGACGGTCCGGTGAGGAAATGGAACGAACCCGGCGCAAGGCGCAGGTTCACATCCGTCAGAATTTCCGAGCCGCCATAGGCAAAGGCGGCATTGGCAAGCTCGATCAATTTCCGCCCCGATTCATTTCGACCCGATTCATCCCGGTTGCGCGTTGCGCGCGATCATCGCGCAGCAAGCGCGCAGTTGCAATGTTTTGGATGGCTGACGGATACTTGGAATGACAGCCGCCGCCCGCTACAAATGACGGCAAGCGGGGCGAATCATGGCGCCGCGGCTCTGGCTCACTGCGCGGTGGTGGGCTGTGGAAACGGATCATTGGGGGTGAGATGCGCCTGGTTTGCCCGAAATGCCACGCCCTTTACGAGGTGGACGACAGCGCCATCCCGCAGGTGGGGCGCGACGTGCAATGCTCGAACTGTGGTCATACCTGGTTCCAGACCCCTTCCCGGGGAGACACGCAACCCGACGAGACACCATCGCCCGACCATCCGGCCGAGGGCGGCCCGGCCTCCGATGCGACCCCCGATGCGACCCCCGGGGCACAACCCGGGGCACAAACCGACGCACAAACCGACGCGGCCGCCGACCGGCCTGCAATGCCCGGCGACACCCCGAGCGGAGCGGGGCAAGAGGCCGATGACAGCCGCCCCGCACCGGCGGCACAGGCCGCGGACGACACGGGGGAGAACACGGGGGAGAACACGGGGGAGAGCGCGGACGACCTGCCCGGCGACGCGCTCGAGGCACTCAGACGCGCGCTGGCCGATGACGAGGCCGAGAGGGCTACGGACGGGGATGCAGACGCAAACAGGGGCGAGGGTGGGTCAGACCGGCAAGAGGCCGGGCAGACGCCCCCACGGGCACGGGACAGCGCGACCGCGGCAGACAAGGCCACCGACAAGGCACCGGATGATACGGATAGTGACACGGGGGCCGGGGCTGCCGCATCCGGGGCGACGAAAGGCACATCCCCGGGGGGCGCTGCTGCCGCGCGGGTCGACCCCAGCGTATTCGAGATTCTCAAACGCGAGGCCGCCCGCGAAAAGGCCCTGCGCGCCCGCGACGCGCACAGCGCCGAAGGCGGTGCCGAGGCGGACCCCGATATGGGCGATACCCGACGGCCCGCGCCGCAATCCGGCACGCAGCAGGGCGGGCACGAGACCCCGCTTCCGCCGATCTCGGGCGAACGGGATTTTGCCCGTCAGGCGGATTCATTTCGTGAAAAACTGACCAGGACCCGCCAGCAGGCGATCGAGGCGGGACAGAACGCGCAGGCCACGCAGGGGCCCTCGGCTCCGGCAGAGCCCGCGCCCGACGCGACCGAGCCCACGCCGACCCCGCCGGACCCGGATGGAACCATCTCGCCGCCCGAATGGCCCGAAAGGGTTGCCCCGAGCACCGGCCCCGGCCCTGCCCGCGACACGGACCGCCATACAGACCCCGGCACGGCCCACGGCAAAGGCCGCGCGCCTGCGGGAAAACCGCGTCGCAACAGGCTGGGTTTCCTTACCGCGATCCTGATCTTTCTGATCCTGCTGGGGCTCTATCTGTTCCGCGTCCGCCTGTCCGACGCGTTTCCCGGCGCCGCGCCCTGGCTCGACAGCTATGGCGCGATCGTCGATCGCCTGCGCCTTGTGCTGGCCACCGCGGCCGGTGCGTTGCTGGCCGCCGTCAGGGGGTTGCTTTCCAACCTTCTGTGACCCCGCCGATCACCCGAGCGCGAAATCCGTGTCAGAACCGGTCGAGCAGACGTTTCAGATAGTCCCGCTCGTACCGGGGGCGGGCCCTTTCCCCGGCCCGGCGGCGAATCTCGCGCATCAGTTCCTGTGATCTCCGCCAGGGGCTGTCCTCGAGCGACAGGTTGCGGCCGCTGCCAATCACGCCCGCGCCACCCAGCGGCCGACCCAGCGGGTCTCGGCCCGGCCCGCGGGCACCCAGCTGTTCGCGCCCGCCCGGCTGGCCCTGCCTGCGGGCGATGGCGCGACCGAGGTTGCGCATTCCCTCGCGCAGGGCATCCAGCGCCTCGGCCTGATCGTCCAGCGCCTGCGGCAGATCCTGCTGGCGCAGCGCCTGCTGGGCGCGCCCCATGGCCTCCTGCGCGCGTTTCAATGCCTTGCGCGCCGCCTGCCCCTCTTTCGAGGTCACGCCCGGCAGGTTGCGCCGCTGGCTGTCAAGCAGCTTGCCCAGCGCCTGCTGGCGATCGGCGAGCCTGCCGGCATCGGGCGTTGCGGGCCGGCCATCATTACCGCCGACCCCGTTTTTCCCCGGCCCAATATCGTTACCGGTATCGTTACCGGAATCGTTGAACGATTCCTGCAACTTTCGAAACGCATCATCGGAAAGCTGCTGCTGCTGGCGCAACGTGTCGCCAAGCCCGCGCATCGCCTGCCGGGCACCGTCCCCGCCCTGCCCGCGGCGCGCGGTCTGCAGGTTGCGCATGATCGCGTTCAGCTGATCGAGCAGGGCCCGGGCCTCGGTCCTGCGGCCCTGACGCGACAGTTCTGCAATCCGGTCGAGCATGCGCTGCAACTGCTCTGCGGTGATTTCCCTCGAGGTGCCGCCCCGCGCCTGCTGACGGTCTGTCCTGCCACTGCGCGCCATCTGTTCCAGATAGTCCTGCATCGCCTTGCCCAGTTCGCGGCTGAGCGCGGCGATCTCGGCGTCGCTGGCACCCTTTCGCAGCGCTTCGGACAGACGTTTCTGCGCCCGCTCGAGCCGCTTTTGCACATCTCCAAGGCTGCCATCCTCGATCAGACTTGCCACATGCCACAGCATCCGGGCCACCTCGTCCCTGGCGGCTGCGGGCAGGGTCGGGTTCATGTTGTATTCGATCCGCCTGATGGCCGAGCGCAGCACCAGATAGGCCGACATGTTGTCAAAGATATCCTCGGGGCGATAGCTGACCGCGCGCAATACCTGCGCAACGCGGGGCGCGTTCAGCCGGTTCCACAACAGATCGCGCCGCTGTTCGGCAATCGCGGCGGCAAGGGGAACAAGGAAACGCCGCCCCGGCAGGATCAGGGATTCCGGCTCGGCGGTGGCCTTGTGGCCGGCCGCGTCAAAGGCCTGCACGGTCAGGATGACGGGCAGTCCGGCCCAGGGGCTGCGGGAAAGATCCTCGATCAGCGTTTCGGTAAAGTTGCGCCTGTCCCCCTTGATCGGCATGGGAATGTCGCGCAGGATGGCCGGCCGGGTTTCAGGCGGCAAGGCCAGGCCAAGCCGGCGATCGACCGCCTCGAGGTCGAGCCTGATCGTGACCGTGCCGCCAGTGACGCCATAATCGTCCTGGGCGGTGAATTTCAGGCGCATCCTGCCCCGGGCGCCACGTTCGATGAGGCCGGTAATGGCGATCATCGGCGGCTTGTCCGGGATCATCTCGATCCGCCACTGGCGGCTGCCGCCAGGGGCGCGGATGGTCAGCCGCCCCGACCGCGCAACCCTGATCCTGCGGGAGCCGTCGTTCTGCGCATCCTTCTGCGCGGCGGCGGCATCGGCAGACAGGCCGGCCGAAACATCCCGGGAAATATCCTGGGAAACCGTTACCGCCCCTTGCCCGCCATACAGACGCAGGACAACCACGCTGCCCTGCGGCACGGGCAGGGCCTCGCCCTCGGGGGCGTCGTTCAGATAGATCGCCGGCAGGCCGGTGTAGCGGGGCGGTTCGATCCAGCCCTCGAAGGCCGGGCCGCCACCCGCGGCCACGCCGGCCGTGCCGCCGGGCAGAATGTCGCTCGGGCGCCACTGGAGCGAACCGAAGATGATCGCCACCACGAAACCCGTTGCCGCCATATAGCGCAGACCCCATGGATCGCGTCGCGACAGTTTCAGATCCGGCGCAACCGGGCGCACATGCGCCAGCCGCCCTTTCATCCGGGCAATATGGGCCTGCCAGACCGCGCGCGTGCCCCGGTCGCGCGCCCCGACCGCGATCTCGTCCTGCAACGCACTCAGCGGGCGCCCCGGCAACGACCGGTCCAGCCGCTCGGCCGCCTCGGCCGCGCTCGGCCAACGGAAATGCCTGAGCCCCCAGATCAGAAAACCGGCAAGCCCGCCCACCAGCACAAGCGCCGCCACATAAGCGGCCTCGACAGGCAGATGGCCGGTCAGATCAAAGGACAGGACGACCCAGGTCAGCAGCCCCCACGACCACAGCGGCCAGAATGCCCTTGCGCCGCGCTCGGCCACCATCCCCAACCATGTCAAGGCCAGCGGCCTGCGCAATGCCCGTCCTGCCCCTTCCGGCAAGGGCGAGGTCGATTCACCGCGCTTTGAATGGCCTTTGTGCATGTCGCTTGCCCATGTCCTCGGGTTGCGGGCTCGGGTCACGGCCGCCCGGAAAACGGTCCGGGCTCACAGCCATGGCGGCACCTTATCGCGGTTTATCATTTCGTCAAAGTCGGGTCGCGGCCGGATGACGGCGAATTGATCGCCGCTGACCAGAACCTCGGGCACCAGCGGGCGCATGTTGTATTCCGACGCCATCACCGCCCCATAGGCCCCGGCCGAGCGAAAGGCGATCAGGTCGTCCGGCCCCAGCACCGGCATTTCGCAACCCCGCACGAATGTATCGCCGGTCTCGCAGACCGGGCCCACAACATCGACCGGCACGCGCGCCGCCCCCGGCGCGGGCTGAACCACCGGCACGATATCGTGATACGCCTCATACATGGCCGGGCGCACAAGGTCGTTCATGGCGGCGTCAACGATCAGGAAATCGCGCCCCTCGCCATGTTTCAGCCAGATCACCCGCGACAGCAATATCCCGGCATTGCCGGCGATCAGGCGGCCCGGTTCGATCTCGATCTCGCAGCCCAGATCGCCCACCGTGCGCCTGACGACCTCGCCATAATCATGGGGCTGGGGCGGCATGCTGTTGCCCTGCTCATAGGGAATCCCCAGTCCGCCCCCCAGATCGAGCCGCGAAATCACATGCCCGTCGCCACGCAGGGCGCGGGTGAGGTCGGCCAGCTTTTCAAAGGCCGCCTCGAAGGGCGCCAGATCCGTCAGCTGCGAACCGATATGCACATCCACCCCGACAACCTCGATCCCCGGCAGCGCGGCGGCACGCGCATAGACCTCGCGCGCGCGCGAAATGGGAATGCCGAACTTGTTTTCCGACTTGCCGGTGGCAATCTTGGCGTGGGTCCTGGCGTCTACATCCGGGTTGACGCGCAACGCCATCGGCGCGCGCACCCCCATCGCGACCGCAACCTCGCCAAGCGCCAGCAATTCGGGCTCGCTTTCCACGTTGAACTGGCGGATGCCGCCCTCAAGGGCCGCGCGCATCTCGTCCCGCGTCTTGCCCACGCCCGAAAACACGATGCGCGCGCCCGGCACGCCAGCCGCGCGCGCCTTGGCATATTCGCCGCCCGACACCACATCGATACCGGCGCCGAGATCGTTCATCAGCTTTAGAACCGCCAGATTGCCATTGGCCTTCATCGCATAGCAGATCAGGTGATCCATGCCCGCAAGGGCCTCGTCGAACAGACGGTAATGCCGCCGGAAGGTCGCCGCCGAATAGACATAGACAGGCGTGCCCACAACGGCCGCGATCTCGGGCAAGGGCACATCCTCGGCATGGAGCACGCCATTGCGATAGTCAAAGTAATCCATCCGCGGATATCCCCTCTCCGAACCGACCCGTCGCCCGGCCTTCTTCTTTGCACAAATACGCACCAGGCGCGCAGCGCCTGACGCCGGCCTGCCGTCGCCCTAGCCGTTCGCCGCTTTCGCGGGCGGCGTCAGCGGATCACCCTTGACACCACAGCCCGCCAGCAACGGCGCGACCAGCAGCAGCGTGACAATGACCACCTTCATCCCAATATCTCCTTCCAGCGCGCGACCTGCGCACGCACCTGTTCGGGCGCGGTGCCACCATAACTCGTGCGGCTGTTCACCGAATTATGCACGCCCAGCACCGAATAGACCTCATCCGTGATGTCGGCGCAAACCGCCTGCATCTCGTCCAGCGCCAGATCGGACAGGTCGCAGCCCTTGTCCTCGGCCAGTTTCACCAGCGCGCCGGTCACGTGATGGGCGTCGCGAAACGGCATGTTCAGCCGCCGCACCAGCCAGTCGGCAAGGTCGGTCGCGGTGGAAAATCCCGCACCCGCGGCCTGTTCCAGGGCTGCGGCATTGGGGCGCATGTCGGCAACCATCCCCGCCATCGCCGCCAGCGCCAGCGCCAGGCTGTCGGCGGCGTCAAAGACCTGTTCCTTGTCCTCCTGCATGTCCTTGGAATAGGCCAGCGGCAGCCCCTTCATCACCGTCAGCAGCGCCACCAGCGCGCCATTGATCCGCCCCACCTTGGCACGGATCAGCTCGGCCGCGTCGGGATTCTTCTTCTGCGGCATGATGGACGAGCCGGTCGAGAACCTGTCCGACAGCGTGACGAAACGGAACTGCGCCGACGACCAGATCACCAGCTCTTCGGCCATGCGCGACAGATGGGTGGCGGTGATCGCCGCCGCTGACAGGAATTCCAGCGCAAAGTCGCGATCCGACACCGCATCCAGCGAATTGGCACTGGGCCGGTCAAAACCCAGCGCCTGGGCCGTCATCTCGCGGTCGATGGGAAAGGACGTTCCCGCCAGCGCCGCCGCGCCCAGGGGGCATTCGTTCATGCGGGCGCGCGCATCGCGAAACCGCCCCATGTCGCGGTTGAACATTTCGACATAGGCCAGCATGTGGTGGCCCCATGTCACCGGCTGGGCCACCTGCAGATGGGTGAAACCGGGCATGACCATGTCGGCCCCGGCCTCGGCCTGGGCGACCAGCGCCCGCATGAGCGCGCCCAGCCCCTCGATCGTCTCGTCAATCCGATCGCGCACCCACAGCCTGAAATCGGTCGCAACCTGGTCATTGCGCGAACGCGCCGTGTGCAGCCGGCCCGCGGCGTCGCCGATCAGGTCGCGCAACCGGGCCTCGATATTCATGTGGATGTCTTCCAGCGCGGTGGAAAACTCGAACGCGCCGCGCTCGATCTCTGACAATATGGTGAGGAGGCCTTCCCTGATTGCCTGCGCATCGCTATCAGTGATGATACCCTGAGCGGCAAGCATCAAGGCATGGGCGCGCGAGCCTTCGATATCCTGTCGGGCCATCCGCCGGTCAAAACCGATCGAGGCATTGATCGCCTCCATGATGGCATCCGGAGCATCGGCAAACCGCCCGCCCCACATTGCATTCGATGATTTGCTGTCCGACATGTCTGTATCTCTTTTTCTGTATCTCTTTGTTCGAGGAGCTCCGAAATGCCCATCGCCAGGCCCATGCTTTCCGCCGTGCTATACGTTGCCTTGACGCTGGGTGCAAATGCCGTTGCACCGCGCGCCACCGCCCAAACGACGGGCCAGACGACGGGCCAGGCGACGGGCCAGGCGACGGGCCAGACGGCGGGCCAGACACCGGACCGCGACACCCTGATGGCGCTCAGGGCGGGCGAGATGCGCAAGCTGGCAATCCCGGCCACGCCAAGGGCGCTTCCGACGGTGGCACTGCGCGACATGCAGGGGCGGATGCGCCGGCTCGACGAATTTCGGGGACGATATGTACTGCTGAATTTCTGGGCCACCTGGTGCGCACCCTGCCGCGCCGAGATGCCCACCCTGCAGGCGCTGCAACGCAGCCTTGCCGGCCCGCGCTTTCGCGTCGTGCTGGTGGCGACCGGCCGCAATCCCGAATCGGCGATCCTGCGGTTTTTCTCGCGCGCCCGGATCACCGATCTGGAAACCTGGCGCGATCCCGACATGAAACTGTCCTCGGCAATGGGGGTGTTCGGCCTGCCCCTCACCGTCATCATCGACCCCGAGGGCCGCGAGATCGCCCGCATGCAGGGCGATGCCGACTGGAGCGGTCGCGATGCCAGGGCGTTTCTCGAGGCCGTTCTCGATGCCGGGCCATCCTGAG
>CAZWXK010000013.1:22860-37934 GCA_964637875.1 uncultured Rhodobacter sp.
GGTCGCGATGCCAGGGCGTTTCTCGAGGCCGTTCTCGATGCCGGGCCATCCTGAGGCGCCATTCGCAACAGGATCGACAGCGCGGCACCCCGGTTTCGCACCCCGCATGTCGCGTTGCCGATGTTCCGGCCACCCCCCAGGGCCGGAGCAGGGCCGGAGCAGGGCCGGGGCAAGTCGCGCCCGAGCGCATGCGCCCCGCCCGGGGCCCGCAGGCGCTCCGGCCATGTGCCCGCCCGAAAGGATCTGCGGAATCCCCCTGTCACCGCGCCAGTTCCTGCACCTGGCGGTGGCGCGGGCAGCTGACCAGATGGTCGTTGACCATGCCGACCGCCTCCATGAAGGCATAGACAATGGTCGGGCCGACAAAGCGGAACCCCGCAGCCCCGAGCGCGCGCGACAGGCGCCGCGAAAGAGCGGTCTGCGTGGGCACCTCCTCCATGCTGGCGAAATGGTTGACGATGGGGCGACCCTCTACATGGCGCCACAGGAACCGGGCAAAACCCTCGCGCTGCTCGATCTCGATCCAGGCGCGGGCATTGCCGATGGTTGCCTCGATCTTGCCCCGGTGACGGACGATGCCGGCATCACCCATCAGGCGCGCGATATCCGCCGGGCCGTAACGCGCGATGCGTTCGGGGTCGAAACCGTCGAATGCCGCGCGGAACGCGTCGCGCTTGTTCAATATGGTCAACCAGCTCAACCCGGCCTGAAAACCATCGAGAATCAGTTTCTCGAACAATGCCCGGCTGTCGCGCTCGGGCACGCCCCATTCGGTGTCGTGATAAAGAACATATATTTCGGCGCTTCCGCACCAGGGACAGCGTTCCTGCATTTTTTGTCCTCTCTCCAACAGTTTGCAAAGTCTAGTTGCAATTGCGTCAAATTGGAACAAACTGGGAATATTTACCGGATATTTACCCTTTTGACGGCATCGTGACAGCACGGAACCGAAGGAGGGAACAGATGCCCACACCAGCCGAACTGGCCCCCGCAGGGGCTGCGGACAGCCCCTTGTCCTATGCCACCGCGCGTCAGCAACAGGGAATGACCGGGCTGATCGAGGGCGCGATACGCCGGGGCGATGTGCTGCTGGCCTATCAACCCGTGGTCGCGGCAAGGGATCCGACGCGGATCGCCTTTCACGAGGCACTGATCCGTATCATCGACCGCGACGGCAACATCCTTCCGGCCGGCGAATTCATGCCCGCGGCCGAAACCCGCGAGATCGGTCGCGTCATCGACTGTCTTGCCCTCGAACAGGGGCTGGCGACACTTGCGCATGTGCCCGATCTGCGCCTGTCGATCAACATGTCGGCGCGCTCGATCGGCTATCCCCGCTGGATGGAAACCCTGAATCGCGGCCTGGCCACCGACCCGACCATTGCCGAGCGGCTGATTCTGGAAATCACCGAATCCTCGGCCATGGTGATGCCCGATCTTGTCACGGTTTTCATGGCCGAACTGCACGGGCGCGGTATCTCGTTTGCGCTCGACGATTTCGGAGCGGGCTACACCGCCTTTCGCTATCTCAAGGATTTCTATTTCGATGTCGTCAAGATCGATGGCTCGTTCATCCGCGGTATCGACAGCGATGCAAACAACCAGGTGCTCGCCGCCGCCCTGGTGTCGATCGGCCGCCATTTCGACATGCTGACCGTGGCCGAAGCGGTCGAGACCGCCGCCGAATCGACATATCTCAGGTCGATCGGATTTGATTGTCTGCAAGGCTGGCATCACGGCATGCCCACGACCATGCCACCGTGGCTGGAACGGGAAACGGCATTGACTGCCTCATGAGGCAGCAGCCGCCCGCGCGCGCTCTCCACCCGCTCCCAGGTGCCGGGCCGGATGTATCCCGCACCCTCACCCCCGCCCGGCACCCCCTGCTGCATGGCGGAAACCCCGCGCCACCCGCAATTTAGTTTTGTTTGTTTTTAGTGTTGCGCAACTTTTACAAATCCTTTATCGACCTTTCGCAAGAATGATGCGTTACCGATTATGATGACAGCAATCTCCGGCGGTTTTATGCTGCGTTGCAGAAACGAATCGGTTTCTCACATCGGAAAGGGTTGAAAATGACGGAGATAGTGATCGCAGCAGCGGCCAGAACGGCCGTAGGCAGCTTCAACGGCGCATTCGCGGCTACCCCTGCGCATGAGCTGGGGGCGGCAGTGCTCAGGGCCGTGGTCGCCCGGGCCGGGATCGATGCCGGCGAGGTTTCGGAAACCATCCTCGGCCAGGTGCTGAGCGCCGGCCAGGGCCAGAACCCCGCCCGGCAGGCCCACATCAACGCCGGCCTGCCCATAGAAAGCGCCGCCTGGGGCATCAACCAGGTTTGCGGCTCGGGCCTGCGGGCGGTGGCGCTGGGCGCGCAACATGTCGCGCTGGGCGACGCGGATATCGTCATCGCCGGCGGCCAGGAAAACATGAGCCTTGCCCCCCATGTCGCCCATCTGCGCGCGGGCCAGAAAATGGGCGACCTGAAATTCATCGACTCCATGATTCGCGACGGGCTGTGGGATGCCTTCAACGGCTATCACATGGGCAACACCGCCGAAAACGTCGCCCGCAAATGGCAGATCAGCCGCGACCAGCAGGACGAATTCGCCGTCGCCAGCCAGAACAAGGCCGAAGCCGCGCAAAAGGCCGGCCGTTTCGACGATGAAATCGCGCCCTTCACCGTCAAGACCCGCAAGGGCGACATCGTGGTGGACAAGGATGAATATATCCGCCACGGCGCCACGCTGGAATCGGTACGGAAACTGCGCCCGGCCTTTGATCGCGAGGGCAGCGTGACCGCCGCCAATGCCAGCGGCATCAATGACGGCGCCGCCGCCGTTCTGCTGATGAGCGCGGCCGAGGCCGAAAGGCGCGGCATCACCCCGCTGGCGCGGATCGTCTCTTATGCCACGGCGGGCGTTGACCCTTCGATCATGGGTATCGGCCCGGTTCCGGCCTCGAAAAAGGCGCTGGAAAAGGCGGGCTGGAGCGTGGACGACCTTGACCTGGTCGAGGCGAACGAGGCCTTTGCCGCACAGGCCCTGGCCGTGAACAAGGAAATGGGCTGGAACCCCGAGATCGTCAATGTGAACGGCGGCGCCATTGCCATCGGCCACCCGATCGGGGCTTCGGGCGCGCGCATCCTCAACACGCTGCTGTTCGAGATGCAGCGCCGCGACGCCAGGCGCGGGCTGGCCACATTGTGCATCGGCGGCGGCATGGGTGTCGCCATGTGTGTCGCGCGCGACTGACGCCATCGGGCCGGCGTGGACCCGGCCCACCACCACCAGACGGGGCAACCGCACGGGGGCAAGGGAAGGCCCCCACCCCCTGTGACAAACGGACAAAAAAGGAACAGAAAACATGGGACGAACAGCACTGGTAACCGGCGGCACCCGCGGCATAGGCGCGGCGATTGCCAGGGCCCTGCAGGATGCAGGACACCGCGTTGCCGTGAACTATGCCGGAAATGACGAGGCCGCGGCCCGTTTCACCCATGAAACCGGGATCAGGGCCTATAAATGGTCGGTGGCCGATTACGACGCCTGCGCCCAAGGCATCAGGCAGGTCGAGGCCGATCTCGGCCCGGTCGAGATTCTGGTCAACAATGCCGGCATCACCCGCGATGCCATGTTCCACAAGATGACGCGCGAACAGTGGCAGCAGGTGATGCAGACCAATCTCGACGGGCTGTTCAACATGACCCACCCGGTCTGGCCCGGCATGCGCGAACGCGGCTTTGGCCGGGTCATCAACATCTCGTCCATCAACGGACAAAAAGGCCAGATGGGGCAGGCGAATTACGCCGCCGCCAAGGCCGGCGACATCGGCTTTACCAAATCGCTGGCACAGGAAGGGGCGCGCAAGGGGATCACCGTCAACGCCATCTGCCCGGGCTATATCGCCACCGAAATGGTCATGGCCGTGCCTGAAAAGGTACGCGAGGGCATCATCGCACAGATCCCGGTGGGCCGTCTGGGCACGCCCGAGGATATCGCCCGCTGCGTCGTGTTCCTGGCGTCTGACGATGCCGGTTTCATCACCGGCGCGACCCTGACCGCCAATGGCGGGCAATACATGACCTGAGGGAATGCGCAGCCATTCCTTTCCGGCGCGCGGGGCGTTATCAGATCAAACCATGTCACGCCCCGCCGCCACCATCATCGGATTTTGCGCGATCCTCCTGTGGTCGCTGCTGGCGCTGCTGACGGTTTACACCGCCCCCGTGCCCCCGCTGCAGTTGAGCGCCATGAGCTTTGCCATCGGCGGCGCGATCGGGTTGGTCTGGTCGGCCCTGCGCGGGGTCAGCCTGTCACGCCTTGTCCGCGCGCCATGGCGGGTCTGGCTGCTGGGGGTAGGCGGGCTGTTCGGCTATCATTTTCTGTATTTCTCGGCGCTGCGTCTGGCGCCCGCCGCACAGGCCAGCCTGATCGCCTATCTCTGGCCTTTGCTGATCGTGCTGTTTTCCGGCCTTCTGCCGGGTGAACGCCTGCGCATGGGCCATGTCGCGGGCGCGGCACTGGCACTGGGTGGGGCGGGTGCGCTTTTCCTGCAGGGGGGCGAGATGCCCCGCGGCGCATTTCTGCTGGGCTATCTGCTGGCGCTGGGTTGTGCGCTGACATGGTCGGGCTATTCGGTGCTCAGCCGTCGGACGGCGGATGTGCCAACCGACATGGTGGGTCCTTACTGTCTGGCGACGGCCGGGCTGTCGCTGCTGGCACATCTGGCATTCGAACGCACGGCCTGGCCGGCCAATGCCATGGGCTGGGGGGCCATTGTCCTGCTGGGTCTGGGGCCGGTCGGCCTGGCCTTTTACCTGTGGGACATCGGCATGAAAAAGGGCGATATCCAGCTGCTGGGCGTTGCCTCTTACGGGGCGCCCCTGGTTTCGACGCTGATTCTTGTCCTTGTCGGCGAAACCGACGCTTCGCCGACAATCCTGATCGCGGCCGGGCTGATCAGCCTCGGCGCGGTCCTAGCAGCCCGGTCAGGGCGTGCCGGTCGTGAAAAACCCGCTCAGGCGAGTTGAAGCCGCTCGATTTCCTCCTTGAGTTTGAGTTTCTGTTTCTTCAGCTTGATGATTTCGAGATTGTCGGTCCCCGGGCTTCGTTGCGCCATTTCGACCTTTTTGGAGAGTGCCTCGTGTTTCTTCTGGAGTTCCTGAAGATGTGAACTCAAGCTCATGTCATGTCTCCTTTGTGTTAAGGCCTGCTTGTTATTCTTATATGGAGAGTGCAGCACAGATTTTGAGTCGTGTCATCATTCCTTCACGGCTTTTTGCCCGCACCCGGCGCGAATCGGCAATGTTCCGCCACCCGCACAGGTCAGCATGGTGCGGATTCCTGAACATTTCACCAATATCGGGGCAGCTTCCGGCGTCGATCAGAAATCCAGCGCCGCGGCCTCGCGCAGGATGGCGCGGGCCAGCGGGCCATGGTCGTCGGCCCTGTCCCCGCCATGGGCCGCGCCCTGATGCAGGACAAGGGGCGCGGCCAGGCGGAACGGGCCACGCGCGCCCTTGCGCGCCCTGAGCAACACGCGACCGGCATCGGCCCCTGCGCGACCGGCCAGCGGCAGAACGGCAACATTGCCGACCCGCCCATCCAGGCAGCCCAGCAACGCGGGCAGGCGCGCTGCCGCCATGATGAAGGTCAGCCAGCCGCCCGGCCGCAGACGCCGGATTGCGGCATCGACCCATGCCGAAAGCGGGGTCTCCTCGCGCCAGGCCCTTTCCCGGCCGCGACTTGCGCTTGCGGTGCCCTGCCCTGCCCCCAGATATGGCGGATTGGCCATGACGTGATCGAAGCTGCGTGCCCGCAACGCCCCGGGCAGGGCGGCGATGTCACCGGCAACCACCTCGAGCGGCAGGCCGTTTTCCTGCCCGTTGCGCCGGGCCAGAGCCGCATAATCGGGCTGGATCTCGACCCCGGTCAGGGCAAGATCGGGCACCCTTGCACCCAGGCAGAGGATGGCGACCCCCACGCCGCAGCCCAGTTCGAGCACGCTGTCGCCGGGGCGCGCCGGCACCGCGGCCGCCAGCAAGACCGAATCGCTGCCCGCGCGATAACCACGCCCGGGCTGCCACAGATGCAGCCGCCCGCCGAGAAAGGCATCGCGGGTCGGACCCGCCCCCCCGTTTGCGGGGCGGTCTTCCACCCCGTTTCCGGCCCTGTTTTCGTCTGGTCCGTTCATCCCGTCAGCCGGATGTTTCCAGCCCGTTGTCGCGCATCACGGCGCGCGCCACGAACAGGTCGCGGTCGATCACCATCAGGCGCCGCGGCATTATGCCGATGCTGCCTTCGAGCACGCTCATATGGACGTCCAATTCAAAGCAGTCTATACCCTCTCCACGCAGCAGTGATCGGGCGAATGCGATGACCGTCGGGTCGTTGGTGCGCAACAGTTCCTTCATGGGACGAGTAAACGACAGCTGCCCCGCTTTGTCGAGCGGCAAGAGGACAGGCAACATGGATCAGGTCACTGCACCAGCCAGGCCGCATGAGGCGCTAGCCGATCTGCTCGGCCAGGACATGGCGCAGGTCGATGCATTGATCCGCGCCCGCATGCATTCCGACAACGCCCCGCGCATCCCCGAGGTCACGGCCCATCTGGTCGAGGCCGGCGGCAAGCGTCTGCGCCCGCTCTTGACGCTGGCCACGGCGCGGATGTGTGGCTATGACGGGCCGCATCACCTGCATCTGGCCGCGACGGTCGAGTTCATCCACACCGCCACCCTGCTGCATGACGATGTGGTTGACGAAAGCACCCAGCGCCGGGGCCGACCCACCGCCAATCTGATGTGGGACAACAAGTCGTCGGTGCTGGTGGGCGATTACCTGTTCTCGCGTTCCTTCCAGCTGATGGTGGAAACCGGCTCGCTGAGGGTGCTGGACATCCTCGCCAATGCCTCGGCCACCATTGCCGAGGGCGAGGTACTGCAACTGAGCGCGGCGCAGGACCTGGCCACCGACGAGGGCGTCTATCTGCAGGTCATCCGTGGCAAGACCGCCGCCCTTTTCGCCGCCGCGACCGAGGTCGGCGGCGTGATCGCGGGCGCTGACGAGGCAACCGTCGCCGCGCTGCGCGACTATGGCGATGCGCTGGGGATCAGCTTTCAGATCGTCGATGACCTGCTGGATTACGGCGGCTCCAGCACCGATCTGGGCAAGAATACCGGCGACGATTTCCGCGAGCGCAAGCTGACCCTGCCGGTCATCAAGGCCGTTGCGCTGGCCGATGCAACCGAGCGCGCCTTCTGGTCGCGGGTGATCGAAAAGGGCCAGCAAGGCGCGGGTGATCTGGAACGGGCCATGGAAATCCTGCGCCGGCACGACACATTGGAACAGACCCGGCGCGATGCGCTGGACTGGGCCGACAAGGCAAAACGGGCGCTGGCCCCCCTGCCCCGCGGCAAGATCCGCGATCATCTGATCGGGCTGGCCGATTATGTGGTTTCGCGCGTTTCCTGACCGCCCCGCAACACGACCTTCCTGACCCACCAGCCCGGATTGCGCGCGGCAATGGAATCGGCGGCGGCCTGTGCCTGCGCGTCCGATCCGAACAGCCCGAAACAGGTTCCGCCCGAGCCCGACATCCGCGCCACCGCGCAGCCTCGGCCATGCCCCAGCGCCGCCAGAACCTGCCCGATCTCGGGCGCGATGGCCAATGCCGGGCCTTGCAGATCGTTGCGCTGATCGGCAAGCCACGCCAGCCAGCCGGCCCGATCGTCCCCCTCGGGCAGTGGCGCAAGGGGCGGGTTTTCGGGGGTTTCGAGGCGGCCGAACACCTCGGCCGTCGAGACGCCCCTCAGCGGGTTGACCAGAACCGCCGGAAGGTCGGGCAGAGCGCCGATCGTGCTCAGGCGCTCTCCGATCCCTTGCAGGCGCGCCGGCCGGCCCAGCAGGCAGACCGGCAGATCCGCCCCCAGCATCAGGATCGAATGTGCGGACGGCTTCGGCAGATCGTACAGATCGGCAAGGGCATGCAGGCAGGCCGCCGCATCAGAGGAGCCGCCCCCGATTCCGGCCGCAACCGGCAGGTTCTTTTCAAGCGTGATCCTTGCGCCCTTGTCTGGCGGCAGGATCAGGCGCGCGGCCTGCAACACCAGATTATCGGCCCCCGCCGTCAGCCCCGCGCCCATCGGCCCGCCGATGGTCAGCGACAGTTCCTGTGCCGGGCAAGCCCTCAGGACATCGCCGAAATCAGCAAATGCGACCAGGGAATCGAGCAGGTGATACCCGTCATCGCGCCGCCCTGTCACATGCAGCGCCAGATTGACCTTGGCCGGCGCGCGGCGCTCAATCATGGGCGGTCCGGCTGGTCTTTTCCGCGTCGAGTACCGCATCCAGCCCCAGTTCGAGCTTGCGGCGGATGCGCGCGGCATCCTTCTTTTCGGGCTCGAACGACAGCGCCCGGCGCCACTGGAAACGGGCCTCGAGCTTGCGCCCGACCATCCAGTAGGCATCGCCCAGATGGTCGTTGATGATCGGGTCCAGGGGTTTCAGCTCGACCGCGCGTTCAAGCGGGCCCACCGCCTTGCGGTATTTCCCGAGCCGGTAATAGACCCAGCCCAGCGAATCGGTGATATAGCCGTCATCGGGACGCAGCTTGACCGCCTTTTCGATCATCTTCTGCGCTTCATCCAGCTTGATACGCTTTTCCACCATCCCGTAACCCAGATAGTTCAGCACCATCGGCTGGTTTGGCGACAGTTTCAGCGCGAACCGCAGATCGGCCTCGGCCTTGTCCCATTTCCCCTCGCGCTCATAGGTGATGCCGCGCGCATAATAGAGGAACCAGTGCGACGGCCGGGGTTCGGGCAGCAGGGCGATCGCGGCATCATACGCCCTGGTTGCCTCGGCAAACCGCGCCTCGCGACGCAGCGCATCGCCAAGCGAGATGAATACACCCGGAATCGACGGATAGGTCTTGGTCAGACCGCGCGGAACCTCGATCGCGGCGTCTGGCTTGCCCGCGTCCTGAAGGGCTGCTGCGCGGGCGATCTCGGCGGAATAGAAGTTCGGATCGGACGCGGGCACGCGATTGAATTCGGCCACCGCCAGATCATATTGCTTCTGATTTGTCAGGATGTCCCCCACCAGCAGCATCGCCCGTACGAAACCCGGGCGCAGGGATTCGGCCAGCCGGCCGTAAACCAGGCCAAAGCGGTCGTTCTGCTGGTCGGACAGCACATTGGCCAGCGTCAGGAACACCTCGGCCGCCCCCTGGCGGGCATCACGCACGACATCGAAAGGCAATGTCCTGCCCGCAACCAGGGCCGCGCGCATGGCGGTGACCTGGGGGTCGCCCGAACCGTTCAGCGCCGCATCTATGACCTTGATCGCCTCGTCCCGCCGGTCAAGCTGCGACAGGACCTCGATATGGGCGATCAGGCTGCCGCGCCCGATCCGCAGCGGGCGGCCCTTCTGGCCGCGCAGGATCCTTTCGGCACCCTCGAAATCGCCCGCAACCGCCAGTGCCAGCGCCTTGTGATAGTCGGAAAACAGCTTCATCGCCGGGGTGGCGGCCATCTTGTCGAAATCGGCCAGCGCCTGGCGGACACGCCCCTGGCCGAAAGCAACCCAGCCCTTCATCAGCCCGTCGAGCAGCGGGCTGAAGGATGCGCCCTGGTCGAACATCTTCCGGGCGGCGGCAAAATCGCCCTTGCCGATCAGATCGGTCAGCAGCACCAGACGGGCCAGCTGGCTGCCCCCCTTGAGCCGGTTCAGCCTGTCGGCCATCTTGCGCGCGTCCGCCATGTCGCCCTTGCCCAGATAGGCGATCAGCGCGTTCTGCACCAGCGACGGATTTGACGGGTCAAAGGCCAAGGCGCGCGTGAAATAACGTGCAGCAACCTCGTAATCACCGTCGTAATTGGCCTGCATCGCCGCAAGATAGGCCCCGGCCAGTGTCTCGGCATCGGCGCGCGCGGCGGGCTGAAAGGTCATGGCAGCGGCCGCCGCAGCGGCAATAAGGACAGGTCGGAGAAGGACAGGTCGGAAATGCAGGGTCACGCGGTTATGCTCCAGTTCAGCGGATCGATCCGGCAAAGACTAGTGCCCCATCTGCCCGAAGGCAATGCGCGCGCAGCCCGCCCGAGCCATCACCGGCACAATTTCCCGTGCGCGTTGCCCTGCACCCCCAGCGCCCGTGCGACATGTGCAAGACCCGTGCGACATGTCCGGCCCCGCGCGACATGGGCGGGCCTGGCACGGGATCGGCCACGGGATCGGCCGGCGGCACAGCCTACATGTTGGGATAGTTCGGCCCGTCGCCGCCCTGGGGCGTTTTCCATGTGATGTTCTGGCTGGGGTCCTTGATGTCACAGGTCTTGCAGTGCACGCAGTTCTGCGCATTGATCACGAAACGCGGATTGCCGCCATCCTCGTCGCGCACCACCTCGTAAACCCCGGCCGGGCAGTAACGCTGGGCCGGTTCGCCATATTTCGGCAGGTTCACCCTGATCGGGATGTCTGGGTCGGCCAGCACCAGGTGGCAGGGTTCGTCCTCTTCGTGGTGGGTGTTGGAAAAGGCGACATTGGTCAGCCGGTCGAACGAGATCACCCCGTCGGGTCTGGGGTATTCGATCACCGCGTGCCGGTCGGCGGGCTCGGTCGCCTCGGCGTCGGTCTTGCCGTGTTTCAGCGTGCCCAGCGGGTTCCAGCCGGTGAGGTTTGCCACCCACATGTCAAAGCCCCCCAGGATCAGCGAGGGGAACATGCCCAGTTTCGACCACAGCGGTTTCACGTTGCGCACGCGCTTGAGGTCTTTTGCCACCGGCCCGCTGCGCAGGTCGGTTTCGTATTCGGCCAGCTCGTCGCCCGCGCGGCCGGCGTGAATCGCCGCGACGGCGGCCTCGGCCGCGGCCTTGCCCGACAGCATGGCGTTATGGTTGCCCTTGATGCGCGGCACGTTGACCAGCCCGGCCGAACATCCCAGCAGCGCGCCGCCCGGAAACACCACCTTGGGGATCGACTGCCAGCCGCCCTCGGAGATCGCGCGCGCGCCATAGGCGACCCGCTTGCCGCCTTCGAGGATCCTGGCCACGTCCGGGTGATGCTTGAATCGCTGGAATTCCATGTAGGGGTAAAGATGCGGGTTGGCATAGTTCAGATGCACGACAAAGCCGATGAACACCTGGTTGTTTTCAAGGTGATAGATGAACCCGCCGCCCCCGGCATTGCCACCCAGCGGCCAGCCCATGGTGTGGGTGACGGTACCCTCGCGGTGGTTTTCGGGCCTGATGTCCCAGATCTCCTTCATGCCGAGGCCGAATTTCTGCACGTCGTGCCCGCGGCCAAGGTCGAATTTCGCGATCACCTCCTTGGCCAGCGACCCGCGCACGCCCTCGGACAGGAACACATATTTGCCGTGCAGCTCCATCCCCGGTTCATATGCGGGGCCGGGGGTGCCATCCTTTTGCAGGCCGAATTCGCCGGCAACCACGCCCTTGACGCGGCCATCCTCGCCATAGACCAGCTCGGAACACGCCATGCCGGGGAAGATCTCGACGCCCATTGCCTCGGCCTGTTCGGCCATCCAGCGGCAGACATTGGCCATCGACACGATGTATTTGCCGTGATTGTTCATCAAGGGCGGCATGGGCCAGTTGGGGATGCGTACGCGTCCGGCCGGGCCCAGCAACAGGAATTCGTCGCGCTTGACCGACACGTTGACGGGCGCGCCGCGTTCCTTCCAGTCGGGGATCAGGGCATCGAGACCCACGGGATCGAGCACCGCCCCCGACAGGATATGCGCCCCCACCTCGGAGCCCTTTTCCAGCACCACCACCGACAGATCGGCGTCGAGCTGCTTGATACGGATCGCGGCCGACAGGCCGGCGGGCCCGGCGCCAACGATGACGACGTCGTATTCCATGGACTCGCGGGTGATTTCGGCGGTGGTTTCGGCCATCTCTTGTCCCCCAGATCGGCCCGGACGCGGTATGCACCGGGATACCGTGATGCAGTCGTCCCTGACTACCCCATGACCAAATGCCGGTCAATTCGGACCATGCGGAAACCGGCCTCGCTGCGACGACAGGTTGCGGGGGCGGGTTGCGGGACGGGCCGGTTCAGGTCCAGTTCGGCAGATCCCCGCCAGGCAGGGCCATGCGCGCCTGCATCGGCGCGTCATTGGGTAGATCGCAGGCGGCGCAGAACGCCAGGACATGGGCATCGTCCAGCAACAGGAAATCCAGCACCCCGCCCAGAAAGCCGGGCTCGTCCGCCACCTCGGGCAGCATGGCCGCGTCCAGCCCGCTGGCCCCCATGAACACCGCCAGCAGATCGGGTTGCCCACCCAGCCATTCCAGCGCCGCGATGGCAATTCCTTCCGCCATGTCCCTGTTCATTTCCTGTTCATTCCGCCCCCTGTCGGTTTCCGCCATTGCCGCGACCGGAAAGGTTTTCTTAACGTCTTGGACATTTAATGGCTGCGAGCAAGGATTTTTTCAATCGCGGCTACGGGCGCGGGTATTTGGAGGTGACATGTCCGGAACGATCCTGATCGTGGATGACGTGCCCACCAACCGCATGATCCTCAGGGCGAAACTTTCGGCGGCCTATTACGACGTGATCCAGGCCGACAATGGCCGGGATGCGCTGGACATGGTGGCGCGCCAGCAACCCGACCTCGTGCTGCTGGACGTGATGATGCCCGACATGGATGGCTTTGCCGTCTGCAAGCAAATCAAGGACAACCCGGAAACCGCACATCTGCCGGTGGTGATGGTCACGGCGCTGGCCAACCGCAACGACAGGCTGCGCGGGCTTGAATGTGGCGCCGACGATTTCCTGACCAAGCCCATCAACGATCTGGCCCTGTTGTCACGGGTGCGCAATCTGCTGCGCGCCAAGTTCATGTTCGACGAGCTGCGCCTGCGCGACGCCACCAGCCGGGAACTCGGCCTTGACGACCCGATCGCGGATGTCGGACTGTCCCCGCCCCCCGGCCGCGTGACAATGGTGCCCCGCAACCCCACCACCGGCCTGATCTGGAACAGGGCGCTGGCGGGCCAGCGGGATTTCACCACCCGCATCATGGCCGATCCCGACGATGTCATCGCCCTCGCCCCCGAGGATCTGCCCGATGTGTTTCTGGTGCATGCCCGCCTTGGCAGCTATGGCGACGGGCTGCGGCTGGTGTCGCATCTGCGATCGCGCCCCCATACACGCCATTGCGGGGTGGTGCTGGTCGTGCCGGAAAACGACCACAAGATCGCCGCAAAGGGGCTGGATCTGGGGGCCAGCGACTATGTGTTCGAGCCGATCGATCCGTCCGAGATGATCGTGCGTCTCAAGGGCCAGATCCGGCGCAAGCAGATATCGGACCGTCTGCGTGCCAGCCTGACCGATACCCTGCGCCTGGCGGTGCAGGATCCGCTGACCGGGTTGTACAATCGCCGTTATGCAATGCAGCACCTTGCGCGCATCGCGCGCGCCGCACGCGGCAGCGGCAAGAAATTCGCGCTGCTGCTGCTGGATATCGACCGCTTCAAGCAGATCAACGACAACTACGGCCACGCGGCCGGCGACCATGTGCTGCGCGAATTCGCACGCCGCATCCAGGAAAACCTCCGCGGTATCGACATGGTATCGCGCATCGGCGGCGAGGAATTTCTGGTCGCGCTCCCCGACACGACCGAGGCCCAGGCACGCAAGGCCTCGGAAAGGCTGCGCCGGGTGATCGAACGCCGGCGGTTTTCCCTTGGCCGGGACGAGGGCAGCGGCCGGATGCGCGGGGTTCGGGTGACGGTCAGTATCGGGGTTGTCCTGGGCGACGCCCACGCCCCCAGCATGGAGCGCCTTCTGCAACGCGCCGACGAGGCGCTCTATGCCTCGAAGAATGACGGGCGCAACATGGTCACGATGTTCGGCTCGGCCGCCTGAGCGCGCCCGACCTGCAACGGGACATCTGGAACCGGAGTATCGTGAGCCGGAGCATCGCGAACCGCGTCGCCCCGTTGCCCAGGCATGCGCCCGCGCCCCCATGGCGGGCAGTTTCGCGCCCATCCAGGCGGGCACCTGCGCAGTGTCGTGCGCCGGGCTGCCCCGATCGCGCACAACGTGCCCGGGCCGCGACCACGAAAGGACCCGTATCAGACCCCATATCAAGGTCCGTATCGGCGCGGCTTCACTCGCCCGATGACCGGGGGCGCAGCCCGCCCTGCCCCGTGACCTTTCCCGTGCCCTTTCGGCCGCGTCGCATGATCTTGCGCGCATCGATCAGACGGCGCGCGAATTCCTTGCGCGCCGCGGGCGACATGGCCTCGATCCGGGCAGCCAGCGCCTTTTGCCCGGCCGCAACCCGGGCGGCGACCAGCGCCGACTGACGGGCAAAGACCGACTCCAGCGCCGCCTTGTCAAGAGGATCGCTCTGAACCGCGCGAATGAAATCGCGCATGAGTACACGCGGGCCCGCAAGACCGCTGCGCAGCTGCTTGCGCTGGGCGCGTACCGCCCTGGCCAGTGCGGCGCGCTCGGGCGGGGACATCGCGCGCCAATATGGCCGCAGCCCCAGGGTGATGATCTTGCGGTCGGGTTGCGGGCCGCCCTGTCTGGCGGGCACCCTCCCCGGAGCCACCGCCTGCGCGCCCCCCGTCGCGGCGGTCGCCGCGGTCGCGTTCTGTCGCCAGTCGCGCAGATAGGCCCCGCCCAGCACACCGATCAGCAACAGGTTCAGCGCCAGCGACAGGACCAGCACCAGACCCATCCCCCCAAAGGCGCCGGCCATCGGCCCCTGCCGCCGGGGCGAGGTCTGCGCGGGCGGGGCGGTCCGGTCGCTGCCCGCCTTGCGTTTGCCTTGTTCCGCCATGTCCTACCCCTCGGCCATCAGATCGTCGAGCGGGGCAAGGCCCGTCTCGACCATTGCGGCGCCCGCGGCCCCATCGTCATGGGTCGGGCCCCGGGTCAGGTCAGAGCGCAAGACGGGCATGTCCCCAATGGGCGGAGGGGCCAGAAAGCCCAGCGCCAGCCCCAGCACCAGGCAGGCGGCCAATGCCCCTGCCCCGGCCCATCCCCGGGGAAGGCCACGGGCAAGGCCTCGGGGCGATGCCCGCATACCGGCCCCGGTCC
>CAZWXK010000013.1:38034-40186 GCA_964637875.1 uncultured Rhodobacter sp.
CGGGGAAGGCCACGGGCAAGGCCTCGGGGCGATGCCCGCATACCGGCCCCGGTCCGTCGCGCCCGGATGTCGGGCATGCTGAATTCCGACATGGGGTCTGTCTGCATCACGAGGGCCTGTCGTTCGATCGCCGCCAACAGGCTGTCCGATGGCGTCACGTCGCGCGCGCGCGCGACCGCAAACAGCGCCTCAAGCACGTCATCGCCGTTGCCTCCGGGGCCGTCAGCACCGCTTTGCGGCCCCTCATGTGGTTCGTTTTCGCTCATTCCATCCTTCCCAGCTCATCCTTGCGCCCCGCAAGGCGCCGCTTCAACCCCCTCTTGCCGCGCGAAAGCAGGCTTTCCACCGCCTCGACGCTGGTCCCCAGGATCATGGCGATCTCGGGGTTCGATCGCCCCTCGACATGGCGCAGCACCAGCGCGACATGCTGACGCTCGGGCAGGTCTGCCAATGCCTGTTCGAGGGCCGCCAGACGCTGGGCCTGCTGCACCGAGGCCTCGGCCCGGGGCCGCCCGTCAACGGGCTCGGCGATCTCGTCCAGTCCCAGCGGGCGGCGCCGGCGCAGCCGGTCGGTACACAGGTTGCAGGCAACCCGATACAGCCAGGTGCCGACCCTTGCCTCGCCCGGGCGCCAGCGCGGGGCGATCTTCCACAGGCGCAGCATGGCCTCCTGTGTCACGTCCTCGGCCTCGGCCCGATCGCCGAGCAGACGAAATGCCAGCCCGTGCACCATGGGCGTGAAACGGGCGCACAGGGCACGGGCCGCCGCCGCGTCGCCCCGGGCATACAGGGCCAGAAGCGTCTCGTCGTCCTGCGCGTCGCGCGCCGGGCCCTGCTGCTTGGCCCGCAATCCCGGTCTGGCATGTGGCGGCATTTCCATATCCGGTTCGGGTAACGGTTTTTGCCCTGTATGGCAAACCCCTGGGCAAATCCACCCGAGCCGTCAGGCGGCCGGGCGCCGGGATCGGAATCAGTTGCCCGAGGGCGCGGCGGATGGTTCGCCCTGCATCGACCCGGCCCCGGGCGCATGCTTGCGCAGGCTGGCCGCACGCATCATTTCCGCCGCGCTCAGCATGCCGTCGCCATTGGTGTCGAGACGTTTGAACATGCGCTCGATTCCGCGCATGCTGACCGCTTCGTCCAGGCTGATCATCCCGTCGCCATTCTTGTCGCGACGCGCCATTCTGGCATCGACCCGCCGCGTGATCCGCTGCTGGGCACGCTTCATTGCCGCCGCGACCAGCTCGTCCTTGGTCAGCTTGCCATCGCCGTTGCTGTCGCGCGATTCAAAGATCGATTGCCGCCAGGCCTTGATCTCGTCGGGGCTGAGGCGCCCGTCGCCATTGGTATCGGCCCTGCTGAACAGGGCCACATAGCCGTGAAGGCGGGGCTTGGCAGCTTTCGCCCCGGTCGCGCCCGGTGCCGTGTCATGGCCGGCCGCCAGCGCCGGAACTGCAACCAGGGCAAGGCATGCCGCCCCCGCCATCGACATCAATCCAATGGGTTTCATCGTTTTCTCCTTTTCATGACCGCGCCCTTGTGATCGGGCTCATGTTTCATCAAACGCGACAGCGATGCGTTTCCGTCGCAGTGCCGCGAAAAAACGCGCGACATGGCGCCGCAAGACAGCTTGTCCCATTCCAATTTGCGCTCGATGGGCTATCTGATGCCCATGAACGAGCGTTTCCATCCCGAACCCGAGCAGGCCGAACCGCAGGAGCGACCCGCCCGTCAGGCCATGTTTCGCGGCCTTCGCCTCAAATGCCCCAATTGTGGCTCGGGGCCGTTGATGCGCAGCTATCTGAAGGTGCGCGATCATTGCCCGGTCTGCGGAGAAGAGCTGCATCACCACCGGGCCGATGACGGGCCGGCCTACCTGACCATCCTGATCACCGGACATCTGATCGCGCCGCTGATCTTTTTCGTGTTCTTCACCTTCCGCCCCGACCCCCTGGTCATGGCGGTCGGCTTCACCATCGGCTTTGTCGCGGTCGCGCTGTTCCTGCTGCCGCGTCTCAAGGGCATGTTCGTGGGGCTGCAATGGGCCAAGAGGATGCACGGGTTCGGCCATGTCAACGACAGCGCCGGGGGCTGATACGGGGGCTGATACGGGGGCTGATTGCGGGGGCTGATCTGGACATTCGCCACGACT
>CAZWXK010000013.1:40286-60859 GCA_964637875.1 uncultured Rhodobacter sp.
CGGGGGCTGATACGGGGGCTGATTGCGGGGGCTGATCTGGACATTCGCCACGACTCGGGCCTATCTGACCCGATGACAGAAAACGAGCAGACATCATGAACAAGGCCCGGGTCCGCAACGCGGCAACCGTCATCATGCTGCGTGACAAGGCAACGCGGCCGCGTATCCTCATGGGGCAGCGCGGCGCGCGGGCCGCCTTCATGCCCAACAAGTTCGTCTTTCCCGGCGGCGCGCTGGATGATGACGATTTCAAGGTGCCGCTGGCCGACCCCCTGCCCGCACAATGCATGACCCGGCTGCGGAAACATGCCGATCCGACCCTGGCCGCGCCGCTTGTGCTGGCGGCCATCCGCGAGGTCTGGGAGGAAACCGGCCTGATGCTGGGAAGGCCGGCACCGGATGCCGCCAGGATGGCCGACGACATGCCTGCACAGTGGCAGGGCTTTTTTCGCCGCGGCCTGCTGCCCAGCGGCGCGGGCATGCGCTTTGTCTTTCGGGCGATTACTCCGCCCGGCCGGCCGCGCCGCTTCGACGCGCGGTTCTTTCTGGTCGATGCCGACCGGATAAATGGCGACGCCGATGATTTCTCGCAGGCCTGTGACGAGCTCAGCCATCTGCAATGGATCCCGCTGGACGAGGCCCGCAATTTCGACCTGCCCTTCATCACCGAGGTGGTTCTGGCCGAGGTCCAGGCCAATCTGCAAGGCCCCGACCGCGATGCCCGCGTGCCGTTTTTCTTTAACGAGGAAGGGCGGTCGAATTTTCTGCGCCTTTAGGGGCCGGGGTAGGCCGCGCCTGATGTATCTGCCTCGCACCTCGGTGCGCTTGCATCCCGGCCATGCGCCCGCCCGGGCGGCTGCCTGCCCTGTGTTGCAGACATGTCCGGGCAATCCCCCCGAGACACCCCCCCGCGCCCCGCCTTCTTCTTTGCTGAAATACTCTCGGGGGTGCGGGGGCAGACAGCCCCCGCCTGCGCCAGCGCAGACCACGGGATTCCCCGGCCGGGATGTCTCCAGACCTGCAGGGATCGGATCCTGCCCGACCAGGCACAGCAGGCTGGCCCTGTCATAAATCCAGTTCACCCCCTAGAATAGGTCCAGAATCAGGGGGAACGCATGGCCATCGACCCGGAAACATTCTTTCTGGATCCGAATTTCCAGGGAACGCTGCAAAGCCAGATACAACAGATCGTGGCCGCGGCCATCCTGTCGGGCCGCTTTCGTCCGGGCGAAAAGATGCCGTCGTCGCGCCGTCTGGCCCGACATCTGGGCATTTCGCGAATCACCGTCACGCTGGCCTATACCGAGCTGGTGGCCGACGACTATCTGACTACCCGGGCGCGCTCGGGCTATTACGTGTCGGAAACCGCGCCGGTGTCGCCGATCAGCGGCATTTCCAATGATGCCGGGCAGGACCGCGTGGACTGGGACCAGGCCATCGCGCGGCATTATTCCGGCGCCCGCCTTGTCGAGCGTTTGCCCGACTGGCGCAGCTATCCCTACCCGTTCATCTACGGCCAGGCCGACCCGAGCCTGTTCAACCAGTCGAGTTGGCGGCTCTGCGCGCATCAGGCGCTGGGGAAAAAGGAATTCGACAGCCTGACCACCGATTACGGCGAGCGCGACGACCCGGAGCTGATCGACTTCATCTCGCGCCATACCCTGCCGCGGCGTGGCATCCTTGCCCGCCCGGAACAGATCCTGGTCACGCTGGGCGCGCAGAATGCGCTGTGGCTGGCGGTGCAGATCCTGCTGGGGCCGGGGCGCAAGGCGGTGATCGAGGAACCCGGCTATCCGGGGCTGCGCGACATCCTGCGCCATGCGGGCTGTGCCATCCAGACGGTGCCGGTCGATGGTGCCGGCCTGCCGCCCGCGCGACTGCCTGGCGATGTGGACGTGGTTTTCACCACCCCCAGCCACCAGTGCCCGACCACCGCCACCATGCCGATCGAACGGCGTCACGCATTGTTGAAACTTGCGCATGAGTGCGATTTCCTGCTGGTCGAGGACGACTATGAATTCGAGATGAGCTTTCTCCACGCACCCGCGCCCGCGTTGAAATCGCTGGATGAGGACGGGCGCGTGATCTATGTGGGCTCGTTTTCGAAATCGCTGTTTCCGGGGCTGCGGCTGGGCTATCTGGTCGGCTCGGAACCCTTCATCCACGAGGCCCGCGCCCTGCGCCATGCCATGCTGCGTCACCCGCCCGGCCATATCCAGCGCACCACCGCCTATTTCCTGGCCCGCGGCCATTACGACGCGATGATCCGGCAGATGCGCAACGCCTATGAACACCGCCGCGCCGTGATGCAGGAGGCCCTGGCCGGCACCCCGATCGAGATTGCGGGCAGCGCGGGCTTCGGGGGGTCGAGCTTGTGGGTCAGGGCCCCCGAGGGGGTGGACACGGCTGAACTGGCCACGCGGCTGCGCGCCCGCGGCGTTCTGATCGAGCCGGGAAATCCGTTCTTTGCGGAACCGGGCGCGCCGGACAACTGTTTCCGGCTGGCATATTCCTCGATCCCGGCCGATCGTATCCCCGAGGGGGTGGCGCGCATGGCGCGGGAAATCGCGGCAATGCGCGGAAACCCGGGCAAATGAGTATTTGGGCAAAGAAGAAACCTTGCGTGACAGGGTTTCTGGCGGCAGGCTGGTGTTGCAGCAGTGACAGGGAGGCCGTTTCATGCCCATTCGCACCACGACGCTCGGCGCTTTCCCCAAGCCCGACCATGTTCCCATCCGCGACTGGTTTCATGTGGATATGGGCGAGGAAAACTATGCCGACGACGTGATCGCCAGCTGGAACGAAGACCCCGAAAACGACGCCCTGTTCCGCCGGGCCACAAACGAGGTCGTCCGCCTGCAGGTCGAGATCGGCATCGACATCCCGACGGATGGCGAGCAACGGCGCGAAAACTATGTGCATTACCAATGCCGCCACATGAGCGGGTTCGATTTTTCCGTGCTGACGCGCAAGGTGATGCGCGAGGGGGCCTATGTCACCGACCTGCCCTCGATCACCGGGCCTGTGCGGGCGGGCGCGCCCGTTCTGGTGCGCGACTGGCGCGAGGCACAGCAGGCCGCGGGCTATCGCCCCGTCAAGATGACCCTGCCCGGCCCCCTGACCATCATGGATACCTGCGCCGACCGGTTTTACGATGACGACCGTCGTCTTGCCCTTGATCTGGCCGATGCGCTGCATGCCGAGGTCATGGCGCTGGCCGCGGCCGGCTGCACCCATATTCAGGTGGACGAACCGGTTTTTGCCCGCAAGCCGGCTGCGGCGCTGGACTATGGTGTCGAGATGCTCGAACGCATCTTTCATGGCGTGGACGATGGCGTCACCCGCACGGCGCATATGTGCTGCGGCTACCCGGACCGGCTGGACAACCCCGACTATCCCAAGGCCGATCATCGGGTCTATTACGATCTGGTCGAGGCTCTTGACGGGCGGATAGATGCGCTGTCGATCGAGCATTGCCATTGCCACAACGCGCCCGACCTGTTCGAGAAATTCCGCCGCACCACCGCCATTGTCGGTTTCATCGACATCGCCACATCGCGCATCGAGCCGGTGGACGAAATGATCGCCCGCATGCGCGAGGTGCTTGAGGTTCTGCCGCCCGAACGCCTGATCGCCGCCCCCGATTGCGGGCTGGGTTTTCTGGGGCGCGCACGCGCCGAAACCAAGCTGCGCAATCTGGTGGCCGCGGCTGCGGCGGTATGAGCGCTTGTGTTGCGGGCAATAGATGACTAAATTGGTCAGGACAACGAAGCCAGAAAATTCAGGGAAAGATCACAGATGTTCGGCATACCCGGCAAACAGGCGGTGACCATGACCGCCGCCGCCGCCGCCCAGATCGCGCGGCTGATGGAACAAGGCGGCAAGAAGGGGCTGCGTATAGGCGTCAGGAAAGGGGGCTGTGCGGGCATGGAATACACCATGGAATATGTCGACGAGATCGACCCCAATGACGAGGTGGTCGAACAGGACGGCGCCCGCGTCATGATCGCCCCCATGGCGCAGATGTTCCTGTTCGGCACCGAGATCGACTATCGGGTCGGCCTGCTGGAATCCGGTTTCAGCTTCAACAACCCCAACGTGACCGAGGCCTGCGGCTGCGGTGAATCCATCAAGTTCGACGAAACGCTCCAGACGGGCTGAGGCACGGCAAGACGGCCCTGTAAACCATGCCGACAGCGGCCCTGGCACGACAGCAACATCACGAACGGGAGGGAAAGGATGCGCCGAAGACTGGCCGCCGGAAACTGGAAGATGAACGGAACGCGCGCCAGTCTGGACGAGCTGCGCACCCTTGCGCGGGAATATCCCGCCCCCGGTTGCGATGTTGTCATCTGCCCTCCGGCCACCCTGCTTGAACGTGCAAGCCGTCTGTGCGAAGGCAGTGCCATCACCTGTGGCGGGCAGGATTGCCATGCCGCACCCAAGGGGGCCCATACCGGCGACATCTCGGCCGAGATGCTGGCTGATGCGGGGGCCGAATATGTGATCCTCGGCCATTCGGAACGGCGCGCGGACCATCGCGAAACCGACGACATGGTCGCCGCCAAGACCCAGGCGGCCTGGCGGGCGGGGCTGACCGCAATCCTGTGTGTCGGCGAAAGCGAGGCACAGCGCGACAGTGGAGCGACGCTCGACGTGATCGCTGGCCAGCTGGATGCCTCGGTGCCCGAAGGGGCGGACGGGGACAATCTGGTCATCGCCTACGAGCCGATCTGGGCCATCGGCACGGGCCGCGTGCCCCAGTTGTCAGAGATCGGCGAGGTGCATGATTTCATGCGCGCGCGCCTTGCCGCGCGTTTCGGGCCCGACAGCGCCGACGACATCCGCCTGCTTTACGGCGGCTCGATGAACCCCGCCAATGCGGCCGACATCATTTCGGTGCGCAATGTCGATGGCGGACTTGTGGGCGGGGCCTCGCTGAAGGCGGACGATTTCGGTCGGATCATCGCCGCGCTCGGCGCCTGAGGGCATTTTCGGCCCTGGCCGCGCGCGCTCGGCCCGACCTTTTCGCCCACCCCGGCGAAATTCCGCCGGCCACCCCTTTCCTCGGACGCGAAAACGCCTATGCTGGCGCTGAATCAACAAGGTCAGGCGAATGAGCGATACGATCAATTACGGCGCCCTGATGCACCAGGCGATGCGCGGCCTCATTGCCCGGGTTCTGAGCGATGTCGCCCAGGACGGGCTGCCGGGCGAACATCACTTTTTCATCACCTTCGCCACCGGCCATCCGGGGGTTGACCTGCCCGACTGGCTGCGCGAGCGCTATCCCGATTCCATGACCATCGTCATGCAGGAATGGTTTCGCGATCTGTCGGTCGATGATGACGGATTTACCGTCACCCTCAATTTCGGCAATCAGGAAGTGCCGATGACCATTCCCTTCGACTCGATCCTGACATTCGTCGATCCCAGCGTCGAATTCGGCCTGCGCTTCGAGGCCAATGAAATGGATGTCGAGGACGACGAGGAAAGCGCACCGATCCTCATCGACGATACCGAAGACCAGGACGACGACCGCCCCGATACCGACGCCGAGGTCGTGTCGCTGGATTCCTTTCGGAAATAGGCGGGGTCGGGCCACGAGAATCAGGCCAGAGCGATCGAACCAGTGCAGGAACGCCCACATGCCCAGAACCATCGCGTTGTTCCTGAGACAGGCTCTGAGCAATCCTGCCAAGGTCGGCGCGGTGGCGCCCTCGGGGCGTGCGCTGGGGCGTCTGATGGCCCGCGACCTCGGCCCCGACAGCGGGCCGGTGATCGAAATCGGCCCCGGCACCGGCAGCCTGACCCGCGCCATCATTGCTGCGGGCGTACCCCAGGAAAACCTGACCCTTGTCGAGCTGAACGAAGCCTTCTGCCACGCCCTGGGCAGACGCTATCCGCGGGCGCGAATCATCCATGGCGGGGCACAGGAAATGGGTGCGCATGGCATCGCCGGCGCCGAGTCGGTAATCAGCGGCCTGCCATTGCTGAACTTTCCGCCGGCATTGCAGCATGACATCCTGTCGGCTGTTCTCGAGGTGCTGAGACCCGGGGGAAAGCTGATCCAGTTCACCTATGGCCCAAGGCCACCGGTTTCGCCCGAGGTCATGCACAGCCTCGATCTGGGCTGGAAAATGCGCGGCCGGGTCTGGGCAAACCTGCCACCCGCCACCGTTTACGAGTTTCACCGCACGTCGTAAATGTTCTCCCTGGGTGCTTCTTCTTTGGGTCAAATACGCTCGGGGGTGCGGGGGCAAACAGCCCCCGCCGGTACCGGCGGAAATGGCGGGTGCCTCCGGCGGGCGTATTTTGGGCAAAGAAGAAGGAGCGCAACATGTCGCGATCCGTCGTGTTTCCGCCCGAAGGCCGGGCCGGATATTGATCTTTCCTGTCCCCGGGCGCAATAAGAGCGCGGATTTTGACAATTGGAGAGCAAGATGACTGCCACCACCCGCACCGAATCCGACAGTTTCGGCCCGCTCGAGGTTCCCGCCGACAAATACTGGGGCGCCCAGACCCAGCGCAGCCTGCAGAACTTTCCGATCGGATGGGAACGTCAGCCCATCGCCATCATCCGCGCCCTTGGCGTGATCAAGCAGGCCTGTGCGCAGGCCAACATGACGCTGGGCAAGCTGGACGAGCGCCGCGGCAAGGCCATCGAATCCGCCGCGGCCGAGGTGGTCGCCGGCAAGTGGGACGACCATTTCCCGCTGGTCGTGTGGCAGACGGGTTCGGGGACGCAGTCGAACATGAACGCCAACGAGGTGATCGCCAATCGCGCGATCGAATTGCTGGGTGGGGTGATCGGCTCGAAAGACCCGGTGCATCCCAATGACCATGTGAACATGGGCCAGAGCAGCAACGACACCTTTCCCACCGCCATGCATATCGCCACCGCCACCATGGCGCGCGACGTGCTGTTGCCGGGGCTGGAACATCTGCACGCGGCGCTGAGCGAAAAGGTCGAGGCCTTCAAGGACATCATCAAGATCGGCCGTACCCACACCCAGGACGCCACGCCGTTGACGCTGGGGCAGGAATTTTCGGGTTATGCCTTTCAGGTCGAGCAAGCCATCAAGCGTGTCCGACATGCTCTTGAAAATATTTACTTTCTTGCCCAGGGAGGCACCGCCGTCGGCACCGGGCTGAACACCGTCAGGGGCTGGGATGAAATGGTTGCCGCCAACATGGCCGAAATCACCGGCCTGCCCTTCAGGACCGCCCCCAACAAGTTCGAGGCGCTGGCCGCCCATGACGCCATGGTCGAAATGTCGGGCGCGCTGAAAACCGTGGCCGGCAGCCTGTTCAAGATCGCCAACGACATCCGTTTCCTGGGCTCGGGGCCGCGCTGCGGGCTGGGCGAGCTGATCCTGCCGGAAAACGAGCCGGGCAGCTCGATCATGCCGGGCAAGGTCAACCCCACCCAGGCCGAGGCCCTGACCCAGGTCTGCCTGCATGTGATGGGCAATGACGCGGCTATCGGCATGGCCGGCAGTCAGGGCCATTTCGAGTTGAACGTCTACAAGCCGATGATGGCCTACAACCTGCTGCAATCGATGCAGCTGCTGGGCGACGCCGCGCGCAGCTTTGCCGAGCGCTGCGTCATCGGGATCAGGGCCAATGAGGAACGGATTGAAAAACTGCTGCATGAAAGCCTGATGCTGGTCACCGCCCTTGCCCCGGAGATCGGCTATGACAACGCCACCAAGGTGGCCAAGACGGCACACAGGAACGGCACCACGCTCAAGGAAGAGGCGATCCGCCTTGGCTTTGTCGATGCCGAGACCTTTGACCGCGTGGTGCGGCCCGAAAAGATGATCGGGCCGAAGGGCTGAGCGGTGGCCAGACTTGTCAATCTTCTTCGCCGCGCGCGCAAGCAGAGGGCGGGGAAAGAGCGGCAACGGCAGACCGGGATCTGACATCGCAAGCTGCGGGAATCACATCCGATGGATGGGGAAAAGGGCCATGAATGAACGCCGTCCCAGAAAACGATCATTGACGCTGCATGGTCACCGGACCTCGGTCTCGCTGGAAGATGCATTCTGGAATGCCTTTCGCGACATCGCACATGAGCGCGACCTGTCGATCAACCGTCTGGCCGAGAGCATCGACGATTCCCGCGGGACCGAGGCAGGACTCGCCGGCGCGATCCGCCTGTTCGTGCTGGCGCATTATCGCGACAGGGCCAGGACGAAGATCCGCTGACCGGGCAGCTCCGATCCCCGCATGTCTGGAGACATCCCTGCCGGGGGATCCGCTGGCCTGCGCAGGCGGGGGCTGTCTGCCCCCGCGCCCCCGAGCGTATTGATGCAAAGAAGAAACCGGCGCGCGCGGGGGGGGTGCCGGGACATGGGGCGCAAAACGGGATCGGGCGCGTGGTGAAAGGCCGGCCGGAAGCCTGTCTGTCGATCGGGCCGAGACCGATGGGAGGGCAATGGCTGGAATGCCTGGCTGCGATCACTTTTTCTGATTCGGCCATAATTTTGCCAAACTGGCGTGGATTGTTGAAATCATGAGTGTGACGAGTCCACATATGCCGGCAACCCGATTGTCGGGGTCTTCCCGTTTTCCGGGCAGGGGCAAGGCGCGCGCGTCGGCGGTTCGGGTGATCCTGAAAATTGCGGCAACCGTGCTGGTCGTGGAAACCCTTGTCATGCTGACGGTCCCGCATCTGCCCCGGGTGGGCGCGGCCACGGGATATGGGTGGGTTCTGCCCCTTGTCGATACCGCCATGCTGGTTGTCGTGGCCAGCCCGATCATCTTTTTCTGGGCGGTAAAACCCTTTTTGCAGGAGCATGAAACGGCGCTCGACGAGATATCCGACATATTCGATACTTTTGAGCTGATGCCGGTTTCGGTAACTCTTGTCGATCCGATCAGCCTGAAATTCAGATACATGAACCGGACGGCAATGGACCGGCTGGGCTGGTCCGAGGAGGAATATCGCGAAAAATCGGTCCTCGATGCCCTGGAATCCGTCGATGAGGCGGATTACCGGAAAATCCTGGCCCCCCTGTTCCGGGGGAAAACCAGCCAGGTCTATGCCGAAAGAACCGATCGCATGGGCAACCCCATCCGCGTGTGGTACCATGTCGTGACCCCGCGTTCGGGCGAAACCAGCATTGTTGCCATCGCCCAGAACGTTGCCGATCAGAAGGCCGCCGAAGAGGATGCGCGGCTGCTGTCGCAATCGCTGGACCTGATCCAGGACGAGGTCTATCTGTTCTGGCCGGAAAGCTATGAGTTCATCTATCTGAACCAGGCCGCCGCCGCCCGGGCCGCCGGCGATGGGCGCGAATGGCGGGGGCACAAGATCAGCGAATTCATCTCGCCCTCGCAATACGAGACCCTCAAGCAGCGTTGTGAGGCCCTCATCCGGGGGCCGGAACGGTGTTTTTCCTACGAGATGGTGGACAAGAACCACCGCGCCCTGGAAATCTATCTGCATCTGGTGAAACCCGCCGGCGCGCAGCCGCGGTTTCTGGCCATCTATCGCGACATCACCGAACGCAAGGTCGCCGATCGCGCCAAGGCGCAATTCGTGTCGACCGTCAGCCACGAGTTGCGCACACCGCTGACATCGATCAAGGGGGCGCTCAGCCTTGTCGAGGCGGGCACGGGGGGCAATCTGCCCGAAAAGGCCAGGTCTCTTGTGGAAATGGCGCACAAGAACAGCGACCGCCTGATATTGCTGATCAACGATCTTCTTGATCTGGACAAGCTGGAATCGGGCCAGATCACCATCCGGCGCGAGCCGGTCGATCTGGCGGATATCCTGCGCGAGGCGCTGGAGGCCAACCAGGGCTATGCGGCCAGACATGATGTCGAGATCGTGACCACCCGCCTTGAGGAGGGGTTGCATATCCGGGGCGACCGCAACCGCCTGAGGCAGGTTCTGGACAACCTGATCTCGAATGCGGCGAAATTCTCGTATGCGGGACAGAGGATCGAGCTGTCCGCCGCCGGCGCCGATCACAGGGTTGTCATTTCGGTCAGGGATTACGGCATGGGGATTCCGGCGGACATGCACGAAACGATCTTTGACCGCTTTACACAGGTGGATTCCTCGGACCGGCGCCGCAAGGGCGGCACGGGACTGGGCCTGAGCATCGTGCGATCGATTGTCGATCTGCATGACGGGAAACTCCACCTTGTCAGCAAACCCGGCAAGGGAACGACCTTTTTTGTCGAACTGCCCCGCGACCCGCGCGGCCCTGGTGCCTGACAAGGGGGCCGATCGGGTGGGCGGCCTGCCGGCGCGAAAAACATGTTCGACATCGCGCAAAAGGGCGGTTGACGGCTGGCGCACCCGACAGGATTCGAACCTGTGGCCTCTGCCTTCGGAGGGCAGCGCTCTATCCAGCTGAGCTACGGGTGCTTCGGCGCAGGGTATAGGTCAAGCCGTGCCCGAGGGCAATCGGGAAATCACGGGCCAAAAATCAAGGGCCAAACATCATGCCCCGCCCCGGCCGGCGCGGTGGATGGACGATGGTTTACACGAAAACGTGATATGATATGATGAGAAGGTACGGAATTCATGATGGCTGGGTGTTCCGGCGTTATTCACCCCATACCCGGCGCCCGCCATTGGCAGCAAAGGGAGGATTTGATGAAATCCACAATTCTTGTTCTTGCGGGATCGGTGTTCCTGAGCGCCTGCGCCTCGCCACTCTTGGTCGGCGCGCCGCCGCCTCCGGCCCCGCTGACCCAGCCCATGACCTTCAACAAGTACATGCCGCCCGAGAACAAGCGCAATCAGGCGACCAGCCCCCGCAAGGCGCGGCCGACAGGACAGCCGGCAAGAAAGGTCCGCAGGAAACCTTCCCCCGGCGGCACCCCGGGCGCACGACCGGGCACGCCGGTGGTCTATGAATCGCCTTGCGTCAGGAACGGCGTCAGGAAGTTCGAAAAGACCCATGGTGGAAGGAGCCCGTCAACCGCCGAGCTGAACCAGATCGAACGCGATTGCCGCGATTGAGCCCTTCCGAGCGCCGATTGCGGCCGGGGCATGTGCCCGGCGGCCTGCCGCGGCTTTCCAACGCCTGTGCGGGCCGCCGGCCGCCCCTCAGGCAAACAGCTCGTGACACAGTTCCAGCGCGTCAACCAGGGCGTCAACCTCGGCGCGGGTGTTGTAGAGGCCGAATGAGGCGCGGCAGGTGGCAGTGACGCCAAGGCGCTCCATCAGGGGCTGGGCGCAATGGTGGCCGGCGCGCACGGCGATGCCGCGCTGATCGACCACGGTCGAGATGTCATGGGGATGGGCCGCCCCTTGCAGGGTAAACGAAAATATCGCCCCCTTGGTTGCGGAATTTCCCTGTATGTTCAGCCAGTTCAGGCCGGAAAGTCGTGCATTGGCGTAATCGCGCAGGTCGCGTTCATGGGCGGCGATATTGTCCAGCCCCAGATCCATCATGTATTCCAGCGCAACGCCAAGGCCGATCATCTGCACGATGCCGGGGGTGCCTGCCTCGAACTTGTGGGGGGGCGTGTTGTAGGTGACGTTGTCGCGCGTGACCTCGTTGATCATGTCGCCGCCACCCAGGAAGGGGCGCATTTCGTTCATGCGCGCGCGCTTGATATAGATCGCGCCCGAGGCCGAGGGGCCATACAGCTTGTGCCCCGTGATCACATAGAAATCGGCGCCCAGATCCTGCACATCCACCGGCATGTGCACCGAGGCCTGGCTGCCATCGACCAGCACCGGCACGTCGCGCGCATGCGCCCCCTCGACGATGGTCTTGACGTCCACCACGCTGCCCAGAACGTTCGACATGTGGGTGATCGCCACAAGGCGCGTGCGCTCGGTGATCGCGTCCATCACCGCCTGCGGGTCGAGGTCGCCGCGATCGTCGATATCGACCCATTTCAGCACCACGCCCTGGCGCTCGCGCAGGAAATGCCAGGGCACGATATTGGCGTGGTGCTCCATCACTGACAGCACGATTTCATCGCCCCGCTGCAGGCGCGGTGCCGCCCAGGCATATGACACCAGGTTGATCCCCTCGGTCGCGCCGGTGGTAAACAGGATCTCGTCCTCATGTTCGGCGTTCAGAAAGCGCTGGATGATACCGCGCACGGCCTCGTACTTGTCGGTGGCAAGGTTCGAAAGGGTGTGCAACCCACGGTGAACATTGGCATATTCCTGTTCATAGGCCCGCGTGACCGCGTCGATCACGACCCTGGGCTTCTGGGCCGAGGCGCCATTGTCAAGATAGACCAGCGGCTTGTCATGCACCTTGCGTGCAAGGATGGGAAAATCGGCCCGTATCTTTTCGACGTCGTACATGTCAATGCCCGTCCATGACCATGCTTACACCCAGAAGGCTGAGGATCAGCGACGCCAGAATGGCCAGCGCAAAGGCGGTGCCAAGCAACCCTGCCAGGATCTTCCACAGGGATCTGAATCCATGCAGCTCGGCGATGAAGTTGACCGTCAGCCAGACAAAGTAGATCATGATCGCGATGTTCAGCAGACCGGCCAGCCCGGGCACCAGCAGAACCACGCCCGCGGCCGCAACCTGCACCACGAGCATGTAGAACTGCAACCACACCGACAACAGCAATGTCTGTTCAAAGCTGCCGGTGCCGCCAAACAGGCGCCCGACCATGAAGATCGCCAGAACCGAGATCATCAGCAACATGAACTGGATCAGCGCATAAAGCAGAGGTTTCGACAGCATCGTGTCCAGGATTGCCACGGTCGGCCCCGGCAGCAACACCGACAACAGCCACGAGAACGCGACCCCCGCAATGACGACCAGGCCGGCCAGTTCGATCGCCCGGGCCTGCGCGGCCCTGTCCTGCATCAGCTCGCGGGCCGCCGCGCGCGGATCTGACAATGTGAGCCGCGCCAGCGCCCCTGTTCGTTGCCGCATTTTTCCTGCCTTCAGAAGAGACCTCTGGCGTGAAAATACATGCCCAGAATGACGGCCACAAGCGAAACCACCGACATGATCAGGAATATCGGCGATGTTTTGCGAAATCCGTGCGCCCGCGCCAGGGCGACCGACACATACCACACGAAAGGCAGCATCCCCAGATAATAGGGGGGCTGCGAAATCCAGGGCGCATCGAAAATCGGATAGTAGATGGCCAGATTGGTGAACAGGACCGACAGGAGCGCGGCAAACACCCCGAAAGGCGCGGTGATGAACACCCCCCAGAACACGGCGATTCGCGTGTCGCGCCAGCTGCCCCGCCCCCCGGCAAGACGGGCAACCGCCCCCAGCAGCATGGCAAGGAAATACAGCCCGACAGTGCGCGCCAGCAATGCAACGACCAGCAGAATTCCGATCTCGGTCGAGATCAGCCCCACCCCGCCCCGGTCGGGCACGATCACCGCCTTCATCGTCCATGACAGGAAAAAGGCCAGATCCGACATCAGCACCAGAAACAGCAGATATCCCTCGCCCGGCTGTTCGGCCAGGATCCGGCGGGTCGATTGCGACATGTGAAACCAGGCATGGATGACCCTGCCGGTCAGGGTCCTGCGCAGGGCGATTCCCGTCTCGGGCGCGGGGCGCAGGGGCCGGGATCTGTGATATTGCGCGATGTCTTCGGTCATGTGCATTGTCCACCCATTGTCCAGGCAACCCCGTAACCGCCCGCATCATCCATCCTCGCAGCGCGGGCGCAGGGTGCTGTTGCCGGGATAATGGGAAAGAATTGTGGCAAATTGAGGGAAATATGGCGCAAATCCCCGATCTCGCGCATCGTGCAGCCCCGCGCGGGCTGGATGGTCGTCAGCCGAGGCCGCCCGGGGCGCCCTCGTCCACGCGCTCGGCCGCCATCAGGCCCCCCAGCCACACCCAGAAGAACATGCCGGCAAATGCCAGCGACAGGATCTGTGAAAACCACGGCCAGGGTGACAGGCTGTTTGCCAGCGCCGACAGGATGACCAGCGGCTGTACCGCCAGCAGACCCCAGAACAGCGCAAGGCGTGCGCCATGCCAGCTGCCTTCGCCGCCCAGCAGGCGCGCGGCCAGATGGCTGAGCGCCGCCAGCAGATACATGAACAGCGGCGCAAACATCGCATAGACCACGAAGGACGCCCCGACCATGGTCGAAAGAGGCGGCGCATCCGCCCCGGCGGCGCGCTGAATGTCGATCAATCCCGGCACCCGCGCCGCAAAGGCGATGAATCCCGCCAGTACGGCATAGGCCAGCAGGGTATCCTCGCCGGTGCCGCGGGCCAGCTTGCGCCGGACAACGGCGCCCGGTCGGCCCCAGCTTTCGACGACATCGCGCAAAAGCCCGATCATCGGCTGTGCCTTTCGACCCACAGCTCCAGGCGCGACCGGATATCGTCGCGGATGGCCTCGTCGTCGATCTCGTCCAGCGCCTCGGACAGGAAGGCCAGCACCAGCATGTCCTGCGCCTGCCTGCGGGGAACACCGCGCGAAATCATGTAGAACAGCGCATCCTCGTCGATGGCGCCAACCGTGGCGCCGTGGCTGCACGCCACGTCATCGGCATGGATTTCCAGCTCGGGTTTGGCCAGAAACTGGCTGTCCTCGTCCAGCAGCAGCGCCTGGCTGATCTGGTAGCCATCGGTCTTTTGCGCGCCTTGCCTGACAAGGATCTTGCCCTGGAACACGCCGGTCGCGCCGTTCCTCAGCACTTTCTTGAAGACCTGGCGGCTTTCGCAGCGCGCACCCGCATGGGTGATGAACACGGTATCGTCCTGATGGAACGCCCCGTCATTGCCGTCACCCGCAACAGCCCCCGACACGGTGGCGTGCGACTCGTCGCCTTCAAGTGTGATCACATATTCATTGCGCGTCAGCGCGCCATTGACCGTCAGAGAAAAGCTCTTGAAGGATGCCTCGGCACCGATGCGCGCAAACAGATGCGTCAGTGCGCGCCGCCCATGGTCGCGGCCCTGCGTGCGGATATGGTTGAAACGGGCGCCATCAGCGACATCGACCTCGATGACCTGAGACAGGCGTGCAGCCGCCGGACCGCTTTCCAGCAATGTCAGTTCGGCCCCCTTTTCCAGCCGGATGACATGGTGGACAACGCCGTCACCGGCCTCGTCGCTGCGCAGATAGGTCAGGGAAATCGGCCGCGGCGCCCTGCCCGTCACCCGGATCAACAGGCCCTGGGTCGCGGTCGCGGTGTTCAGCGCGGCCAGCGGGCGCTCCACGGGCGCCTGGCCCTGGGCTTCAAGCACACCGAACAATTCGCGCGCCCAGTGGATATCCTGTGTTGCGGCCTGTTCCAGCGTGGTGATCTCGACATTTTCCATCGCCAGCGCGTCGGACTGCGCGACATTCAGAACGCCATCGACAAAGACCAGATTCAGGCGGTCGAGTTCCCCGAATTGGGGGGCATCCTCGTCAACCATCAGCGGCACGGGGGCGGCCTGCGCGGCGATCAGCGTATCGGGCCGGGTAAAGCGCCAGTATTCGTCGCGCCGTGCGGGCAGGCCCATCCGGTGCAAACGTTCGAGGGCGTTTTCGCGCGCAGCCATGATCCACGCCCCGCCTTTGGGCAGATCGCCGCGCGAAAGCCGTTCTGCGGCCGCCGCGCGCCTGGCGGCAAGTGCCTGGGCGCGGCGCATCACGCAACCTCCGCCAGCAGATCGGCATAGCCGTTATGTTCGACCTCAAGCGCCAGTTCCGGCCCACCGGTCTTGATGATCCTCCCATCGGCCATGATATGCACGACATCCGGTTTGATATGATCCAGCAGGCGCTGGTAATGCGTGATCACAAGGAACGACCGCGTGCCGTCACGCAGCGCATTCACGCCCTCGGCCACCAGCTTCATCGCGTCCACGTCAAGCCCGCTGTCGGTTTCGTCCAGAATGCACATCCTGGGCTCCAGCATGGCCATTTGCAGGATTTCGTTGCGCTTTTTCTCGCCACCCGAAAAGCCCACATTGACCGGCCGCTTGAGCATGTCGGCGTCGATCTTGAGCGATTTCGCCCGTGTACGCACCAGTTTCAGGAATTCGGCGGCGGAAAGCTCGTCCTCGCCCCGCAGCTTGCGCTGGCTGTTCACGGCGGTGCGCAGGAAGGTCATGTTGCCCACGCCCGGAATTTCGACCGGATACTGGAAGGCCAGAAACAGCCCGGCGGCGGCGCGTTCTTCGGGCTCCATCTCCAGCAGGTCGGCCCCGTCCAGCGTGGCACTGCCCGAGGTGACCTCGTAGCCGTCCTTGCCCGACAGCACATAGGACATGGTGGACTTGCCCGAGCCATTCGGCCCCATGATGGCATGCACCTCGCCCGAGGGCACACGCAGGCTCAGCCCCTTGAGGATTTCCTTGTCTTCCTCGGCAAGTTTGACGTGCAGATCCTTGATTTCCAGCATTTCTTGTTCCTTTGGTTAACCTGTATGCGCGACGGCAATGGATACGGGCGGCGCCTGCCTGGGCGGCTGGCGGCGAAAACATGTTCATCCGACCGATCCCTCCAGCGAAATGGCGACCAGCGACTGCGCCTCCATGGCGAATTCCATGGGCAGGGCCTGCAACACCTCCTTGGCGAAACCGTTGACGATCAGGGCAAGGGCCTCTTCCTCGTTCATGCCGCGGGATCGGCAATAGAACAGCTGTTCGTCGTCCACCTTGGATGTGGTGGCCTCGTGTTCAACGCGGCTCGAATTGTTGCGCACCTCGATATAGGGCACCGTATGGGCGCCGCATTTGTCGCCGATCAACAGGCTGTCGCACTGGGTATAGTTGCGCCCGTTTTTCGCGCGCGGGTGCATGGACACCAGACCGCGATAGGTATTCTGGGCGCGACCGGCGGAAATTCCCTTGGAAACAATGCGCGAGCGGGTGTTCTTGCCAAGATGGATCATCTTGGTGCCGGTGTCGGCCTGCTGCATGTTGTTGGTGATGGCGATGGAATAGAACTCGCCCTGGCTGTCGTCGCCGCGCAGGATGCAGGAGGGATATTTCCAGGTGACGGCAGAGCCGGTCTCGACCTGCGTCCACATCACCTTGGCCCGGTCGCCCCGACAATCGGCACGCTTGGTGACAAAGTTGTAGATGCCGCCCTTGCCCTCTTCGTCGCCGGGGAACCAGTTCTGGACGGTGGAATACTTGATCTCGGCGTCTTCCATGATGACCAGCTCGACCACTGCGGCATGCAGCTGCGCCGTGTCGCGCTTGGGCGCGGTGCAACCTTCCAGATAGCTGACGTAAGAGCCCTTGTCGGCAATGATCAGGGTGCGTTCGAACTGGCCGGTGTTTTCGGCGTTGATGCGGAAATAGGTGGACAGCTCCATCGGGCAGCGCACGCCGGGCGGGATATAGACAAAGCTGCCGTCGGAAAACACGGCGCTGTTGAGGGTGGCATAGAAATTGTCGCTCTGCGGCACCACCGAGCCGAGATATTTCCTGACCAGATCCGGGTGTTCCCTGATCGCCTCGGAGATCGAGCAGAAGATGACGCCGGCACGCGCCAGCTCTTCCTTGAAGGTGGTGCCGACGCTGACGCTGTCGAACACCGCATCCACGGCCACCTTGCGGCCATCCATGCCGGCATCCATCCGCCCCTGGGCCGGGGCGGCGTCGGCGCCCTCGATTCCGGCCAGGATCATCTGTTCCTTCAACGGGATGCCCAGCTTTTCATAGGTTGCCAGCAGTTTGGGGTCCACATCGTCCAGCGATTTCGGCTTTTCCTCCATGCTTTTGGGCCGCGCATAGTAATAGATATCCTGAAAGTCGATCTCGGGATAGTTGACCATGGCCCAGTCAGGTTCTTCCATCTGCTGCCAGCGGGCGAATGCCTGAAGGCGCCATTCCAGCATCCATTCGGGCTCGTCATTCTTTTTCGAGATCAGACGGACGATATCGTCGTTCAGGCCCTTGGGCGCGAAATCCATCTCGATATCGGTCTCGAATCCGTATTTGTATTTTTCGCCAACCGACTGGACGGCATCGACCGTTTCCTGATCGACACCTTCCTTGACCTTGGGCGCCTGGGTCACCTTGTCCATGCTTGTCATCCGTCGTTTCCTTTCACCCCCGATCATGTGGGGGGCCTGTTCACATGTTTCAGCCGGCGGCCCGTGCGCCTGTTGTCGCAGTCCGTCCGTGGTGGGCCTTGATCCATGCATCGGCAAAACGCATCAGATCGCTTTCTTCCGTGTCGGGGCCGATCGACACCCGCAGCGCGCTGCTGGCGGTCACATCATCCAGCCCCATCGCCCGCAACACCCTGGAGGGCCTGACCTTGCCACTGGAACAGGCCGAGCCCGCCGATACCGCAAAGCCCGCCAGATCCATCTGCATGACCTGGGTTTCGCCCTTCCAGCCCGGCACGGCAAGGCAGGTCACATTGGGCAGGCGTTTCTGCCCGCGCCCGACGATCAGCAGATCGGGCACGGCGTCCAGCAGGCGCGATTCCAGCCGGTCGCGCAGGGCGGCGACCTCGTCCCAGCGGCCGTTGTCAAGGTCGCGCCGGGCCGCCTCGGCCGCAGCACCGAGGCCGGCAATGCCGATCACGTTTTCGGTGCCCGAACGGCGGCCCATTTCCTGGCCGCCACCGCGCATGCGGGCCACCAGGTCGATCCCCTGTTTCATCACCAGCGCGCCAACGCCCTTGGGGCCGCCAAACTTGTGCGCCGAGAGTATGCCGATCGACACACCCGACCAGTCGAATCCGAATGGCAGCTTGCCAAAGCCCTGCACCAGATCGGAAACCGCCAGCCCCTCGGGCAGATCCTGAATGATGCCGGTCTCGCCATTGGCCAGTTGCAGCGCCGAATTGGCGGGGTCTTCCAGGGCAACCTTGCCGTCGGAATCGGCCTCCAGCCCGGCCTTGCACCAGGCGGCCACGCATTCATGTTCGATCATGGCGCAGTGCAGCTCGCGCCCGGCGAGCGCCAGCGCAGCGGCCTCGGTCGCGCCGGATGTAAAGACGATATCGGCGGCTGCGGCGCCAAGGGCCTCGGCCAGCTGTTCACGCGCGCGCTCGACCACCGCCCGGGCCGCGCGCCCCTCGCCATGCACCGACGAGGGATTGCCGACCACATCCATCGCCGCCAGCATGGCCGCGCGGGCCTCGCCCCTCAGCGGCGCGGTGGCGTTCCAGTCAAGATAGACCCGCGCGCTCATTCGTCCACGAACTCGACAATTGCCGGCACTGCCGGACAGGGAACCATGTGATCCTCGAGAATGTCGGAAAGCCGCGTCTGATGCAGGAATACATAGACATGGGCGGAAAGCTGTTCCCACAGCTTGTCGGTCATCTCCTGCTCGACCGTCCCCTTGCCCCCGCCCGAGGCCCCTGCCCCGCGCTGGGTCGCATCCATGGTTTCATCGACCGCCGACAGGATGTCGGAGACCCTGATTTCCGAGGTCGCCCGCGCCAGACGATATCCGCCACCGGGGCCGCGCACGCTTTCGACGATGCCGGCGCGGCGCAGCTTGACGAAAAGCTGCTCCAGATAGGCCAGCGAAATGTCCTGGCGTTCCGATATGCCGCCAAGCGAAACCAGCCCGTGCTGGCCATTTCCGGCAAGATCGGCCAGCGCGATCATTGCGTATCTTCCCTTGGTGCTGAGTTTCACGCTATCCGGTCCCCTCACGGAGTTGACGCGCGCGGTCGCAGCGCTTAACTCCCTTAACACGACAAACGGGGTCCTGCCCCCTGAAATTAGAATTGTTCTAGGTTATCCGAGGGAAATCGTCAAGTATTTGATGTATCCCCCTCGATGGCCCGAGATACCGGAGTTGCAAGACCACATGCCCGAAATCATCTTCCCCGGTCCCGAAGGCCGTCTCCAGGGCCGGTATCATCCGCAAAAGGCCAAGGACGCCCCTATCGCGATCGTGTTGCATCCGCACCCGCAATTTGGCGGCACGATGAACAACAAGGTTGTCTACAACCTGCATTATGCCTTTTACAACATGGGCTTCACGGTGTTGCGTTTCAATTTCCGCGGCGTGGGGCGCAGCCAGGGAGAATATGACCAGGGCGTGGGCGAACTGTCCGACGCGGCGGCGGCGCTGGATTACCTGCAGCACCTGAATCCGAACGCGAAACATTGCTGGGTCGCGGGCTTTTCCTTTGGCTCGTGGATCGGGATGCAGCTGCTCATGCGCCGCCCCGAGATTTCGGGATTCGTTTCGGTCGCGCCAAACGCCAACATGTATGATTTCAGCTTTCTTGCACCCTGCCCCAGCTCGGGCCTCATCATCAACGGCTCGGCCGACCGCGTGGTGCCGCCCGCCGATATCGAGGCACTGGTGGAAAAGCTGCACGAGCAGAAGGGCATCACCATCACCCACGAAGTGGTCGAAGGAGCAGGCCATTTCTTTGAAGGCGAGCACATGGACGAGCTGATTGCCCGCGTGGATGCCTATGTACGCCGGCGCCTGACCGAAACCACACGCTGAACCCGCATCCCCGCGCCCGTGACAAAACCGCCCCCCGACTCGCCGTCGCGCAGTATGACAAGGCCGCCGATTGGCACCCGCTCGGGCAGCACCTCGCCACGCAGGGCGGTGGCGGGCAGCGTCGAAAGCCGCGCATGCAGCGCGGCGAGGACGGTTTCGCGAGGGGTGGACAATGGATCACCATGCAATTGTGAATCAGCGTGCAAAACTG
>CAZWXK010000014.1:0-24905 GCA_964637875.1 uncultured Rhodobacter sp.
AACTGGCCGGGTTGATCGCCTTTCTCGGTGATCCCAAGGAACAGGCCAAGCTGAAGCTCAGCGACATTCCCGCAAACATCCGCAAGGATATGGAAGAATAACGGACAACGATCCGCCCCCAGGCGGCGGGTGTTGGCAGGGTGCCCGGGACATCGTCTGTTCCGGGCACCTGTCGTCGCTGGTCCCGCTACCGGGATGCCCCACGCGCGACCCGGTGCCGAGCAGCGGGATATGCCGGGTTCAGCTGTCGGCGGCCTCGCGCATTTCGGCAACCAGTGCCCTGAACGCACCGAGGAAGGCGCCCGCAGTCTGGTTCGGGTCGCCGCCGTTGGTCATGGCGATGATGCTGTCTTCGGATTCAGCGGCAAAGCTGCCTAGTTTCTGCAACCCCAGGGTGGGGGCAACGCCGCGCAGCTTGTGAACGCCGAGACGCAGTTCCTCGAGTGCCTCGGCCGCATCATCATCCGAGATGATCCTTTCCATGAGGGTTTCGAACTCTTCCACCTTGCCCGCAAGCGAGGCGACGAATTTGACCCGAATGCCCTCCAGCCTGTTGTTGAATTCCTCGTTCATCATCGCGAACAGTCCCCTCCTCCTGCTGTTGGCTCAGACTTTTACCCCCATTGCCCCCCGGTTCACAGCGCAAAACGCTTGCGTCCGAGGCGCGCGTTCCACAGGTTGGATGACTCGGCCTTCTGGGTGCCGTCATCACGGGTGGCATGGCGCATTTCCACATCTCGGATCGCGTCATCCAGAACCGAGAGGCTGCCCGGTTTCGAAAACACGCCGGGGCTTTTGGGCTCGCCCTGGATCAGCCTGATTTCAAGGGGCGATCCATCGGGAAAGACAAGGCCCATCTGCATGGCCGTGTCCTGAATCAGATACGGGAGATCCTCCTGGATCAGATCCTTGAAGCGGCTGAACACGCACAGAAAGACACCATTGCCGGCATAGGTGAAAAAGCAGGTCTCGCCTTTCAGGTTTTCCGAAATTGCGTCAGCGATGTCGGTGATGACGAATTCGAATTCCGCGCCCTTGCAGCGATCATAGATTGCCTTGATATTGGTGATCTTGAGGGCAAAGATACTGGATGAAAAATAATTCCCGCGCCCCAGCTGCAGGATGTAGTTCTCGAAGGTCGGGTAGTTCAGGAACCCGTGAACATCATCGACGTCCAGGGGGTCGGCGATGCTCACGATGTTGCCCGAGACCAGCTTTTCGGTCAGCACGTCAAGGGTCTGTTCGCGTTTGCGCGCCTTGTTGATCTCGTTCACCAGACGTTCGGCCATGGCAACCCGGGTGCCCAGTTCCAGAACGTCGAAAGGTTTGGTCACATAGTCGGTGGCACCGGCGGCGAAGGCGCGGTCCACATATTCCCGTTCCGACATCGCGGTGATCATCAGGATCGGGGTCTTGCGATAGGTCTCGATCTGTCGAATATGCGTGCACAGCTCGATGCCGTCCATCTCGGGCATCTGGATATCAAAAAGAAAACAGTCAAAGGGCTCGGTCGTGTTGGCGACGATGTTCAGCGCCTCGGCCCCGCTCGAGGCCGTGGTCATGTCCGGATAACCCGCCGAGGCCATGGCGGCCTCGAGCAGCTCCAGAATGAATTCATCGTCGTCAACGGCGAGAATTTTCATCAATACCTCCTAAAACTTGCGCCAGAAATCGCTCCGGCCTTGATGGTTGCTCAAGTTTCAGTCGTCGAAGAAGGCCTGCGGAACGGTGGACCCTGTGGTGTCGCGAAACGCACTACCCCCTTGCATGACCGCAAAGGTAGTAAAGGATTGTGTCAACAATAGGGCGCAAGCCGTTAGGATTGATGATTTGTTAACCATATCATCTGTCAGCGAAACCTGTTCCGCCAACGCATCTTGCGGAAGGTAGGGATCTCCTGATTCGCGCCTGGTTCAGGTGCCCGGCGGAGGCAGGGCATATTTTCGGGCCTGGAAACAATAATGTTTTTACAAGGTGATGGTTTCGCCGGATCTGGTCCGATCCGGCTGTCCAGTACATGTCAGGCCGGGAATTCGGGCATGTTTGCGGCTTTTGTTTGACTTGGCGTGGCATCGATCGATACAGATGGGTCCGTTCACAGAAATGTGCCGCTGACCGATCCCAGGGATCTTGGGGGCTTGTCCGAGGTCGTCAGCGAGATCGGAGAAACCATGCTGCCCAATCGTCGCCGCCTGCCAAGAGGTCTGGCCATTGCAACCCAGAGCACAGCGTTCTGGCGCCGCCTTGCGCCCGAACTGACCATCGCCGAACCCCCCCGGAACATGTTGTCGCATGAGGCGCCGCCGCAGCAGATTCCCGGGGACATGCAGATGAAGCTGGTCAATGACGGGTTTGTGCATCTGCGCGGTGTCGTGCCGACAGCCAACCTGACAGCTGTCGGTCGCGCCATGAGGCGGATCAACGATGCGGGGTTTCCCGCCTCGTTCATCGGCGTTTATGACGAGGTCTGGGCGCTTGTTGCCGGGCTCAGGGGGGTGATCGACGGCCTGTTTCACCAGGGCGCCGCGCTGGTACCCGGTTTCCAGGCCATCCATCCGGGGCAGGGGCGGGGCCTTTCGGCCGGCCGGCGGCGCCCGGGAAGGGGGGTATACGGGGACGGAACGCCACGCAATGTCACGCTGTGGCTTCCTCTGACCGCAGCGACCCCGGACAATGGTTGCGTCTATGTGGTGCCGGCCCGTTTCGACCGGAATTACGGCAGGTCCGACGCAGCGCGCCCGGATGCAAGCCTGCCGGGCATAAGGGCCTTGCCGGCCGCGCCGGGGGATGTGCTTATCTGGACCGGCGAGACCTATCACTGGCAGGGCCGCGCCGCGCGCGACAATCCCGATGGTCCGCTTCTGAGCTTGTGCTGGGAGTTCCAGAGCAAGGCCGATGTGGCGCTCGAAGGGGCGACGATCGACAGTTTTCCCAGCGTTCCCTTCGAGACGCGCCTGTCGATTCTGGCCCGGCAGATGAGACATGCGGCCGACAGCCGCCGGGCAAGCCCGGTGTGGAGGGCCGTCCGCCAGACCTTGCAGAACAGATACCCCCTGGCGCATGGTGCCTGATTGGCCGTTCCCTTGGGGCCGGATTTGCGTTAAGAGGCGCCGTCCCGAACCTGAGGAGAATCGAAATGGGGTATCGAATCGTCGTTGCCGGTGCCACGGGAAATGTGGGCCGCGAGATGTTGAACATCCTGGCCGAGCGCCAGTTTCCCGTTGACGAAATTGCCGCACTTGCCAGCCGCAAGTCGCTGGGCACCGAGGTCAGCTTTGGCGAGCGCACCCTCAAGACCCGGGATCTGGATACATTCGACTTTTCCGGCTGGGACATCGCGCTGTTTGCGGTCGGGTCCGAGGCCACCAGAACCTATGCGCCCCGCGCCGCGGCGGCCGGCTGTGTGGTGATCGACAACAGCAGCCTCTATCGCTATGACGCCGACGTGCCGCTGATCGTGCCCGAGGTAAACCCCGACGCCGTCATGGGCTATGACAGGAAGAACATCATCGCCAACCCCAACTGCTCGACTGCACAGATGGTGGTGGCGCTGAAACCGCTGCATGACCGCGCGCGCATCAAGCGGGTGGTCGTCAGCACCTATCAGTCGGTTTCAGGCGCCGGCAAGGAAGGCATGGACGAGCTGTGGAACCAGACCAAGGGCATGTATGTCCCCGGACAAGAGGTCGAACCCGGCAAATTCACCAAGCAGATCGCCTTTAACGTGATCCCGCATATCGACGTGTTTCTTGACAGCGGCGAAACCAGGGAAGAATGGAAGATGGTCGCCGAGACGAAAAAGATCGTCGATCCGGCGATCAAGCTGACGGCAACCTGCGTGCGTGTTCCGGTGTTCGTCGGCCATTCCGAGGCCATCAACATCGAATTCCACGACCCCCTGGACGAGGACGAGGCCCGCGATATCCTGCGCGCGGCCCCCGGCATTCTGGTCGTCGATAAACGCGAAGACGGTGGTTACGCCACGCCGGTCGAATGCGTGGGTGATTATGCCACCTACATCAGCCGCATCCGCCAGGATTCGACCATCGACAACGGGCTGAACCTGTGGTGCGTGTCCGACAATCTGCGCAAGGGCGCCGCGCTCAACGCCGTTCAGATTGCCGAGCTTCTGGGTCGACGCGTTCTGAAAAAGGGCTGAGCGCCACAGCAACGTTGATTCCATGGCTGTTTCCGGCCAATCTCCGGGCATTGGTTGTCTGGAGATTGGTCATGCGAAATTTTCTTGTTTCCCTCGGTGTTCTTCTGCTGCTCGGGCAAGCCCTGTCCGCCGAAACCCTTGTCGTCAACACGTCGGTTTCCGAGGTGGAACTGCACCCCGACGGCATGCGTGTGTTCCGCAGTTTCGATATCGATCTTCCGGCGGGCAGCCATCGCATTGTCTTTCGGGATTTCAGGATTGATGCCGATATCGGTTCGCTTCAGGTGGACTTTCGCGGGGCAAGGGCCCGGATCAGCGGCTTTCAGCTAGCCATGGGGCCGCTGAGCCCTGTCGAGCCGCCGCGTTCGCAGGAATGGACCGACGCCCGCGCCACCTGGCTGACAGCGCGCAAGCGCTGGCAGGACATCGACACCCGCAAGCAGCAACTTTCGGCACGCATCAACGGTGCCAAGCTGCGGATCGAGTGGCTGAAATCGCTGACTCGATCCAGGGGTATCAAGGCCGGTTTTCCCACCGCCGATCTGATTGCCGCCAATGGCGAGGCGCTGCAGGCCGCCTATATGGCAGCCCGGAAAGATGTCGATCAGGCCCAGCGCGGCCTTGATGATCTGGGCGATGACCTGCAGCGCGCCCGCAAGGCAGTGGATGGCGCGCGCGCCTATCTGGAATCGCTCGAACCCGGTGACCCCAACAGGCAGGAGCTGAGCTTTGTCATCCGGCTCGACGCGCCCTATTCCGGCCCGGCGGCGATTTCCTATGTGTCGACCGATGGCTGGTGGCGGGCCAATTACGAGCTCAGGCTCCGACAGCGGGGCAGGCGCGGTTCCGCGACCCTTGTGCGCCGCGCCGCCATCAGAAACACCTCGGGCGAGCGCTGGAAAGGGGTCAAGGCGCGGCTTTCGACGGCCGCAGTTTTTGCCGATACCTCGGTGGCCGATCCCCGGGCCATTACCGCCTGGCTGAACGAAAGGGGCAAGCCGGAACCCCTGCGCAAGACCCGGCCAGGCGCCGCACTTGCAGCGCCCGAACCTTCGATCGAGGTGGCCAGATCAGAAAGCGGGTTTTCGGGGTATTCCCGTCCGGTTCTGACCGGGCAGGTGCTGGAATTCGACATTCCCGATCCGCAGGACATCAAGGGCGATGGCGGGGCAGTCGTCTGGCTGGACAGCGTGCCGCTGGATGTCTCGCTTGTTGCCAGGATCGTGCCGGCGCGGGCCGAAAAGGCCTATCTGGCCGCAAGGCTGACCAACCGGACGGGCGGGCCGATCCTGTCCGGTTCGGTCAACATATTCCGCGACGGGGTCTATGTCGGCGAGGGGGATATCCCGCAGGTCGGCATCGGCGCCGATTTCGAGCTGAGCTTTGGCGTCTATGACGGGGTCGAGGTCACGCGCCGGCTGGTCGAAAGGATGGATGGCGATATCGGCGTCATCTCGTCGCGCAGCAACCGGGTCATCCGGCACCGTACCGTTGTCAAGAGCCATCTCGATTTTGCCCTGCCCGTGCGCGTGCTTGGTGCGGTCCCGGTCTCGCGGGATGAAAAGCTGGTGATCAACACGCTGGCACGCCCCCGCCCGGACGAGGTCGATGTCGATGGCAAGCGCGGCGTCCTTGCCTGGAATTTCGACCTTCCCGCAGGCGGCGAAAAGACGATCGAGTTCGGCTACGAGGCCAGATGGCCGCCCGAAAAGCTGTTCCGCAGCACGCGCTGAGGTCGCCCGGACCCGCCTTGCCGCGCCTGCCGACACGCCATATGCTGCGCCTTTGGCATTGGCAGGAAGGCGCGGAAATGGCGCAGGCATGTATCATCGGGGCAGGTCCGGCGGGACTGATGGCGGCCGAAATGCTGGCCGATCACGGGATCGAGGTCGTGATCGCCGAAGGTCGGCCGTCGCCTGCGCGCAAGTTTCTGATGGCGGGCAAATCGGGGCTGAACCTGACACGGCAAGAGCCATTCGACGATTTCCTTGCCCGTTTCGGCGATGCCGCCGACTGGCTGCGCCCGATACTGACCGATTTCGACAATCGTGCGGTGCAGGAATGGGCGTGCGGCCTGGGGCAGGATATGTTTGTCGGCTCGACCGGCAGGGTCTTTCCCAGGGCGATGAAGGCCTCGCCCCTGCTGCGCGCATGGCTGGCACGGCTTGGCGCCAAGGCCGTTACCCTGCACCGGCGCTGGCACTGGCGGGGCTGGCTGGATGATGCGCTGGTCTTTGACACCCCGGACGGGCAACGGATGATCCGGGCCTCGGCAACCGTGCTGGCGCTGGGCGGGGCCAGTTGGTCGCGGCTTGGCTCGGACGGGCGCTGGGCCGATATGCTGGCCGCGCGAGGGGTGGAAATCATGCCGTTTCAGCCGGCCAATGCGGGGCTGTCGGTGGAATGGTCGGATCACATGCAGCGGCATTTCGGCCAACCCGTCAAGGCGATCGCGTTGCATGCGGATGGCCAGGTCAGCCGGGGTGAATGGGTGATCTCGGTCCGCGGGATCGAGGGCGGCGGGATATATGCCCTGACACCCCGGATCAGGCAGGGCGCTGTGCTGACACTTGATCTGTTGCCGGATCTTGTGGTTGACGAGGTGGCGCGCCGCCTGTCTCGACCGCGCGGCAAGGACAGCCGGGCCAACCACCTGCGCAAGACCCTGCGGCTGGATCCGGTCAGGCTGGCGCTGCTCAACGAATTCGGCCGGCCCCTGCCCGCCGATGATGCCGCGCTGGCACGGCTGCTCAAGACGCTGCCGATCCGCCACGCCGGGCTGCGCCCGCTGGACGAGGCGATTTCCACGGCCGGCGGGGTGGCAAGGGATGCGCTGACAGGCGATCTGATGTTGCGGGTCATCCCCGGTACCTGGTGCGCGGGCGAGATGCTGGATTGGGAGGCCCCGACCGGGGGTTATCTGCTGAGCGCATGCCTGGCCACCGGGCGTTGGGCGGGGCTGGCCGCGGCGCGGCGGCTGAGGGGTTGATTGGCGCCCGGGGTTTGTAAACGATCCCCTGCTTGCACTGGCACGGCACGGGTCGGGAAACGCGTATTTGGGCAAAGAAGAAAGGGGGGGCGGTTGAGCCTTGCCCGGGGCGTCCCGCGGTCCGGGCATGGGCGCGTCCGTTCCCCCCTTTGCGCTGCCCGTGCTTTTGATGTATCCCCTGCTTTCCATCCGCATGCCCGAAAGTTTCTGCCATGACCGCCATCACGCCCGACAACATCACCGTTCCGCGCAAGCTGCCCGAAGGCGGCGGGATCAACCTTGTCGGCCTGACCCGCGACCAGATGCGCGAGGCCCTGATTGCCGCCGGCACGCCGGAACGTCAGGCGAAAATGCGCGTTGGCCAGCTGTGGCAGTGGATCTATCAGAAGGGGGTCACCGATTTTTCGGTGATGACCAATCTGGCCAGGGACTATCGCGCCCTTCTGGACGAAAAATTCACTATCGCGCGCCCCGAAATCGTGACCCGGCAGGTATCATCCGACGGCACGCGCAAATATCTGCTGCGCGTTCAGGGTGGGCACGAGGTCGAAACCGTCTATATCCCCGAGGAAGACCGCGGCACGCTGTGTATTTCTTCTCAGGTGGGCTGCACGTTGACCTGCTCGTTCTGCCATACCGGCACGCAGAAACTGGTGCGCAACCTGACCCCGGCCGAGATCGTCGGGCAGATTCTGGTTGCCCGCGACGATCTGGGTGAATGGCCCAAACCCGGCCGCCACCCAAAGATCGAGACGCGGCTGCTGTCAAACATCGTGCTGATGGGCATGGGCGAGCCGCTGTACAATTTCGAAAACGTTCGCGATGCCATGAAAATCGCCATGGACGCCGAAGGGATCAGCCTGTCGCGCCGCCGAATCACGCTTTCGACCTCGGGGGTGGTGCCCGAAATTCCCCGGGCGGGGGCCGAGATCGGCTGCATGCTGGCGATTTCCTTTCATGCCACCACGGATGAGGTGCGCAACAGGCTGGTCCCGATCAACAAACGCTGGAATATCGAGGCGCTGCTGAATGCGCTCCGGGCCTATCCGAAACTGTCGAATTCGGAACGCATCACCTTTGAATATGTGATGCTGAAGGGCATCAATGACAGCGATGAAGATGCGCGGCGCCTGGTTCAGCTGATCAAGGGGATTCCGGCCAAGATCAACCTGATCCCCTTCAACGAATGGCCCGGCGCGCCCTATGAAAGGTCGTCGAACAACCGTATCCGGGCGTTCGCCGACATCATCTACAAGGCGGGCTATGCCAGCCCTATCCGCACCCCGCGCGGCGAAGACATCATGGCCGCCTGCGGACAGCTGAAAAGCGCAACCGAGCGCGCCCGCAAGAGCCGTGCGCAGATCGAGGCGGAAATTCGCGGGTAGAATTCAGCGCGGCGAGCGCTTTGCCAGAATACGCTGCAACGTCCGGCGGTGCATGTTCAGACGCCGCGCGGTTTCGCTGACATTGCGGTCGCACAGTTCGAACACCCGCTGGATATGCTCCCAACGCACGCGATCGGCCGACATGGGGTTTTCCGGCGGTGGCGGGCGGTCGTCGTCACCGGCCAGCAGGGCGGCCATGATGTCGTTGGCATCAGCCGGTTTTGACAGATAGTCGGTTGCGCCGATCTTGACGGCGGCAACAGCCGTGGCGATCGCGCCATAGCCGGTCAGCACGACGACGCGCGCATCGGGGCGGTTTTCACGCAGCACTTCGACCACATCCAGCCCATTGCCATCCTCAAGTCGCAGGTCGATAACCGCATAGGCTGGCGGGCGGGCGGTCGCAATGGCCTTGCCGGCGGCGACGGTTTCGACCGCCTCGGGCGCGAAACCCCGCTTTTCCATTGCCCGCGCCAGACGGCGCAGAAACGGTTCGTCATCATCGACGAGCAGGAGGGAATTATCCTCGCCGATCTCGCGCAGCTCACGTTCTGACATGTTGGGCGATCCTGTTCTTCCCCGAGGCTGAAGACTTTTTAGAGTGTCTGCGGCAATTGGTCAAATTGTTCGGGCCGGTAACGGGCATGTTGCCGGCCGGTTTGTCGAAAATCCCCCCGGCGAGAGTGCAGTCACCCGGGATCCGGCGCGCGGGGCCGGGGAAAGGTTGTTGATCCGCCGGGGCGCGGAACGTATCAATGTCGGACGAACCTTCCCGGAGCGGCCGCCCCACCATGCCCGAAGCACAGCTCGACCTGTTGACGAGAAACGCCCGATCGGGCTGGGTGCGCCTGCGGACGCTGATAAACCTGCGCTGGCTGGCGATTGTCGGGCAGACCGGTTCGGTTCTGGTGGCCACGACCTGGCTGGATCTGACGATGAACATCGGGCTGTGCTTTGTCGCGATCGGGGCATCGATCGTGTTCAACATCACCTCGACCATCATCTATCCCCGCAACAAGCGCCTGTCGGAACGGGAAACCCTGCTGGCGCTTCTGTTCGATCTGTCGCAACTGGTGTTTCTGTTGTATCTGACCGGCGGTCTGAACAACCCCTTTGCGCTCCTCGTGCTTGCGCCGGTCACGATCTCGGCAACGTCGCTGAGCCTGCGCTCGACCGTGATCCTGGGGGCGGTTGCGGTGTTTCTGATTACCGGTCTGGCCTGGTTCTACGAGCCACTGCGCACGAATCACGGCGATATCCTGAAGATGCCCGAGATCTTTGTCACGGGGTTCTGGATTTCCCTGATCATCGGGCTGGTGTTTCTGGCTTTTTATGCGCGCCGGGTGACGATGGAAACCGAATCCATGTCGCAGGCGTTGATTGCCACCCAGATGGCCCTGAGCCGGGAACAGAAGCTGACCGATCTGGGCGGTGTGGTTGCCGCTGCGGCGCATGAGCTGGGCACCCCGCTGGCCACGATCAAGCTGGTCAGTTCGGAATTGCTTGACGAACTCGACGAATGTCCGACCCTCAAGGAGGATATCGAACTGATCCGTCAGCAGGCCGATCGCTGTCGGGACATATTGCGCGACATGGGGCGCACCGGCAAGGATGACATGCTGACCCATCATGCGCCGGTCTCCTCGGTTGTTCGCGAGGCGGTCGAACCGCATGAGGGGCGTGGGAAAAAGATCCATTTCAGCTTTACGCCCAAGACGCTCGCCGCCGGCGAGCAACCCAGTATCCAGCGCAAGCCGGAAATCATACACGGGCTGCGCAATCTGGTGCAGAACGCGGTGGATTTTTCAACCGAGAATGTCTGGGTTGACGTCATCTGGTCGGAAAATTCGATCCGTATCGTGATTGCCGATGACGGAAGAGGTTATCCACCCGAACTGATCGGGCGAATAGGCGACCCCTTTGTGCACAAGCGCCGCCCTCGTCAGCAGGATGTCGCCCGGCCCGAATACGAGGGGATGGGTCTTGGTCTTTTCATCGCCAAGACCCTGCTGGAACGAACGGGCGCCGAGATCACCTTTGCAAATGGCTCGGACCCCTTTCTGTCGGTCGAGGAAACCCCACAGCGGCGCGGTGCCATCGTCGAGGTCATCTGGCCGCGCAAGGCGATCGAACAGGATGCGGCGCTGGTACATGGCCCTCTTGGCAAGAATGCGCCTCTGGAGGTTTAACCATTCGTTAACCTCTGGCCGGGTATCACCGGACTGTCCTGCCGTCGGCAGGATGGTGTTTTTCCGCCGGGGCTGACTGGATGTTGTTGCTTGATCCATCGTCGATTCTGCTGCTTGTGACGGTCAGCGCCCTGTCGGCCCTGTCGGCGGTCTTTCTGCTGACGTGGATGGGGCGCAGAAACGGTGCCCCTGTCACTGTTGCGCCGCTGGCTCCATCCGAGATGCCCGATCGCATCGTCTTTCTGTTCCATGGCCGGGATCTGGTCGAGGCTACGGCCGCCGGACATGCCTTTCTGGGAACACAGGGGCATAATGATGATGGCGGCAATACCGGGGGCGATGGCTGGCAGGCGCTTCTCGACCGTCTGCGGGACGAATTTCCGCAGGCCGCCCGCTTTTTGTCGCGGATACGTCCGCACACACCGATCAAGAGGCTGGCCAGTGGCCAGCGGCATGATCTGCATGCCGGGTTTCAGGGCGATCTGCTGCATGTCGAGCTGGTTGCGCGCGACGGGTCGGCATCGGTGTCTGCCGGCAAGGGCGGTGTGCCGGATCTGCGGGAATTGTGCGATCAGTCGCCCATGTTGCTCTGGTGCGAGGATGGTACAGGAAACATCTGCTGGGCCAACCGCGCCTATCGCGCCATTGCCGAACAGATATCCCGGCCCGACCGATCTGCGCCCACAAGGGTTGCGGCCCTTTTCCCCGCACTGGAAAGGGCGTCATCCACGCATCGGGCCAGTGTCTCGATACCCGGGAGATCGAGACCGCTGTGGTTCGAGGTTACGCGCCGGAAATCGGCCTCGGGTGGGTATCTGAATTATGCGCTGGCGGCCGATCCGGTCATTCAGGCCGAGGAGGCCCTGCGCAATTTTGTACAGACCCTGACGAAAACATTCGCCCATCTGCCGATCGGCCTTGCGATCTTTGACCGGAATCGCCAGCTGGCCCTGTTCAACCCGGCGCTTGCCGATCTTACCACGCTTGAGCCCGACTGGCTGACAGGGCGGCCCACCCTGTATGAGTTCATCGACCGTTTGCGCGACTATCGGCGCATTCCCGAACCCAAGGATTACAAATCCTGGCGCGATCGGATCGCCGAGCTCGAGAAGGCGGCCGAAGATGGCACCTACGAGGAACACTGGCCGTTGCCCACCGGTCAGACATTCAGGGTAACCGGCCGCCCCCACCCCGAGGGTGCGGTTGCCTTTCTGTTCGAGGACATCACCGCCGCAATCACCCTGCAAAGGCAATTCCGCTCCGAGCTGGCCCTGCATCAGGCGGTGCTCGACGGGCTGGACGCGGCTGTGGCCGTCTTTTCCCCGACCGGTGATCTGGTGATGAACAACGATGCCTTTGTCGCCCTCTGGGGGGTCGATCCGGGCGAGATGCTGTCGCGCATGTCGCTGGACGAAGCCTTGTCGGTGTGGAAACGCGCCTCAAGGCCGACTTCGCTCTGGCAACAGATCGCGCTCTTTTCCGCCGGCGGGACGTTGCGGCAGGAATTCTCCGGCCCGATCCGTCTGTGCAGGGGTGACATGCTGGAATTGCGGGTGAAGCCCCTGTCCCGGGGCGCGTTCATGTGCCTGTTCCATCCCCATGTCGATGAGGACAGCCGGGAATATCTGGCCGGCCGCCCGGGGCTGATTGAAAAAACCGCAATTCGAACCGGGGGCGGGCCTTGCGAAAGCACAGCGAAGCAGCCAGACTCGGCCCATGGCAGAGAGCGGGCAGGCAGAATGGTCAGTACGACTGACCCTTGAGAACGAACAGGCGACAACCGGCCTGGCCAGTCACATGAAACCGGCGCTGGGTGCGGGAGATGTGCTGTTGCTGTCGGGGCCGGTTGGCGCCGGCAAAAGCCATTTCGCCCGTGCCGTGATCAGATCGTTCCTGTCCGAGCGCGGGATTGACGAGGATATCCCCTCGCCGACCTTTACATTGGTGCAGACCTATCGTGCAGGCGGTCTGGAGATATGGCATTGCGACCTCTATCGTCTGACCTCGGTTGACGAGGTGGCGGAGCTGGGCCTTTTCGATGCATTCGAAAGCGCGCTTTGCCTGGTAGAATGGCCCGACCGCCTGGAGGACGAGGTCCCGGCAGGGGCGCTGTCGCTGGAATTTTCGCTTGATGCGCACCCTGGCCGGCGTCATCTGCACATGACCGCAACCGATCAGCGCTGGCGTCCCCTGATCGAATCGTTTTCCGAGGTACCTGGATGACCATGACGCAGGAGAGGGTGGCGGCCTTTTTGGCGCGCAGCGGATGGGATGGTGCCCGTTTCCGCGCACTTGCCGGGGATGCCTCGGCCCGCAGCTATCTGCGGCTCTCCCTCCCGGAGAGGGGCACTGCCGTGCTGATGGATGCCCCGCCCGAGACGGCTGGCGACACCGGCCCCTTTGTGGAAATGGCCGAACATCTGTTGCGACATGGCTTCAGCGCGCCCCGGATCCTGGCCCATGATCGCGGGCTTGGCCTGGTTCTGGTCGAAGATCTGGGGGATGACCTGTATGCCCGGCTCTGCCGGCGCAACCCCGCAATCGAGCCGACCCTGTATGCGGCGGCGGTGGACCTGCTTGTCAGGCTGCGCGAGACGCCGTTGCCCGAACGGCTCGGCCCCTATGATCGGGCTGCCCGGCTGCGCGAGTCGCGTCTGTTGTGCGAATGGTACCTGCCGGCGGCGACCGGCTGCGAGGTTCCGGCCGATGTCATGGCTGCCTTCGATATGCTGATCGACGGGCTGTCGGACCTTGTCGACAGCGTGGTGCCCTGTCTGGTGTTGCGGGATTATCATGCGGAAAACCTGCTCTGGCTGCCCGGGCGACAAGGGATCGCCCGGGTCGGGCTGCTCGATTTTCAGGATGCGCTGGCGGGGCACCCTGCCTATGACCTGGTATCCCTGCTCGAGGATGCGCGCAGGGATACCTCGGCCGAGCTGCGGGCGGCGATGCTGGCGCGCTATCTCGACGCCACCGGCCTGCCGCGCGACGGTTTTCTTGCGGCTTGCGCGGCCCTTGGCGCGCAACGAAACCTCAAGATCATCGGCATCTTTGCCCGCCTGTGCCGGCGTGACGGCAAAAGGGACTATCTGCCCCTTGTCCCGCGTGTCTGGGGCCACCTGGTGAACGACCTTTCCCACCCGCTGCTGGCCGCATTGCGTGACTGGGTGCTGCGCCATGTGCCTGCACCCGACGACATCGTTCTGGCCCGGATCAGGGAGGCTCCATGACACCCGATGCGGTCATGATCTTTGCCGCCGGCCGCGGCAGGCGTATGGGCGCGTTGACCCGAAGCCGCCCCAAGCCCCTGGTTCGGGTCGGCGGCATTGCCCTGATCGATCACGCCCTGGCGCTGGCCGATGATGCCGGAATCAGGCACAAGGTTGTCAACGTGCATTACCTGGGTGAAATGCTGGTCACCCACCTGCGTGGGCGCAGCGACGTGACCGTGATCGAGGAAATCCCCGAGGCGCTTGAAACCGGAGGCGGGCTGAAAAACGCATTGGGGGTGCTGGGTGCAGGGGCCGTATTCACGTTGAATGCCGACGCGGTATGGACAGGCCCCAACCCCTTTGCCGCCCTGGCCCGGGAATGGGCCCGGAAACGGGAACGGGACAGGATCGAGGCCCTCTTGATGCTGTTGCCCCTCGACCGCGCCCGGGCCCATGGCGGAAAGGGCGATTTCGCGATCGACAGGGCAGGGCGTCTGTCGCGCTGGCAGGGGGATGTTCATGGGCCGGACAGCGCGGCATATGTCAATACCGGCCTCCAGATCATCGATCCGGCCGCCCTGGCCAGGATTGACGCGCGATCCTTTTCGCTTAACCGTGTCTGGGATGACATGATCGCAAGAAAGACCTTGTTCGGCACGACCCGCTCCGGCGGGTGGGTCGATGTCGGCTCACCCCGGGGGGTCGCCGAGGCCGAGCGAATGTTGCGCGAGGAATGCGATGATGCCTGATCTTCGCGACCTGACAGGCGGCCACCGGGTCTTTGCCACGGGGCCGGGGGTCAACCATGTCGCCGCCTTTGTTCAGGGTCTGCGTGCACGCATGATGGGCCAGCCGCCCGAGGCCATGGCGCGGGTCCATGTCATCGTCAACGCCCATCGCACGGCCCGCCTGTTGCAACGGGTTCTGGTTGGCGGTCCGCCGGGCTTTCTGCCGCGCATCTCGGTCTTTGACGATCTTGCACAGCGGCCTCCGGTGGGGGTGTCGCTCCCGGCGCCCGTATCCCCTCTCAGGCGCAGGCTGGAGCTGGCGCGCGCGGTTTCGGCATTGCTCGATCGGCAGGGCGATCTTGCCCGCAGGACAGCGGTTTTCGATCTTGCGGATTCGCTGGCTTCCCTGATGGACGAGATGCATGGCGAAGGGGTTGACCCCGAGGTTTTCGCCACCATCGACGTATCGGACCACGCCGCGCATTGGGAACGCAGCCTGCAATTCCTGAATGTCCTGAAGGATTACCTTGCCGACATGTCCGAGCCCGATCTGAAGGCCCGGCAATCACTGGTGATCGACGCGATCCTGCATGACTGGCAGAGTGATCCGCCCGAAACGCCGGTCCTGGTGGTGGGCTCAACCGGCTCGCGCGGGGCGATGGCGCGGTTGATGCGGGGGGTGGTCGCGCTGCCACGGGGGGCGGTTATCCTGCCGGGATTCGATTTCGACCTGCCCGAACATGCGGTCGCGGGGCTCGACCGGGAAGGAGGCGCCGATCACCCGCAGACCGTGCTTTTCCAGACCCTTGGCAAGCTGGGCGTCGCGTGGAAGGATGTCCTGCCCTGGGTCGAAACCGCTTTCGCCACGCCGGCGCGAAACCGGCTGATCTCGCTGGCCTTGCGCCCGGCGCCAGTGACCGATCAATGGCTGACCGAGGGGCCCTTGCTGAGCGGGTTGGAGGATGCAACCCGCGGCATGACCCTGATCGAGGCGGATCATCCCCGGGCCGAGGCTCTGGCCGTTGCGCTGCGCCTGCGCAAGGCGGCGCAGGACGGGCAGCGCGCGGTCCTGATCTCGCCAGACCGGCAATTGACGCGGCAGGTGAGCGCGGCGCTCGACCGCTGGAAAATCCTGCCCGATGACAGCGCCGGCCGCCCGTTGCCCCTGACGCCGCCGGGGATTTTCCTGCGCATGATCGCCGCGCTCATGGGCGAGCGGATAGAAAGCGAGGCCCTGCTTGCGTTGCTCAAGCATCCGCTTGCCCATTCGGGGGGCAAGGGGCGCAACACGCATCTGCTGCGCAGCCGCGCGCTGGAGCTCGACATCCTGCGGGGGGGTCCACCATTTGTCGATTTCGACGCAATTCGTGAATGGGCTGCAAGGCGCAGGGACGATCCCGGCGCGATCGAATGGGCAAACTGGATCGTCGATACCCTGTCGCCTGTCGAAAAGATGGGCACGCGGCCCCTGGCCCGACAGGTGGCCACATTGCGCGAGATTGCTCAGGCCATGGCAGCCGGACCATCGGGCGGCGCCGGGACGCTGTGGGAAAAGGCTGCGGGCCAGAAGGCTGCCGAAGTCATGGCCGACCTCGAGGCCTGTGCCGATGCCGGCGGCGCGTTGTCTCCGGCTGAGTTTTCGGCCCTCTTGCGGTCGGTTCTGGACGGTGAGGTGGTGCGCGAAACGGTGGCGGCCCACCCGTTGATTGCCATCTGGGGCCCGCGCGAGGCCAGGGTGATCGACGCCGATCTGGTGATCCTTGCCGGTCTGAACGAGGGGGTCTGGCCCCGGCTGCCACCACCCGATCCGTGGCTCAGCCGTAAAATGCGGTTGCAGGCGGGGCTGCTTTTGCCCGAACGCCAGATCGGGCTGTCGGCGCTGGATTTCCAGATGGCGGTTTGCGCCCCCGAAGTGGTGTTGAGTCACGCCCGCCGGGATTCCGAGGCCCCGACCGTTGCATCGCGCTGGCTGATCCGGTTGACCAACCTGCTGGCCGGGCTGGCGGTGGGCAGGCCCTGTCTCGAAGAGATGCGTGCGCGCGGGCAGGAATGGTTGAATCGGGCGCGCGCGCTTGACACCCCCCGCATCCACCTGGGGCCAGCCAGACGCCCCGCACCCCGACCACCGGTTGCGGCGCGACCGCGTCGCCTGTCGGTTACCCGGATCAAGACCCTGATCCGCGATCCATACGCGATCTATGCCCGTGACATTCTGCGGCTGCGGCCCCTCGATGCGCTGCGGGTGCGTCCCGATGCCCTGATGCGCGGAACCGCGCTGCATCTGGTCTTGCAGCGCTTTGTCGAGCGCACATCCGAGGGCCTGCCGGATGACGCCGGGGACCTGTTGCTGAAGCTGGCCGAAGATGTGTTTGAAGCCGAGGTTCCCTGGCCCTCGACCCGGCGGTTGTGGCTGGCGCGGCTGGATGCGATCAAGGCATGGCTGATCGAAACCGAACAATTGCGCAGGCGGGATGCCGTGCCGCTGGCTCTGGAATGTCGGGGCCGGCTGGAGCTGGATGATCCGCCATTCGTCCTGACCGGCACCGCAGATCGCATCGACCGACAGCATGGCGGTGGTCTTGTCATCTATGACTACAAGAGCGGCAAGGTCCCGACCCCGGCCCAGGTCGTGCTGTTCGACAAGCAGCTTCCGCTAGAGGCGGCGATGGCCGAGGCGGGAGGGTTCGATCAGGTTCCGGCCGAACCTGCCGTTGCGCTGAAATATGTCGGACTGGGCAGCACCCCCGAGGTCGTTGACATCCCGATAGATGGAAATCTGGTTGCCGAAACCCTGGCGGGATTGCGCCGCCTGTTGAGGGCCTATGGACAACGGGAAACCGGTTATGGTGCCCGCGCCCGGATGGAACTGCGCACGGATCGTTCCGACTACGACCATCTGTCGCGCCGTGGCGAATGGGATGACAGCGACCCGACCAACCCCGAGAATGTGGGATGACGCAAAAAGGGACACAGCCAGGCATGACCTCAGCCGACAAGACATTGCCTGATGACGCAACGCCGGATGATGCAACGCTGGCGCAGATTCGCGCTGCGGACCCGGAGGAATCGACCTGGGTTTCGGCCAACGCCGGATCGGGCAAGACACGGGTTCTGACCGACCGCGTTGCGCGGCTGCTGCTGCGCGAGGTACCGCCGCAGAAAATCCTGTGTCTGACCTATACCAAGGCCGCGGCCGCGCATATGCAGAACACGTTGTTTGCGCGTCTGGGTGCCTGGTCAATGCTGGATGACCAGGCCCTTGCCGACAACCTCGTGGCGCTGGGCGAAGCGCGCGATCGCCTGAGTCCGGATTTTCTGCGCAACGCGCGCACATTGTTTGCACGCGCTCTGGAAACGCCGGGGGGCCTCAAGATCCAGACGATCCACTCATTCTGCGCCGGGTTGCTCCGTCGTTTTCCGCTCGAGGCCGGGGTCACGCCGGGATTTCGCGAAATGGACGAGCGTTCCGCCCGCAGGCTGCGCGAGCGCGTGCTCGAGGAAATCGCCGATGGGCCGGCGCGCACGCTGTGGGATGCGCTGGCCAGGCAGCTGATGGGGCGCGATGTTGATGCGCTGCTGGCCGAACTGGTGGGCAAGCGCGACCACTTTGACCCCCCTGTCTCGCGGGCCGGGATATGGTCGCGCTTCGGTCTGCCCGATGGCTATGACGAAAACAGCTGGCTGGACGAGGTCTGGGACAACGATCTTGCCGAAATCGTGCTGCGCCTCCGACAGGTGCTGGAAGGGGGCAAGGTGACCGATGTCTCCAATGCCGGGCGTCTTGCCGGCATCGACTGGCATCAACCAGATTACGACAAGGCGGTGCTTCTGGAGGAGCTGTTCGTCTATGGACCCAAGGCCGGCAAGGCGGGCGAGGCAAAATTCGATCGAGTGCCGACCCGGGGGCTTCGTGACGCAAACCCCGCATTGATGGCCCGGCTGCACCCCGTCATGCAGCGTTTTGCCGATGCCCGCCCGCGGCGCCTTGGGTTTCTGGCTGCACGCAAGGCCGCCGCGCTGCACGAATTTGCGCAGGTCTTTCTGGCCGAATTCGAGCGCCTGAAACAGGCCCAGGGATGGCTGGATTTCGATGATCTCATCCTGAAGGCGCGTGATTTGCTCTCGCGCTCGAGCATGGCGCAATGGGTTCTCTACCGTCTCGATGGGGGGATCGACCATATCCTTGTTGACGAAGCACAGGATACCAGCCCCGAGCAGTGGGAGGTGATTTCGCTGCTCGAACAGGAATTCACCGCCGGACATGGTGCCCGCGAGGTTGGGCGCACGATCTTTGTCGTGGGCGACGAGAAACAGTCGATCTATTCCTTTCAGGGCGCCGATCCGGCGGCCTTCGAGCGCATGCGAAAACTTTTCGAACAGCGTCTGAACAATGTCGCACGCGCCCTGAACCGACGTGAATTGCTGTTTTCGTTCCGATCGTCGTCGGCGATCCTCAGGGTGGTCGATGCGGCGCTTGACGGGGGGCAGGAAACCGGGGTGGCAACAAGAAGGGTGGTCCACCGCGCATTCCACAAGGGGCTGGCCGGGCGTGTCGATCTGTGGCCATTCATCGAGCCCCCCGAAAAGCCTGATCCCCAACCGTGGGATTCGCCGCTGGACATGCCCGCCACCAACGACCCGGCGCTGCTGCTGGCTGCACGGATTGCCGATGCCATCAAGGGGGTGCTGGATGCCGGCACCACGCTGCCCACGGCCAGCGGGCCGCGGCGTCTCGGGCCGGGGGATTTCCTGATCCTCGTGCAGCGACGCTCGGACCTGTTTCACGAGATCATCAGGGCGCTCAAGGATCGCAAGCTGCCGGTTGCAGGGGCCGATCGGCTCAAGATCGGGGCGGTACTGGCCGTGAAGGACCTGATTGCGCTGATGTCGTTTCTGGTGACGCCCGAAGATGATCTTTCGCTTGCCTGTGCGCTGCGCTCGCCCCTGTTCCGTCTGGAGGAAAACGACATATTCCGTCTGGCACATGGTCGTGCGGGCAGCTTGTGGCAGCGGTTGCGCGAAAGCGGTGCCGATTTTCCCGACACATGCGCCATGCTGTCAGACCTGCTCGAGCGGGTCGATTTCCTGCGCCCGTTCGAGCTGATCGAGCGGATTCTCACCCATCACGGGGGGCGCGAATATCTGGTCGCGCGCCTTGGCGCCGAGGCCGAAGACGGGATCGACGCATTGTTGAATCAGGCCATGCAATACGAGCAGACCGAACCGCCCAGCCTGACCGGCTTCCTGGGATGGGTCTCGACCGACGACAGCGATCTCAAACGGCAGCTCGACAGCCGCGCCAGCGAAATTCGGGTGATGACGGTTCACGGTGCCAAGGGGCTGGAATCGCCGGTGGTCATCCTGCCCGATACAGCGCAGCGCAGGGATGACGATCGGGGCAATATCGCGATTCTCGATGACGGGTTTGCCGTCTGGAAACTGCCCGAAAACGATGCGCCGCCCGAACTGTGTCGGGCGCTCCGCCACGGAAGGGAATTCCGCCAGCAGGAACGGATGCGCCTGCTTTATGTCGCGCTCACCCGTGCCGAGAACTGGTTGATCGTCTGTGGCGCGGGCAATCGTGGCAGCAAGGGAACCAGCTGGTACGACCTGGCGGAAAGGGCCGTTCGCGCGGCCGGCGCCCACGAGGTGACGTTTCAGGGCATGCAGATCCTGCGCCACGAACATGTGCCAGCGCAAGGGGATGAATCCCTGCCTGCGCCCTGGGCACCGGATGCCGGGTCCGAAGGTGGCGATATCGGGCCAATCACGGAGCGGGACAAGGACGAGGCATCGTGGATGAACCAGCCAGCCCCTGCCGTCGCGCCCGTGCCAGAGATCCTGGCCCCGTCCGATCTGGGTGGGGACAAGGTGCTGGCCGAGGCAATGGAAGGGCTGGATGAAGATTCTGCCCTCAGGCGTGGGCGGCAGATTCATCTGTTGCTTGAACATCTGCCCGGCTGCCCCCCCGACAGGCGGAGGGCGCAGGCGGCTGCCTTGCTGGCCCAGGGCGTGGATGCCGCCACGCAGGGTGAAATCGACCCGCTTCTGGCCGAGGTTGCCGCCGTGCTGGACAGACCCGAACACCAGTTTCTTTTCGGCCCCGGCACGATGGCCGAGGTCCCCCTGGCGGCGCGGCTGGGGGACGCGCCCCTTGTGGGGGTGATCGACCGGCTGGTCGTGCAGCGGCAGCGCATTCTGGCCGTGGATTACAAGACCAACGCCGTGGTTCCCGCCAGTGCCCGGGACGTGCCCGAAGGCATCCTGCGCCAGATGGGGGCCTATGGCGCGGCACTGGAACAGATCTATCCGGGCCGCAAGGTCGAAACAGCGATATTGTGGACCCGCACGGCGCAGTTGATGACGCTTCCGCGGCATGTTGTGGCAGGGGCTCTTGGCCGCGCCGGGGCACCTTGACGCCCGGCAGGGCCGTACATAGGTTGGCCCGCAGTGAAACAGTTACGGGCAGGAGACCGGCCAATGGCAACCGTGAAAGTCACAGATGCGACATTTGAAGAAGAAGTCAGGAAATCGGATATTCCCGTGATCGTGGATTTCTGGGCGGAATGGTGCGGCCCGTGCCGCATGATCGGCCCGGCGCTCGAGGAACTGTCGGACGAATATGCCGGCAAGATCAAGTTCGCCAAGCTGAACGTCGACGAAAACCCCAATGCCCCGATGACACTGGGTGTGCGCGGCATCCCTGCGCTGTTCATCTTCAAGGATGGGCAGGTGGTGTCCAACAAGACGGGCGCGGCGCCGAAATCGGTGTTGCAGCAGTGGATCGACAGCGCGCTGTAAGGCGCGACGTCAAGTTTCCATCCTGATGGGGCGTCCGGTCGGGCGCCCCTTTTCACATCTGAATACCGGGTCGCAAGGCACGAATCATCCGTTCTCGCGCAGTACGTTGCCGGCCAGATACAATGATCCGCAGATCAGGATGCGCGCGGACGGATCCCGGTTGACGATTTCCCTTACGGCAGAAATTACCGCCTTGGCCGGGCTTGCCTGGATGCCTGCCGCCCGCGCCGCGGCAACGGTCTCGGCTGCCGGAAGGGTCGCGGCCTCGCCAGGGATACTGACGCCGTGAAAGGTGGCGACCATCGGCACGAGCGGGGCAAGGTATCCGGCGATATCCTTGGTGCGGAGCATCCCGCAGATCATGTGAAGGGGGCGTCTGGGCAATCTGCCAAGGGCCTCGGCCAGGGCCGCCCCGGCGGCGGCATTATGCCCTCCGTCCAGCCACAATTCGCCCTGCGGCGCCGCCGCGACAAGGGGGCCGTGTTTCAATCTCTGCAGGCGGGCCGGCCATCGGGCATTGGTGATCCCGGTCTCGATTGCAGTGGCATCGATGCCCAGATGCCTGAGCGCGGCTATGGCGGCGCCGGCATTGATGACCTGATGCGCGCCGATCAGATTCGGCAGAGGCAGGTCCAGCAGGCCGGTTTCGTCCTGATAGATCATGCGACCGCGTTCTTCCCACACATGCCATTGCTGGCCATGGGAGAGAAGAGGGACACCCAGGCGCCGGGCGCGGCGCTCGATCACCTCGGTTGCATCGTCCTGTTGCGGCCCGACGACGCAGGGCACCGCTGGCTTGAGGATGCCGGCCTTTTCGGCGGCAATCTCGGGCAGGGTTTCGCCCAGATATTGCTGGTGGTCGATCGACACCGGAGAGATGACGCAGAGCTCCGGTCGGTCGATCACATTGGTTGCGTCCAGCCGCCCGCCAAGACCGACCTCGAGCAGACAGATATCTGCAGGAACCCGCGAAAAGGCCAGCAGGGCAGCGGCGGTAGTGATCTCGAAATAGGTGATGGGCTGTGCGTCATTGGCGGATTCGCATTCCGCCAATGTGGCCGCAAGGGCGGGTTCCGATATCAGATCGCCGGCAAGATAGATGCGTTCGTGAAACCGCGCGAGATGAGGCGACGTATAGGCATGTACGGTCATGCCGGCGGCCTCGAATGCGGCCCGGATCATCGCCAGGGTCGAGCCCTTGCCATTGGTGCCTGCAAGATGAATGACCGGCGGCAGGGCGCGTTCGGGATGGCCGAGCCGCGCCAGGAGGCGTTCGATTCGGCCCAGTGTCAGGTCGATGACCTTGGGGTGCAGGGACATCAGCCGTTCGAGGATGACGTCGCTATGAGGCGCGCTCACCCCTCGCTGTCCCTTGGCTCGTCGGCAATGTCGGCCGCAGGCGGCGGGTCGGACGGGGATTGGTGCGCATCACCGTCGGCGGGCCTGGGCAGATCCCCCCTGATGGCGGGGCCCTGGCGCATCAGGATGCGGCAGATGGTGATCAACTCGTCCCGGAGATCCTTGCGGTGGACGACCCGGTCGATCATGCCGTGGTCCAGCAGATACTCGGCCCGCTGGAAACCCTCGGGCAGCTTTTCGCGAATGGTCTGCTCGATCACGCGTGCACCGGCAAAGCCGATCAGGGCGTTGGGCTCGGCAATATGGACATCGCCCAGCATGGCATACGAGGCCGTCACCCCGCCCGTGGTGGGGTGCGTCAGGACGACGATATAGGGCAGGCCTGCCTCCTTTACCATATCGACGGCGACGGTGGTGCGCGGCATCTGCATCAGCGAAAGGATGCCTTCCTGCATGCGTGCGCCGCCTGCGGCGGTAAAGATGACAAAGGGGCATTTGCGTTCGACCGCACGCCTGGCCCCCGCAATGATGGCGTTGCCCACATACATGCCCATCGAGCCGCCCATGAATCTGAAATCCTGGCCCGCGGCAACGATCGGGGTTCGTCCGATTTCGCCCTCGACGACCAGCATGGCCTCGTGTTCGCCCGTCTTTTTCTGGGCGGCCTTCATGCGATCTGGATATTTCTTCTGATCGCGGAAATTCAACGGGTCGGCAACCGGTCTGGCGACCTCTATTTCGGTAAAGAGCCCGCCGTCGAACAGCCTGGCAAAGCGCGCGCGCGGCGCAATGTGCATGTGGTGGTCGCAGTTGGGGCAGACGTTCTGGGCATTGTCCAGTTCGCGATGAAACAGCATCGTGCCGCAGGCATCGCATTTGAACCAGAGGTTATCCGGCGTCTCGCGGCGCGAGAAGATCGAGTTGATCTTGGGCCGGACATAGTTGGCGATCCAGTTCATGCGGGGGGCTTCTCCTGCTGCGGTGTATGGTCGCTAAATAGGCCGGAGGTCGGAGAAATGCAATCATCGAGGCGTGTTTTGACGCCTGCTGCGCAACAGCCAGCGCAGCACCATGCCGACCAGCGCAAAGATGACGATGTCGGCCAGCAGCAGCCAGCGCATCAGCCCCGGATCCGATGCCGGCAGCGGTGTGACATACAGGCTGAGCCCTGACATGTTCCGCTCGGGCGCGATGACCAGGATGGCCCAGAAATTGCTGACGAAATGCATGCCGATTGCCGCCCCCAGATTGCCGGTTGCCCGGGTAATGTCGATCAGGACCAACCCGACAACGGTTGCGCCGGCCACCAGCAGCCAGGTGTTGGCCCCCATTTCCTGCGGCCGGTAATGTGCCAGTCCGAACAGCACCGCAGGCCCCAGCATCCAGATCAGGGGCGAGGAAAACCTGGCCGCAAGTTGCTGCACCAGATAGGCACGAAACAGGATTTCCTCGGCCGAAGTCTGGATCAGGACCAGAACAACGCCCAGCGGAAGCCATCGCAGCCAGATGTCGGGTGCAAGGTGGCCTACCGGCGTGAACAGGGCCAGGTAGGTCACGTCGTAAAGGCCGAACAGGATCATCCCCAGGGCCAGAGTTATTCCCAGGTCGCGCATGAATATCGCGCAGGAAGGGCCGAACAGGGTCGCTATCGGGCGTCGATGAACCAGGCGCACCACAGTGAACACCCCCAGTGTCATGCCGCCAAATCCGAGGAGTACGGGGATCATGTCCATCGGTGTCTGACCCGACCGCATGGCCTGACCCAGCCAGACCAGCCCGGCCCGTCCCGCCATCAGATAGGCAGCCGCGAACATGACGAAAAAAAAGCCGACATAGACGGTACCGGCCAGCATGATCCCGCTGACGAGGCGCCAGATCCCGGCGCGGGCACGTGCCGGTGCGACATAGGCGGCAAAGCGGTTGCCCTGGGTCATGGCCTGGTTTCCTGTTGTGGGTCTGTACCAAGGCTAGGGCGCAAAGGTGCCGCCGTGAAGGGGGATCGCGTATCTTGCGCGATCCGGTGCAACCATTCTGCTTTTTCCCGGGTTTTCCGCCGAGTTGCCCCTCGGGCCTTGCCGCGCGC
>CAZWXK010000014.1:25005-60256 GCA_964637875.1 uncultured Rhodobacter sp.
GCCTTGCCGCGCGCGATCGCGGCCGATTCCCGCCTGTTTCGATGGGATGCCTTGTGCAAGACGTTGCGCTCTTCTATTTGAAAGGGGTGCAGGTTGTTGAGGGGGAAATACATGAGCAGGCAAAACCGCGCCTTCGGGTGGCGTTGCCGCCTCCGAGCGGTCGAAGGCCGGAAAGGAAGCGCATGCCTGGTCCGGTAGATGCGTCCGCGTTGGCCGGCCCGGGGGCAGGAGGCGGGGCTGCCGGGAAACGCCGACTTGTCGTCTTGCTGGTCGCCTCGATGGTGCTGTCGGCCTGTGCGTCGTCGCGGGTTGGGGTTTCGTCGTCGCGGGGCGGGCCGATGATTCGCTCAAAGACGATCACGGTAGGCGACAGCAGGATCGTCGTTCAGGGTCCCAGGGGTTTCTGCATCGATCCCAAGACCTCGCAGGATGGCGCTGACATCGCCTTTGTCCTGCTTGCCAGTTGTCAGGCCACGTCATCGGCATGGAACGCTCCTCGCCCCGGGGTAAAGGCGCTTCTGACGGCCTCGGTCATGGCCGGGGGCGAGGGGATGAGTCCGATTTCCGCTTCGGCCAGCCGGCTGGACGGCTTTTTCCGTTCGGAAACGGGGCGCACCGCGCTGAGCCGTACGGCTGATCCGGCCACCGTCAAGGTGCTGGACACGTTTCAGCAGGATGCCACCTATTTCATCCATGCCAGCGACAACTCGCTGGGCGTGGTTCCGGGCGCCGACAATCAGTATTGGCGCGCCTATTTCGACCTGAAGGGACAGCTGGTGTCGGTTTCGGCGATCGGCCTGCGCTCGGACCCGATTGCCCCTGACAGGGCGCTGGAACTGGTGCGCGATTTCGTTGCCGAGATGCGTCGGGCAAATGGCGTCTCGCAGCCCACCGCCGCGCCGGAACAGCGTATTGCCCGGGCGGCGGTTCCGGTCGATGATACCACGCCGACACCCGCTGCGGCCCCGGTTGCGGCCCCGGTCAAGCCGACTGCCCAGGTCGGGCCGGCCCCGGTCGAGCCGGCAGTGGTTCCTCCCACGGGCGCCCGGCGGCGCGTGGGCCCGGGAAATTTCTGGCGGCTGGGGCTGTTGCGCAAGATTTTCAACTGATCTTTGCAAAGACAGCTGTAACAGCGCGCATTTTCCGGTAAGCTTCGCGCTCAGGCAGAACGGTCGAGAAACGGTATCATGGCAACGGGTTTTCTGGATGAATTCCTTATCAGGCGCAGCCTGCGCATGTGGGCCGCGCTGGCCGAGCGCGCGCACGAGGTTGATGACGGGCGCCTTGAATGGCTGGGCCGTCAGGCGCGCCGCATGAAGACGCACGCCGCGCGTGTGGCCGAAATGGCGGACCGGCGCAGGGCGGTTGTGCCCCATCTGGAACGTCCTCTCGATCTGCCTCCGTCTACCGACTGGTCGCATCGCCCCGCGCCATGGAGTGTTGCCCTCGACCCGAAAGGCCATGCCCCGGCGCGCCGGGAAACCGCCATTTCGGATGATGTTGCCCTTTACCATGACTGCGACCGCGGCGAGATCTGTGTCAGGCAACTGCACGGACAGACGGTCGATGGGGCGGGTCCATTCGGGTTGCAGCTCGACGTGTTCCGGTTTTCGGGCAGTTTTCTGTCTCTTGTCGTGCGTGCGCCGGCCGAGGCCGCCGCGGGGCTGAGCCGCGATCATGTGTTGCGCCTCGCCATGCTGATCGAGAGCGAGCGCCCCCTCGATGTACATGCCCGGCTGAATCTCCGCAACGGCCCCAATACCGAGCAGGTCAACCGTGCCGTGGACCGGGCACATGTCGCGACCGTGACCGAATTCGATATGGCCTATGTGCCCTTCAACGAGAAATGGGCCGACCATATCTGGTTCGACCTGTTTTTTGACGGTCCCGCCATGAACCAGGTCATCATTCGTGATCTGACCCTGTCGCGCCGCTTGCGCGCCGATATGTGAGGCCCGGAGATGAGCGACTTCACCCTGACGAGAACGACGATCCGCGCCGGTCAGTACCGGGGGGTTCTGACCACGCGGGCAAGATTGGCGGAAACGCCGGTGCTGGAGCTGGTATTTCTGGGCTCGTCGGTTGCCCAGGTGCAGGTGACTGCAGATCCCGAAAACCCGAGGCGGTGGAGCGTACAGGTGCGGATTCCGCCCAGCTCGATCAACGAGGGGGTCCAGACCTATCTGTTGCGCGAGGTATCGCAGGGCGAGGTTCTGGACAGTTTCGCCATCGCCACGGGGACGGTGCTGGAGGGGGATTTCAGCGCAGAGATCGCCCTTCTGAGGGCCGAGCTGGAAATTCTCAAGCGTGCGTTTCGTCAGCAGTCTGCCAAGGCGTGACCGCCTGTCGCGCCCTGACGCGGCGTCGCGCGTGACAAGGTGCGTGAATGGTATCACTCTTGCCCGGGTTTCCCGAGGGACCGGCCGCAACCGAGATGGGGTGTGTAACAATGAACCAGTCGCAATATCCGCATATGCTTGCCCCGCTGGATCTGGGGTTCACCACGCTGAAAAACCGGGTGCTGATGGGCTCGATGCACACCGGGCTGGAAGAGCTGGGCGAATGGGAACGCATCGCCACCTATTATGGCGCGCGTGCCCGCGGGGGCGCGGCGCTGATTGTCACCGGCGGCATGGCACCCAACCGCGAGGGCGGGGTCTTTGCCGGTGCGGCCGGGCTGTTCAGCCAAGACGACATCGCCAACCATCGCATCGTCACCGACCGCGTGCATGACGAAGGCGGCAAGATCGCCATGCAGATCCTGCATGCGGGGCGCTATGCCTATAACCCCGACTGCGTTGCCCCCAGTGCGATCAAGTCGCCCATCTCGCCCTTTGTGCCCAAGGAGCTGGACGAGGAGGGCATCGAAAAACAGATCAACGATTTCGTCACCGCCGCCACCCGCGCCCGCGAGGCCGGCTATGACGGGGTCGAGATCATGGGCTCGGAAGGTTATTTCCTGAACCAGTTCATCGTGCGCCACACCAACAAGCGCACCGACCGCTGGGGCGGATCATATGAAAATCGCATCCGTCTGCCGCTGGAGGTCGTGCGGCGTGTTCGCGCGGCGGTGGGCGCGGATTTCATCATCATCTATCGCCTGTCGATGATCGACCTTGTGCCCGATGGTTCCACCTTTGACGAGGTGGTCGAACTGGCGCAGAAGGTCGAGGCCGCCGGCGCCACCATCATCAATACCGGCATCGGCTGGCACGAGGCGCGCGTCCCCACCATCGCCACCAGCGTGCCGCGCGCCGCGTTCACCTGGGTGACGAAAAAGCTGATGGGCAAGGTGGGCATTCCGGTCATCACCTCGAACCGCATCAATACGCCCGAGGTGGCCGATCAGGTGCTGGCCGATGGCTGCGCCGACATGGTGTCGATGGCGCGGCCCTTTCTGGCGGATGCGGAAATCGTGGCCAAGGCGGCCGATGGGCGGCGCGACCAGATCGCGCCCTGCATCGCCTGCAACCAGGCCTGTCTGGACCATACCTTCAGCGGCAAGATCTCGACCTGTTTGGTCAACCCGCGCGCCTGCTATGAAACCGAGCTGCGCTACGAACCCGCTGCCCAGCCCAAGACCATCGCCGTTGTCGGCGCGGGCCCTGCGGGCCTGGAAACCGCCATCGTCGCGGCCGAGCGTGGTCACAAGGTCACCCTGTTCGACAAGGCCGACCGTATCGGCGGGCAGCTTGACATGGCGCGGCGCATTCCGGGCAAAGAGGAATTCAACGGCCTGATCGACTATTTCGAGGCCCGCCTTGGGGCAACCGGCGTCACCGTCAGGCTGGGGCAGGCGGCAAGCGCCGACATGTTGCAGGGTTTCGACGAGGTGGTGATCGCCACCGGCGTCAACCCGCGCGACCCGGGCATCCCGGGGCAGGACGGGCCCAATGTGCTGGGCTATATAGACGTTCTGCGGGGCGGCGCCGAAGTTGGCGAAAAGGTCGCCATCATCGGTGCGGGCGGCATCGGTTTCGATGTCGCCGAATTCCTGGTCGAGCGCGGCCATAGCCCTGCCACCGATCTGGAGATGTGGAAACGCGAATGGGGTGTGGGCGACCCCGAAGAAAACCCCGGCGGCCTGGCCCCCGATGGCCCGCAGCCGGAAAAGCCCGCACATCAGGTCACGCTGCTGCAACGCAAGGCCGAAAAGCTGGGCCGCAACCTGGGCAAGACAACCGGCTGGATCCATCGCGCCACGCTCAAGATGAAGGGCGTCAAGATGATCGGCGGGGTCAATTACGAAAGGATCGACGCCGACGGCCTGCATGTCAGCTTTGGCGAAGCGCGGGAAAATCCGACCGTGATCGAGGCCGACACGATCATATTATGCGCGGGCCAGGTTTCGGAACGCAGCCTTGCCGACGCCTTGCGGGAAAAGGGGATCACGCCGCATGTCATCGGCGGTGCCGACAAGGCGGGCGAGCTGGACGCCAAGCGCGCCATCAACCAGGCGGCAAGGCTGGCCGCAACCCTCTGACAAGGGCGGGCGGCTCAGGCCCGGTGATAGGGGGTGCCGGCCAGAATGGTGGCTGCGCGATACAGCTGTTCGGTCAACATGACGCGCACCAGCATATGCGGCCAGACCATCTTGCCAAATGACAGCGCCATGTCGGCGTCACTGCGCAATGCGGGGTCGATGCCATCGGCCCCGCCAATCACCAGCGCCAGATCCTGCTGCCCCTGATCGCGCCAGTCGGCCAGCCGGGTCGCAAAATCCGGAGACGTCATCTGGCGACCGCGTTCATCCAGTACGCAGATGACCGCATCTTGGGGAATGGTCTTGCGCAATAACGCGGCCTCGGCCTTCATGCCGCCACCCTTGCGGTCTTCGACCTCGTGCATGTTCAGCGGCCCCAGGCCCAGCGCGCGGCCGGTGCGGTTGAATCGTGTAACGTAATCGGTGCAAAGATCACGCTCGGGGCTCGCACGCAGGCGCCCGACAGCGCATAGATGCAGGCGCATTCAGCCGCCGGCAGCCGCTGTTTCCGAAGGCAGCCACATCTTTTCAAGCTGGTAGAATTCGCGCACCTCGGGGCGAAAGACGTGGATAACCACATCGCCGCAGTCGATCAGCACCCAGTCGCCGTTTTCCTTTCCCTCCATCCGGCAGATCAGCCCGGTCTCGGCCTTGATCCGGTCAACCAGCTTTTCGGAAAGCGAGATGACCTGCCGCGACGAGCGCCCTGAAGCGATCACCATGAAATCGGCCATCTCGGACTTGCCGATCAGCGGGATCGGAACAACATCTTCGGCTTTGTCATTTTCGAGGGAGTCGAGGACGAGGCGCAACAATCGACTCGATGGCCTGTCGTCGTCCGGGGCGGAGGCCCCGGTTCTTGGGGCGGCCTGACCAGCAACCGCATCAACACGTTCCGTCAGAACGATGTCCTCCTTTGACAAACGCGTCACCATTGCAAGGCCCTGACGCCGAGCCCGTGGCCCGAGATTAGCAGAGCAGAGGGTTTTGCTCAAGTATACCCCGGTCCGCGGGGTCTGGCCCTTTCGGGTTCCTGCAACAGGTCCCGGCCGCCGGATCTCATGCGCGCACCAGTTTTTCGTATCCTTCTGCAATCTCGCGGGCCAGCGCGCCCACTTCGAACCGGTAATCGCCGATCTGCCCGACGGGTGTGACCTCGGCTGCAGTGCCGGTCAGCCAGCATTGCTGAAAACCCTCGAGCTCTTCAGGCATGATATGCCGCTCATGTACCGGAATGTTGCGTTCCTTCAGCATGGTGATGACCGTCTGGCGGGTAATACCGTTCAGAAAGCAGTCGGGCAGCGGCGTGTGCACCTCGCCATCCTTGACAAAAAAGATGTTTGCCCCGGTCGCCTCGGCCACATAGCCGCGGTAATCCATCATCAGCGCGTCCGAACAGCTCTTGGCCTCGGCCGCATGTTTCGACATGGTGCAGATCATGTAAAGGCCTGCCGCCTTGGCGTGGCTGGGAACTGTCTCGGGGCTGGGGCGTTTCCATTTCGAAATGTCCAGCCTGGCACCCTGCATCTTGGCGTCGCCGTAATAGGCGCCCCATTCCCATGCCGCAATTGCCAGGCGTACCGGGTTGCGCGCCGATGCCACGCCCATGTCTTCGCCCGCGCCGCGCCATGCAACCGCGCGGACATAGGCATCTTCGAGCCCGTTGCGGGAAAGGACTGCGGCCTTGGCGTCTTCGATCTGATCGACGGTCCAGGGGATGTGAAAATCGATCATTTCGGCCGATTGATGCAGGCGCTCGGAATGTTCGCGCGATCTGAATATCCTGCCCCCATAAGCGCGCTCGCCCTCGAATACGCTGGACGCATAATGCATGGCATGGGTCAGGATATGTGTATTCGCCTCGCGCCAGGGAACAAAGGCTCCGTCCATCCAGATATAGCCGTCCCGATCGTCATATGCAGCTGTCATTACCGACACCCCTGAATTGCTCCGGCTGCGCCGGCTTGTCGAAAGTTACGTATTCACGTCCGATACGGACATAAAATTACGCCAATCCAGCTTTTTGCTATCATTTGATTCTTGGAAAGTCAATAAGACTGACATAAAATGACGCAAGATGCTGAAATCGTGAAAAGAGTCGCCAATCATGCAGGACAGACCATTCCCCGGAAAAGGCGGTGGCGGCGAGAACCTGCTGTTCCTGACCGATGACCAGCTGCGCAAGGGCATCGAGGCCATGTTCTTTGCCTATCGCGGCTTCACCGCCGATCCCGACCGAATACTCGAAAACCATGCTTATGGGCGGGCGCATCATCGTGCGATCCATTTCATCAACCGCTCGCCCGGCACCACGGTCAACAACCTGCTCGATATACTGGGTGTGACCAAACAGTCGCTCAACCGCGTATTGCGCACCCTGATCGAGGACGGTCTTGTCGAAAGCCGCATCGGCACCCGCGACAAGCGCGAGCGCAACCTGTATCTCACCGACAAGGGCCGACAGCTGGAACACGAACTGTCCGAAGCCCAGCGTGCCCGCATGCGCGCGGCCTATCGGGCCGCCGGCCCCGAGGCCGTGCAGGGTTTTCGCAAGGTGCTCGAGCAGATCATGGACCCGAGGATGCGCAGGTTTCTCGATTCCATGTCGGACAACGGTTGAATGCGGGGTACAGGCAATGGGTGATCGTGATCTTCCGGAACATCACGTTCTGATCGTTGATGATGACGAACGAATACGCGGCCTCCTGCGGACCTTCCTGCAGCGTAACGGATTCCTTGCAACCGCCGCGCGGGATGCAGCCCATGCGCGGCGGCTGCTCGCGGGGCTGGAATTCGACCTCATCGTGCTCGACGTGATGATGCCGGGCGAGGACGGGGTCAGCCTCACCCGCGACCTGCGTCGCAGCCTGTCGACGCCGATTCTTCTGCTGACCGCGCGCGGAGAGGCCAGTGACCGCATCACGGGTCTCGAGGCCGGCGCCGATGACTATCTTTCCAAGCCGTTCGAGCCGCGCGAACTCCTGCTGCGGATCAATGCCATCCTGCGCCGCGTGGCGCGATCGGGCACTGAAAGCGACGTCCCCAAGACCCTCAGCATGGGAGAGGTGCGCTACGATCTGGGCCGGGGCGAATTGTGGAAAGGTTCCGAGCTGGTCCGCCTCACCGCCACCGAAAGCGCCCTGATGAGGATCTTTTCCGCGCGCCCCCACAAGCCCATCAGCCGCGCCCACCTTGTCGAGGAACTGGGCCGCGACAAGGGCCAGGCCCAGGAACGGGCAATAGACGTGCAGATCACGCGTCTGCGCCGCAAGATAGAATCCGACCCGAAATCGCCGCGCTACCTGCAAACCGTCCGCGGCGAGGGCTACATGCTGGCCCCGGATTGATCCCGCATCTTCTTCTTTGTCCAAATACCTCCGGGGGAGGCCCGTCAGGGCCGGGGGCAGCGCCCCCCCATGCTGCTATTTGACCGATGCTGCCGAATCCTGTTGACTTTCAACCCCAAACAGTGTCTACGCCAACCAAGCATTCAGGCAGGCATGATACGCCAAGGCCTGAAAATCACTGTATCCTCCCGACATCGCGAAGATCCAGAGAGATGCTGCGGCTGACCTTGCGGGCACATGTATCCGTTTTGTCTTGTCGCTCGATTGACAAGAACACGGTGCTTGTGGACCCGACGAAATCAGGTCTCCGGCAACCCTACCTGAGAAAGAAACATTGTGAATTTTGACGAACTCGGCCTTGCTGCGCCGATCCTTTCGACCCTTGTGAAACAGGGCTACGAAACCCCCACCCCCATTCAACAACAGGCCATCCCGCTGATCATGCAGGGCCGCGACGTTGTCGGCCTGGCCCAGACGGGCACAGGCAAGACCGCCGCCTTTACCCTGCCGCTGCTGCACCGGCTGGTCGAGGCCCCGCGCGCCAGGGGCCATCGCCCCGTGCGCGTGCTGATCCTGTCGCCGACCCGCGAACTGGCCGCCCAGATCGAGAAATCGGTTCAGGATTACGGCGCCGGCCTGCCGCTGCGCTCGGTCGTGGTTGTCGGTGGTGTTCCCATCAAGCGCCAGATCAACGCGTTGCGCAATGGTGTCGATGTGCTGGTGGCAACGCCCGGACGTCTGGAAGACCTGATCTCGCAAAAGGCGCTGCGTCTTGACCATGTGCAAACGGTCGTGCTGGACGAGGCCGACCAGATGCTCGACATCGGCTTCATGCCGGCGATCCGCCGCATCCTGCGCCTGCTGCCGGCCAAGCGGCAGACGCTGCTGTTCTCGGCCACCATGCCCAGGGAAATCAGGGCACTGTCCGCCGACCACCTGACCAACCCGGCCGAAGTCTCGGTTGCCGCGGTTGCCGCCACCGCCGACCGGATCGACCAGACCGTGCTGCACATGCAGAGCGGTGACAAGGTTTCGGCCATCGCCCGCCTTGTGCGCGCGCATCCCGGCAAGCGCATGATCGTCTTTACCCGCACCAAGCGCGGCGCCGACAAGGTGGCCCGCAAGCTGAATGCCGATGGGCTGGGCGCCGGGGCAATCCACGGAAACAAGTCACAGGGCCAGCGCCAGCGCGCGCTTGCGGCATTCCGCAGCGGTTCGAATCCGGTCCTGATCGCCACCGACATCGCGGCACGCGGCATTGATGTGCCGGGCGTCGAGGTCGTGGTGAATTACGACCTGCCCAATGTCGCCGAAAGCTATGTCCACCGTATCGGCCGCACCGCGCGTGCAGGCGCCTCGGGACTGGCGGTTTCGTTCTGCGCGGGTGACGAGCTCAAGCAGCTGCGCGATATCGAACGCCTGATTCGTCAGGAAATTCCGGCGCAATCGGTTGATGGAACCGAAATCCCTGCCCGCCAGGCTGCCAATTCGGTGCGCCGTCCGGCCAAGGGTGGCGGCCGCAACCGGCGCCGCAGCAACTGGTCGAACAAGCAGGGCAACCGGCAACGCGCCTCGGCCTGAGATATCGACCAACGAAAAATGGCGCGCCCGCGAAATCGGGCGGGCCATGGTGATTCTTGCGGTGCGTCTGCTTCTTGCAGCCCGCCCGCCCCTGACCTAAGCTCGGCCCATGACAACCGCATTGTTCAGCCATCCCGACTGTCTTGAACATACCAACCCGCCGGGGCACCCCGAACAGGTTGCCCGCCTGCGGGTGATCGACAAGGCGCTTGCAGATCAGGCCTTTGATGCGCTCGATCGCCGTTCTGCCCCGTTGTGCAAGGATGCCGATATCCTGCTGGCCCATCCGGCGCAGCATCTTGCCTTGATCCGCACGGCCAGCCCCGATCAGGGCTATCGCGCCCTTGACCCCGACACCCATATGTCGCCTGGTTCCCTGAATGCCGCCTTTCGCGCGATCGGTGCCAATGTCGCGGCGGTCGATGCGGTGCTGTCGGGCAGGGTCACGAACGCCTTTTGCGCCATTCGCCCGCCCGGCCACCACGCCGAAAAGAGCCGGCCGATGGGCTTTTGCCTTTTCGGCAACATTGCGATTGCCGCCAGACATGCGCTCGAACGACACGGGTTGAGCCGCGTCGCCATTGTCGATTTCGACGTCCATCACGGCAACGGCACGCAGGATCTGGTCTGGGACGACGGGCGTATCCTGTTCGTTTCGACCCACCAGATGCCGCTTTATCCCGGCTCGGGCAGCGCGGATGAACGTGGCGCCCATGACAATGTGGTGAACATCCCCCTGGAACCGGGCACCGATGGGGTCGGCTTTCGCATGGCTTTCACCGAACGTGCCCTGCCGGCGCTGACCGCCCATGAACCCGAATTGCTGCTGATCTCGGCCGGCTTTGACGCGCATCGCGCCGATCCGCTGGCCAATCTGGACCTGACCGAGGACGATTTCGCCTGGGTCACCGGGCAGGTCTGCGATATTGCCGATGGGTTTGCCAGCTCACGCGTGGTCTCGACTTTGGAGGGCGGATATGATTTGGATGCGCTCGCCGCGTCGGTCGCGGCGCATGTCAGGGTTTTGATGGAGCGGGGAAATGGCTGACAAACCGGTATCGGAGATGACCTTTGAAGAGGCGTTGAGCGAACTAGAACGCGTTGTCAGCCAGCTTGAGGGAGCGCAGGTGCCGCTTGAGGATTCGATCCGGCTGTATGAACGTGGCGAGGCCTTGCGCAAGCACTGCGAGGCCAGGTTGCGAACCGCCGAGGAGAAGGTCGCCCAGATCACGCTGGGCGAGAACGGCGAACCGAGCGGAACCAGACCGCTGGAGGATATCTGAGTCATGTTTGCCCAGGTGATGGCGGCGCATGCGGCGCGGGTCGAGACATGCCTGAGCGAACTGTTCGGCGAGGTTGATGATACACGGCTGAGCCGCGCCATGCGCCATGCCGTGCTGTCGGGGGGGAAAAGGCTGCGGGCCTTTCTGGTACTGGAAGGGGCCAGCCTCTATGGCGTTCGCCCTCAGCAGGCAGATCGAGTGGCCGCGGCGGTCGAATGTATCCATGCCTATTCGCTGGTACATGACGACCTTCCGGCCATGGATGACGACGATCTGCGGCGCGGCAAGCCGACAGTGCATGTCAAGTGGGACGAGGCCACCGCCATTCTGGCCGGAGACGCCCTTCAGACCTTTGCCTTTGAAATTCTGGCGTCGCCGCGCAGCGCAGCCGATGCGAATATCCGTCTGCGATTGATATCCTCGCTGGCCGAGGCCGCCGGCATGCGCGGCATGGTCGAGGGGCAGATGCAGGACATTGCGGCCGAGACCGCCGAAACCCCGCTGACGCTGGAACAGATCACGACGTTGCAGGAAAACAAGACCGGCAAACTGTTCACCTGGGCCGCCACAGCCGGGCCGGTGATGGGCAATGCCAACACCGAATTGATGCGCAGCTACGCGCGGGCGATCGGCCTTGCGTTTCAGATTGCCGATGACATTCTCGATGTCGAAGGCGATGTTGCCAGGGCGGGCAAGCGCCTGCAAAAGGATTCGCACGCGGGAAAGGCCACCTTTGTTTCCCTGCTGGGGGTCGAGGCTGCGCGTCAGAAAGCCGCCGCCCTGGTCGAACAGGCATGTGATGTACTTGAACCTTTCGGCGGAACGGGCGATAACCTGCGCCAGCTTGCTCGCTTTATCATCGACCGCGACATGTGATAGGGTTTGACGATTGGCAGCGGCGCCACGGGAAAACAGACAGTGCCGAATCAACCAAGACCGCAAACACCCCTGCTCGACCGGGTAAGGACACCGGCCGACCTCAGGCAGTTGTCGGATGGCGAGCTTCGCGTTCTGGCAGATGAATTGCGGGCCGAGACGATCTCGGCCGTCTCGATGACCGGCGGCCATCTGGGCGCCGGGCTGGGCGTTGTCGAACTCACGGTGGCCCTGCATGCCGTTTTCGACACGCCACGAGACCGGCTGATCTGGGATGTCGGGCATCAATGCTATCCGCACAAGATCCTTACCGGGCGGCGCGATCGTATCCGCACCTTGCGCCAACCCGGCGGTTTGTCGGGGTTCACCAAGCGCAGCGAGAGCCCCTATGACCCCTTCGGCGCCGGGCACAGTTCGACATCCATATCGGCGGCGCTGGGCTTTGCCGTGGCGCGCGATCTGGGCGGTGCCGTCGATCCGGTTCTGGGGGATGCCATTGCCGTGATCGGCGACGGCGCGATGAGCGCGGGCATGGCGTTCGAAGCCATGAACAACGCCGGGGCGATGGGCAAGCGGCTGTTCGTGATCCTGAACGACAATGAAATGTCGATCGCCCCGCCTGTTGGCGCGTTGTCGTCCTATCTCTCCCGCCTCTATGCCGGAGCGCCTTTTCAGGAGCTCAAGGCCGCAGCCAAGGGTGCGGTCAGCCTGCTGCCCGAGCCGTTTCAACAGGGTGCGCGCCGCGCCAAGGAGCTGGTCAAGGGGATGACGATAGGCGGCACCTTGTTCGAGGAGCTTGGCTTTTCCTATGTCGGTCCCATCGACGGGCACGACATGGGGCAGCTTCTTGCGTTGCTGCGCACCGTTCGCGAGCGTGCGACCGGGCCGATGCTGATTCATGTTCTGACAAGAAAGGGCAAGGGTTATGCGCCCGCCGAGGCATCCAGCGACAAGTATCACGGCGTGGCACGATTCAACGTGGTGTCTGGCGAACAGGTCAGGGCGCCGTCCAATGCACCCAGCTACACCCGTGTATTCGCCGAGGCCCTGACCGATGAGGCCAGTCGGGACGACCGCATCGTTGCGGTAACCGCCGCCATGCCCGACGGAACCGGGTTGAAACATTTTTCGAGCCGCTATCCCAACCGCGTTTTCGATGTCGGCATTGCCGAGCAGCACGCGGTTACCTTCAGCGCCGGTCTCGCCGCCGGCGGAATGAAACCCTTTTGCGCGATCTATTCCACCTTTCTGCAACGCGCCTATGATCAGATCGTGCATGATGTCGCCATCCAGCGATTGCCCGTGCGTTTCGCCATCGACCGCGCCGGCCTGGTTGGGGCTGACGGGGCTACCCATGCCGGCAGCTTCGACATTGGCTTTCTGGCCAACCTGCCCGATTTCGTGGTCATGGCGGCGGCGGACGAGGCCGAGCTTGTGCATATGGTGGCCACGGCGGCGGCCATCGATGATCGGCCCAGCGCATTCCGATACCCGCGGGGCGAGGGCGTGGGGGTGGATGTCCCCGAACGTGGGCAGGTTCTGGAGATTGGCAAGGGCAGGATCATTGCCGAGGGGGGGCGTGTCGCCATCCTGTCATTCGGTACCCGTCTGGCCGAGGTCCTCAAGGCGTCCGAATCGCTGGCGGCCCGGGGGATCAGGGCGACCGTTGCCGACGCTCGTTTCGCCAAGCCTCTGGATCACGATCTGATCCTGCAACTTGCCCGTCATCACGAGGCGCTGATCACCGTCGAAGAGGGTGCCGTTGGCGGTTTCGGCAGCCATGTGGCCCATCTTCTGGCCGAGCATGGCGTGTTCGACACGGGGTTGAAGTATCGCTCGATGGTTCTGCCGGATTCCTTTATCGCACAGAATTCTCCTGCGGCGATGTATGATGCCGCCGGCCTCAACGCAGCACAGATCGAGGGGCGCGTACTGGAGGTTCTGGGCATTTCGACGGTCTCCAGCCGGCGCGCCTGACGCGCCTGACGGGGGATCGGGAGGTGTTTGCAGCCCGAAAGACCTGTCGGGGAAGGACAGAGGCCGCATTCTTGGGAGGGTTTCGATGTCTCGCAACACGTCAATGGCCGTGACAACCTATCGTTGGGGGGTCTTCCTTCTGGCGCTGGGTTTCTGGCTGTACCAGTTCTCGCGCTTTCCGCTGGACGTGTTCGGCTGGCAGTTCCGGTATCTGACCATCTGGGGGTTGACGGCCAACATGGTCGTTGCCTGGATGATGTTGCGCAACGCGATGGGCTGGAGCAGCCGCAGCTTCAACCCCCTTGTTTCGGCAAGTGTCGTGCTCGGGGCGATGGTGCTGTTCCTGTACTGGAAGTTGTATTTCACCGATCCCGCGCTGGTAAACGCGGGGGGCCGGCCGATGCCATGGTATCAGGAATACTACCTGCATGGCGTGACCCAGCTGTTGATGTGGTTCGATGCCTTTTTCATATTGGGGGTTTTCAGGGATCTGAAACGGACCTTCATCATCATGATGACGATTTTCCTGTCCTATATCGCCTGGATCGAGCTGCTGGTTCAGCCGCTCAACAGCTTCCCCGAGGGAAAGGCGACCAGCGGTCTGCCTTATCCCTTTCTGAACGACATGGATTTTTCGGCGCGCATGGGGTTCTATGCCACGACCATCGTCACCTCGATCATTCTGATGTTTGTCGGTTGGGCCGTCGCGGCGGCAATCGCGCGGTTGAGGCAGAGGGTCAGTCACGGCTGAAAAGCGCGACCAGTTCGACATGGGGCGACCAGCGGAACTGGTCGATCACCTTTACATGATCCAGCTTGAACCCCCTTTCCACAAGGGTGGCTGCGTCGCGCGCGAACGTGACCGGATTGCACGATACATGGACCACGCGCGACACCGTGCTGGCCGCAAGCTGGGCCACCTGGGCAAGCGCGCCGGCGCGCGGAGGATCCAGAACCACCGCATCGAACCGGTCCAGCTCGGCCGCCAGCAGCGGCCGGCGAAAGAGGTCGCGCCGGTGGGTCGTTACTGTCTTCATGTCGCGTCCCATACGCCAGGCAGAATGCAGGGCTGACAGCGCGTCGGCATCGCTCTCGCAGGCGGTGATCCGGGCCTTGCGGGCAAGCGGCAGCGAAAAGGTTCCACAGCCGGCAAACAGGTCGGCAACGTGACGGGCCTTGCCAACCGCATCGAGCACGGCAGAAACCAGTGCCGCCTGCCCCTCGGCCGTGGCCTGCAGAAAGGCCCCGGGCGGGGGTATGACGCGCGTCTGGCCGAACAGCTGTTCGGGTGGTGCGATCGTTGCAATGACCGCGTCATTCCACACGAGGCGGGCAAATCCGGCCTTGCGCGCAAGGGTGCCAAGATCGGCCAGAAGCGACAGCTCGGCCCTTCTTGCGCCCGAGACGCTGACATCCAGCCCGTTCATGCTGGTCGCGACCTTGATCGAAACCTCGCCTCTGCGCGTGCCGCCCATTCGAACGAGGCGCTCGAACCAGGGCAGGGCGTCGATGATCTCGGGCGCGAGCAACGTGCATGAGGGGATGGGAACGATGACATCCGATGCGCGTGCGTGAAAGCCGACCAGCGCCCCCTTTCTGGTACGCCGGCCCGCAAGGGTTGCTCGCCTGCGTCCGTTTGCTGCCGGAATCTCGGCAGGCGCAGGGTTGTAATCGATCCCGCGTGCGGCAAGCGCCTGCCTGGTGATTTCGGATTTCCAGCGGGCAAGAAACATGTCCGAGGCATGTTGCAGCGCGCAACCGCCACAGGCCCCGAAATGGGGGCAGGGCGGGCTTGCGCGATCGGGCGAGGGGGTAACGACCCTGGCCTGGTCGATGCGGCCATCGCAAGGCGTGCCCTCGATGATTTCACCGGGCAGGGTGAAGGGAATGAAAACTTCGCCTTCGGTCGTTTCGACAATGCCGTCACCCTTGTGGCCCAGTCGCATCACGCGAAATTGCATTACTCCCTCCTTCCCGTTGTACCGGCCGACGGCATGACAGGAATGACGAGGCAGGCCCAACCCCGCAAGGGAAAAATATGCGGCGGTGCAGAAAATGGCGCCCGGACAGGGGCGGCCGCCAGGCGGCATCGGTAAAACATTCGTTTACAGATGCGATCCTTAACCCTGGTTTAGGAACGTGATCTTGAACCACGCCGCAGCGCGGCATAGGTGTGCCTGGCAAACATGAAACATTTCCCGACCCGCCATGCCCCGGCCGGGAATCCAGACCAGGATACAGGAGTTCCCCATGCCCGCAATCGAGCAGCTGCACCCGATGATTTTGCATTTCCCCATTGTTCTGATCACGCTTCTTGCCGCGATCGACCTGTTTGCCCTGTGGCGCCGGATTCCCATCGGCGGGCGCGATACATATGCCTCGATGGCGGCTGCGATCGCCGTTGCCACCGGTGCCTTTGCAGCGCTCGCCGCGGCTCTGGGCGATACGGCGCTTGAGATTGCCATTTCGCGCGGGGTCTCGCCCGCCCTTGCAGATGTGCACGAGACGCTGGGCACCACCGCGGCCTGGCTGTTCGGGGCCTGGGCCATCGCACGCGCCTATGTCTGGTGGAAACAGGTCCCCCTTGAAGGCGGGCGCAAGCTGGCCGTCGTCGTGGTCGATGTCGCCCTTGTTGCGTTCATCATCGTGGTCGCCTATTTCGGGGGACAACTAGTCTATGAACATGGTGTCAACGTGATGCCGAAACTGGGCTGACGGCCGCAGGCAACATGATGTTTCCAGGGGGCGCCCCGCGTGGGACGCCCCCCCTTTCAATCCTTCAGCAGATCGTCCCGGCCGAGGGTAAATCCGGAATCGATCCATATCTTTTCCAGACGCCTCAGTTTCCTTCCCAGCGCCGCGCCCGTCTCACCGCTCGTGATATCGGAACCACGCAGCGGAAACCGTTGACGGGCGGCATGTTCGGCCAGCTGACGCAGCCCCTCGGGCAGGGCTGTACCCATTGCTGCGGCCCGAAGCAGGGCGATGTCGATGGCGGCTTCGGCCCCCAGCCGGTAGGCAAGCTCGGGGATCGTCGCGCTGCCGCCCGTTTCCCGTTGCAATGCTTGCAGGTAGCGTGCCTCGGATCGTGTCAGCCGCAGTCGCTCGGCGGCCTTTTCCGCACCCAGACAGGCAAGGCGGCGTAGCCAGCGGGGGTTTTCCTGCAAGGACGATTCGAGGTGGACAAGCGCCGGTAACAGGGTGGTGGATGCCCCCGCAAGCACATGGCGCAACACGCCGCTGATCTCCATGCTGGCCAGGCTGGGGGCCGGATCGGGCGCTGCGAGAAGCTTGCGCATTTCGTTGCCCACCCGCTCGCGCGAGAGGGCGTCGATTCCATCCGCATGGGCCGCACATGCCGCCAGGCCATCGGCATCGATCCCGTTTTCCGGGTCGCCATACCAGGCATGGAAACGAAAGAATCGCAGGATGCGCAGATAATCCTCGCGGATGCGGGCGTGGGGATCATCAATGAAGCGGACCCGCCGCGCCCTTATGTCGGCCAGCCCGCCAAGGGGATCGCGCACCATGCCCTGGCGGTTGGCATAAAGGGCGTTGATGGTAAAGTCGCGTCGGTGGGCGTCTTCCTCCATGCTCTTGGCAAAGACCACCTGGGCATGACGGCCATCGGTGTGAATGTCGCGGCGAAATGTGGTGATCTCGAACCCGGTGCCCTGGGCAATGACGGTTACGGTCCCATGGGCGATGCCCGTGGGGATGGCGCGCAATCCGGCCCTCTGGGCCAGGTCCACCACCCGGTCGGGCAGGGCATCGGTTGCAAAATCGACATCGATGACCGGCTGATCCAACAGCGCGTTGCGCACGCAGCCGCCCACCACCCACGCCTGATATCCGCCATCCTCAAGCATGGCAAAGATCGCCCGGGTATCGGGGCCTTGCAGCCAGGCGCCCTTGACCCGGGTCATTTCGACAGCCCTTCTGCCAGATTGCGCAATATGCGCGCGGTTGCTCCCCAGATATAATAGGGACCCCAGGGCACCACAAAATAGAGGCGGCGTTTGCCTTGCCAGAATCGGCCCTCGATCGCAAAGTTTTCAGGGTTGCCCACATATGACAGGGGAACCTCGAAAACCTCGTCAACCTCGCCCGCATGGGGGCGTGGGGAAAAGTTGCGGGTAACGTGGCCGATGACCGGGGTGATGCGGAAATGGGTGACGGTTTCGTGGGTCTGCATCTCGCCCAGCAGGTGCACATGTTCGGGCGGCAGGCCAATCTCTTCCTCGGCTTCGCGCAGGGCTGCGGCCGCATGGCCTGCGTCATGCTCTTCCAGTTTTCCACCCGGAAAGGCTATCTGCCCGGGATGATGCCTGAGATGAGATGCCCGTTTGGTCAGAATGACCCGCAGGCCATCGTCTCGTTCGATCAGCGGGATCAGGACGGCCGCGGGCCGCAGTTCGACCGGCGCTGGCCATGACGCCCGGATTTCCGGGTTCAGATCGAAATCCGAGGATCCCTCGCGCAGGTCGCGTTCAAGGAAGCTGGCCACATGGGCGATGCTGTAGGGTTGAACATCCATGCCCCATAGATGGAGCACAGGCTGGCGCGGGGCAAGGAAACTCAGCCCTTTTTTGCCTCGAATCCCAGTTCCTCCGGGTCGAACTCGTAATGGGCTCCGCAGAACTGGCAGTCGGCCGTTACCTTGCCATCACGGGTCGTCATGTGGGTTATGTCCCTGGCGGAATAGATCGACATTGCCTGTCTTACCTTGTCAGGGCTGCAGGTGCAGCCAAAACGTACCGGCTGGGCCTCGTATATGCGGGGGGTTTCCTCGTGAAAGAGGCGATGGATCAGCTCGGCGGGCGAAACAAGGGGGCCGATCAGCTCGATTTCCTCGACCGTATCAAGCAGCAAGTTCACCCGGCGCCAGTTTTCGGCGTCTCTTTCGACCGATTCCGCAGTGTTTTCCTCGGCTGTCCGGTCTGGCCTGACAGCGGCCGAGGGCGCGGGCATATGCTGGATCATGATGCCGCCCGCGCGCCATCGGACGCCCTGTTCGCCGGGAACCCGCGCCTTGCCCATGGCCGTGGCAAAGCGAGTCGGCAATTGTTCCGAATGTTTGAAATAGGCGCTTGCGCTGGCTGAGAGCGAGCCTCCGGTCAGGCGGGTGATGCCCTGATAGGGGGTCGTGCCCTTGCCCTGGTCGATCAGGATCGCGAACATCCCCCTGCCGATCATTGCAAAAGGCGCCTCATCGGCAGCAGCGATCCGCCCCGCGTCAAAAGCGGCATAGGCGCGTATTCTTGCGGGTTCGTCCCTGTTGTCGGGGGCAAGGAAATCGGTTGCAATCAGACGCAACGGACCATCGCCCCGGATTTGCAGGCTCAGCTTCCAACGTAATTCGATTGTCTGGCCGATCAGCGCGGTCAGTACGCAGGCCTCGGCCACCATTGCCTCGACCGGGGCAGGGTAGGCATGCTGGCCAAGTATCCTCTCCAGCACGCTGTCGAGACGGGTCATGCGTCCGCGTATATCGGCACGGTCCAGTTGAAAGGGCAGAACGGTATCATCCCAGGCATTCCTGTCAGACGGGTTCATGGCGGTTCCGACTTTCCTTGACCTACAGCGCGTTGCAATAGAGAAGGTGAAGCAGCAAGGCAATTCAACACTTGCGTGAGAAAAACTTGAGGCCGGCATGATCAGGCGATTCGACGAGCCGATAAAGGCGGGGATTCATTACCGCACGCGCCCCGGTGCCTATGGCGTGGTACGGCTGGGAGACAGTCTGCTGATTACCTTTCAGGCCCGCCCGCGGCCCGAATTTCAGCTGCCCGGCGGCGGTATCGACCCAGGCGAGACGGCGATAGTGGCGCTGCATCGCGAGGTGCGCGAGGAAACCGGGTGGGGGATTCGCATCCATCGCCGTCTGGGGGCCTTTCAGCGCTATACCTGGATGCCGGAATACGAGATATGGGCCCGCAAGGTCTGCCACATATATCTGTGCCAGCCGACCCGCAGACTGGCACAGATATCCGAGCCGCACCACACGGCCCACTGGGTGCCGATGAAAGACGCGGCCAGGATGCTGGCCAATGGTGGCGACCGTCATTTCGTGACCCGGCTGTTGGCCCGGGGATCGTGAGACGGGGATCGTGAGACGGGGGGCGGTCCGCCTGTCGGTGCGCGGCCTGCCTGGGCGGCCTGGCCGCGATCCGGCGGCCTGTCCGCTCCGCTGACGGCAGACGAACCCGGTTCAGATCAGGAACTGCGCAAGCGCCTCGTTTTCGGTAATGTCCTGCCAGGCCATGCCGGCCGCGTCCATCCGCGCACAGATGCGGGGGAAATCGGCCGGATTGCGGGCCTCGATCCCGATCAGGACGGATCCGAAATTTCGCGCCGATTTCTTGAGGTATTCGAACCGCGTGATGTCGTCGTCAGGTCCAAGGATATTCAGAAATTCCTTCAGCGCGCCGGGGCGCTGCGGAAAGCGCAGTATGAAATATTTTTTCAGCCCCTGGAATTTCAGCGCGCGTTCCTTGACCTCGGGCAGGCGTTCGAAATCGAAATTTCCCCCAGATGTGATGCACACGACGCGCTTGCCGGCAATATCGTCGCGCAGATCGCCCAGCGCATCGACGGACATGGCGCCGGCGGGCTCCAGCACGATGCCCTCGACATTCAGCATCTCGATCATGGTGACGCAGATACGATCCTCGGGGGCAGCCAGAACATGCGCGGGGTCAACATCCCTCAGCGCGGCAAGGGTGCGCGCGCCAATCCGCGCGACGGCCGCGCCATCGACAAAGGAATCGACCTTGTCCAGCGTCACCGGATGCCCCGCCTCAAGCGCCGCGGCCAGGCTGCGCCCGCCGGCGGGTTCGACAAAACGAAAGGTCGTCTGCGGTGACAGCGCCTGCAGATATTTCACCACGCCCGAGGCCAGCCCGCCCCCGCCCACGGGCAGGATCACCATGTCAATCGTCTCGGGGGCCTGTTCCAGCAGCTCGACGGCAACGCTGGCCTGCCCCTCGATCACGTCGTCGTCGTCGAAGGGGGCCAGAAAATGCGCGCCTTCGCTGGCGCAATATTCCTGCGCGGCCTTCAGCGTGTCTTCGAAATAGTCGCCGACAAGGCTGATCTCGATATTGTCGCCGCCGAATGCGCGCGTCTTGTCGATCTTCTGGTTGGGGGTCGTCACCGGCATGAAGATCACCCCATGCACCCCAAAATGCCGGCACACAAAGGCAACCCCCTGCGCATGATTGCCGGCGCTCGCACACACGAAACGGGCCTGATCGGGATGCGTGGCAAGATGCTTGCGCATGGCGTTGAACGCGCCGCGTATCTTGTAGCTGCGCACCGGCGACAGGTCTTCGCGCTTGAGCATGATCTCGGCGCCGAATTTCCGCGAAAGAAAGTCGTTGCGTTGCAGCGGGGTTTCATCGAACAACTTGCGCATCTCGCGGCGTGCGGCAATCGCGTTGGCAACAAAATCGGGCATGATTCCTCCGGCGGTCGTGAAACCACATCTTTGCGACGGATGCAGCCGAAAGACAACGCGGCGGATTGGTCGGGCAGACCGGATGCAGCCGCCGATCCTACATCAGGTCGACCAGTGCCAGAACCTGGGCCTCGGTCAATGTGATGCCGGACAGAATCAGAACGTCACCGCCGGGCTGTTCAATGTTGGTGTTGCCGGACGAATGGGTGACGGTCAGATTCGTGATGTCTCCGCCCAGGTAATTCAGCCGATCGCCATCGTTTGGCGTGAAGTCCGTGATGAGGGTGCTTGTGGGTGTTGGCGATGTGGATCCGCCGAACCGGAATGTGTCGGCGCCGGCGCCGCCGGTCATGGTGTCACTGCCGGGGCCGCCGTTCAGGATATCACGTCCGGCCCCCCCATTCAGTGTGTCGTCGCCTGCACCACCATTCAGGAAGTCGTTTCCGCCACCGCCGAGCAGAACGTCATTGCCCCGGTGCCCCCACAGTTCATCCTTTCCTCCGCCACCGCGCAGCACGTCATTTCCCCCGCCCCCGAGCAGAAAGTCGTTGCCAGCATTTCCATCCAGCCTGTCATTGCCGCCATCCCCGCGAATCCTGTCATTTCCGGTGCCTCCGAATGCGCGATCATTCCCCCCGCCGCCAAAGATACGATCATTTCCGCCACCGCCGGCGATGCGGTCACGCCCTCCCAGCCCCCACAGGGTATTGTTGGCGGAATCTCCGGTCAGCACATCCCGGCTGTAGGTTGCAAAAACCGATTCGACATTGCGCAGCACCGATATCGTTCCATTGAGTGTAACCTCGCCAAGCTTCAGGTTCACGACGATTCCCGTCGAAGATTCCGCGGCATAGAGGCCATCGCGGCCCCGGCCCCCGTCGATCAGGTCGACCCCGCCGCTGAGTGTGAACCAGTCATTCCCGCCCCGGCCCCTGAGGATGTCGTCAGTGGCAAAGCCCTCGAATGTATCACCGCCGCTGCTACCCACGAATCTCCAGCCTGCCGCACCGCTTCCCAGGGTGGCATAGAAATCCGGATACCCGTTCGGGCCTGGTGTGCCGCTGCCTGCCTTGGCCTGGGTTTCGAGTGTTGCGAAATCGGCAAGGGAGAGATTCGTGATCCGGGTCACTGGCGCGCCGGTTGTCGGGCTCATGATTTCGATCGACGTGATGTTGCCGGTAAAGCTGCCGTCGGTCTGTTGGGTAAACCCGTCTCCGACGAGCTTGATCCTGGGGGTCGAAAGGCTGGTTCCCCCGATCAGCGAACTGCCGCTGTCCGCCGTTCCCCACTGGGTGTTGGTGTCGGTCATCACCTGCAGGAGGACACGCTGAAAGGGCTGGTCGAGCGAGGGGGTAATTCTGGTCACGAATGCCGGCATTGAAATCTCCCGTGATTTTCTGGAACTGGCTGGAAAAGTCTTTGGTGATTGGGGAAAAGTAACCTTCAGCCTAACACCCTTGCGCCTGGTGTGGCGTCACACTCGTGTGATGAGCGGGGCCGAGCGATGAAATCGGGTCCTCATGCGTGGCGCGCCGCAATTTTTCCGCAGGGCCGCCTGTTGCCCGAGGCAGCGCCTTCGAATGTGGGATGCCCCGTTGCACAGCGCCCGAAAAGGCAATAAACCGCGCCGGTAACCAGACTTGCCGGAGATCAGCGTCGTGACCAACCCTGCACCCAAGAAAGTCGTCCTTGCCTATTCGGGCGGGCTTGATACCTCGATCATCCTGAAATGGTTGCAAACCGAATATGGCTGCGAGGTGGTCACCTTTACCGCCGATCTGGGCCAGGGCGAGGAACTGGAGCCTGCCCGCAACAAGGCCGAGATGCTGGGGATTGCGCCCGAAAACATCTATATCGAAGACGTGCGCGAGGAATTCGTCCGCGATTTCGTCTTTCCCATGTTCCGTGCCAATGCCGTCTATGAGGGGCTGTATCTGCTGGGCACCTCGATCGCGCGCCCGCTGATTTCCAAGCGCCTGGTCGAAATCGCCGCCGAAACCGGGGCCGATGCCATTGCCCACGGGGCCACCGGCAAGGGCAATGACCAGGTGCGGTTCGAGTTGGCCGCCTATGCGCTGAACCCCGATATCAAGGTGATCGCGCCGTGGCGCGAATGGGATCTGACCAGCCGCACGAAGCTGCTGCAATTCGCGCAATCCCACCAGATCCCGATCGCCAAGGACAAGCGCGGCGAGGCACCGTTCAGCGTTGACGCGAACCTTCTGCACACCTCAAGCGAGGGCAAGGTTCTGGAAGACCCGGCGCAAGAGGCCCCCGATTACGTCTATCAGCGCACGGTCCACCCCGAGGATGCACCCGATCAGCCCGAATATATCGAAATCACCTTTGAGCGCGGCGACGCGGTCGCGATCAATGGCGAGGCCCTTTCGCCCGCGGCCCTGCTGACGCGGCTGAACGAATATGGCCGCAAGCACGGCATCGGGCGGCTCGATCTGGTCGAGGGGCGCTTTGTCGGCATGAAAAGCCGCGGCATCTATGAGACCCCCGGCGGCACCATCCTGCTCGAGGCCCATCGCGGGATCGAACAGATCACCCTTGATCGCGGCGCGGCCCATCTGAAAGACGAGCTGATGCCGAAATATGCCGAGCTGATCTATAACGGCTTCTGGTTCAGCCCCGAGCGCGAGATGCTGCAGGCGCTGATCGACCACAGCCAGGAATTCGTCACCGGCACCGTCCGGCTGAAACTGTACAAGGGTCTGGCCCGTACGGTCGGCCGCTGGTCTGATTACAGCCTCTATTCGCAAGAGCATGTGACCTTCGAGGAAGATCACGGCGCCTATGACCAGAAGGACGCCGCCGGGTTCATCAAGATCAATGCGTTGCGTTTGCGCCTGTTGGCGATGCGCAACCGAGGGGCGTGATCTTGGCAGCAGGAGCACGCGGATTGTCCCCGAAGCTGACATAAACCGACAATTTGTCGGGGAATTGTCGAAAAATTGCCACGATCGAATCCTACCCATTTTCCAAGACCCGCGCGCGGGATGTCGCCTGTCGGCATCTATCTCCTTGCGGGCGAAAGGGAAAACCAGGGCTCAGGGGGCAAGAAATGGTAACACGTACCGTCACGATCTATGAAGTGCCGAATTCATATGTCGATTTCGGGATCAGCCCGACGATTTCGGGCACCTTCACGATGCAGATCACGGACGATGACAATGCGTTGCAGGCCACGGCTGCGGCCGATACCGGCGCGCCACAGCAAATTCTGGTGAATGGCAACCCGGTGGACAGCTACCAGTTCTTTTATAACGACACCATCCTCATCAATGGTGGGATCGAAACGGTCAAGACATTTCAACTGACGATAAACGGAACCACCCGGTCATTCGTGATGAACGACACCGGCAGTTCCATTCCGGGGGCGTCGGTGGGAACCGGGTTCGATCTGACGAATTACACCGGCTATACACCGGTGAACTATTCGTCTCTGCCCTGTTTCACGGCGGGAACCCTGATCCGCACGGAAAGCGGCGCGCGCCCGGTGGAGACGCTGTCTCCGGGTGATCTGATCGAAACCCGCGACAACGGTTTGCAGCCGCTGCGCTGGATCGGGCACAAGCGGCTGGGCCCGCGCGAATTGCTGAAACGGCCGGAACTGCACCCGATCCTGTTACCCGCGGGGTGCCTGGGCGACGGTCTGCCGTCACGCGACCTGATGTTGTCGCCCCAGCATCGGGTGTTGCTGGGCGGTTGGCAGTTGCAGATGCATTTCGGCCTGGACGAGGCGTTGGCGCCTGCCCGTGCCCTTGTGGGAAAGAATGGCATTGCCCGGCTGGATGGCAACCGCGAGCTGGTCTATTTCCACATCATGTTCGACCGGCATGAAATCGTGTTCAGCAACGATCTGGCCAGTGAAAGTTTCCTGGTCGGAGACACCATCCGCGACGGCATGGATCGCGCCCAGCTGGACGAGATCCTGACCATCTTTCCCGAGCTGGCCGATGCGCGCGGCAAGGAATCCCCCGCGCCGGCGGCCCCGATCCTCAGAAACTACGAGGCACAGGTCATATCCCCCGTTGCGGCCTGACAGGCGCGGTCGCCGTTCATGTCGTGGCGGGCGTTCCGCCGTCACACCGGGAGATGCGCTCAGAGAAAGGCATAGGCGTTGTTGATCAGCACGATCTTCAACGCGATGATGCCGAAAAAGACGATCAGCGGCGCAAGGTCCAGCCCGCCGAGATCGGGCAGAAAGCGGCGAATGCGCGAATAGATCGGCTCAAGCAGCCGGTTCAATCCGTACCAGATCTGGCTGACAATGGGTTGATGCAGGTTCAGGATCTGGAAATTGATCAGCCAGCTCATGATCACATGGGCGATCACGATGAACTGGAGAACATTCAGGATCATCAGCAGGATTTGAATCAGTGAATACATATGGCTGCCCGGTCATGTGGAAAACTCGACCCATGACCTAGTGAGCCCGGGCCTCGGGCGCAAGGGGTGATCGGGGGGTGATCGGGTTTCGCAACGTCCCGCTTGAAATCCGCGCCCGGGCAGGACATGCACGACCTGTCCCAAGGATCCGAAAAACGATGTACCCGATATTCCGCTTTGCCAAGGAAATGATCGTCCATGCCCGTGACGGGCGGCTCGGATTGGGCGAGGTCCATGTTTCGCATCACCTCTGCTGGCCCTGGGACGTTGACCCGTGGATGGAGCTCAACAACGGCCGGACATTGACGATCTATGATCTGGGGCGCCTGCCGATGGCGTGGCGGTCGGGAATGTTGCCGGTGCTCAGGCGCAAAGGCTGGAAGATGGCGGTGGCGGGTGCCTCGGTGCGCTATCGGCGCAGGGTGCACATGTTCCAGCGTTTCGCCATGCGCAGCACGATTCTGGGGTGGGATGAAAGATTCTTCTACTTTCAGCAATCCATGTGGCGCGGTCACGAGGCGACATCCTCCATCCTTGCGCGCATGGCGGTAAGTGACGAGAACGGTATCGTCGCACCAGCCCGTCTTGCGCATGAGCTGGGCTGGCCCGCGCACTCACCCGACCTGCCCGAATATGTGCATGCCTGGATCGAGGCCGAGGCATCGAGACCCTGGCCCCCATCCGTATGACGGGAATTTCCTTGCTCTTCCCGCGAGAAACGAGTCTTAATTCCCAAAACGCAAAAGACGGGGACGGGATGACAAGATGGCCGAAGTTTCTTTGAGAAAACGAGTCTGGGGATGGATGCTGTTCGACTGGGCAAGCCAGCCCTATAACACGCTTCTGATCACGTTTATCTTTGCGCCGTATTTTACCTCGGCGGTGGTCGGCGACAGCACGCTGGGACAGACGGTCTGGGGGTATACCGTCGGGATCGCGGGCGTGTTCATCGCCATCCTGGCGCCGATCCTGGGGGCGTGGTCCGACACGACCGGTCCGCGCAAGCCCTGGATATTCCTTTTCAGCGTGATGTATGTCGCGGGTTCGTTCCTGTTGTGGTGGGCCGTGCCGGGAATGGAGGATTATTTCTGGATTCTTGTTGCCTTCGGCATCGGGCTGATCGGCATGGAATTTGCCACGATCTTTACCAACGCCTATCTTCCGGAGCTGGGTCCTCATGAAAAGGTGGGCCGGCTTTCGGGCAATGGCTGGGCGCTGGGCTATGTTGGCGGGCTGATCGCGCTGGTCCTGATGCTGACCCTTCTGGCCGAAAACGACAAGGGCGTGACCCTGATCGGGATTCGCCCCATTCTGGGGCTGGATCCCGCCACGCGCGAGGGCACCCGTTCGGTCGGGCCGTTGACGGCGGTCTGGTATGCGATCTTCATGATTCCGTTCTTTTTGTGGGTGCATGACGCACCGCGCAGGACCGATGTAACAGGCGCCCTGAGAACCGGGTTGCGCGACCTTGGCCGTACCCTCAGGAGCCTTCCGGGGCGGCCCAGCCTGTTTGCCTTTCTGGCGGCCTCGATGTTCTATCGCGATGCGTTGAACGGCATCTATACCTTCGGCGGCATCTACGCAAAGGGGGTGCTGGGCTGGTCGGTCGTGAATATCGGGGTTTTCGGCATCATCGGCATCACCTCGGGGGCGTTGTTTGCCTGGCTTGGCGGCATGGCCGACCAGAAATACGGACCCAAGGCGGTGATCATCGGCAGTATTCTGGTGCTGGTGGGAACGGTGGTGATCATCGTTCTGGTCGATCGTCAGAGCGTATTGTTCATGCCGGTGAGTGCCGATTCCAGCCTGCCCGATATCGTGTTCTATTTCTGCGGATTTCTGATCGGTGCGGCCGGGGGAACCATTCAGGCGGCATCGCGGACCATGCTGGTGCATCAGGCCGACCGTTCGCGCATGACCGAGGCCTTCGGCCTTTATGCCCTGTCGGGCAAGGCGACCGCGTTCATCGCGCCGCTGTCGATCGGCGTGGTGACCGGCATCACCCAGAGCCAGCGCCTGGGCGTCACACCGGTCATCGTGCTGTTTGCACTGGGCCTGTTCCTGATGATCTGGGTGCGGCGGAACGGTGATCGGGGCGATCAAACGACCGGGGCGGAATGATCCTGCGCGGGCCGGGCATAAGGCCCTTTCTGCCGGCAATGCTGGCGGTGATCTTTCTTGCCGGTACAACCCATGTCAAACCCCGCCCCGGCGAGGTGCCAGCCAACAGGCTGTTCGGGGCGAAAACGGTTCCTTCGCCGCAAAGGCCCCGAGCGGTGGGCTATTATGCCAGGGGCTGTCTGGCCGGCGCCCGGCAATTGCCCGAGACCGGACCCACATGGCAGGCAATGCGGTTGTCGCGCAATCGCAACTGGGGACATCCGGCGTTGATCGCCTTTATCGAAAGGCTCAGTCGCAAGGCGCATGAGCTGGGCTGGAAGGGCCTGTATGTCGGAGACATGAGCCAGCCCCGTGGCGGGCCGATGACCTCGGGCCATGCTTCGCATCAGGTGGGCCTGGATGTCGATATCTGGATGCTGCCGCCGCGCAGCCTGCGCCTCAGCCGGGCACAACGCGAAGTGATTTCATCGATTTCGGTGCGCACGCGCGACCAGCGGAGGGTCAACCGAAACTGGACGCCAACCCATATGGCCATTCTCAAGGCGGCGGCGAAGGATCCCGCCGTCGATCGCATATTCGTGGCTGCGGCCATAAAGATCGACATGTGCCACAAGGCCGGGCGCGATCGGCGGTGGCTGGCCAAGATACGCCCCCTTTACGGGCACGCCGATCATTTTCATGTGCGTCTGAAATGCCCGCCGGATTCGCCCGACTGCCGCCGCCAGACGCCCATCAGCCGGATTTCCAGGGGTGACGGATGCGACAAGAGCCTCTACTGGTGGGTCACCGATTACCTCAGGCCGCCCGCCAAGGGCGTACGCAAACCCAGACGGGATAACAGGCCCCACCCGCGCCGGGCGCGCGAGATGATCATGGCCGATCTGCCCCGCCAGTGCATGAAGGTGTTGAACGCCAAATGAAATATCTGGTCACGTTGATGCTGGCGTTGTTGTGGGCGATGCCTGCGGGCGCCGCCGATCTGCGCTATCTCGGGCGATATGTCTGGAGCGAACCAGGGGACGGCTTTGGCGGGTTTTCGGGGCTGGAGCTGGGGCCGGACGGCATCAGGTTTACCGCGATCTCGGACAAGGGCAGGATCGCAACCGGCACGATCCAGCGCCAGGGCGACCGGATCACCGGGGTTCGCCTGCTGTCGTTCGATCCGCTGCTCGATCGCAAGGGCAAGCCGGTGCATCGGTTCGACAGCGATTCCGAGGGGCTTGCCATCGACCGGAACGGGCGCATCTATGTCTCGTTCGAAGGCAACCACAGGGTGTGGCGCTATGAACGGCCGAACGGAAAGGCCAGCCCCACCGGCCGGCACCCCGATTTTCGCGGCTTTCAGGTGAATGCCGGGATGGAGCCGTTGGCGGTAGATGCCACGGGAACCCTGTACACGCTGCCCGAGCGGTCGGGCGATATCAACAAACCCTTTCCCGTCTATCGCAAAAGGCCGCAGGGCAAGTGGACGCGTGCATTCACCCTGCCGCGGCGGGGCAGGTTCCTGCCGACGGGGCTGGATTTCGGCCCGGATGGAAAGCTGTATCTTCTGGAGCGCGATTTCATCTGGATTCGCGGCTTTGCAACCCGCATCCGGCGTTTCGATGTCACGGCGAACGGTTTGACAAACGAGGAAACCCTGCTGGTAACGCCGTTTGGCACCCATGACAATCTTGAGGGTATCGCGGTCTGGCAGGACAGTCAGGGGCGCATCCGCCTGACCATGATATCGGATGACAATTTCAGCCTGTTTCAGGTAACCGAGTTTGTCGAATATGCCCTGGCCTCGCAACGACAGAGCCAGGGACAGGACCGGGCCTCGGGCGTAACGCGCAGGACAACACGCATGACTACCCGGGGCAGAAAGTGATCAGCGTGCAGTCGGGCCATCGCCGTTGGCGGTTTCAAGCGCGCCGATCGCTTCCTGGGCGGTTTCGACGAATGTGAATAGACTCAGGTCCTCATGTGCGATGGTTCCCGCGTCGGCAAGGGCCGCGAAGTTCACGATACCCTCCCAGAACGCGCGCCCGAACAGAAGGACGGGAATCCGGTCCATGCGGCCTGTCTGGATAAGGGTCAGGCTTTCGAATAATTCGTCCAGCGTGCCGAACCCGCCGGGAAAGACGATGATTGCCTTGGCGCGCATCAGGAAATGCATCTTGCGAATGGCGAAATAGTGAAAGTTGAAGCACAGTTCGGGGGTGGCGTAGGCATTTGGCGCCTGCTCATGGGGGAGCACGATGTTCAACGAGATCGACCGTCCTCCCGCATCAGAGGCGCCGCGGTTTCCGGCCTCCATCACGCCGGGTCCGCCGCCGGTGATGATGACATCGTGGCGGCCTTCGGATTTCAGGCTTTTCAGTGTGCAGAGGCGGGCGAATTCGCGGGCCTCGTCATAATATCTCGACAATCCAGCGAGGGTTGGCGTGCGCGCGCTGTCCCTGTTCGCGGGTTCGGGGATGCGGGAGCCACCGAACATGACGATGGTTGATTCGATGCCGGCCTCCTCGAACGCCATTTCGGGCTTGAGCAGTTCGAGTTGCAGGCGCACCGGGCGCAACTCGTCACGGCACAGGAAATCGGGGTCGTTGAAAGCCAGGCGATAGGTGGGCGAACGGGTCTGCGCGGTATCAGGCGTCTTTTTCCATTTCTGTACGTCCGTACGGGCGTCTGGAAAACGCCTTGGCCGGGTCTGGTCATTCATCCGGGGCTCCTGTTCTGCTCTGTCCGGTCTTGCCGCATTGCGTGCGCGCTGGATTAGCCCTATAGCCTCTGCACCAAACAGACCAGTCACTTGTGAGGGAAAACCATGTCAAACGCCGCGCTCGAAGCCGTGATCGAAGCCGCCTGGGAAGACCGCGACAGCATCACCCCCGCCACGACCGGGGAATTGCGCGACGCCATCGAGGGAACGCTGGATGCACTCGATACGGGTCGGCTGCGGGTTGCCGAGCGCCAGAACGATGGCAGCTGGCATGTGAACCAGTGGGCCAAGAAGGCGGTGCTGCTGGGTTTCCGTATCAAGGACATGGAGGTGCAGGAAGGCGGCCCGCAGGGCGGTGGCTGGTGGGACAAGGTGGACAGCAAGTTCAAGGGCTGGACCGAGGCTGACTGGAAATCGGCCGGTTTCCGCGCGGTGCCCAACTGTGTTGTGCGCAAGTCGGCCTATATCGCGCCCGGCGCCGTCTTGATGCCGTCATTTGTCAACCTCGGCGCCTATGTGGACAGCGGCACCATGGTCGATACCTGGGTCACGGTGGGATCCTGCGCGCAGATCGGCAAGAATGTGCATCTGTCCGGCGGCGTCGGCATCGGCGGCGTGCTGGAGCCCATGCAGGCCGGCCCCACCATCATCGAGGACAACTGTTTCATCGGCGCGCGTTCCGAGGTGGTCGAGGGCGTGATCGTGCGCGAGGGCAGCGTGCTGGGCATGGGGGTGTTCATCGGCCAGTCCACCAAGATCGTGGATCGCGAAACCGGCGAAGTCATGTATGGCGAGGTGCCGGCCGGTTCGGTCGTGGTGGCGGGAACCATGCCGTCGAAGAACGGTGTGAACCTGTATTGCGCGGTGATCGTGAAAAAGGTCGACGCAAAGACGCGGTCCAAGACCTCGATCAACGAATTGCTGCGTGACTGAGGTTGCGCAGCACGTATTTTTGCAAAGAAGAAGGGCAGGCCCATGGCCGCAGATGAAAAGGCAAGCCGGCAAAAGGTCTATACCCTGCTGGTCGAGCTGGGGCGAAATCCGGGCGACGGGCTGCCCGAGGGCGCGAGTGGCGCGGCGCTGATGTGCTATGCCAGCGGCGTGGACGAGGCCGAGGCCGTGCGCGAAACAGTCGCAGTGCTGAAACAGGCCGATCTGGCGCCGCTGGATGTGACCGGATATGGCACGCTGCAGGAACGCGAGGCCCAGGGCCATGACATATCGGAAGAAGAACGCGCCCTGATGGCGCGCGCGCTTGAGGAAAATGCCGTCATCGTGGCGCAGATGACCCCCTTTTTCGAGGAAGACAGGAAATGACAACCCGTGATGCCAATGGCAATGAACTGAATGATGGCGACACGGTGATGGCCATCAAGGACCTCAAGGTCAAGGGCATGTCCAGGACGCTGAAACGGGGCAGCCAGATCAGGAATATCCGTCTGACCGGCAACCCGGAACAGATCGAATGCCGCATCGGCAAGGCAACGATCGTGTTGAAGACGGCCTTTATGAAAAAGGTCTGAAAAGGGGGCGTCCGATCGGGAACATGGTCCGTTCCGGCCATCGCGCGATGCGTTCCGACGGGGAACCGCATGTCCCGAGAGAAATCTGTGCCGTTGGCCGGTGTGCACGCCCGCATGCGGTCATGAGAAGGGAAATGATACCTTGCGGCGGGTGTCCGAATGATTGAACGGCTGGCGAGCGGGATCCTGGCCCGTGCTCATCTGAAGGGGTACATGCCTGCGACAAATTCGACCTGAAGGCAGTTTCAGGCCATTGGTTTGATTCAGGTCAAGGCAGTGTGTCCGGCAAAGAGCGATTTCCCCTTTGGAAACATGATTTCCCTTTTCAGTAACGGATACGAAGGAGTTGAAGAGATGAAACGTCTGCTCGCAATGTTTGCGGCCATTGGCCTGGCGGTTCATGACCTTCGTTGCTCCGGCCTTTGCCGGAACCGTGATCTCGGTCGATCTGTGGGATGCCGGACCTGACCTGACCATGGTCACCAACATGCGCATCAAGGACCACCCCGATCTGTCGAAGGCCCCCATGGGCATCAAGATATCGCAGGCCACCGTGCCGGCGGGCGAGATTACCTTCAAGGTGGTGAACTCGTCCAAGGATCTCGAGCACGAGATGGTTGTCGGGATTCTGAAAGATGCCAATGCCGGTCTGCCCTACAAGGAAAATTCCGGGCGGGTCGATGAAAACCAGCCAGGCATCAACCTGGGCGAAGTTGCCGAACTCGAACCCGGTGAATCCGGCAGCCTGACCGTGAACCTGAAACCGGGTACATATGCCCTGTACTGCAATGTGGCCGGGCATTACGCATCGGGCATGTGGACCATCCTGACGGTGAAATGAAGCAGTCCGGCAGGCCATGACATTGACGAGAGCGGTCGTTTTCGGCCGCTCTTTTGTCATTCCGGGCGATGTTGTTCGTGCGCTCGGGCTGGAGTCGGCCGCCAGGGGGCGCTATGGGTGGCGGCGGATGAGGCCAGCAGGGAACTATTCGCATGAGCGCGATCTTCATTGACCTTGACGGAACATTGATCGATCCCAAGGCAGGGATTACCCGGTCCATCCAGTACGCGCTGCGCGAACTGGGCGTCGAGGCACCGTCATCGGATGAGCTGAGCTGGTGTATCGGCCCGCCCCTGTGGGAGAGTCTGCCGATCCTGCTGGGCCCGCATGGGGATGTCTTGCGCGCGATCGAACTGTATCGCGCGCGTTTCTCTGATGTCGGGATGTTCGAGGCGGATGTCCATGATGGTATCGGCGAGATGCTGATGGATCTGCGCGATACGGGCCTGCCGCTGTTTGTGGCGACATCCAAGCCCGAGACATATGCGCGCGCGATCGTCGATCATTTCGGGATCGGCCATTATATTGACGGTCTGTTCGGCGCCGAGATGGACGGCGCGCGTGCCGACAAGACATCGCTGCTGGCCCATGCCCTGGCCGAGACGGGGGCTGTCGCCCATGATTCGGTCATGATTGGCGATCGGCGCCACGACGTGCTGGGAGCGCAGAACAACGATATCCGCAGCCTTGGTGTAATGTGGGGGTTTGCCGAAGATGGCGAACTGCATCTGGCCGAGGCCGACGCGTTGGCCGGCGCGCCCGCGGAGGTGGCCGAGATCGTGACCGACTTGCTGGGGCTGGACATCATCTGACAGGACACTTGCGCCGGCCCGTCGCATGGCAATAACCTCGGTCGCGAGTGACCGCCGGAAATCATGGAACCCCGATGACAGACCCCATTGCGCTGACTGCCCGACTGATCCGCTGCCCCTCGGTTACTCCCAGCGAGGGCGGGGCGCTGGTCCTGCTGGCTGAAACGCTGGCCGCGGGCGGGTTTGTCTGCACGCGTGTCGATCGTAATGGCATCGCCAACCTGTATGCCCGCTGGGGCAAGGAGGGGCGTGTTCTGGGGTTCAATGGACATACCGATGTGGTGCCGGTCGGTGACAGCGCTGCCTGGACACATGATCCCTTTGGCGCGACAATCGTTGACGGGGTGATGTATGGCCGTGGCGCAAGCGACATGAAGTCGGGTGTTGCCGCCTTTGCCGCTGCGGCTCTGGAGTTTGTCGCACGAACGCCCCCGGATGGTTCGATCGTGCTGGCAATCACCGGCGACGAAGAGGGTGACGGTGTCGATGGGACGCAGGCGATCCTCGACTGGATGAACGCCCATGGCGAGCGCATGGATCATTGCATCGTGGGCGAGCCGACCTGCCCCGAGCGCATGGGCGAGATGATCAAGATCGGGCGTCGTGGATCGATGACCGCGTTTTTCACGATCACCGGCAAACAGGGACATTCTGCCTATCCCCACAGGGCATTGAACCCGCTGCCGGCGATGGCGCGGCTGGTAGATCGGCTGGCCAGCCGGCAGCTGGATGAAGGCACCGAACATTTTGACCCGTCGACCCTGGCGATTACCACCATCGACACGGGAAACCCGGCCACGAATGTCATCCCGGCGCAGTGCCGGGCGACGGTCAATATCCGTTTCAATGATGCGCACAGCTCGGCCGGCCTGACACAATGGCTGAGCGCCGAGGCCGAACGGGTGAAGGCAGAATACGGAGTCGAGGTCGAGATGTCGGTCAAGGTTTCCGGCGAAAGCTTTCTGACCGAACCGGGCGCGTTCTCGGAACTTGTCGCCCGCGCGGTCGAGGCCGAGACGGGCGTGGTCCCTCGGCTCTCGACCTCGGGCGGGACGTCGGATGCGCGGTTCATCAAGGATCACTGCCCGGTGGTCGAGTTCGGTCTGGTTGGCAAGACCATGCACCAGGTCGATGAATCCGTGCCGGTTGAGCAGATCAGACAGCTCAAGCAGATCTATTTGCGTATCCTCGGGGGCTATTTTGCCTGAGGCCCTTCTGGTCGTCATGGTCAAGGAGCCCCTGCCCGGACGGGTGAAAACGCGGCTGGGGCGCGAAATGGGCATGATCGGTGCGGCGTGGTGGTTTCGCCATCAGAGCCGGCGGCTGATCCGCGAGATTGCATCCGACAGGCGCTGGCGCACGATTCTGGCGGTCAGCCCTGATGTTGCGGGCATGAAAAGCCGGGTCTGGCCGGCGGGAATCGCGCGTATTCCACAGGGAGGCGGCGATCTGGGGGCGCGCATGGCCCGAATATTGTCGCAACCTCGCAAGGGGCCGCTGATCGTGATTGGCAGCGATATCCCGGATGTCAGGCGGCGCCATGTTGCACGTGCCTTTGCCGCACTGGGCAGGCATGATGCGGTGTTCGGCCCGGCCGAGGATGGCGGTTTCTGGCTGGTCGGTCTCAGGCGACATTCGTTGCCCCGGGGCATGTTCCGGGGGGTCAGGTGGTCGACAGCGCATGCGCTGGAGGATAGCCTTGCAACCATTCCCGGCCTGTCCGTCGCCCTGGTCGATCGCATGCGCGATGTCGATTTCGCGCGGGATCTCTGACAGCGCGAACGCTTTCTGCTAGAGCATGTCGCCCCGGATCGGATTCGCCTGTGTTCCGAACCGAGGGCGGGCG
>CAZWXK010000015.1:0-9778 GCA_964637875.1 uncultured Rhodobacter sp.
ACGTGCGCGTGATCGCGCTCGACAAGACCGGCACCCTGACCGAGGGTCGCCCCGAGCTGTCGGATTTCGAGGTGACGGGCGGTCTTGATGCCGACAAGGTGCTGGCAGGCATCGCGGCGCTGGAAAACCACTCGGAACACCCGATCGCCAGCGCCATCGTGGCCGCCGCAGCCGAGCGCGGTCTGGACCTGCCCGAAGTCGTGGAATTCGCGGCCGAACCGGGCTTTGGCGTCAGCGCCAGGGTCGAGGGCAAGGTCTATGCCGCCGGCGCCGACCGCTATATGGAAAAGCTGGGCGCCGACATCACCCCGCTCAAGGCCAAGGCCGAGGCGCTGGCGATCGAGGGCAAGACTCCGCTTTTCGTGGCCATCGACGGCAAACTGGCGGCAGTGCTGGCGGTTTCCGACAAGATCAAGGAAACCACGCCCGCGGCGATCAAGGCCTTCCATGACATGGGGCTGAAGGTGGCCATGCTGACCGGCGACAACCGCAAGACGGCCGAGGCCGTGGCCCGCAGCCTGGGGATCGACGACGTTGCCGCCGAAATCCTGCCCGACGGCAAGGTTGCCGAACTCGAGTCCCTGCGCGAGCAATATGGCAAGCTGGCCTTTGTCGGTGACGGCATCAACGACGCGCCTGCGCTGGCCACCGCCGATGTGGGTATCGCCATCGGTACCGGCACCGATGTGGCCATCGAAAGCGCGGATGTCGTTCTGATGTCGGGCGACCTGACCGGTGCGGCACGCGCTGTCGACCTGTCGCGCTCGGTGATGCGCAACATCAAGCAGAACCTGTTCTGGGCATTCGGCTACAACGTGATCCTGGTTCCTGTCGCGGCCGGGGTGCTGTACCCGTTCTTCGGCCTGCTGCTGTCGCCCGCCATCGCCGCAGGCGCAATGGGGATCTCGTCGGTATTCGTGGTGACCAACGCCCTCAGGCTGCGTCGGTTCAAACCCAAGGCGGAGGTTGCGTGATGAATATCGGAGATGCTGCCCGACTGTCCGGCTTGCCGGCAAAGACCATCCGCTACTACGAGGATATCGGTCTGATCCGGCCCCTGCGGGACACCAACGGCTATCGTGCCTTTCGCGAAAACGACCTCCACAAGCTGACCTTTCTGGCGCGCGCGCGTTCGCTGGGCTTTACCATCGAGGAATGCCGGACGCTGCTCGAACTCTACGAGGACCAGAACCGCGCAAGCGCCGATGTCAAGCGCCTGGCCGAGGATCATCTGGTGCAGATCGACCAGAAGCTCAAGGAACTGATGGCCATGCGTGAAACGCTGAGCGAGCTTATCGAGGCCTGCCAGGGCGATCACCGCCCCGACTGCCCGATACTCAAGGGGCTGTCCAGCGTGACCCAGTAACCCGGTCGGGCACCGGAGACAGGGGGCCGGAGGGCATGATGCTCTCCGGCCCTTTGGCATGAGGCGCAGGGGCATTGCAGGGCAGGGGACGTTGCAGGGCAGGGGGCGTTGCAGGGCAGGGGGCATGGCGGGCGCATCCGCGCCCACCCGGGCGGCCGCACGCCCTCGGTTCGCAAAAGGGGCGAATCCGATCCGGGGCGCCGCGCCCTAACCCCCCACCATCAGCGGCATCAACACGACCTCGCTGTCGGGGTTGATCGGGGTGAACCAGCTTTCCTTGTAGATCACGCCGTCGATTGCCAGCGATACGCCGCGTTCGATCTGCGGGCGCAGCGCCGGATAGTCACGCGCCAGCGCGTCGATCACCTGCTTGAAATTGGCGGCCTCGACCTCGACCTCTTCCCTGCCATCGGCTGCCGCGCGCAGCGACCCCCAGAGCCGCACCTTGATGCGGGGCCTCTCAGGGGGTGTGACGGGGGCACTTGCCAACTCAGCCCCCCTTGATCGCCTTCAGGATTTTCGGCGGCGACATGGGCAGTTCGTACATCCGGCGCCCGATCGCGCGCGATACCGCGTTCGACAATGTTGCCAGCGGTGGCACGATTCCGGTTTCGCCCACGCCGCGCACGCCATAGGGGTGGCCGGGGTTGGGGATTTCCAGGATCACCGCATCGATATAGGGCAGGTCCGAGGCAACGGGGATGCGATAGTCAAGGAAACCGGGGTTTTGCAGCCGCCCGTTTTCGTCATAGATGTATTCCTCGTTCAGCGCCCAGCCGATGCCCTGCGCGGCGCCGCCCTGCATCTGGCCTTCGACATAGGCGGGATGCACCGCCTTGCCGGCGTCCTGAAACACCGTATAGCGCACGACCCTGGTATGCCCGGTTTCGGGATCGACCTCGACATCGGCGATATGCACGCCAAAGCTGACGCCGGCACCTTCGGCATTGACCTCGTGATGGCCCGAAATCGGCCCCCCCGTGCGCGAGGATTTCGCCGCGATTTCCTTTATCGAAAGGGGCTCGAACTTGCCGGCATTGGGGCCGGCGGGCCTGGCGCAGCCGTCTTCCCAGATCACGGCATCCTCGTCGATACCCCAGATTTTTGCGGCGCGTCTGCACATTTCGCGTTTTGCGGCACGCGCCGCCTTGATGGTGGCCAGCCCCACCGCAAAGGTCACGCGCGAGCCGTCGGTGACCTCGTTATGGCCCAACGAGCCGGTATCGGTCACCACCGCGCGCACGCTTTCGTAAGGCACGCCCAGTTCTTCGGCGGCCATCATGGCGATGGACACGCGCGAGCCCCCGATATCGGGGTTGCCCTCGGTCACGGTGATGGAGCCGTCGAAATCCACCGACAGCGAAACCGAGGTATCGCCGCCGAAATTGAACCAGAATCCGCAGGCCACGCCGCGCGCCTGGTTGGGGCCCAGCGGCGCGCTGTAATGGGGGTGCGCCTGGGCCGCCTTGAGCGTGGCCACCAGCCCGATATCGGGGTAGGTGGGGCCATAGGATGCCCTGGTGCCCTTGCGTGCGGCGTTCTTCAGGCGCACCTCCAGCGGGTCGAGGTCGAATTCCTGGCACAATTCGTCAACCACCGATTCCACCGCATAGATCGCCATCGGCGCGCCCGGCGCGCGATAGGCGGCCTGTTTGGGGCGGTTGGTCAGCACGTTGTAGCCGCGCGTCTGCACGGCCTTCAGGTCGTAACAGGCAAATGCCGCCATGGATCCGAACTGCACCGTGATATTGGGGAATGCGCCGCCCTGGTAATGCAGCTCGGCCTCGGCGGCGGTGATGCGGCCGTCTTTCGTCATGCCCATCCGCACCTCGATTTCCGACGAAACCGTGGGGCCGGTGGCGCGGAACACCTCGTTGCGGGTCATCACCAGCTTGACCGGCGCCCCCGCCTTTTTGGACAGCATCAACGCCACGGGTTCGATGAAACAGGTGGTCTTGCCGCCGAAACCGCCGCCGATTTCCGATGCGGTCACGCGCAGCTGGGCCTGATCCATCTGCAGGATCTCGGCGCAAAGCTGGCGCACATAGTAATGCCCCTGCGTGCAGACCCACAGATCGGCCGTGCCATCGGCGCCAAAGGATGCCAGCGCGGCGTGGGGCTCGATATAGCCCTGATGGGTGGCGGCGGTGCGAAAGCGCCGGGTGATCACCTTGTCGGCCCTGGCAAAGCCGGCATCGAGGTCGCCATGACCATATTGGTGATAGGAAATGACGTTTTCGCTGAATCCCTCGGGCACGTTTTCCTGAACGAATCCCTCCTGCACCACGGGTGCGCCGGGTTTCATGGCATCCCTGATTTCGGTCACATGCGGCAGGATTTCATATTCGACCCGGATCAGTTTCAGCGCCTTGCGCGCAATGGCCGCGCTGGTTGCGGCGACGGCGGCCACCGCATGGCCGTCATACAGCGCCTTGTCGCGCGCCATGCTATTGTCGCGCACATTGCGGGCCTCGCCCGGGGCGATCTCGGGGAAATCGGCCCCTGTCACCACCGCGCGCACCCCTTCGAGCGCCTCTGCCGCCGATATGTCGATTTCCTTGATGCGGGCATGGGCATGCGGGCTGCGCAGGATCTTGCCCACCAACATGCCGGGCACATGCATGTCGGCGCCATAAAGCGCGCGGCCCGTGACCTTGTCGATGGCGTCCGGGCGCGGCATGCGCTTGCCGACGACCCTGAAATCACGCTTTTCGTATTCGTCCAGTGCCATGTTCACGCCCTTCGCATTTCTGCCGCGGCATCCAGCACCGCGCGAATGATCTTGTCATAGCCCGTGCAGCGGCACAGATTGCCCGCCAGCCAGTAACGGACCTCTTCCTCGGTCGGGTCGGGGTTCTTTTCCAGCAGCGCCTTTGACGCCACCAGAAAACCCGGCGTGCAGATGCCGCATTGCAGCGCCGCATGTTCGACGAACTTGCGTTGCAGCACATCCAGCTCGGCGCCCTTGGCCAGCCCCTCGATGGTGCCGATTTCGGCGCCTTCGGCCTCGGCCGCCAGCATCAGGCAGGATGCCACAAGCCGCCCGTTCACCGTCACCGAACAGGCCCCGCAATCGCCCGAGCCGCAGCCCTCCTTGGTGCCGGTCAGGTGCAGCCGGTCGCGCAGCGCCTCAAGCAATGTTTCATCGGGCTCGCACAGGAACTCGGCCGCTTCGCCATTGATGCGGGTCTTGACGTGGATCTTGCTCATGCTCTTTCCTCCGCGCGGGTTTTCGCGATTTCCGCGGCGCGGCGCGCCAGAACCCCGACCACCTGCTTGCGAAACGCGACCGTGCCGCGCTTGTCGTCGATGGGGGTGGCGGCGCTCTCGCAGGCCTGTACCAGTGCGGCCAGCGCCGCGTCATCCAGCCTGCTGCCGATCAGCGCCGCAGCTGCCCTTTCCACCAGCAGGACAGTCGGCGCCACAGCCCCCAGCGCCACACGGGCCGCCACGCAGCTGCCGTCATCATCCAGCGTCAGGCTGACCCCGGCCGAGGCCACGGCGATATCCATCTCGGTGCGCGGGATAAAGCGCAGATAGGCGTCGGCCGCGCGCGGCGCACGCGCCGGCAGAAAGATCGAGGTGACGAATTCCCCCGGTGCCAGCGATGTCTTTCCCGGCGCCACGGGGATTTCGCCGACCGGCACGTCGCGTGTGCCACCGGGGCCAGCGATCCGCGCAACCGCATCTGCCGCCACCATTGCCGGCACGCTGTCGGCAGCGGGCGAGGCGTTGCACAGATTGCCCGCCAGCGTGCAGCGCCCCTGCACCTGGGTCGAGCCGATCAGATCGAACGCCTCGGCCAGCCCCGGCCAGTCGGCGCAAAGGGCGGCGTGTTCCGTGAATTCGGCCCCCGACACCGCCGCGCCGATGCGCCATCCACCCGCCTCGCGCGCGATCTCGCGCAGGCCCGGAATGCGCTTGATATCGACCAGCAGTTCGGGCGCGATCATGTCCGATTTCATCTGCACCAGCAGATCGGTGCCACCGGCCAGAACACGCCCGCGCGCGCCCGCCTCCACAAGGGCCGCAACGGCGGCATCCACGCTGGTTGGTGCCAGATACTGCATGAGGGGACTCCCAGCTTGGCCCCGTCACAAGGGGCGACTCTGTCAGTCAGGCAACAATGGCACAGACACCGCCGATTTCAAGCTCTGTCGCGCATGCCGCTGCGTCTCGAATCACGCGGGGCGGGCTTCTTCTTTGCCCAAATACGCATGCGCCCCAGGCGCTCCTGGTAACGTTGCGGCGAAACGCGCGCCCGGACAATTGCACGCGCCTTCATCTCGCACTAATGTCGCGCCAGTTTCATCGACAGGAGTACAGATCATGGATGCGCGCATCATCGGCTGGGGCCATACCAGATTCGGCCGCCTCGAAGGCAAGACCCTGGAAGACCTGATTCAGGATGCAGCTGCCGAGGCGCTGGAACATGCGCAAATTTCCGCGGCAGATGTGGATGCGATCTATGTCGGCCATTTCAACGGCGGCATGGTCAAGGACGGCTTCCCCTCGTCGCTGGTGCTGAATTTCGACGAGGGGTTGCGTTTCAAGCCCTCGACAAGGGTCGAAAACGCCTGCGCATCCGGTTCGGCCGCCGTCTATACGGCGCGCACCGCGATCCAGGCGGGGCAGGCGCGTGTCGTTCTGGTGATCGGCGCCGAAAAGATGACGGCGCTTGACACCAAAGGCGTGACCGAGGCGCTGATGACCGCAGCCTACCAGGCCGAGGAAGCCGGCGTTTCCTTCCCCCAGACATTTGCGCGTTTTGCCGATGCCTATTTCCAGAAATACGGCGACCAGTCCGAAACCCTGGCCCGCATCGCCGCCAAGAACCACGCCAATGCGGTCAACAACCCGCTGGCGCAGATGCAAAAGGATGTGGGTTTCGATTTCTGCAACACCGTCAGCGACAAGAACCCGATGGTGGCCCCGCCGCTGCGGCTGACCGACTGTTCGCTGATCTCGGACGGCGCCGCCGCGCTGGTGATGGTGGCCGAGGACATGGCACAGGATGCCCCGCGTTCGGTGAAATTCCGCGCTGGCCAGCATGTGAACGACTACCTGCCCATGTCGCGCCGCGATATCCTTGCCTTCGAGGGCCCGGCCGAGGCATTCCGCCGCGCCTATGCCGAGGCGGGCGTCAATGTCGACGATGTCGATCTGGCCGAGGTCCATGACTGTTTCACCATTGCCGAGCTGCTGGTCTACGAGGCCATGGGCCTTGTGCCCCGCGGCGAGGGTCCCCGCGCCATTGCCGAGGGCATGGTCTATGCCGATGGCAAGTTGCCGGTGAACCTGTCAGGCGGCCTCAAGGCCAAGGGGCACCCGGTGGGCGCGACCGGCGTTTCCATGCATGCGCTCTGCGCGGCCCAGGTCACGGGCGAGGCCGGGGGCATCCAGAAGGAAGGCGCCGAGTTGGCCATGGTGTTCAACATGGGCGGCTCGGGGGTGGCCAATTACTGCTCGATCCTCGAGGCCGAAAAGGCCGGCTGACGGGCGGGTGCAGGGCTTCTTCTTTGTGAAAATACGCCCGCCGGAGGCTCCCGCCATTTCCGAGCGCACAGGCGGGGGCTGTCTGCCCCCGCACCCCCGAGAGTATTGACACAAAGAAGAACGGAGGGGGCTACAGCCGATCGCGCAGGCTGAACCAGGTCATCGCCAGCACCAGCAGCGGCCAGCGCAGCAATGTGCCGCCGGGAAAGCGCGGGGTGGGCAGGCTGGCCATCAGGTCGAAACGCTCGGCCTGGCCCTGGACGGCCTCGGCCAGCAGACGGCCGGCAAGAGTGGCCATGGCGACCCCGTGGCCGGAAAATCCGCCCGCGCTCAGGATATTGCCCTGCAGTCGGGTGAAATGAGGCAGACGGCTCATGGTGATGCCCAGGGTTCCGCCCCAGGCGAAATCGATGCGGGTATCGGCAAGCTGGGGATAGACCTGCAACATCGGCTTGCGCACGAGCCCCGCAATGTCGCGGGGAAAACGATAGCCATAGCTTTCGCCCCCGCCGAAAAGCATGCGGTGGTCCTCGGACAAGCGGAAATAATTGATGACGAAACGGCTGTCGGCAACTGCGTGGCCCTCGCGTATCAGGCCTCGGGCGAAATCCTCGCTCAGCGGTTCGGTGGCGACGATATAGTTGTTGATCGGCATGATGCGGCGCGCCAGCCGGGGCGACAGGTTGCCCAGATAGCCATTGGCCGCGATGATCACGTGATCGGCGGTGATGGTTGCCCCGTCGGTCGTGACACGGGGGCGGCTGCCCGGGGTGATGTCGCGGGCGCGAGTCTGTTCGAACATCCGTACGCCGGCGGATTGTGCCGCCCGCGCCAGCCCCAGCGCATAGTTGAGCGGGTGCAGATGCCCGCTGCCCATGTCGAGCGTGCCGCCGTGATAGTCGTTCGAGCCGACGAGTTCGCGGATCTCGGCGCGCCCGAGCGGGCGGATCAGGTCATAGCCGTAATCACGGTTCAGCTTGTCCGCATAGGCGTGGCTGTGGGCCACAAGGCGCGCGCGGTGGTCGGCGTGGATGATGCCGTCGCGCCAGGCGCAGTCGATATCGTGCGTGCGGATCAGATCCTTGACCAGCGCGACCGAGTCCAGCGCCAGATCCCACAGGGCGCGGGCACGCATCTTGCCGACGATCTGCTCCAGTTCGTCCTGGTCAAGGCGTTGCCCGGTGCCGACCTGCCCGCCATTGCGCCCCGAGGCGCCGCTGCCCAGACGGTTGGCCTCGACCACCACGACATCATGGCCGGCCTGCGCCAGGTGCAGTGCCGCCGACAGCCCGGTATAGCCGCCGCCGATGACGCATATGTCGCAGCCGATCTCGCCCCGCGCCGGCGCAAACGGGGGCAGGGGGGTGGCGGTCGCGGCATACCATGATCGGGGGTATTCGCCGGGGCGGTCGTTGATCGTCAGGATATCCATGTGATCACAAACCCCTTGATCGGATCAGCCCGCCGCGACCAGCAGCCCCTCGGCCCGCAGTTTTTCATATGTCTGGTCCAGCGCCCGGCCGGCACGGTCGGCCATGATGTCGATTTCCTGTTTCGTGATCACAAGAGGGGGCGAAATGATCATGGAATCCTTGACATGGCGCATGATCAGGTTGGCGCCAAAGCAGAAATCGCGGCAGATCGTGCCCACGGTGCCGGGATCGGCGGCAAAGGCTGCGCGGCTGGCCTTGTCGGGGGTCAGTTGCAATGCCGCCATCATGCCCGAGATGCGCACTTCGCCCACCAGCGGGTGATCGGTGAAGGCGCTCCATTTCTCGCGCAGATAGGGGGCGGTCTCGGTCTTGACGCGCTCGACAATGCCTTCTTCGTCGAGGATGCGCAGGTTTTCCAGCGCCACCGCACAGCTGACCGGATGGCCGGAATAGGTATAGCCGTGGTTGAATTCGGCGCTGTCGATGACGCCGGCAACCTCGTCGGACACGACCGAGGCGCCGATGGGCGCATAGCCCGAGGACAGGCCCTTGGCGATGGTCATGATGTCGGGGCGGATGCCGAAGGTCTGGCTGCCGAACCAGTTGCCGGTGCGGCCGAAACCGCAGATCACCTCGTCGGCGATCAGCAGGATTTCATGTTCGTCGCAGATGCGCTGGATTTCGGGCCAATAGGTTTCGGGTGGCACGATCACGGCGCCGGCGCCCTGCACCGGCTCGGCGATGAAGGCGGCAACATTGTCTTCGCCCAGACGCGCGATCTCGCGTTCCAGGGCGCGGGCGGCGTGCAGGCCGAATTCCTCGGGGCTCATCTCGCCGCCCTCGGCCCACCAGTGGGGCTGCATGATATGGGTGATGTCGGGGATCGGCAGGCCGCCCTGTTCATGCATCGGCGTCATGCCGCCCAGGCTGGCCGCCCCCACGGTCGAGCCATGATAGGCGTTCACGCGGCTGATGATGGTTTTCTTGCTCGGCTTGCCCCTGAGCGCCCAATAGGTGCGCACCATGCGGATATTGGTGTCGTTGGCGTCCGATCCGCCACTGGCAAGGAATACATGGTTCAGGTCGCCGGGCACGAGGCTGGCGATCCTTTGGGCCAGCTCGATTACCGGCGGGTGCGAGGTCTGGAAAAAGGTGTTGTAATAGGGCAGTTCCTGCATCTGTTCGAAGGCGGCGCGGGCCAGCTCGTCGCGGCCATAGCCGATATTGACGCACCACAGCCCGGCCATGGCATCGAGGATCTCGATTCCGTCGGAATCGGTCAGGGTGCAGCCCTGGGCGCGGGTGATGATGCGCGTGCCCTTTCGGGCAAGTGCGGCGTCATTGGTGAAGGGGTGCATGTGGTGATCGGCGTCGATTGCCTGCAGTTCGGCCGTCGGCTTGTGATTGAAGTGACGGGTCATGATGGGTTCCCTTCATGTGGTTTGGCGGTGAATGTCGCGCTGGTCCGGCCCCGGTTCGACCC
>CAZWXK010000015.1:9878-37644 GCA_964637875.1 uncultured Rhodobacter sp.
CCCCCTGCGGTTCGTCCCCTGGCTGCAAAGCCCGGATTGCAGGGTCATAATATGATCAAAAGAGACGCCGTCAACGGGCGCGCGCCATTCTTGATCAAAATTCGGACCAGCCGAAACTTTCCCGTATGATCGAGAATCCCTGGCCGATATCGGCGCGGATCGCCCGGGCGCATGCCCGCGCATCCCCCTTGCCGAGTGCAAGGATTGCCTCGTCATGGCGGTCGATCAGGCTTTCGGTGCCGTATTTTCCCGAGATGATTCGATAAAGCGGGCCAAAACGCAGCCACAGGGACTCGGCCATGGGCAGCAGGATGGTGGAGCCCGCCTGCCCGTAAAGGGTAAAGTGAAAACGGTAATTCTGCCGCATGTAGCCCTTGACGTCGCCCAGGTCGATCGCCGCGTTCAGGGCGTCGTCGATCTGGCGGAGCTGCCCGATTACGGCCTCGCCGATGTGGACTGCCGCCATTTCGGCCAGGCGGGGCTCGATCCGGTCGCGGGCATAGGTCAGTTCGGCGAAACGGGGCTCGGTCATGCGCGGAACCAGGACACGGCGGTTGCCCTGCAGTTCCAGCGCGCCTTCGGCGGTGAGGCGGCGGATCGCCTCGCGCACGGGGGTCATCGACACGCCACATTCGGCGACCAGCCCCTGAATGGTGACCGCCTGGCCCGGGGTCAGGTCGCCGAACAGGATCTTGTCGCGAATCTGGCGATAGACCATTTCATGCGCGGGGGGATTGGCTGGCGAGGAAAGCATTGGATATCAAGGCTCCGCATGGTTAAACTTTGGCCGATGCCGTTCCCTGGCGGGGATGGCCGTCCGGTGGATCATTTGTCTGACGCGCCCATGAACCTATACAATTCACATGGGGCTTGCAAAGTCGCGTTGTTTTGATCAAATTCCACCGTGGGAAATGAAACCGCGGCCGATCCGCGGCCGATATCGGGAGGAAGACGATGAAAGGCAAGACGGCAAGATTGATCGGGGCGGCGCTGGCCTCGGTGATGCTGGCGGCTGCGGCGCCGGCCGAAGAGGTACATGTCTACAACTGGTCGGATTATATCGAACCCAGCCTGCTGAAGAAATTCGAGAAAGAGACCGGCATCAAGGTGGTCTATGACACTTTTGACAGCAACGAGGTGCTCGAGACCAAGCTGCTGGCCGGTCACACCGGATATGACGTCGTCGTGCCGTCGGGCACGTTTCTTGCCCGCCAGATCAAGGCCGGCGTGTTCATGAAGCTCGACAAGAGCAAGCTGCCCAACCTCAAGAACGTCTGGCCGATGATCGCCCGGCAGCTGGACCGCTATGATCCGGGCAACCAGTATGCCGTCAACTACATGTGGGGCACGACCGGCATCGGCTATAACGTGGACAAGGTGAAAGAGGTTCTCGGCCCCGACGCGCCTGTCGATTCGTGGTCGCTGGTGTTCGATCCCGAAAACATGAAGAAACTGCAAAAATGCGGCGTTCATTTCCTCGACGCGCCGGCCGAGGTGATTCCGGCGGCGTTGAACTATATCGGCGAGAACCCCGACAGCAAGGATCCCGCGGTTCTGAAAAAGGCGCAGCCCGTGCTCGAGGCCGTGCGCCCCTATGTGCGCAAGTTTCACAGCTCGGAATACATCAACGCGCTGGCCAATGGCGAAATCTGCGTGGCCATCGGCTGGTCGGGCGATGTGCTGATGGCACGCGACCGCGCGGCCGAGGCCGATAACGGTGTCAGGATCGAATACTCGATCCCCAAGGAAGGGGCGGTGCTGTGGTTCGACAACATGGCGATCCCGGCGGATGCGCCCAACCCGGATGCCGCGCACAAGTTCATCAACTTCATGCTGGATGCGAAAAACGCCGCGGCGGCAACCAATTACGTATTCTACGCCAATGGCAACCTGGCCTCGCAGAAATATATCGACAAGGAGGTTCTTGACGATCCCGCGATCTATCCGGATGCCGAGACGATGAAGAAACTCTACATCACCACGCCCTATCCGCCCAGGGTTCAGAAGCTGGTGACGCGGATGTGGACCCGGATCAAGACCGGCAACTGAACCGGCTTTGAAACCTGCAAACCCTGCCCCCGCGCAGCGCCGCGCGGGGGCGGATCCGGAGGGGCAAGCATGAACAGCACGCCAGCCGTCGCGACAGATGTCTTTGCGCCCTGGGAAGACCCGGCCGCGACACCTCTGATCCGGTTCGATCACGTGACCAAGCGGTTCGGCAGCTTTACCGCGATCGACGATCTTTCGCTTGATATATTCGAACGCGAATTCTTTGCGCTGCTCGGGCCGTCAGGCTGTGGCAAGACCACGCTGATGCGCATGCTGGCGGGGTTCGAATCCCCGACCGAGGGCCGGATCACCCTTGGCGGGCAGGATCTGGCCGGAGTGCCGCCCAACAGGCGCCCGGTCAACATGATGTTCCAGTCCTATGCGCTGTTTCCGCATCTGACGGTGGCCGACAACATCGCCTTTGGTCTGAAACGTTCGGACATGGCGAAATCGGAAATCGCCGGCCGGGTGGACGAGATGCTGGCGCTGGTGCAGCTCAGCAGATTTGCCGGCCGCAAGCCGCACCAGATCTCGGGCGGCCAGCGTCAGAGGGTTGCGCTGGCGCGTGCGCTGGCCAAGGCGCCCAGGCTGCTGTTGCTGGACGAACCGCTGGCCGCGCTCGACAAGAAGCTGCGCGAGGAAACCCAGTTCGAGCTGATGGACATTCAGGAAAAGCTGGGCACCACATTCGTCATCGTCACCCATGACCAGGAAGAGGCCATGACCGTTGCCAGCCGGGTTGCGGTGATGGATCACGGGCGGCTTGTACAGGTGGCCACGCCCGAGGTGATCTATGAACAGCCCAATTCGCGCTATGTGGCCGATTTCATCGGGGATGTGAACCTGATCGAGGGCAGGGTGCTGGAACATGCCGACGGCCGCTGCCGCATCAGCTGGGCCGAGGGAATGGAACCGATCACGGCAATGGCACAGGCGGCACTGGCGCGGGGGCAGAGCTGCTGTTTTGCGGTCCGGCCCGAGAAACTGGCAATTTCCGCGGACAGGCCGGCCGAGGCGGACAACGCGATTTGCGGCAAGGTGCTGGATATCGGCTATCTCGGCAATATCTCGACCTATCATGTCGCGCTGTCGGACGGCCGCGTGCTCAAGGTGCAGGTGGCCAACCGGAATCGTCTGGCCCGGCGCGCATTCACCTGGGATGACGAGGTGTGGGTTTCCTTCACCCGGAGTGCCGGTGTGGTGCTGACATCATGAGGGCCAAGGGATGAATCTGCGCCGCCTGTCGTTGATCTCGGTTCCCTATCTGTGGCTGCTGTTGCTGTTTCTGGTGCCGTTCGGCATCGTGCTCAAGATCTCGCTTTCCGATCAGGCGCTGGCGATCCCGCCCTATGTCCCCACATTCGACCTGTCGGCGGGCTGGCAGGGATTTGTCGATTTCCTGTCGAAACTGGATTTCGAGAATTATCTCTGGCTGACCCAGGACGATCTGTACTGGAAGGCCTATCTTTCCAGCGTTCAGATCGCGACGCTGTCGACCGTCTTTACCCTGATCGTGGGCTATCCCATTGCCTATGGCATGGCCAACGCCCCGGACGAGTGGCGCCCCACCCTGATGATGCTGGTGATCCTGCCTTTCTGGACCTCGTTTCTGATCCGGGTCTATGCGTGGATCGGGATACTGGGACAAAACGGTTATCTGAACCAGTTCCTGTTGTGGAGCGGCGTGATCGACGAACCGCTGGTGTTGCTGAACACGCCGATCGCCGTCTATATCGGCATCGTCTATACCTATCTGCCCTTCATGGTGCTGCCGATCTATGCAACGCTGGAAAAGCTGGATCACGACCTGCTCGAGGCGGCCGAGGATCTGGGCTGCACCCGTTTCCAGGCCTTCTGGCTGGTGACGGTGCCGCTGTCGAAGCCGGGGGTGATCGCGGGGTGTTTTCTGGTCTTCATCCCGGCGGTGGGCGAGTTCGTCATTCCCTCGCTGCTGGGGGGCTCGCGCACCCTGATGATCGGCAAGGTGTTGTGGGACGAGTTCTTTTCCAATCGCGACTGGCCGACGGCCAGCGCGGTGGCGGTTGTCCTGCTGCTGATCCTGATCGTGCCGATCATCCTGTTCCAGCGCCACCAGCAGAGGATGCAGGAGCTTGACGCATGAGCAGGCGCTTTTCCTGGTTCAATGCGACCTCGCTGACCTTCGGCTTTGTGTTTCTCTATCTGCCGATCGCGATCCTGATCTTCTATTCCTTCAATGAATCCAAGCTGGTGACGGTATGGGCCGGGTTCTCGACCAAATGGTACGGTGTCCTGTTCCGCGACGAGGCCTATCTGGATGCGGCCCTTGTGACGTTGAAGGTGGCGGTTGTCTCGTCAACCATCGCGACGGTGCTGGGCACCATGGCCGCCTGGGTGCTGGTCAGGGCCGGACGATTTCCGGGGCGGACGCTGTTTTCCGGGATGATCTATGCCCCGCTGGTGGTGCCGGACGTGATCACCGGGCTGTCGCTGCTGCTGCTGTTCATCGCCATCGGCCTGGATCGGGGCGTTTTCACGATCGTGCTGGCCCATACCACCTTTTCGATGTGTTATGTTTCGGTCGTGGTCAGTTCGCGGCTGGTCAGTTTCGACCGGTCGCTGGAGGAGGCGGCGCTGGACCTGGGGTGCTCGCCTTTTGACGCCTTTCGCTCGGTGACGCTGCCGATCATTGCGCCGGCGGTGATTTCGGGCTGGCTGCTGTCATTCACGCTCAGCCTCGACGATCTGGTGATCGCCTCCTTTGCGTCGGGTCCTTCGGCAACGACATTGCCGATGAAGATCTTCAGTCAGGTGCGCCTGGGGCTGAATCCCGAGGTCAACGCATTGTCGACCATCATGATCGCGATCGTGACCGTGGGGGTGGTCACGTCATCCCTGCTGACCAAACGCGCCGCGGTCAGACGTCAGAGACAGGAACAGATGGCGCAGGCCCAGGGTTGAGTGCGCCATCGCCGGCGTCGTGGCTTTTCCGATGGCGTTTTTCGCGTATTTTTGCAAAGAAGAAGAATGGGCCCGGAGAGCCGATCTGCCCGAGCAGGAACGCAGGGGCCGTTGACGGGCCGGGATGCAACGGAAGGACGAGGGTTTCATGCGCAAAGCGGAAATCGCAACCATGGGAACGATCATTGCCATGGCGCTGGGGGCGAGCCAGGTCATGGCCCAGCAGCTGCCCAATGCCCGTATGGCGGCGCGAGATCTGTACAGGACGGGAAAGAACGCGACCATCATCCGCTTTCTGCGCCCGGATCTGATTCCGGCGCAGGTTCGCGCGACGCTGGAAAAGGCCCCGCAGGTGCAGAGCTATTACGCCGCCATCGCGATCTCGCCCAGTGAGGGATTGATGGGGAAATCGGCCATGCAGGCGGTGAATTTCCATGATCCCGCCAGCGCGGCGCGTGCCGCGATTGCAGGCTGCGACAGCAAGCGCGCCCGGAAATCCGCGCCCTGTGTCGTGATTGCCGATTTCCTGCCCCGCGGCTATGGGCCGGGACGCAGCTTCAGCCTCAGCGCCAGGGCGACCGAGGCGTTCAAGGGCAAATATCGCCGCGCCCGCAGGAACAAGGCCTTTGCGGTGTCTGCCGCCTCGGGCAATTGGGGCATGGCTGTCAAGGCGGCCACGATCGAAGAGGCGCGCGCCGCGGCGCTGGCCGATTGCGCGGCCAAGGCGGCCAAGGCCGGCGCCGATGACTGTGTGGTGGTCAGTGAAAACTGAGCGGCCTCAGCCCCGCCAGATCCAGCCGCCGCCCAGAACGCGGCTGCTGCCCTGGGCGTAGAACACACAGGCCTGACCGGGGGCGACGCCCTCTTCCGGTGTCAGCAGCTCGACCTCGGCCAGCCCATTGCCCAGCGGGCGCAGGATCGCCGGTTTCGGCGGCCGGGTCGAGCGCACGCGTACCTCGACCTGGCGTTCGGCAAGCGCGCCGAAAGGCCTGTCGCCCAGCCAGTTGACCTGGCGCACGGGGATGATGGTTGTGGCCAGGGCCGCGCGCGGGCCGACGATGACCTGCCGCCTGTCGGGGTCGAGGCGCACGACATAGAGCGGATCACCCCCGCCGATGCCCAGGCCCCGGCGCTGGCCGATGGTATAGTGGATCACGCCGCGGTGCCGGCCAAGGACGCGCCCGTCAAGATGAACGATGTCGCCGGGCTCGGCCGCGCCGGGGCGCAGTTTCTCGATCACGGCGGCATAGTTTCCCTGCGGCACAAAGCAGATATCCTGGCTGTCGGGCTTGTCGGCAACCGGCAGGCCGTGCTTGCGGGCCAGCGCGCGGGTTTCTTCCTTGGATTTCAGATGCCCCAGCGGAAAGCGCAGATATTCCAGCTGTTCGCGGGTGGTCGAGAACAGGAAATAGCTCTGATCGCGGGCGGGGTCTGCGGCGCGGTGCAGCTCGGCCCCGCAGGGGCCGGTGACGCGCTGGATGTAATGCCCGGTGGCCATGCAGTCGGCGCCCAGATCGCGGGCGGTTTCCAGCAGGTCGCGGAACTTGACACGCTCGTTGCAGCGGATACAGGGCACCGGGGTTGCGCCGGCCAGATAGCTGTCGGCGAACTCGTCGATCACGCTGTCGCGGAAACGGTTTTCGTAATCCAGCACGTAATGGGGAAAGCCCATGCGCTCGGCCACGCGGCGGGCGTCGTGGATGTCGCGCCCGGCACAGCAGGCCCCCTTTTTCGCCAGCGCTGCGCCGTGGTCATACAGTTGCAGCGTGACGCCGACCACGTCATAGCCCTGGCTGGCCAGCTCGGCCGCCACGACCGAGCTGTCAACGCCGCCGGACATGGCAACGACCACCCGCGTCTGGGCGGGCGGCTTGGCAAAGCCCATCGAATTGACGGGCGGGGTTCGGGTGGCCTGGGCCATCATGTCGGGGATCCTCGGAAAGTTCGCTCGCAATATAGGAAAATTCGCCGAACTCACAAGGGGCGGCTTATCGGGTTGTTAATCGGCCCCGGGCAAGCTCGCTTGCCGAAAGGAGTGGAGCGATGCATATCAAGCGGGGAAAGGGGCCCCTTTTCGTGACCTTGCCCGACGGGCGGCGTCTCAGCCGGGGCGATCTGCCGCCGCCCGACACCGCGCGCTGGGTCGCCAGGCGCAAGCTGCGCGTGGTCGAGGCGGTTGAAGCGGGGCTGATTTCGGCCGAGGAAGCCTGTGATATCTGGGCGCTCAGCCCCGAGGAACTGGCATCCTGGCGCCGGCATGCGCGGCTGCATGGTGCAAAGGGGTTGCAAACAACGCATTTACAGATGTATAGACAACCGAAGGTAGAGCGTAGAGACAAGTAGTGACCGAGTAACCGGTGGTTAACGATTCTGTTCCAAGGTAACCTTAATCGGACCAACTCCATTGGAGAAACGCCATGCGCATTCTGCTCGTCGAAGACGACCCGACCACGGCGCGGAGCATCGAAATGATGCTTTCGAACGCGAATCTGAACGTCTATTCCACCGACCTGGGCGAGGAAGGAATCGATCTGGCCAAGTTGTATGACTATGACCTGATCCTGCTCGACCTCAATCTGCCCGACATGAACGGCCACGAGGTGCTGCGCCGATTGCGCCGCTCGCGGGTGGATACCCCGATCCTGATCCTCTCGGGCAGCGATGACAACGAGAACAAGATCAAGGGTTTCGGCTTTGGTGCAGACGACTACCTTACCAAGCCCTTCCATCGCGAAGAGCTGATTGCACGGATCCATGCAATCATCCGGCGCTCGAAAGGGCATGCGGAATCCCTGATCCGCACCGGGCGTCTGACGGTAAATCTCGATACCAAGACGGTCGAGGTCGATGGCGTTCCCGTGCACCTGACGGGCAAGGAATACCAGATGCTGGAACTTCTAAGCCTGCGCAAGGGCACGACCCTGACCAAGGAGATGTTCCTTAACCATCTGTATGGCGGGATGGACGAACCCGAGCTCAAGATCATCGACGTATTCATCTGCAAGTTGCGAAAGAAACTTTCCCGGGCACTGGACGGGGACAACTATATCGAAACCGTCTGGGGGCGCGGCTATGTCCTGCGCGACCCCGAGCCGGCGGTTGCCCATGACCGGATCGCCGTCGGCGCCTGAGGGCCGCTCCGGCCAGGATGCCTGTTGCAACAGCGCGGGGTGCTTGTGTCAGGACCTGGCCCGATAGGGCTGGACCCGCCCCCATGGCGCGGCTATTTCTGGGCGCACCAGGCAGACGGGGCGGGGCATGACGCAACATGACGACACGCAGCAGGGCGCTGCGGGGAAATATCCGGTCGAAAGTCTGAGCCGGGAACAGGCGCGCAGGGAACTTGCGCGGCTTGCCGAAATCCTGCACCGGGCCAATCGGGCCTATTATCAGGATGACGCCCCTTTCCTGAGTGACGCCGAATATGACGCGCTGCGCCGTCGCAATGCACTGATCGAGGCGCGTTTTCCCGATCTCAAGCGCCCCGACAGCCCGTCCGAGCAGATCGGTGCGCGGCCGCGCGACGGTTTTGCCAAGGTCAGGCATGAAATACGCATGATGTCGCTGGGCAACGCCTTTGACGACGGCGATGTCCGCGATTTCGTCGCGCGCATCCGCCGCTTTCTGGGGCTGGACGATGCGGCGGCGCTGGCGTTCACCTCCGAGCCCAAGATCGACGGGCTTTCGCTTGCGCTGCGTTACGAGGGGGGCAGGCTGGTCACGGCCGCGACCCGCGGCGACGGCGAGGTTGGCGAGGATGTAACCGCCAACGCCCGCACCATCGGCGATATTCCCGCGCGGCTGGAAAATGCGCCCGGGATCCTCGAGGTGCGGGGCGAGGTCTATATGCGCCACGATGATTTTGCCGCGCTCAACCAGCGACAGCAGGCGCGCGGGGAAAAACCCTTTGCCAACCCCCGCAACGCGGCGGCGGGCTCACTGCGCCAGCTTGACCCGACGGTTACTGCCGGCCGCCCGCTGCATTTCTTTGCCTATGCCTGGGGTGTGCTGTCGCAGCCGCTTGGCTCCACCCAGATGCAGGCCATTGCGCGGCTGGGCGCGCTCGGATTTTCGGTCAATCCGCTGATGAAGCTGTGCCGATCGGTCGATGAAATGCTGACCCATTACAACGAGATCGAGGAACGCCGTGCAACGCTGGGCTATGACATCGACGGTGTCGTCTACAAGGTCAACGATCTGGCGCTGCAGGAGCGGCTTGGATTCCGCTCGACCACGCCGCGTTGGGCGATTGCCCATAAATTCCCGGCCGAGATCGCCCATACCCGCCTGCTGGACATCGAAATCCAGGTGGGCCGCACCGGCGCGCTCAGCCCGGTTGCGCGCCTTCAGCCCGTCACGGTGGGGGGCGTGGTTGTCAGCAACGCGACCCTGCATAACGAAGACTACATCAAGGGGCGTGATTCAAACGGCAACCCGATCAGGGGTGGGCGCGATATCCGCATCGGTGACTGGGTCGAGGTCTATCGCGCCGGCGACGTCATCCCCAAGATCCGCGATGTGGATCTGTCAAAACGTCCCGCCAACAGCAAACCCTATGTCTTTCCCGACCACTGCCCGGTCTGCGGGGCCGAGGCCGTGCGCGAAGAGGGCGATTCCGTGCGCCGCTGCACGGGTGGTCTCAGCTGCGCGGCGCAGGCCGTTGAAAAACTGAAACATTTCGTGTCGCGCAATGCATTCGACATCGAGGGGCTGGGCGCGAAACAGATCGAAATGTTCTTTCACGACGACCTGCTGCCCATCCGCGAGCCGGCCGATATCTTTACCCTTGAAGACCGTGATCACAAGAACATCGCCAAGCTGAAGAACCGCGAGGGCTGGGGCGAGATCTCGGCCGACAAGCTGTTTGCCGCCATCCGCGCGCGCCGGAAAATCCCGCTGGCCCGGCTGATCCATGCGCTTGGCATCCGCCATGTGGGCGAGGCTTCGGCCAATCTGCTGGCCCGTCATTTCGGCACATGGGAGGCATTCGAACGCTGCCTGACCAACGCCACCATCGGCGAGGGCCCAGAATGGGACGAGTTGCTGTCGATCGACGGCGTGGGTGCGGTCATGGCCGCGGCGCTGGTGACCGCCTTTCACCAGCCGGCCTCGCGCGCGTTGATCGACCGGCTGGTACGGCATCTGGATGTCATCCCCGCCGAACGGCCCACGAGCGACAGCCCCCTTGCCGGCAAGACCGTCGTGTTTACCGGCACGCTGGAACAGATGACCCGGGCCGAGGCCAAGGCGCGCGCCGAATCGCTGGGGGCCAGGGTGTCGGGTTCGGTCTCGAACAAGACCGATCTGGTGGTTGCAGGCCCCGGTGCCGGATCCAAGGCGAAAAAGGCGCGCGAACTGGGCGTCAGGGTGATCGACGAACAGGAATGGCTTGAACTGATCGGTGCAAAGCCCTGACAATGCGCCCATGAGCACGCGCCCCGAAATCCTGTTCCCCCTGTTCGGCGAGATCACCGGGCTCGAGGGCGTCGGCCCGAAAACCGCGCATCTGCTGGAACAGATGGGCATCACCCGGCCGCGCGATCTTCTTTTCACGCTGCCCCATGGGGTGATCGACCGCAATATCCGCCGTTCGATCAACCAGGTCACGCCACCCTGCACCGTGACGGTCGAGGTCGAGGTCTTACGGCACCAGCCAAGCACCCGCCGGGGAGGGCCCTATCGGGTGCAGGTGCGCGATTCGCAAACGGCGTTTCAACTGGTCTTCTTTCACGCCCGCGGCGACTGGCTGCGGCGCACCCTGCCCGAGGGCGCGCGCCGCGTGGTTTCGGGCAAGCTGGAGCTGTTCGACGGGGTGGCGCAGATGGTCCATCCCGACCACATCCTGCCCCCCGAACAGGCCGGCGAGATCCCGCCGTTCGAGCCCGTCTACCCCCTGACCGCCGGCCTTGGCCAGCGCGCCATTGCGCGGGCGGCGCAATCGGCACTGGCACGCGCGCCGGATCTGGATGAATGGATCGACGCGTCGCTTGTGGAAAGGCGGGGCTGGCCCGCCTGGCGCGCGGCGCTGGAGGCCGCCCATCACCCGCAAAGGGCGCAGGATCTGTCATTGCAGGCCCCGGCGCGCGAGCGTCTGGCCTATGACGAGCTGTTTGCCCATCAGCTGACGCTGGCGCTCGCGCGCGCGCGGATCAGGCGCAAGAAGGGGGTGGTCAGCCAGGGCGACGGGCGCCTTCAGGCGCTGGTACGGGACGCGCTGCCATATGATCTGACCGGCGCGCAACGTCGCGCGGTCGCGGAAATCGCCGCCGACATGGCCGCGCCGCTGCGCATGAATCGCCTGCTCCAGGGCGATGTGGGCGCGGGCAAGACGGTGGTCGCGCTGCTGGCGATGCTGATTGCCGTCGAATCGGGCGGGCAGGCGGTGATGATGGCGCCGACCGAAATTCTGGCCCGCCAGCACATGGAAAGCATCCGCCCGCTGTTGCAGGCCGCGGGCGTGCGTGCCGAAATCCTGACCGGGCGCGACAAGGGCGAGGGGCGCGCGGCCAAGCTGGCGGCGCTGGCGGCAGGCGAGATCGGCATTCTGCTGGGCACCCATGCGGTGTTTCAGCAGGATGTCGTGTTTCACGACCTGCGCCTTGCCGTGATCGACGAGCAGCACCGTTTTGGCGTGCGCCAGCGCATGGAGCTGGGCGACAAGGGCAGGGCGGTCGACATGCTGGTGATGACGGCAACCCCGATTCCGCGCTCGCTGGCGCTGGCGCAATATGGCGACATGGATGTGTCGGTGCTGGACGAAAAGCCCCCCGGCCGCAAGCCCGTGAAAACCGTCGTGCTGTCTGACGGACGCGTTGACGAGGTGATCGAGCATCTGAGGCGCGCCATTGCCGAGGGGCGGCAGGCCTATTGGGTCTGCCCGCTGGTCGAGGAAAGCGAAACCGTGGAATGGACCGCCGCCGAGGAACGGTTCCGCAGCCTGCGCGCGGCCCTTGGCGAGGGTACGGTGGGGCTGGTTCACGGGCAGATGCCGCTGGCCGAAAAGGATGCCGCGATGGCGCGCTTTGTTGCCGGCAAGACCCGCGTTCTGGTGGCAACCACGGTAATCGAGGTGGGGGTGGATGTGGCCAATGCCTCGATCATGGTGATCGAACAGGCCGAGCGTTTCGGCCTGGCCCAGCTGCACCAGCTGCGCGGCCGCGTGGGCCGTGGGGCGGCGCAGTCGGCCTGCCTGCTGGTGTATCGCCCGCCGCTGTCGGAAACCGCCCGCAGGCGGCTGGAGGTGATGCGCGAAACCGATGACGGCTTTGTCCTGGCCGAGGAAGATCTGCGCTTGCGCGGCGCGGGCGATGTGCTGGGGGTGGCGCAGTCGGGCCTGCCACGGTTCCGAATCGCCGATCTGGAGATGCAGGCCGACCTCATGAAGGTGGCGCAGGATGACGCGCGGATGTTGCTGCGAACAGATGCGGAACTGTCCGGCCCGCGCGGGCAGGCAGCGCGCATATTGCTGTACCTGACCGAGCAGGACCAGGCTATCCGTTTGTTATCAGTCGGTTGAGGCGAGATTCCGTGGCCGTGCCCCGACATGGCCCAGGCGGCGCCCGGGCCATGAACTGCCTGTGTTCATTATAAGTTCTTAAAAAGTTCTTGAGATAATCGTTAATTTTTGCGAACAAAGAGGAAACAGAAGGTCCGCAAACAGCAGGTGTTCCCATGTTCCGCCAAATTCACGATATCCTGAACCGCACCCCGAAAGGCTGGATTGTGGAAGACATGATCGGGCTTGCAGCCATTGTCACGCTGATCCTGGTCGGGCTCAGCCTGCCGGGCATGCCCTGAGCGGCCAGCCGTCTCAGGCGCAGGCGCTTTTCTCGGCCTGGGCAAAGGCCTCGGCGGTGGCCTCGATCGCCAGCATGATCGAGGCATGTCGGTTCTTGTAGTCGCGCGCGGGTATCAACACCCCCAGCCCGTCAAAGGGGGCGTCGGGGGCAGGGCCGCCCTGCTTGAGCATGGCGCGCAGCTGGTCGCGCGCGTGCTCGATCTGCGCGCGGGTGCAGCCCACCGCATTGGCCCCCACGACCGAGGCCGCTGCCTGGCCCAGCGCGCAGGCCTTGACCTCCTGGCCGAAATCGCTGATGCGGCCATCCTTGATGCACAGATCGACCGCAACCGTCGAACCGCATAATGGCGAGCGTTTGCGCACACTGGCATGTGGCGCGCTCAGGCGATGGCAATGCGGAATATTGGCGGCCAGCGCAAGGATGCGCCCGGAATAGAGTTTGATCAGATCCTGTTCGCCGCTCATCTGTCGCAATCCTTGTGCTGCAATCCTTGTAGCGGGGGCCTTTCCTCGCCCGCAACTCTCGCATAAGGCTAAGTCAAGCACCCCATATCGAAAAGGACAAGTGAAAATGCCACGGGAATTCGCGCCGGAATTTGACCCGGATACCCTGAAATTCGACGGCAATGGCCTGATTCCCGCAATTGCACAGGATCACGATACCCACGAGGTGCTGATGCTGGCATGGATGAACGAATCGGCAATTGCCCGTACACTGGAAACCGGGCGCGTCACCTATTGGTCGCGCTCGCGCCGGGAATTGTGGGAAAAGGGGCTGACGAGCGGCCACCGCCAGCGCCTGGTCGAAATGCGCATCGATTGCGACCGCGATTGCCTGCTGCTGCTGGTCGAGCAGACCGGCCCGGCCTGCCACACCAATCGGCGCTCGTGTTTCTATACCGCCCTGCGCGAGGGCCATGAGGTCGAGATATTGCGCCCCATGCCCCAGGGTGGCTGAGTCCCAGGGTGGCTGAGTTCCGCCCCCCGAGATCAGCCCGCCGTCAGGTCGTGCAGCACGTCCAGCACGCTCATCACATCCTTGCGGGTGGTGTCGAATGACCCGGCGGTCATGCGGATCACGAAGCGCCCCTCATGGGTGGTCTGGGTCAGATATATCCGCCCGTCATCATTGATGCGCGCCAGCAATTCCCGTGTCGCCGCATCGGCATCGCGCCCGGGCGGGGCGTATTGAAAGGTGAACAGCGCCAGACGCCGCGCGCTGGTGATGCGAAAATGGGGCAGCGCGGCAATTTCGCGTTCCAGTTCGGCCACCCAGGCGACATGGTTGCGGATGCGTTCGCGCAGCCCCTGCAGCCCATAGGCCCGCATCAGGAACCACAGTTTCAGCGCCCGAAAGCGCCGGCCCAGCGGGATGACCCATTCGTTGTAATTGGTGACCTCGTCCTGGCCCAATGTCTGCAGGTAATCCGGCCGCAGCCCCAGCGTGCGGATCTGCGCCGACGGGTCGGCCAGAAACTGCACCGAACAGTCGAACTGCGCCCCCAGCCATTTATGCGGGTTGAAGACGATGGAATCGGCCCCCTCGATGCCGGCCCAGAGCGGGCGGAATTCCGGGCAGATCATGGCCGAGCCCGCCCAGGCGGCATCGACATGGGTATACAGGTTTTCGCGCCGGGCGACCTCGACGATCGCGGCCACATCATCGGACGCCCCGATCGAGGTGCCGCCCACGCAGATCACCACGCCCGCCGGCAGCCAGCCCCGCGCGCGGTCATCCGCGATGGCACGGGCCAGGGCCTCGGGGCGCATGGCATGGTTTTCGTCGCAGGCGACCTTGACCAGATTGTCCTGCCCGATACCGGCCAGCCGCACCGCCTTGTCGATGGATGAATGGGTCTGGCTCGTGGCATAGATCCGCAGCCGTGGCGCCGACGAGAGGCCCTTGGCGAGCCCCTCCCAGCCCAGCGCGCGTTCACGCATGGTCAGCACCGCCGACAGCGTGCTTGATGTGGCACTGTCCTGGATCACGCCGCTGAAATGGTCGGGCAGGCCAAGGGCGTCGCGCAGCCAGTCAACCATGCGGGTCTCGATCTCGGTCGCCGCCGGCGAGGTCTGCCACAACATGCACTGGGCCGAAATGGTGTTGGCCAGCTGTTCCGCCACCATCGAGGCCGGCGCCGCATTTGACGGGAAATAGGCAAAGAATCGCGGATGCTGCCAATGGGTCATGGCGTCGGGGACGATACGGGTGAAATCCTCGAAGATGCGCTCCATCGGTTCGGGCCGTTCGGGGGCGCGGTCGGGCAGTTGCGCGATCACGTCGCCGGGGCTGACCTGCGCCCGCACCGGCCGGCTGCGCAGGGAATCGAGATATTTCTGCCCCCATTCGGTGGCGCGGTTCGACCATCTGGTGAAATCCGAGAGTTTCAAGAACGCTTCTCCTCCGGTTGGTGGGCTGTTGCCGGATTGGTTGCCCCGATACCGCCTGCTGTCAACGCTTGACTATGGATGCGCAAGCGGATTTTCTGCCCCTTACAGATGGAGGCCTGCAATGATCCGAAATTTTGCCGACCACGCAGCCAATGAGCGCACCTTCCTTGCATGGGTCAGAACGGCAGTGGCCATTGTCGGCATCGGTATCCTTCTGGGGCGCCTCGGGGTCCACGGGGCCGGCACGCTCAGCCTTGCCAGCGCATTGCTGCTGATATTCGGCATGCTGATGATCCTGGGCGCCGGGGTGCGCTTTCTGATGCTGCGCAGGCTGATCGAGCAGGATCGCGAGGCCGAGGAAATCCCGGTCCTGCTGGATATCGTGCTGGCAGTGGTCATGCTGGTGCTGTTTGCCACGCTGGCGAGTTTCGGCACCCACCTGTTCGAAACCCTTTAGGCGGCACTATCGGCACCTTGTTGCGCAGCAGCTTCGCCCAGTTCCACCAGCCGCACGCTGCGCCCGTCCGCCGACAGTGCAATGCGCCCCTGGCACAGCTTCAGCGCATCCTCGCCAAACACGTCGCGCCGCCAGCCCTTGAGCGCCCGCAGATCGGTGTTGCCGGCAGCGATTTCATCCAGATCCGCGCTTGAGGCGATCAGCTTTTGCGCCACGCCAAATTTTTCAGCCTTGGCTTTCAGCAGAACACGAAGAAGATCCGCCAAACCTTCGTTTCCAACGGCTTTTTCGCGCACAGGGCGCGCCTTGGGCCAGTCTTCAGGCGGGCATTCCATACCGGCCTTGACCGCATCCAGAATGCCCTGGGCAATGTCGCCCTTGCGGGCCTCGCGCAGCAACAGGCGCGTGCGGCCCAGATCGGCGGGCGACTGCGGCTTGGCCGAGGCCAGCTCCAGCAGGGCGTCATCCTTGAACACGCGCGAACGCGGGATGTTGCGCCGCTGCGCGTAATCCTCGCGAAAGCGCGCCAGTTCGCGCACAACGGCCAGAAACTTGCCCGAGGTCGAGCGCGTCTTGATACGTTGCCAGGCCTCCTCGGGGCGGATGATATAGGTCTCCGGGTTGGTCAGGATCTCCAGCTCTTCGGCGACCCATTTCTCGCGCCCGGTCTTGCGGATGCGTTTTGCCAGAAATTCATAGATGTCCCGCAGATGGGTGACATCGGCGATGGCATAGGCCTTTTGCTTGTCGCTCAGCGGACGGCGCGACCAGTCGGTAAAGCGCGACGACTTGTCGATGGACGCGCGCGCGATCTTGCGCACCAGCGTTTCATAGCCGGCCTGCTCGCCAAAGCCGCAGACCATCGCGGCCACCTGCGTGTCGAAAAAAGGCTCTGGAAAGACCTTGCCCTCGACATAGAAGATTTCCAGATCCTGGCGCGCGGCGTGAAAGACCTTGACCACATCGCGGTTGCGGAACAGCTCGAACAGGGGGGCCAGATCCATCTTGCCGGACAGCACATCAACCAGAACCGCGCTGTCATCGTCCCGGTCGGGCAGCGCCATCTGAATCAGGCACAGCCTGGAATAATAGCTGCGCTCGCGCAGGAATTCGGTGTCGATGGTGACATAGGGCTGGCTGGCGGCACGTCGGCAAAAGGCGGCAAGTTCATCGGTCGTCGTGAGTGTTTTCATCTGGGATTGCTCTTGAAGATGCTCGGGGCCTCGGCCGGTCATGTGGGCCGCCGATTTGGGGCGACAATAGGCGATCGCCTCGGGAATGGAAACCCCGCGGCGCGCACCGGGCGGGGCGAAATCGCGCCCGCGCCAGCCACGCCTCCGACCACGGCGCATTGTCCTCGACCGGGGCCATTCCCGGGGGCAATTACCGGGGGCAATTCCCGGGCGGATATGCACCTGTTCCAGGGCACTTCTTCTTTGCCCAAATACGCGCGGGGGTGAATTGCCGCAGGCAAGAGGGGGCAGCCAGCCCCCTTTCTCCCGTGACGACAAGAGAAAACCCTCCCCCGGCTGGGGAAGGGCCTGTTTCAACGTCCTGGATCCGCCGTCAGGCCGCGGCCCCGGCGGCCCGGCGCGTCAGCACGCCCACCAGATGCGCGCGATAGGCGGCGCTGCCATGGATGTCGTCGATCATGCCATCGGCATCGGGCGCCATCCCCTCCAGCGTCCCCCCGCCGTTCAGCGCCTCTTCGGCGGCCGACCAGCGGAACACGCCCTCGTTCGAGGCCCCCGTGACCGCCACGCGCCAGCCATCCGCGCCCCTGGCGACAAACACCCCGACCAGCGCAAAGCGCGAGGCCGGCTGGTCGAATTTCTGATAGCTTGCCGCCTCGGGCAGGGGGAATTCGACCGAGGTGATGATCTCGCCCTCGTCCAGCGCGGTTTCGAACATGCCGACAAAGAAATCATCGGCGGAAATCGCCCGTTTGCTGGTATGGATCACCGCGTTCGAGGCCAGCACCGCCGCCGGATAGTCGGCCGAGGGGTCGTTATTGGCCAGCGAGCCCCCGATCGTGCCCCGGTTGCGCACGGCCGGGTCGCCAATATCGGCAGCCAGCGCCGACAGCGCCGGATAGCTGCCATCAGCGGCAACCTCGGCATGGGTGGTGGCGGCGCCGATGGTCAGCTTGCCGTCTGACGCCTTGATGCCCCCGAGTTCATCGATGCCCGACAGCAGCACCAGCTTTTCAGGCGCCGCAAGGCGCTGCTTCATGGTCGGGATCAATGTCTGCCCGCCGGCCAGCGCCTGCGCGCCCTCGGCGGCCAGTGCCGCGACAGCCTCGGAAACCGAGCCCGGCTTTTCGATATCGAAATCATGCATGTCCCTGTCTCCTCATTTCGCTGCCTGGATGGCCGACCACACCCGCGACGGGCTCAGCGGCATGTCGATATGGGTGACGCCCATGTCGTAAAGCGCGTCCACCACCGCATTGACCACCGCCGGCGGTGCCCCGATGGCGCCGGCCTCGCCACAGCCCTTGACGCCCAGCGGGTTGTGGGTGCAGGGCGTCTGGCACGAGGTATCGGTCGTGAAACTGGGCAGGTCATCGGCTCGCGGCATGGCGTAATCCATGTAGGACCCGGTGACCAGCTGGCCGTTTTCGTCATAGACGCAATGCTCCAGCAGGGCCTGCCCGATGCCCTGGGCCAGACCGCCATGGACCTGACCCTCGACGATCATCGGGTTGATGATGTTGCCGAAATCATCCGCGGCGCAGAAGGACATGATTTCCACCTTGCCGGTTTCGGGATCGACCTCGACCTCGCAGGCATAGGCGCCTGCCGGATAGACGAAATTGGCCGGGTCGTAAAAGGCGGTTTCCTCAAGCCCCGGTTCCAGATCTTCCAGCGGATAGTTGTGCGGCACATAGGCCGCCAGGCACACATCGCCCCAGGCGACCGACTTGTCGGTGCCCTTGACGGTGAATTGCCCGTCCTTGAGCTCGATATCCTCGTCGGACGCCTCCAGCAGATGGGCCGCGATCTTTTTCGCCTTGGCGATGATCTTTTCGGTGGCCCGCACGATGGCGCTGCCCCCGACCGCGATCGAGCGCGAGCCATAGGTGCCCATGCCCATCGGCACCTTGGAGGTGTCGCCATGCACGATATCCACCTGGCCGGGGTCGATGCCGATCATCTCGGCCACCACCTGCGGAAAGGTGGTTTCATGGCCCTGCCCGTGGGAATGCGACCCCGTCATCACGGCGATCGAACCCGTCGCCGTCACGCGCACGGTGGCCGATTCATACAGACCGGCACGCGCGCCAAGCTGGCCGACAAGGTTGCTGGGCGCGATGCCGCAGGCCTCGATGTAATGGGCGATGCCCAGGCCGCGTTTCTTGCCGCGGGATTCGCTTTCGGCCTTGCGGGCGGCAAAGCCCTTGATGTCAGCGATCTCGACCAGCTTGTCCATGGTGGCCGGGTAGTTGCCGGTGTCATATTCCAGCGCGACAGGCGTTGCATAGGGAAACTGGTCGGGCTGGATGAAGTTGCGCCGGCGCAGTTCGATCGGGTCGATGCCCAGCTCGCGCGCGGCCTTGTCGATCACGCGCTCGAGCTGAAAGGTCGCCTCGGGGCGGCCGGCGCCGCGATAGGCGTCAACGGGCACCGTGTTGGTGAACACCGCCTTGACGTTCACATAGACCAGCGGCGTGGTATAGTTGCCCGCCATCAGCGTGCCGTGCAGCCAGGTGGGCACGCTGGGCGCGAAGGTCGAAAGATAGGCGCCCATATTGGCATGGGTGTCGGTGCGCACGGCCAGAAACTTGCCGTTTTCGTCCAGCGCCAGCTCGATTTTCGTCACATGGTCGCGGCCATGGGCATCCGACATGAACGCCTCTGACCGGCTGGATGTCCATTTGACGGGGCGGTTCACGGCCTTGGCGGCAAAGGTGCAGAAGGCCTCTTCCTGATAGTGAAAGATCTTGGTGCCGAAGCCGCCGCCCACATCGGGGGCGATCACGCGCAGCTTGTTTTCCGCAATCCCCAGCACGAAGGCGCCCATCAGCAGGCGGATGACATGGGGGTTCTGGCTGGTGGTGTACAGCGTGTGCTCGTCGCGCGCGGCGTCATAATCGCCAATGGCAACGCGGGGTTCCATCGGGTTGGCGACCAGGCGGTTGTTTTTCAGCTCCAGCGTGGTGACATGGTGGGCGTTCTTGATTGCCTCGTCCACGGCCTCGCGGTTTTCCTCGACAAAGCCCCAGTCGAAACACAGGTTGCTGGTCAGGTCGTCATGCACCTTGGTGGCGCCGTCCGCGAGCGCCGCCTTCATGTCGATCACCGCGGGCAGTTCCTCGATATCGACGATGATGGCCTCGGCCGCGTCGCGGGCCTGTTCGCGGGTTTCGGCCACCACCGCGGCGATGGGTTCGCCCACATGGCGCACCTTGCCCTCGGCCAGAACCGGGTGTTTGGGCTCCTGCATGGGCTGGCCAAAGCGGTCGGTTACCTGCCAGCCGCAGGGAACGCCGCCGACGCCCTCGAAATCCCTGGACGTAAAGATGCGGATGACGCCGGGCATGTTTTCGGCGTCGGATATGTCGATATTGTTGATCCTGCCATGGGCGATGTCCGAGCGCAGGAAATGCACATGGGCCTGGCCCCGGATGTTGATGTCGTCGGTATACTGACCCTTGCCGGTCAGGAACCGCACGTCTTCGCGCCGTCTGGTGCTGGCGCCGATGCCTCCATCTGCTGGCATGTCTGAATCCTCCCTGTTGTCGCCTCAGCCCAGCTGGGCCGCGGCGGCCTGAATGGCCTTGACGATGTTGTGATAGCCGGTGCAGCGGCAGATATTGCCTTCGAGATATGCGCGGATCTCGGCCTCGGACGGGTTCTTGTTCTCGGCCAGCAGGCTGGCCGCCGACATCACCATGCCCGGCGTGCAGAAACCGCATTGCAGCCCGTGATGTTCCTTGAAGGCCGCCTGGATGACGCCGAGGCTGCCATCGGGGTTTGCCATGCCTTCGATGGTGGCGATTTCGGCGCCGTCGGCCTCGACCGCCAGCATGGTGCAGGATTTCACCGCACGGCCGTTGACATGGATCGTGCAGGCCCCGCACTGGCTGGTGTCACAGCCCACATGGGTGCCGGTCAGCCCCACGGTTTCACGCAGGAAATCGACGAGCAGCGTCCTGCCCTCGACCGCGCCGGAAACGGGCGTGCCGTTTACCGTCATGGTTACTGGTATCATCTTGTCCTCCCTTGCAAGATTCTGGTTGTCCGAATGCCCCGCTTGCGGGCGATTGTCCGGGTCTGTCTGCCTAGCCTTCGGCGCGTTCCTCCTCGGCTTCCTCCTCCTCGGGGGCCAGCGCCTGCTGGAAATTCTCGAAAAAGCGGTCGGCCAGCTTGCGGGCAACGCCGGTGATGATGCGCCCGCCCAATGAGGCCAGCTTGCCGCCGACGCGGGCCTCGACATCATAGGTCAGCAGGGTGCCCCCGGGGTCATCCTCGAGCGTGACCGTCGCCGCGCCCTTGGCAAAGCCGGCTGCGCCCCCCTTGCCCTCGCCCGACAGGCGATAGCTCTGCGCCGGCACGACGTCGCTGATGGCGACGCTGCCACGAAAGGTGGCCTTGACCGGGCCGATCTTTTGCGTGACGACCGCCTCGAAACCATCATCCGCATTACCCGTCATTTCCTGACAGCCGGGAATGCAGCGCTGCAACATTTCGGCGTCGTTGAGGGCGGTCCAGACCGTCTGGCGATCGGCCGCTATCACTTTGCTGCCTGAAAGAATCATACGCTCAGCTTAGCGCCTTTTTTCCGAATGGAAAAAGATTTTTCCGCTCACGGTTGCGTGCGCATGCGGCGGCGCGGATGGGGGCGGGCGCGGCCCTCTTTCAGCAATCCCCCAATGCCCATCTGCGCAAGGGTTTCGTTGCCGCATTCCAGCCCGCAGGCAATGCGCTCCAGCACCCAGTCGGCCCCGTTCAGTGCCAGGGATCGCGCGCATCCCGGCAGGCCGATGACGGGGCGCGCGCCCAGCGTGCCGATGAACAGCAGGTTGCCGGGATCGACCGGCAGGCCAAAGCGTTGCAGCTGCCCGCCGGCGGCGATCAGACCCGCGGGGCCGACATCGCGCGCGTCCGAGGTGGCCGAGCCGGTCAGGATCAGGATGATCTCGCCCGGCGCGCCCCTGATTGCTGCGGCCAGATCGGCGGTGTCATGGGCGGTGGTTCGTGTGCCTTGCAGCGCGATGCCCAGCGCATCGAGCCGCGCGCGAACCGCGGCGCGCCCCTTGTCGAGCAGGCGGTCATCCATCCCCGGTATGCGGGTCAGGATCAGGCTGGCCGTCTGTCGCGTGACCGGCAGAACCGAAAGCGCGCCTTCCGCGCCCTGGGTCGCGCTTTCGACCAGCGCCCGCGCCACGCCATAGGTGATGATCTTGACCGTGGCCACCAGCATGTCGGGAGCCACGCGCGCAAGCGGGGGCAGGGTGGCCAGCGTGATTTCGGGGCTGGTTGCGTTGATGCGGCGGATGGCATCCTGATCAAGCTGCAACAGCCCCGGCCGTGTTGCGATGATGTTGACGCGGCCCGTGCTGGCGGCGCCGAGGCGCAGGTCTGCCGCCTGGGGCGCGGGCACAAGGGCCGCGGCAATGGCGGCGGCGGCGGCGTTTTCGTCCAGATCGTCGGGGGCGAGGCGGGCGATGGTGATTTCGCGCAGGCCCGCGCCTTTCAGCAGGGCGATGTCGTCGTCCCCCAACACGCGGCCCTTTTTCAGCAGCCGATCGCCCGCCCTGACCGAATGGGCGAGGATTCCCCCCAGCGCATCAGACAGCGGGACGGGGCCAAAGTCCATCAGCCCGCGCCCCGCAGGCATTGGGTGATTTCGGCCATGATGGAAATGGCGATCTCGGCCGGCGATTTCGCCCCGATCGACAGGCCCACAGGCGCATGGATACGCGCGAGCGCAGCGTCATCCAGCCCGGCCGCACGCAGGCGATCCAGCCGTTTGGCATGGGTTTTCTTCGAGCCCAGGCAGCCCAGGTAAAAGGCAGTGCTGTTCAGGGTCTCGATGATCGCGGGGTCGTCGATCTTGGGGTCGTGGGAAAGCGTGACAACGGCGGTGCGGCTGTCGGGCGCCAGCGCGCGCAGGGCCTCGTCGGGCCAGTCCTGCGAGATGGCTTCGCCCGGAAAGCGCTGGGCCGCGGCAAAGGTTTCGCGCGGGTCGATCAGAAACACGTCATAGCCGGCCAGCCGCGCCATGGGCAGCAGCGCCTGCGCGATATGGACGGCCCCCACCACCACCATGCGCAGCGGCGGGTTGTGGATCGCGATGAACCAGCCGTCATCGGGGGCCGGGGCAAAGCCCGACCTGTCGGCCGCCATGCGCGCGCGGATTTCGCCGCCAAGCGGGTCGTCTGTGCCATCGCTCAGCCGGCGTTCCCATGTTTGCGTGTTGGTCAGCAGGGCGGCGGGCCGGCGTTGTCTGCGCCTGTCCACCAGCGCGCGGATGATTTCCGGCGCCGGGCCGTTGCCCACGCCCAGGGGTTCGACCATCACGCGGATGGTGCCGCCGCAGGCCAGGCCGACGGCAAAGGCCTGGTCATCGGAGACGCCGAATTCCAGGATGCGGGGGCGGCCGTCCTCGATGGCCTCTTGTGCCTCGACCACCACCGCGCCCTCGACGCAGCCGCCCGAGACCGAGCCCATGATCTGCCCGTCGCCGGAAATGGCCAGCTGGCTGCCCACCGGGCGCGGGGCGCTGCCCCATGTCTGCACGACCGTGGCCAGTGCCGCGCCGCGGTTCTGTTCGGCCCATTCCAGCGCGGTTTCGGGGATCTGGTCGAATTCAGCCATCATCATTCCCCTTCGCTGTTGCGAAGCATGTCCATCAGGCGCGCCTTTTCGCCGATGTCGTCGGGGCGCGAGAGCGCCTCGGCCAGCGCCTGGAGCGATGCGATGTTATGGCCTGCGCGCAGGCTGTCAACATGGGGCAGGATCGCGCGGATGCCGCCGGCGCGCGGGGCAAAGCCGTCCCAGCGCAGCAGGGGGTTCAGCCAGATCAGCTTGCGCGCGCTCAGATGCAGGCGCTCGACCTCGCGCGCCAGCAGGCCGGTGTCGTCGCGCTCGAGCCCGTCGGTGATCAGCAGCACCACCGCCCCCTGGCCCAGCACCCGGCGCGACCAGTCGCGGTTGAAGGCGTGCAGACAGGCGCCGATGCGGGTGCCGCCTTCCCAGTCCCGGGCCTGGTTGCCGGCCGATTTCAGCGCCGCGTCCACGTCGCGCTGGCGCAGCTGCCGGGTGATGTTGGTCAGCCGCGTGCCAAAGGTAAAGCTGTGCACCTGCGCCCAGCCTGCCCCCTTGTGGTTGGATGCAGCATGCAGGAAATGCAGCACCGCGCGGGAATAGGCCGACATCGACCCCGAAATATCGCACAGCGCCACCAGATCGGGCCAGCGGGTGCGACGCTGGCGGTGGCAGAGCTGGTCGATCTCGCCGCCGCGGCGCAGGGAGCGGCGCATGGTGGCGCGCCAGTCGGGGTGGCGTCCGCGCAGGGCGGGTTGCGTGCGGCGCGCGGGCAGCGGGCGCACGGGCAGGCTGATTTCGGCGATCAGGCGTTTTGCCCGGGCCATCTCGGCCGAGGTCATCTGTTCGAAATCAAGCGACTTCAGCTTTTCGGTGGATGAGGCCGTCTGGCTGGCGTCGATCCTGATTTCGGTGGGCTCGCCCTGGGGCAGGTCGGGCACGTCCTGCATGGCGCCATCGAGCAGGGCCTCGGCGGCGCGGCGTTCGGCCGGGGCGGCGGCGCGTTCCTCCTGCACGCCCTTGATCGAGGGCAGAAGCAGCGCCATCATGTGTTCGAGAAAGCGCGGATCGCGCCAGTAGAGGCGAAAGATCTGGGCAAAGACCAGGCGTTGTTCGGGACGCGCCACGAAACAGGCGTGCAGCGTCCAGTAGAAATCGGTTTTCGAGGTGAACCCGGCCGCCTGCACCGCGCGGATGGCGTCGATCACGCGGCCCGGGCCGGCGGGCAGGCCGGCCTTGCGCAGGGCGCGGGCGAAATGGGTGATGTTGGCCGCAAGGCGCGGATTGTCGGGCAGCGGCAGGTCGGGCAGGCCGGACATCACGCGGGCCCCTGGCGGGGTGCGGTCGGGTGGATGGATTGACAGGCGGCGTGGCGAAAGGGGGGGCGCTGCCCCCGTCGCTTGCGCGACTCCCCCGGCGTATTTGGGCAAAGAAGAAACATCACGGCGCGTCCAGGCTGGCGCGGCTTTCCTGCAGCAGGCGCGCGGCCTCGGAGCCTTGGAGGCGCAGGATGTCGTCCTGATATTTCAGCAGCGCGCCCAGCGTGTCGGCGATGACCTCGGGGCTGAGGGTGAGGGTGTCGAGTGCCAGCAGGCATTTGGCCCAGTCGATGGTTTCGGCAACGCCGGGTTTCTTGAACAGGTCCTCGGTGCGCAGGCGCTGCACGAAGGCGACGACCTCGGCGCTGAGGCTTTCCGGGGCGTCGGGGGCGCGGGCGCGCAGGATTTCCATTTCGCGGTTGAAATCGGGATAATCCACCCAGTGATACAGGCAGCGCCGTTTGAGCGCGTCATGCACTTCGCGGGTTCGGTTCGAGGTGAGGATGACGATGGGCGGGTTTTCGGCGCGGATGGTGCCCAGTTCGGGGATGGTGACCTGGTAGTCTGACAGGGCCTCGAGGAGGAAGGCCTCGAAGGGTTCGTCGGTGCGGTCGATTTCGTCGATCAACAGCACTGGCGGGCCGCCGGGCTGGGGGCTGAGGGCCTCGAGCAGGGGGCGGCGAATCAGGTAGCGGTCGGAAAACAGCTCGTCCACCAGCGATTCGCGGTCGGTGCCCTCGACGGCCTCGGCGGTGCGGATGGCGACCATCTGGGCGGCGAAGTTCCATTCATAGACGGCGCTGGCGGCGTCCAGCCCCTCGTAGCATTGCAGACGGATCAGGCGGCGGCCAAGTGCGGCCGAGAGCGCGCGCGCGATTTCGGTCTTGCCGACGCCGGCCTCGCCTTCCAGAAACAGCGGGCGGTTCAGTTTCAGCGCCAGAAAGACGACCGTGGCCAGGGCGCGTCCGCAGATATAATTCTGCGTGGCCAGCAATGCCTGGGTGGCGTCGATATTGTCGGGGATGGAGCCCGGATTCGATTCGGCGGTCGATCCGGGGGGCGGTTCGGGGAGGCTGCGGGGCAAGGTGATCTCCATCGGGCGCGATCTGGGAAACTGTCAGGCTCAATGCTGCACGCGATGCGATCGTGGTCAAGTGTTTCCTCACGCGGTGGACCGACCGGGCACGCAGAAAAAAACGGCAGGCAGATCATCTGCATGCCGTTCTCGATTTTCTTGCGGCAGGGCGCGGCCGTGGAGTTCAGGGCTGCGCGGGCCTGCGATCAGACCGCTTTAAGGTCGGTCGCGTTCTGCTTGCCGTTGCGGCCGGTTTCCAGCTCGTAGGCAACTTTCTGATTGTCGGCGAGGCCGGTCATGCCGGCGCGCTCGACAGCCGAGATGTGCACGAACACGTCCGAGCCGCCGTCATCCGGTTGAATGAAGCCATAACCTTTTGTCGAATTGAACCATTTCACGGTGCCTGTGGCCATCCGTCTTCTCCTGATCTGTTGCCGCCCGCGTCATGCGGCGGCCGTGGTGCAGTGCGGTCTTGACTTTGATCCGACTGTGGCCGTGGGCTTCAGGAGGTATCAGTGAAAGACTTACTTCACAGCGCCTATATGGGCGAGAAGTGCCGCGATGGCAAGTGCAATGGACGAAAAGAAGAAAGAAAAATCACCGCGTCCGGTGGCAGCGGCCGATAGCGGGGCGTCGTGGCGCAGGGCCGCCCTGGCGGGGCCGCCCTGCGGGGATCGGCCTATCCCATGCCCGGGTCGAGCGGATGTTCGATGCCGCCGCCCTGTTCCGTCCAGTCCTTGAGGCCGCCGATCGAACAGACCCTTTGATAGCCCAGTTCGATCAGGGTCCGGCCGGCCAGAAGGGCGCGTCCGCCGGAGGCACAATAGAGAACGACGGTGCGGTCGGGGTGCATTTCCTTGTCATGATACTGGCTGGCCGGATCGGCGCGAAATTCCAGCATCCCGCGCGATATGTGGTGTGCGCCACGGGCCAGGCCGGTCTTTTCCACCTCGGGGGCATCGCGCACGTCCAGCAGCAGCGCGCCCTCGTCGATGAGTTTCCTGGCGTCCTCGAAATCGATCAGCTCGACCACGCGGTTGGCCTCGGCCAGCAGTTCGCTCAGGTTTTTCGGCATCCGTCTCTCCCTGTCCTTGAATTCCGGTTCCCCGCCATCTAGGCAGTTGCCCGAAGGGCTGCAAGTGCGACCATTGTCACGGGGCCGTGTGCGGCGGCGCGGTGAAAGATGGTGAAACGAGGGGCCACGAAACGAGGAAAAGGACGATCGCAGGATGAAGCTGACATTTCACTGCCTGGGGCGCTGTACCACCTGCAAGCGGGCGCATGCCGCGTTGCTGCAGGACGGTCACGAGATCGACTATGTCGATGTGCGCAAGGATGGCGTGCCGCGCGCGGTGCTGGCCGAGGCCATCGCGCGGCTGGGTGCGGACAGGGTGGTGAACCGGCGCTCGCTGACCTGGCGAAAGCTGAGCGAGGCCGAGCGCCGGATGGACCCGGTCGAATTGCTCGTGGCCCATCCGACCCTGATGAAACGGCCGCTCATCATTGCCGGCAGCCATCTGAGCGTGGGATGGAGCGACGAGATTCGCGCCCGGCTTGCCAGCGCTGGCGGCGAATCGTGACGCCTGCCTTGCGGGCAGATCGCGACCGGTGCGGTTGACGGGAAAGGAAACCGGCATGCGCAATGCGGCACTGATACTGGGGATCATCGGCGGGATCATCGGCATGATCGTCGGTTTCTTCGGCTATGGGTATACCGAGGTGATCGACCGTTTCGGCGCGATCCCCGATATTGCCGAGCAGGTGGACAATGTCGCAAGGATCCGCGCGATTGCCCTGCTTGCGCCGATACTCGCGATTGCGGGCGGCGGCATGGCACGGGCACAGGCATTTCCCGGCGGATTGCTGATGCTTGCATCGTCGGTTGGCATGTATTGGGGCTTTGGATTCAACGCCTTTACCATGTTTCCCATTGCGATGACCGGGCTGGGCGGGCTGCTGGCGGTG
>CAZWXK010000015.1:37744-48143 GCA_964637875.1 uncultured Rhodobacter sp.
GCGGTCAGGCCGGGTCGATCCAGCGCCAGCCCTTCATGCGGCCGCGAAACCAGCTGCGCTGGCGCTTGGCATATTGGCGGGTGGCGGTTTCGGCGCGCGCGATCGCCTGGTCCAGGGTGCAGTTGCCCTGCAGGTGGTCGATCAGCTCGGCCGCGCCGATTGCCCTGGCCGAGGGGCGTGCCGGGTCCCAGCCCTTCATGTTGGCGCGACATTCGTCGAGCGCGCCCCGTTCGACCATGGCGCGGAACCGGCGCGCAATACGCTCGTTCAGCCAGTCACGCGGCGCATCGATCACCAGAGCATTGACCCGCGACAGCGGCAACAGGGGTGGCGGTGTATCGGCCTGCCAGGCGGCCAGGCCGCGGCCGGTGGCACGCAGTACCTCCCAGGCGCGCTGGATGCGCACCGGGTTGTTGCGGTCGATGCGTTCATGGGTTTGCGGGTCGCTGGCCCTCAACTCGTCAAGCAGGGCCTGTATGCCCCCGGTGGCGATCATGCTGGTGGCCTGGGCGCGGATCTCGGGCGCGATCTCGGGTATTTCGGCCAACCCGTTGACAAGGGCCGAGAAATACAAGCCCGTCCCACCGACGATAATGGGCAGCCTGCCGCCCGGCGCGCCGATCAGGGGGGCGACATCACGCAGCCATTCGCCCACGGAATAACTGTGATCACAGGGAACATGCCCATACAGCATATGTGGCGCGGCGGCCTCGTCCTCGGGGGTGGGGCGGGCCGTCAGCACGCGCCAGCAATCATAAACCTGCAACGCATCGGCGTTGATGATCACCCCGTCATGGCGCGCCGCCAGCGCCAGCGCCAGCGCCGATTTGCCCGAGGCCGTCGGCCCGGCGATCAGCACGGGCCTTGCGGGATCGATTTCCACCATTTCCATCAATTCGCTGCACCGCGTCCTGCATGTTTTGCCAACGGCCGGCCGGCGGGGAATTGTCGCCGCCGTGATCCCGGCGTGATCCCGGCATGACCCCGCCGCGCGCGATATTGCGCCGACCCGCCCGCTTTAACATTGAAACGGGGCGGGTTTTAAGACATTTTGCGCGCGATCAACGCAACCCCACCAAAAGGGAGAGTCGCCCATGTCGGAATCTCGGGCCGAAACCGGAGCGCCGCGCTACAAGCGCGTCATGTTGAAGATTTCCGGCGAGGCCCTGATGGGGGATCAGGGCTATGGCCTGCATCCGCCCACGGTCGAACGCATCGCGCGCCAGATCCGCGAGGTGCGCGAGATGGGTGTCGAGATCTGCATGGTCATCGGTGGCGGCAACATCTTTCGCGGCCTGCAGGGCAGCGCCCAGGGCATGGAGCGCACGACTGCCGATTACATGGGCATGCTGGCAACGGTGATGAACGCGCTGGCGATGCAGAGCGCGCTGGAATCGCTGGGTGTCTTTACCCGCGTCATCAGCGCCATTCCCATGGATCAGGTCTGCGAGCCCTATATCCGCCGCCGCGCCGTGCGTCACCTCGAAAAGGGGCGGGTCTGCATCTTTGCCGCGGGCACGGGCAACCCGTATTTCACCACCGACACCGCCGCCACGCTGCGCGCCAGCGAGATGCATTGCGAGGTGATCTTCAAGGGCACGCAGGTGGACGGGGTCTATGACAGCGACCCCAGGACCAACCCCGATGCCAGGCGCTACGATACGGTCAGCCATGACGAGGTGCTGCAAAGGAACCTCAAGGTGATGGATGCCAGCGCCATCGCGCTGGCGCGCGACAACGACCTGCCGATCGTGGTCTTTTCACTCGAACAACCCGGCGGTCTGGCCGGTATCCTCAGGGGCGAAGGCACCTATACAAAGGTGGTCGGTTAGGGGTAGAGACGAGATACGGAACTGGATGCGGGACAACGCAGGGGAAACCATGTCGGAAGAAGAATTCGAAATCGATGTCGATGATCTTGAGCGCCGGATGGATGGGGCCATGAACGCGCTGAAGGGCGAGTTCGCCAGCCTGCGCACGGGGCGGGCCTCGGCCTCGATGCTGGATCCGGTGGTGGTCGAGGCCTATGGCGCGAACATGCCGCTGAACCAGTGTGCCACGATCAATGTGCCCGAACCCCGCATGATTACCGTCAATGTCTGGGACAAGGCCCTGGTGGGCGCAGTGGACAAGGCGATCCGCAACTCGGGCCTGGGGCTGAACCCGGTGGTCGAGGGCACCGTGCTGCGCCTGCCCATCCCCGAGCTGAACGAGGAACGGCGCAAGGAACTGTCGCGCGTCGCCGCCCAATATGCCGAAAGCGCCCGGGTTGCCGTGCGCAATGTGCGCCGCGATGGCATGGACCGGATCAAGAAGGCCAAGGCCGCCGGCATGAGCGAGGACGACCAGAAGATCTGGCACGAGGAAATCCAGTCGCTGACCGACCGCTATATCAGGGAAATCGACAAGGCGCTGGACGCCAAGCAGGAAGAAATCATGCAGGTCTGAAATGCCCGCATGGAAAGGGACATGGTGAAGGGACAGGACAACACGCCGCGCAAGGTCGAACATGTGGCGATCATCATGGACGGCAATGGCCGCTGGGCCACGCGCCGCGGCCTGCCGCGCCTTGTCGGCCATCGCAAGGGGGCCGCGCGCGTGCGCGAGATCGTCGATATCTGCCCCGATATCGGGGTCAGGTATCTGACGCTCTATGCCTTTTCCACCGAGAACTGGAAACGGGCCGAGGCCGAGGTTTCGGGCCTGATGTCGCTGTTCCGCCGCTATATCATGCGCGAGGCCGAGCGCCTGCACGAAAACCGCGTGCGGGTGCGTTTCATCGGGGATCGGTCGCGCCTGGATCCGAAACTGATCACGCTTATGGCGGATCTCGAGGAAAAGACCGCGAAAAACGATCACCTGAACCTGACCATTGCCCTGAATTACGGCGGCCGGGACGAGCTGACCCGGGCCATGAAAACCCTGGCCGAAGACGCCGCCGAAGGCCGGGTCAGCCCCGGTGACATCGACGAGAATTCGATCGGCTTCTATGTCGATACCCGCTATCTGCCCGATCCCGATCTGATCATCCGCACATCGGGCGAAAAGCGCATCTCGAATTTCCTGCTCTGGCAGTCGGCCTATGCGGAATATGAATTCGTGCCCACCCTGTGGCCCGATTTCACCGCCCGGGAATTTGCCGCGATCATTGCCGGTTTCACGGGGCGCGACCGCCGCTTTGGTGCGGCAAGCGCATGAGCGGATCGTTTGCCGATCTGCGCCTGCGCCTGGTTTCGGCCCTGGTGATGGTTGTCGTCGGGCTTGGCACGCTGCTGGCGGGGGGATGGTGGTTCCTGACCCTGACCGCCCTGCTTTCCGGGCTGATGCTGTGGGAATTGCTGCGCATGCTGGCGCCGGCGCTGACGGGCTCCAGGGCGGTGCTGCTGGCCATGGTCGGGGCGGCCGCGGTGTTCAGGGTCGGTTTCGACGGGCGCGTGGTGGCGCTTGCGACATTGCTGCTCGCGCCGCTGCTGGGGCCTCTGATGCTGCGGCGCGACCGTGTCCTTTTCACGCTCTACGGTCTGGCGATCCTGGTCGCCTCGGCCGCGCTTTTCCGGCTGCGGGTGGTTGGCGGGCCTGACTGGGCATTGTGGCTGGTGCTGGTGGTGGTCGCCTCGGATGTCGGCGGATATTTCTTTGGCCGCATCCTGGGCGGCCCCAGGATCCTGCCACGGATCAGTCCGAAAAAGACATGGTCGGGGACGCTGGGCGGATGGATTCTGGCGGCACTGGTCGGGGCGGGTTTCGTCTGGCTGCGCGATTTCGCGACGGGCGTCATTCCGCTTTCGGTGCTGACGGCGCTGGCCGCGCAGCTGGGCGATGTGGCAGAAAGCGCGATCAAGCGTCACGCCGGGGTCAAGGACGCATCCACCCTCATCCCCGGACATGGCGGGGTGCTCGACCGGTTTGACGGGCTTGTGGGCGCGGCGCTGTTTGTCGCCGTCTGGTTCGTGCTGGTTTCGCCCGGGGCACTTGCGATGGCGGGGGCGGGCTGAGGCATGCGGCGAATCTCGATATTCGGCGCGACCGGGTCGATCGGGCGCAACACGGTCGATCTGATCCGGCGCCAGGGCGGGAGCGACGGATTTCGCGTGATCGCCCTGACGGGGGGGCGCAACATCGCGCTGCTGGCCGAACAGGCCCGCGCGCTGCGTGCCGAGATTGCCGTCACCGCCCATGAGGATCTGCATGACGATCTGCGCGATGCCCTGGCCGGCACCGATACCGAGGTCGCCGCCGGGACGTCGGCCATCGCCGAAGCCGCCGCGCGCCCGGTCGATTGGGCCATGTCGGCAATCATCGGCGCGGCGGGGCTCGAGCCGGGCCTCGTGGCGCTGGGCCATGGCGGCATCCTGGCGCTCGCCAACAAGGAAAGCATGGTCGCCGCCGGCGCCCTGATGCACCGCACCGCACGCGCCCATGGCGGGTGCATCCTGCCGGTGGACAGCGAACATTCGGCCATCTTTCAGGCCATGCGCGGCGAAGACAGCGCGGCTGTCGAGCGCATCATCCTGACCGCGTCAGGCGGGCCGTTTCGGGACTGGCCGCTCGAGAGGCTCCATGATGCAACCCCCGAACAGGCCGTCGCCCATCCCAACTGGACCATGGGCCGGCGGATCAGTATCGACAGCGCATCCCTGTTCAACAAGGCCATGGAACTGATTGAAACACATGAATTGTTCGACGTTTCGCCCGATCAGATCGAGGTTCTGGTGCATCCCCAGTCCATCATCCATTCGCTGGTGGGATTCGTCGATGGCGCGGTGATGGCCCATCTCGGCCCGCCCGACATGCGCGGCGCCATCGGATTTGCCCTGAACTGGCCCGAACGCCGCGCGCTGCCGCTCAAGCGGCTGGATCTGGCCGCGATCGGGCGGCTCGATTTCGAACCGCCCGACGAGGGGCGTTTCCCGGCGATCCGCATTGCCCGCGAGGTCATGGGGCAGGGCGGGCTGGCGGGGGCGGCCTTCAATGCCGCCAAGGAGGTCGCGCTCGATGCCTTTCTGGCCCGGCGCATCCGCTTTACCGACATGGCGCCGATCGTTGCCCAGGTCCTTGAAACCATGACCGCCGGTCACGATCTGGAGAGCGACATGCCAGACCTCGATTCGGTGCTGGACGCCGACCGTCTGGCGCGGGCAAGAACGCATGAGGCCATGAGCGCCAGGCAGACAGGTTGAGGAAAAAGTGGAACTGATCAACTCGATCCCGCTGGTGGGCGGATTCATCTGGACGCTACTGTCCTTTGTGGTGGTGTTGAGCGTCATCATCTTCATCCATGAATTCGGCCACTACATCGTCGGGCGCTGGTGCGGCATCCAGGCCGAGGTCTTTTCGATCGGCATCGGCCCCAGCCTGACCAGCTGGCGCGACCGCCGCGGCACCCGCTGGCAGATCGCGGCCCTGCCCTTTGGCGGATATGTGAAATTCCTCGGTGATGCCGATGCCTCCAGCCGCACCGATGTCGCGGCGCTGGCCACCATGGCCGACGAGGAACGCAGCCGGTCCTTTCCCGGTGCCAGGCTGTACAAGCGGGCGCTGACGGTTGCGGCCGGGCCGGTTTCGAACTTCATCCTGTCCATCGTCATCTTTTCCGGGCTTGCCATGGCCACCGGTATCGCCACCGACACCCCCACCATCGGCAAGCTCAAGCCACTGCCCCCGGCGGGCTATCAACTGCGCCCGGACGATGTGATCCTGGCCGTGAACGGCGTACCCACGCCCAGCTATGACGCCCTGTTCGAATATGCACGCACGGTCGATCCGATCCCGCCCGAACAGATCTATCGCGTGCGTCGCGACGGGCGCGTGCGCGACGCCCGCGGTCCCTTTCCCCTGTTGCCGCTGATCGATGCCGTGCAGCCCCAGTCGGCCGCGATCGAGGCCGGCCTCAGGGTGGGCGATCTGATCCTCGCGGTCGATGGACGCAAGATCACCGCCTTTCGCGAGCTTCAGGAAATCGTCGCCGCCTCGAAGGGGCGCGAGATGAAGCTCAAGGTCTGGCGCAATGGCAAGATGCTGGATTTCACGCTCAAGGCGCGCATGATGGACATTCCCGATGGCAAGGGGGGGTTCGAACGCAGGGCATTGATCGGAATCACGGGCGGGCTGTTCTTTGCGCCGCGCACGCGCGTTCCGGGCCCGATCGAGTCGCTCACCATCGGCCTGCGCCAGGTTGCCGGCATCGTCACCAGCTCGCTCAGCGGCCTGGGCCACATGCTGTCGGGGGCCATCTCGTCATGCAACCTGCAGGGCCCGGTGGGCATCGCCAAGACATCGGGCGATGCGGCCGCGCAGGGGCTGGGCAGCTTCATCTGGTTCATCGGCATGCTGTCCACTGCCATCGGGCTGCTGAACATCTTTCCGATACCCGTACTTGATGGTGGCCATCTGGTGTTCTTTGCCTACGAGGCCGTCGCGGGCAAGCCACCCAGCGAGCGCGCGATGCGCTGGCTGATGACGATCGGCCTGGCCCTGATCCTGACATTGATGGCCTTTGCGCTGACCAACGATTTCTTCTGCTGAAACGCCCCGCCATGGCCCCGCCGCCGCCATGATGTTGCCACATTGCCGGCTATCCTCGTGCAGTGACGGAGAGACTGTCACGCGGATACAGGAGGTCGCGTCATGCGGAACATGGTCCTTGGGCGGCGCCTTGCCGGCCTGACCCCCGGCTTCAGGGGGCTTGAAGAGTTTTTCGAGGTGAACAGCGATCGCTTCCTGCTGATCCTGATCATCCTGGCCGCGCTGGCGGCGGTCGGCCTTGTCGGGTTCGAATACGCGCAACCAACCTTTGTCGAGCATGGCTCGGCGCTTGCCAACACGATGATCTAGCCCCCCGGCACCCCCCAAGAACACGGGGCCAGAACACGGGGCCAGAACACGGGGCCAGAACACGGGGCCGGAATCCGTGTCCCGGCAATGCCCTGCTTCTTCTTTGCAAAAATACTCTCGGGGGTGCGGGGGCAGACAGCCCCCGCCCTTGACTGCCAGAAACCCGCGCCTGGGCAAATCATCCGCACCCAGGGGTGAAATCGCCGGTGAAATCGCGCGCCCGACCCCTCCTGCAACCGGGCCGCAACCCTTCCGCAGGCGGGTCGCTGTGCGCTGCTGCGGGTCATTTTGCCTGTTTGCCCCATGGCGTTTTGACATGGTACCTGAATCCGCCTATTCAGGCTGAAACGAGTCTGCACCAACGGGGGGATGCAGAGCTTTCGCCACGCGGCAGAGGGTTCGGGTTGATGATTATGGAAAAATTCAATTTTGCCGTGACCAGGGCTGCCTTTCTGGTCGGAGCATTTCTTGTTGCCGTCTGGGCCCTGACCGGGGCGGGGCTTTCCGGCGCGGTGGCGCAGACCCCGACCGGGCCCACCGCCGCGCAGGCCCCGGTTGCCGGGGCCACGACGATGGTGTTCAACCGCGTCACGGTGACGGGAAACCAGCGCATCGAAACGCCCACCGTGCTGAGATATGCCGACATTCCGCAGGGCCGGCCGGTAACGCTGGCCCAGCTTGACGAGGCCTATCGTCGTCTGCTCGCAACCGGCCTGTTCGAGGAGGTTTCGCTTGCGCCAAAGGGTGACAGGCTGGTGATCGCGGTGCGCGAATACCCGACCATCAACCGGATCTCGTTCGAAGGGAACAAGCGCCTCAAGGACGAGGACCTGGCCAAGGTCATCACCTCGCAGTCGCGCAAGGTCTACAACCCCGCCCAGGCCGAGGCCGACGCAGGCCGGGTGATCGCCGCCTATCGTCAGGCCGGGCGCCTGAATGCGCGGGTGACGCCCAGGATCATCCGGCGCGCCGACAACCGGGTCGATCTGATCTTCGAAATCTTCGAGGGCAAGACCATCGAGGTCAAGCGAATCAGCTTTGTCGGCAACCGCCATTTTTCCGATCGACGCCTGCGCCGGGTGCTGGGCACCAAGCAGGCCGGCCTGCTGAGGGCCCTGATCAAGACCGATACCTTCGTTGCCGACCGGATCAGCTTTGACAAGCAGGTCCTGCGCGATTTCTACCTGTCGCGGGGGTTCATCGATTTTCAGGTGCTGTCGGTCGATGCCGAGATGGTGCGCGAGCGCAGCGGCTACTTCATCACCTTCAAGCTGCGCGAAGGGCAGCAATACCGTTTCGGCAAGATCACGGTATCCAGCCAGCTCAAGGATATCGACCCCGACCGGTACAAGGCCCTGCTCAGGATCCGTCCCGGTGTGGTCTATGCGCCCAACCTGGTGGAAAATGCCATCACCCGGATGGAAAGCTACGCCACCGACAAGGGGCTGAACTTTATCCGCGTGACCCCGCGCGTCAAGCGCAACGATCGCGACCGGACGCTGGACATCACCTTTGTGATCGAGCGCGGCCCCCGGGTCTTTGTCGAGCGCATAGACATCCAGGGCAACAGCACCACGCTCGACCGTGTGATCCGGCGCCAGTTCAGAATCGTCGAGGGCGATCCCTTCAACCCCCGTCAGATCAAGGCCGCGGCCGAGCGGATCAGGGCGCTGGGCTTCTTTGCCAAATCGCAGGTCACCACCAGCCCTGGCAGCAGCCCCGATCAGGTGATCGTCCACGTCAATGTCGAGGACAAGCCCACCGGCAGTCTGGAATTCGGCGTCAGCTATGGCGCCGCAACCGGGCTGGGCGCCACCATCAGCCTTTCGGAATCGAATTTCCTTGGCCGGGGGCAGCTTGTGCGTCTTTCGGTCGGGGGCGGGCCGGATTCCCGGGATGTCTCGGCCACATTTGCCGAGCCCGCGCTGCTGGGCCGCGACCTGCGCCTCAAGCTGGGCGTCTATCGTTCCACGACCCAGCAACGTGTGACCAGTTACGACACCCTGCGCATTGGCTTTGCGCCCAGCCTCAGCTTTCCGACCAGCCCCAACGGACGGCTGGAACTGAGGTACCGCCGCGACGACAGCACCATCTCGAACGTCACCGGCACGCCCTCGGCCCTGATCGTTGCAAGCACGCGCAAGGCCAGCATCTTCGGGCTGACCTATACCTATGATACCCGCTCCAGCGGGCTGGATCCCAATGCCGGGGTCATCGTCCGCCTGTCCGAGGACATTGCCGGGCCCGGCGCGCCCGCGCGATTTTCCAAGACGACCGCCCTGGTCGGTTTCCGCAAGGCGATCATGAACGAGGAAGTCGTGCTGAGCGCCGAATTCGAGGGCGGTATCCTGAAATCGTTCAACGGGCCGAGCACCCTGCAGGACCGGTTCTTCATGAACGACAACGTGATCCGCGGTTATCGGGCCTTCGGGATCGGCCCGCGCGACCTTACGGTTGCCAACCGGGATGCGGTTGGCGGCAACAGGTATTTCGTTGCCCGCTTCGAGGCCGATTTCCCGCTGGGCCTGCCCTCGGAATATCGCATGTCGGGCGGTGCGTTCCTGCATGTCGGCTCGCTCTGGGGGCTGGACAACAACCTTGCGGGTAGCATCGACGACAGCATGCGCCTGCGCTCGGTTTTCGGGGTTTCGCTGTTCTGGGATACCGGGGTGATCGGCAGGCTGCGTTTCGATCTGTCCAAGGTCCTGTCGGGGCCGTCCTATGACCTGCCCGAGACCTTTGGCATTTCCTTCGGCACCAGTTTCTGAATGTCTGCCCCGCGTCGCCCGGCTCCGGTTCTGTCGGCGCTGGCCGTGCTTGCATTGGCCGGGGTCGGGCCGTTTGCGGCGCCGGCGGTTGCCGCCGGTCGCGATGGGGCGCCGGGGGGTGTGAATGGTGCCGTGACCGGCGCTGGCCCGGGGGGTGAAACCGGGGGGCTGTCCGGGGGGGTCTATACGCTCAATCAGGAACGCCTTTTCGCGCAATCCCTCTATGGCCGGCGCGTGATGGAGGAGCTGGCCCGACGCCAGCAGGCCCTGGCCGCCGAAAACCGCAAACTGGAAAACCAGCTGAAGGTCGAGGAGCAGACCCTGACCGACCGGCGAAAGGGCATGGATCCCAAGGCCTTTCGCAAACTGGCCGATGCCTTTGATGCCCGGGTCGAAAGGATCCGCAAGGATCAGGCCCGCAAGGCGCAGGAACTGAACCGCTGGGTCGAGCAGCAGCGCAAGAGCTTTTTCGAGGCCGCCGCGGCGTTGTTGCCCGGGCTGGCCCGCGATCTGGGCGCCAGGGTGATTCTGGACGAACGCGCGACCTTTTATGCCATACATGGCGCCGACCTGACCCCGCAGGCCATCGCGCGCATCGACCGGCAGCTGGGCGATGGTGTGCCGCGTGCGCCCCAGGATGCCGCCTCGAATGCCGCCCCGAATGCCCTGCGGAATGTTCCCGATGCCCCCGCACCCGGCGCGGGTACGGGCGCGCCCAGGACAAGGCCCGCCCCGCAACCCGCGAGCCGAGCCCCGGCAAAACCCTGACGGCGACCCGAACGATGTCCCGAACGATG
>CAZWXK010000015.1:48243-53447 GCA_964637875.1 uncultured Rhodobacter sp.
CGATGCGGGGGCGACCAAACCTTGTCTAGCCTGCCGACGGTTGTTAGGGAAGGCACAGACAAGACCCGAAAAAAGGTACCAGACATGACTGAACAGACTGCCAGGGAACAGCTGCCCTCGGCCGATCTCGCCATGATCCAGCGGATGATTCCGCACCGCTTTCCGTTTCTCTTCATCGACCGGGTAATCGAAATCCGCACCGGCAAGAGCGCCGTCGGAATCAAGAACGTCACCATCAACGAGCCCCAGTTCCAGGGCCATTTCCCGCGCAAGCCCATCATGCCGGGCGTGATGATCGTCGAGGCCATGGCCCAGACCGCCGGCGTGCTGATCGCCCATACGCTGGATCTGATCGACCGCGATCCGCTGGTCTATTTCATGACCATGGACAAGTTCCGCTTTCGCAGGATGGTCGTGCCCGGCGACGTTCTCGAACTGCATGTCGAGGTGTTGCGCGGTCGCGGCAAGATCTGGAAAATGCGCGGAGAGGGCAGGGTTGACGGCAGGACCGCCACCGAGGGCGAGTTCTCGGCCATGATCGACGTGCCCGAGCTTGCAAGTTGACGGTGGACATCGTGCAGAGCCGGGACAGCATCATCCACCCCACCGCAATCATCGAGGAGGGCGCGCGCATCGGTCCGGGCTGTCGTATCGGTCCCTATTGCGTGGTCGGCCCCGAGGTCTCGCTGGGCGAGGGGGTGGTTCTCGAAAACCACGTCTCGGTCGTCGGCTGGACCGGGATCGGTGCACATACCCGCATCTGGCCCTTCGCCTCGATCGGGTCCCAACCGCAGGACCTGAAATATGCCGGCGAAAGGACCAGGGTCGAAATCGGTGAACGCAACATGATCCGGGAATACGCCACCATCAACCCCGGCACCGATGGGGGTGGGGGCGTGACGCGGGTCGGAAACGACAACCTGATCATGATGCATGTCCATGTCGCCCATGATTGCCAGATCGGCAACGGAATCGTGCTGGCCAACGGGGTGCAGATCGCCGGTCATGTGGCAATCGGCGACAATGCGGTGCTGGGCGGCCAGTCCGGGGTGCACCAGTTCTGCCGCGTCGGGCGCGGGGCGATGATCGGGGCGGGAGCGGTCGTCGTGAACGACGTGATTCCCTATGGTTCGGTGATCAGCCCGCGTGGCACGCTGGGGGGGCTCAATCTGGTCGGGCTCAGGCGGCGCGGCGCGGAAAAATCCGCGATGAACGAGCTGCGCCATGCCTATCGCGCCCTGTTCGAGGGCGAAGGGACCCTGCTGGAGCGCGCGCAAAGGCTGGCCGACAAGGGCCCTGACAACCCGCTTGTGCGGGATCTCGTCGAATTCGTTCTGGCCCATTCGGACCGCGCCTTCTGTCTGCCGGAATAGGGCGATGGGCCGTCTTGCAATCATCGCCGGAGATGGCGCGCTGCCACGCCTGCTGGCCCGTCACTGTGCCGGTGCGGGAATGGAGCATGTGGTCGTCACCCTTGATGGCGCGATCCCCGACTGGTGCCCGCCCGAGCGCGCCCTTGCGGCGCGGTATGAAAAACTCGGGGCGCTGTTCGGCGATCTGGCCGCGCTGGGCTGCGATCGCGCCGTCTTTGCCGGCAGCACCCGGCGCCCGCAGATCGACATGACGCAGTTCGACCACAAGACGATGCAGCTCATGCCGCGTCTGCTGGCCCGCCTGGGCAAGGGCGATGATGCGCTGCTGCGCGAGGTTGCCGCGATCTTCGAGGACGAGGGCATGCGCGTTCTGGGCGTACACGAGGTTCTGCCCACGCTGCTGGCCGACAGCGGCGCAATGGGCCGCCATGTTCCGTCGGCGGCCGATCTGGACGATATCGCGCGCGCGGCCGAACTGGCTGCGATGCTGGGCAGCCAGGATGTGGGGCAGGGGGCAGTTGTTGCCCAGGGGCTGTGTCTGGGGCTGGAAACCCTCCAGGGTACCGATGCCATGCTGGATTTCGTCGCCCGCACGGCCGCGCGCCTGCGGCCCACCCCGGATGGCGCCCGCGGTGTGCTGTTCAAGGGCCCCAAGCCGGGCCAGGATCGGCGCATGGATCTGCCCGCGATAGGGTCGGCCACGGTCGAGGCGGCCCTGCGCGCGGGTCTTGCGGGCATTGCTGTCGCCGCCGGCCGGACCCTGTTGATCGAGCGCGACGCGCTGCTGGAACGGGCCGATGCCGCCGGGCTGTTCGTCTATGGGCTGGGGCCGGGCGGCACGACCGGCGCCACTGCGCCATGAGTGGCGGGCAAACCCTGTTTCTGGTTGCAGGCGAGGCCTCGGGCGACAGGCTGGGTGCAAGCCTGATGCGCGGCCTTGGCCGGCTTGGCGCCGATATCGGCTTTGCCGGCGTTGGCGGCCCCCTGATGGAGGCCGAGGGGCTGCACCCGCTTTTCCCCATGGCCGACCTTTCGGTGATGGGGCTGGCCGAGGTCCTGCCCAGGCTGCCGCGAATCATGGGGCGCCTGCGCGAAACGGTGCAGGCGATTTCGGACAGCGCACCGGCTGCGCTGGTGACGATCGACTCGCCCGATTTCGGCCTGCGCGTGGCGGCGCGGGCACGCCAGCGCAACCCGGACCTCAGGACCATCCACTATGTTGCCCCCTCGGTCTGGGCATGGCGGCCCGAACGCGCGGCAAGGATGGCGCGCCATGTCGATCATGTCCTTGCGCTGCTGCCCTTCGAGCCCCCCTTGATGGAGGCCGAAGGGATGAGCTGCGACTTCGTCGGCCATCCGGTGGTCGCCGACCCACAGCCCGATCCCGCTGCCATTGCCGCCTTTCGGGCCGGGATCGGCATGCAGGACGGTCAGCGGATTCTGCTGGTGCTGCCCGGATCGCGCCATGGCGAGGTTGCCCGCATGGGACCCGTCTTTGGCGATGTCCTGAGGGGTCTTTCCCGGCGCCGCGACGACCTGCGCGTGGTGGTGGTCGCAACCGCCGTCACCGCCGACAGGGTGCGCGAGCTGATCGCCGACTGGCCCTTTCGGCCATTGCTGATCGCCCCTGGCGGTCGGGATGGCGAAACCGCCGCGCGCCGCAAGGCCCTGGCCTTTGCCGCGGCCGATCTTGCCCTGGCGGCCTCGGGGACGGTCGCTCTCGAACTGGCGGCGGCGGGCACGGCCATGGTCATCGCCTATCGCATGAACTGGCTGACGACGCGGATCATCAGGAAAAACGTTCGCGTGGACAGTGCAACCCTGATCAACATCCTGAACAAGGGCCATGACGTGCCCGAATTCCTGTTCGAGGATTGCCGGGCCGGGCTGATCGTGCCCGCGGTGGAAAAACTGCTGAATGATCCGGCCGCGCGCGCGGCACAGCTGGCGGCATCGGCGCGCGCACTGGCCATGCTGGGGCGCGGGGCCGAGGATCCCGGGCTGCGCGCCGCCCGCTCGGTATTGGGGGTGGTCGGCCGGTCGTGAGGTGGGCCGTTCAAGGCGGATCCGCGGCCGTCAGTCGGCCCTGGCCCTGACAACCGCTGTCCGGGCGGTTTCTTCCAGCCCCTCCTCGGGGGGCAGCGGATCGGGGCCGAAACGGTTGTCGCCCGCGGTGCCCTTGCTGGCCAGCCAGACGATCAGCAGGATGATCGTTCCGATCACGCCCGCCGCGGCGACGATCATGGCGCCTTGCATGGCGTTGCCCATGGCTGCGCTGTCGGGCGCCGTCACGGCAATGATTGCGCCGGCCACCGCCATGGCACCCAGGGGCAGCAGTTGCCACCAGCCCGAGCGATCGGTGTCATGCAGCCGCCGGGCCGTCACCGCCAGGGTGGGCAGAAGGATGGCAAGCTGAAAGATCGTCCCGACAAGGGGCACAAGCCCCAGGATGATGCCGACAAGCCATGTAAACAGGGTCCACCACCAGAATTCCGACCGCGGCGCACGGCCGGAAAAGGTCGCATATTTGGTGAAACATGTGGAAATCGATTTCGAAAAAGGCATTTCTTCCCCCAATCTTGCGGCCGCCATATCCGAAAGGCGGCCCTCTTTTCAGGACAGGGCGTGAATCTATGGTTGCGCGGACAAGCTGTCAAACCTGTCGGCGCGTGGCCTCAGCGTCGTCCGATCCTGGGCTCCTGCCCCTTCAGCAGGCGCGCGATATTGGCCTTGTGGCGGATCAGGATCAGCACGGCCAGCAATATCGCCAGCGCGGTTGCCTGCGCAGGCCCCAGCCACCACAGCCACAGCGGCGACAGCACCGCCGCAACCAGCGCCGCCAGCGACGAGATGCGAAAGATCACCGCCACCGCCAGCCATGTGGCGCAGGCGGCCAGCCCGGCCTGCCAGCCCAGCGCCAGCAGCAGGCCCAGAAAGGTGGCAACCCCCTTGCCGCCGCGGAATTTCAGCCAGACCGGATAGAGATGGCCCAGAAAGGCCGCAAGCCCCGCGATCTGGGCCGCGTCCGCGCCCAGCCAGCGCGCCGCCAGCACGACCGCCAGCGCCCCCTTGCCGGCGTCGAGGATCAGCGTCAGCGCGGCCGCCCCCTTGTTGCCGGTGCGCAGCACGTTGGTTGCCCCGATATTGCCCGAGCCGATCCGGCGCAGATCGCCCAGCCCCATGAGGCGCGCCAGCACCATGCCGAACGGGATCGCGCCCAGCAGATAGCCCAGCATTGCGGCCAGCGCCAGCTGGGCCGGATCCGTTGTCAGCTCAGGCAGCATCGTCTTTCCCCCATTCAAAGACCTGCCTGCCGCCCACCCATGTGCCCAGAACCCGCCCCTGCATCCGGTGGCCGTCAAATGGCGTGTTCTTGGATTTCGAGCGCAGCCTGAAACGATCCAGCACAAAGGGCTTGTCCGGGTCGAACAGCACCAGATCGGCGGGCGCGCCGATGCTCAGCCGTCCGCCGGGCAGGCCGAGGCGTCGCGCCGGATTCAGTGACAGCGCCCGGAACAGCGCCGGCATGTCGAGCGCACCCGCATGGACAAGGCGCAGCGCCGCCGGCAGCAGGGTTTCCAGCGCAACCGCGCCAGAGGCGGCCTCTTCAAAGGGCAGGCGCTTGCTTTCCTCGTCCTGCGGGGTGTGCATGGAACAGATGATGTCGATCAGCCCGTCGGCCACCGCCTGCACCACGGCCATGCGGTCGTCCTCGGGGCGCAGCGGGGGCTTGACCTTGAAGAAGGTGCGATAATCGCCCACGTCGAATTCGTTCAGCGTCAGGTGATGGATCGAAACCCCGGCGGTGACATCCAGCCCCGCCGCTCTGGC
>CAZWXK010000016.1:0-26920 GCA_964637875.1 uncultured Rhodobacter sp.
TCGAGGATCAGCTTCAACCGCGCGCCGGTCATTTCCACCCGATAGGCCGCCGGATAGGTCATGGCGGTGGCGTTGAACAGGTCTTCGCGGGTGATGTCCTGCCCGGGCACCAGGCTGGGCCCCCAGCGGAACCCGGGCGAAAGCGCGATATCGGCCTCGCGCTCGTCGATCAGCGCGTTGCAGATCAGGTCATCCCAGGTACCATTGAAATTGCCGCGCCGGTACAGCAGGCTGTCGGTCTTGCCGATCACTTCGGTCAGTTGTGAAAGAAAGGGCGCGCGCTGCTCGTCGATCAGCGTGGTGATCTCGGCATCCGGGCTGATGACATCGGCAAAGACAGGGATCAGCTTGTGCCGAAAGCCCATCATCCGGCCATTGCGCACGTCCAGATCGACGCGGCTGACAAATTTTCCGTTCGAACCCGATGCGATGATGACCGTCTTTTCCACCAGAACGGGTTCCGGGATGGCGTCATGGGTATGGCCCGAAAGGATGACATCGATGCCCTTGACGCGACCGGCCATCTTCTTGTCTGTGTCAAAGCCGTTATGGCTGAGCAGGACAACGAGCTCGGCCCCCTTCGAGCGCACCTCGTCCACGGTTTCCTGCATGTGTTCCTCGCGGATGCCAAAGCTGTATTCGGGGAACATCCAGCCCGGATTGGCAATCGGCATGTACGGAAAGGCCTGTCCGATCACGGCAATCTTGACGCCACCGCGTTCGAACATCTTGTAGGGGGCAAAAACGTCCGAAGGTTCGTCCCATTCCTTGTCGTATATGTTCTGGCCCAATGCGGCAAATGGCAGGCCGTCGACGATTTCCTGCACCCGCTCGCTGCCCAGCGTGAATTCCCAGTGGAATGTCATCGCGTCGGGTTTCAACGCGTTCATGACGTTGACCATGTCCTGCCCCTGCGTCTGATAGCAGGTATAAGAGCCATGCCACGTATCGCCACCGTCCAGCAGCAGCGCATCGGGCCTGTCCGCGCGAATTGCATTGATTACCGTAGCCACGCGATCGAGCCCGCCCATGCGGCCATAGGCCCTGGCCAGCGCGGTAAAATCGTCATAGGTCAGGGCATAGGCCTGGGCGCTGCCGGCCTTGATGCCGTACAGCTTGCGAAAGGCGGCGCCGGTAACATGGGGGACCTTGCCACGATTCGCACCCACCCCGATATTGATTTCGGGTTCGCGGAAATAGATCGGCTTGAGCTGCCCATGAATGTCGGTAACGTGAATCAGCGAGACATTTCCATAGGTTTCGAATTTCAGCAATTCGTCCTGGGTCAGGCGCTGCCCGGCCGCGAGACGCGCCCAGTTGCCAAAGGCGGAACTGCCATAGATGGCTGATGCAGCCATGGACGCCTGCAGAAAATCACGTCGGGAAATCATGTGGAGCAACTCCTGTTGTCGTCTGTCCTTTTGTGTCATCCCGCCTTGCGCGGGCGGGACAGCGCATCAATCTGTCGGTCTCGTCCCTGCCTCGTCCCTGCCGCACGGCGTGACATCGAAAAACGCGTGCAGGGCGGGTTCACGCATGATGTCCGGGCCCCGGACCGATGGTGCCATGATGCGGCCCGGCGGCAACAGCGAGGGACCGAGGAGACAGCGGCATGCCGGTCACGGGCCAGGCACGGGCCAGGGGGCGCAAATCACGAGGGACCCGTCATGGGCCCCTCGCAAACACTGGTCAGTTGCGCACCGAGGGCGCCTCGACGGACAGCCCGTTGCCGCGCGAGGCGACATACAGCTCAAGCGCCTTGAACTCGTCCGAGCCCACCTTGTAGGGGGTTGCCCGGATGTTCTTCATGCAGCCCTTGAAGCGCCCGTGAACCGAGTTCAGCTTGGCATTTTTCAGGCGATAGGCGGGAAAGCCGTTGATCTGGCCCTGCGACAGGTGATCGGCCCGGATATACTTGCCGTAATTGTCCTCGTGGCAGTTGGAACAGGCCATGTCCAGCTGTCCGACACGGGTGTAGTACAGCTTTTTACCCAGTTCCCAGAACTTGCGCACGGGGCCGTCGGTCTTGACGTTGACCGGCATTCCGCGTGACTGCATCGAGATCAGCGCGACCATCGCGGTCAGTTGGCCACCGCCATATTTCCACGGCTTGGCGCCCATGTACTTGACTCGACTTTCGTTGACATAGTCCTCGAGCGTCATCAGCTTGCCAAGCTTGGCATCCCACCGGGGCAGAACCGTACGCAGTCCCTTCATGCTGGATGGATCGCCATGGCAGTCGGCGCATGATTTCCCGACCGTCCCGTCCGGCGTGTTCCACGCGTCGCGGGCCTGTTCGACAAAGATCATGCCGGGGTTGTCGAAATCGTCCATCTCAAGCGCCTGGGTTTCCTTTGAACGGAAAACCCAACCCGAATACAGCTCGCTCAGCGGTGAACCTTTGGGGGGGGTCTTGACGTGGGTGATGATCTTGACGGGGCCATTGTCGGTGTCGATGACCAGGTCGGTGGCCATACCCCCTGCCTGCGCCGAAAGGGCAAGCGCGGCAGCGAGGAAAGCGCCGATCATGGCCGTTCCTGTTGTTTTTTTCATGGCTTTAAACTCCCTGTTGTGTTGTTGTTTTCAGCCAATCTTGATGGATTTCGCGGTCTCGTAGACCGAGCCATCGTCATCAACCCACTTGAATGCAAGCTTGCCTGGCTCGTCGATCTTCATCGAGAACTGGAAGAAGGGGTTGCTTGAAACCGCCGGCTGGATATCGGCCGAGAATACCGGGGTTCCGTTGAAGCGCGCCTCGAAGAAATTGATGATCTTGCGCGGGATCTTCTTGCCGGTTTTCTTGTCCTTGCGCTGACCGGATTCCATCTTGTGATTGATCAATGTCTTGACGGTGAAGAATTCGCCCGCCTTGACGGATTTCGGAACTTTCACACGAGGTTTGATTTTTGCCATTTCCTGGGTCTCCGTATCCTTGGGGTCAGCCGCCACAGCCGCCGATTGTCACCTTCACGGCGTTGCTGGTTTTCTTGAATGTTCCATCCGCCATCTTGGCCACGGCAATCACGTTCTGGGTGCCGGCCAGACGAATGCGGGTTGCCGCGGCAGGTTTTGCCATGGCGCCGAAATTGAAGGTGACGACCCCCGGATTCGGGTTGCGCGTGGCGATGATCATGATGCTGACGGCGCCCGGGGCGGATACCGAGATCGGCACGGTATTGCCGTTTTCGGCAATCTCGGGGGTCGTCAGCTTGACGCCGCCCTCGGCGATTTCAGCGCCGCCGGTAAAGGCATTGATGGCCTCCTTGGTGGCATCATCCGATGCGGCCAGCGCGAAATCTATGGGGACGAGGCTGACAGTGACGACAGCTCCACCAAGTGCCAGTGCTTGTCTTCTGGACAGGTTCATGGATGTCTCCGTTACTTGAGTGTCTTGAGATAGGCGACCACATCCTCGACCTGCTGTGCCGTCAGTATGGTCTTGCCCTGGAATTTCTTCATGGTCCGCGCGCCGTTCTTGAGGCGGTAAAAGGATGGCATGATGGTGCCTTCGAATGTCTTTTTCGAATCCACCAGAATTCCACGAAGTTGTGCTTCGTCATATCGCTCGGCGACGCCGTCGAGGACGGGGCCGATCTCGCCATGGAACTGCTGTTCCGACAAGTCCGAGTTCTTGTGACAGGCCAGGCAGTTGCCCAGCTTGCGGTTGGCAAAGACCTTGCGGCCATTTGCAGGATCTCCCGGGGTACCGGTCAACGATGTGGCAACAGCACCGTTTGGTGCGAATACGACATCATCCGGGTTGACCACGCCGGCCGAGGCCAATGTTGCCATTGCGAGAAATGACGCCGGGATGAGTGCCAGATGATACGGCTTCATTTATTCCTCCCTGTTTCATGCCCGTTCAATTCTATGTGAGAATCCCTTTTTACACAACAAAAAATTCAAAGATGTGAATACGTCGGCAGTTTCCGGTCGTGCCGCAGCGGCCCGGTGTCGGCCCTGGCTCTGGCTCTTGCGGTCGGCCGGATGTCACCCGATCGTGGTCAGGCCAGGAAAATAGTCGATCAGGAATTGCGAGAGGCGGGACACCGTATTGGTTGCAATCAGAACCGCAAAGATGATCAGAAAGACGCCCATCGCCTTTTCGACATGGCCAAGATACTTCCGCTTGCGTTGCATCCAGTTCAGGAACGGACGGCAGAAAAGAGCGCCGATCACGAATGGCAATGTCATGCCAAGCCCATAGACCAGCAGCAAAAGGCCGCCGCGGGCCACGCTGTCCTGTGCGCTGGCAACCATCAGAACCGCCGCCAGCGCCGGCCCCACGCAGGGTGTCCAGCCAAAGCCAAAGGCAAGCCCGGTCACATACGAGCCGACAATGGTTGACGGCTGGCGCCGTGTTTCGAAGGTCGCCTGCCGATAAAGCAGCGGAATTTTCAGGATGCCGAGGAAATGCAGGCCGAACAGGAACAGAAGCGCGGCGGCGACATAGGACAGGGGGCGGATCAGGTCGCCAAACGCCTGGCCAAGGGCGGTCGCCGCCATTCCCATGAATACAAAGATCGTGGTCACACCGATGGCAAAGAAGATCGCCAGAACGAATAGACGGCGCTGGGCGCCAGGGGCGATTCCATCTTCGCGCAGTTCGGCCATGGAAATGCCCGCCATGTAGCAGAAATAGAACGGTACCAGCGGCAGCACGCAGGGTGACAGGAACGAAAGCAGCCCGCCAAGTGCCGCACCACCAAGGGATATGTCTAGAAACATGGGTATTCCTTGCTTTGATCGCACAATCATATTAGAATTTGACTATGTAAACAACAGAAACCCGGAGACCACACCATGCGGCCCCTCCTGTTCGTGCTTGCGACCGTCCTGATGCTCGTGCCCGCAACGCACGCTGCGCGTGCCGAGCTTCGTCTTGTCATGTTCCAGCAGGAGGGCTGTATCTGGTGCGCACTCTGGCGCAAGGAAGTGGGGGTCATCTACCCCAAGACAGATGAGGGAAAGCGCGCCCCGCTGTTGGTTCTGGATCTGTATGAGCCGGTCCCCGAGAACCTCAAGATCAAGTCGAAGGCACGCTTTACGCCGACATTCGTACTGGTCAAGGATGGAGTCGAGCAGAGCCGGATCGTCGGCTATCCGGGCGAGGCGTTCTTTTGGGGCATGCTTGACAGGATGCTTGAGGATGTCGACAGGAAAGAGGGCGGATCCTGAAACGGCAGGGCCACGAATTTGCGGGTAAATGTTGAACTTCGCGGCTTCGTGTGGCAGTGGTTGCTGGAACAGCATTGACTTTCTGCCGCCACCAGCGCTTGTGGTCTGGCGGGTTCGACAAACAACATGCCTCTGAAGCAGAGCAGGCGAGGCCGACAATGCCCCTACCAGATTACGATCAAGGGCTGAGTGACCAGCAGATGGCCCTCATGATCGAGAATGCCGTGGGGGCGGCGGATTTCCTGAAGGCGGTTGCACATGAGGGGCGCCTGCTGATCCTGTGCCACCTGACCTCGGGCGAAAAATCCGTTTCCGATCTTGAAAACCTGCTGCATTCACGTCAGGCGGCCGTATCGCAGCAACTTGCCCGGCTGCGTCTGGAGGGTCTGGTCAAATACCGCCGCGAGGGAAAGACCATCTATTATTCCCTGAATGACGACAAGGCGCGCAAGGTCATCGAGATGGTCTATGAGCTTTTCTGCTGCCCCGACGCCGAGGATGACGAGCCTGACGACGAACTGCAGGAAAAGCGGTCGGCAACAGGCTGAGTGGGGGACATCATGGAACAACTTTCGGCGGGGATGCTGGCGGCACTGGTCGGTCTTGGCGGGGGAACCGTGCTGGGGCTGGCCGCCCGGCTGGGGGATTTCTGTACGCTTGGCGCCATCGAATCGGCCTTTTACGGTCAGAATCAGAAACGTATGCGCATGTGGGGGGTCGCGTTGGGGGTTGCCATCATCGGCACGTTCACACTGGCGCAAATCGGTATCCTCGATTTTCGCGCGACGTTCTATTATTCGCTCAAGTGGAACCCGCTTGCCAGTATCGTCGGGGGGCTGATGTTTGGCTATGGAATGGCCTATACGGGCAATTGCGCCTTTTCCAGCCTGGCACGCATCGGTGGCGGCGATCTGCGCGCGCTGGTTGCCGTCATCGTGATTGGCATCTTCAGTTTCATGACCCTGGGCGGGCCGATAGCGCCGTTGCGGACATTTCTTTTCCCGGAATCGCAGGCGACGACCACGCAGGGAATTGCGCATCTTCTTTCGGGTTGGACATCGGTGCCGGCCTATGCCATCGCCATTGCCTTTGGCATTGCCCTGCTTGTGTGGGGATTGCGCAATCGCGATCTGCGCAACGCCCCGGTGTCGATCTTCTGGGCGGCCATGGTCGGGCTTGCCATCGTCAGCGGCTGGTGGGGAACCAGCGCCATCAACGATGCCAGCCTGGGAGCGGTGGATGTGCAGAGTTATTCCTATACCGCGCCGCTCGGCCGGTCGCTGATTTTCCTCATGACCTCGACCGCAGGCGGCATAAACTTTTCGGTGGGGTCGGTGTCCGGCGTCATTCTGGGGGGGTTCCTGGGATCGCTGATCAAGGGTCATTTTCGCTGGGAGGCCTGCGAGGATGCGCAGGAGCTGGGCCGTCAGATGTTCGGCGCGGCCATGATGGGCGTTGGCGGTGTCATCGCCCTGGGTTGCACCATCGGGCAGGGCCTTTCGGCATTCTCGACGCTTACCTATTCCGCCCCCGTTGCGTTGGCCTCGATCGTTGTCGGTGCACTGATCGGATTGCGCCGCCTCGTTTCCGGGTTTCAGCCCGAGTGATGACCGGATGATATCGGGATGATATCGGGGGCTCTGCCCCTCTTGCCCTTTGCCGGATGATTCGCCTAACTGTCGCCCGTAAGGCCCCGGTCCGCTCGGTCGGGGCAAGCTGGGAGAATCTCGATGAAAGCTGCAGTCTGTCACGCATTCGGCCAACCGCTCGGTGTCGAAGATGTCGAACTTCGCGGACCTCTTGCGGGCGAGGTCGAGGTCAGGATCAAGGCCTGTGCCATTTGCCATTCCGACATCCTCTATGCCCAGGGGGCGTGGGGCGGTGTCCTGCCTGCCGTCTATGGGCACGAGGCGGCCGGGGTCGTGACCGCAACCGGCAATGGCGTGGCCGGCTTCAAACCCGGCGATACCGTTCTGGTCACACTGCTGCGGGCCTGTGGCCATTGCCCCAGCTGCAGTGGAGGTCAGCCAGCCCGTTGTGAAACCGCCCATGACCCGGCCAAGGGCCCCCTGTCGATGCCGGATGGGGGCGTGTTGGGCCAGGGGCTGCAGACCGGCGCCTTTGCCGAGCGCGTCGTGGTTGACGAAAGCCAGCTGGCCGCAATTCCCGACGACCTGCCCATGGATGCCGCCTGCCTGTTGTCCTGCGGGGTCATTACCGGGGTGGGCGCGGTTACCAATACGGCACGGGTTCCGGCCGGTGCCTCGGTCGTTGTCATCGGCGCCGGCGGTGTCGGGTTGAACGCCATCCAGGGCGCCGCAATATCGGGCGCGGCGCGCATATTTGCCGTCGATATTGCACAGGACAAGCTGGACACCGCCATGGAATTCGGGGCCACACACGGCGTTCTTGCCAGTCAGAGCAAACCGCACCGCGCCGTCAAGGCGCTCAATGGAGGGCGGGGGGTGGATTACGTTTTCGTCACCGTCGGGTCGGTTCAGGCCTATCAGGATGCTCCGCGCTATTTGCGTGTCGGGGGGACCCTGGTCATGGTGGGCATGCCGCCCTCGGGTGCCAAGGTCACCTACGAGCCGGTAATGGTCGCGGCTTCCAGCCATGTGATGAAGGGGTCCAACATGGGCGACACCCTGCTTGCGCGCGACATTCCCTGGCTGATCGAGATGTATCGTCAGGGCCGGCTGAAGCTGGACGAACTGGTCACCCGGCGCTATCGGCTGGATCAGATCAACGAGGCAATCAACGATACCCTGGCCGGCAATGCACGGCGTAACGTGATCGTCTTTGACTGACCCTGTTCATTGCCTGTGCGGCCATCGGGGGGCTGGGCGGCACACCCGGGCCCGGTTCGCCCTTGACCGGGTGTGAAAAAGGGCCCGCATTCTGCGGACCCTTTTCTGATGTCGCTGCGGCATCAGATGCTTACTTGGGAATCTGTCCTTCGATTCCCTCGACGTAGAAATTCATTCCGGCAAGGGTTGCGTCATCGGCAACTTCACCCGGTTTCAGCCAGACCGATCCGTCCTGCTTGTTGATCGGCCCGGTAAAGGGATGCAGCGTTCCCGCCTTGAGGCCGTCGATGATCTTTTGCGCCGAGGCCTTTACGTCGGCCGGGATCTTGTCCGAGAATTCGCCGATCTTGACCATGCCCTGCTTGATACCATCCCATGTTGCGTGGCTTTTCCAGGTGCCGTCCATGACGGCCTTGACCTCCTGGATGTAATATGGCGCCCAGTTGTCGATGATCGAGGTCAGCCGGGCATTGGGACCGAATTTCTTCATGTCCGATGCCTGACCAAAGGCATAGATGCCTTTCTTTTCGGCAATCGTCAGGGCGGCCGGGCTGTCGGTGTGCTGCATGATCACGTCAACGCCCTGCTCGATCAGCGCATTGGCGGCGTCCGCCTCTTTCGCGGGGTCGAACCAGGTGAAAACCCAGACGATCTTGAACTGTACATCGGGGTTCACGGCCTTGGCTGCCAGATAGGCGGCGTTGATGCCCCGGATCACCTCGGGGATCGGATAGGATGCGATATAGCCGATCTTGTTGGTCTTGGTCATCTTGCCGGCAATATGGCCGATCACCATGCGTCCCTCGTAGAAGCGGGCCGAGTAGGTCGCGACATTGGGCGCGGTCTTGTAGCCGGTGGCGTGCTCGAACTTGACGTTGGGAAATTTCTTGGCCACGTTCTGCACCGCATCCATGTAGCCGAACGAGGTGGCAAAGATCAGCTTGGTGCCCGACAATGCCATCTGGGTCATGACCCGCTCGGCGTCGGCGCCTTCGGGAACGCTTTCGACATAGGTGGTTTCAACCTTGTCGCCAAAGGCCTTTTCGACCGCCTTGCGGCCCTGATCATGCTGGTGGGTCCAGCCGAGATCGCCGACCGGGCCGACATAGATGAACCCGACCTTGAGCTTCTCGGCGGCATGGGCGGCCACACCCCCCAGGCCGAGGGCAAGCGCAACGCCCACCGCGATTGATTTCAGGGATTTCATCGATTTCTTCCTCCTGTTGGGGGCTGGCAGAACAGCCCGGATAAGGTTTGGCCCCTAGTTCGAGGCATGGAACACACGACCCAGAGAGGCCGGAGCACTGGTGCGATCCCCCGACATTATGACCAGAACGATGATCGTCACGACATAGGGGGCCATCGACAGATAGGCGACGGGTATATTCACACCCACCGCCTGAAGATTCAACTGAAGGATCGAGACACCCCCGAAAATATAGGCGCCCAGAACCACACGCCACGGTTTCCACGATGCGAACACGACCAGCGCCAGCGCGATCCAGCCGGCGCCGGCGGTCATGCCCTCGGTCCACTGGGGCACCTGCACCAGCGCCAGATAGGCCCCGCCCAGCCCGGCACACGCACCGCCAAATGCCACCGCCCACAGGCGAATTCCTGTGACGTTATAGCCGATGGCATGGGCGGCATCGTGGTTCTCGCCGACGGCGCGCAGCACCAGTCCGGGGCGTGTATATTTCAGGAAATACCAGACGGCCGCAACCAGCAGGATCGACAGATAGACGATGTAGTCGTGGCTGAGCAGGGCGCGCCCGAAAAAGGGAATCCCGCTCAGGCCCTCGATCTGGAGACGGGGAAAGGGGGGTGGCTTGATCCCGGTATATCCCTGTCCGACAAGTGCCGAGAAACCCAGCCCGAACAGGGTGAGCGCAAGGCCGGTCGCCACCTGATTGGTCAGGAAATACTGTGTGAGAACGCCAAAGATCAGCGCCATGACCGCGCCTCCGACCATCGCCGCCACCAGACCGAGCCAGGGCGATCCGGTCTCGACCGAGGCGGCAAAGCCAAAGATCGCGCCGGTGATCATCATGCCTTCGACGCCAAGGTTCAGGACACCGGATTTCTCGACCACCAGCTCGCCAATGGCGGCCAGCAGGATGGGTGTCGAGGCCGCGATGAGGGCGGCGACCAGCGCCGCGGGGCTGATTGCAGTGAGATCCATCAGCTACGCTCCCTTTTCACGAGGCGGACGCGGTAGGCCGACAGCAGGTCGAATGCCAGCAGAAAGAACAGCAGCATCCCCTGAAAGGCCTGAATGGCAGCGGCCGGCAGGCCGGCCTGCTGCTGGACAAGATTGCCGCCAACATAGGTCAGTGCCATCAGGAGGCCGCCCAGCATGATGCCTATGGGGTGCAGGCGGCCCAGAAAGGCGACGATGATCGCGGTAAAGCCATAGCCGGATGCGAAATCTATGGTGATCTGTCCGGCCGGTCCCGAGACCTCGAACAACCCGGCCAGCCCGGCCAGCGCACCCGAAAGGCCCAGGGTGAATGTGACCACCTTTTTCGGGATCACCCCGGCAAATGTTGCCGCGCGCGGGGATTCGCCCATCAGACGGATATGGAAGCCCGTCATGTGGCGACTCATGAATACATAGGCGACAATAACCGCAACAAAGGCCGCGACCACACCCCAGTGAACTCCGGTTCCGGCGATCAGCTCGGGATTGGCGGCGCTAGGGTATTGCTGCAGGTTGCGCGACCCCGGAAAGCCCATGCCCTCGGGGTTGCGCATCAGCCCCAGCGCCATCGACGACAGCAGGTGCTGCGCCACATAGACCAGCATGAGGGATACCAGGATTTCATTGGTTCCGAACCGGTTGCGCAGGATCGCGGGGATCATTCCCCAGGCCCAGCCGCCAAGGCCGCCCGCAATGACCATCAGCGGAAAGATATACCACGCCTGAACCGGATAGGCAGCCAGAGCAACGCCGGCACCGCAGATCGCCCCGATGATGTATTGCCCCTCGGCCCCGATGTTCCAGATCCCGGCGCGAAAACCGATCGACAGCCCGATGGCTATCAGGATCAGCGGGCCAGCCTTGGTCAGCAGCTGCCCCCGGTAATAAAAGGCATATTCCCCCATCAGCGGATCCCAGAAGATCATGCGGATCGACGCCAGCGGATCCTTTCCCAGGGCTGCGAACATCAGACCGCCTGCGATCATGGTGGCGATCACGGCAAGGACCGGGGTGATCGCTATCCAGAACCCCGATGGTTGGGGCCGCGCCTCAAGCCGAAACATGTTGTGCCTCCATGCCACCCATCATCAGGCCGATTTCCTCCATTGTCAGTTCAGATGTTGCGCGCGGTTCCGACAGTCTGCCGGCATGCAGTATTGCAAGGCGGTCGGAAATCTCGAGCAGTTCATCCAGATCCTGGCTGATGATGACCACCGCGGCGCCGGCTTCGGCCAGGTCCATCAATGCCTGTCGGATCGCGGCGGCGGCGGCGGCATCGACGCCCCAGGTTGGCTGGTTGACAATCAGCACGCGCGGGTTCTGCAAGATTTCGCGCCCGATCACGAATTTCTGCAGGTTTCCCCCCGACAGGGATTTCGCAGTATTGCGCACGCCGGGGGTGCGCACATCAAAGGCATCGACGATCTCGCGGGCAAAGCCACGGGCCGCCTTCCACCGGATAAAGCCGCGTCGCGACAGTTTCCGCCGGACATTGCCCGTCATCAGGGCATTTTCGAACAATGTCATGTTGGGTGCCGCCGCGTGGCCGAGGCGCTCTTCCGGGGCGGTCAGCAGGCCGATCTCACGCCGCTCGTTCGGGTTCAGGTCGCCTGCGTCGATACCGTCCACACGCACCATTTCGCGCGCAACCGGGGTTTCCCCGCTGAGCGCCAGCATGAATTCGTCCTGCCCGTTACCGGCAACCCCGCCGATTCCCATCACCTCGCCCTCGCGGACGGTCAGGTTGATGGCATCCAGGTCCGTGCCAAAGGGATTGCCGGATCGGGCGCTGAGCTCGTGGATTTCCAGAGCGAGCTTTCCCGGTTGCTTTCCCTTGCGGGTTGGTGTGCTCAACGCCTGGCCAACCATCAACTCCGCCAGTTCGCGCGCGGTGCTCCGGGTCGGGTCGGTTTCGCCCACGACCTCGCCTTGCCTGAGGATCGTTGCGTGGTGGCAAAGCGTGCGGATTTCTTCCAGCTTGTGCGAGATATACAGGATCGCCGTTCCCTCGCCCGCCAGGCGGTTGAGCGTCTTGAACAGGACTTCCACCTCTTGCGGGGTCAGCACCGAGGTGGGTTCGTCCATGATCAGAAGTTTGGGTTCCTGCAACAGGCAGCGGATGATCTCGACCCGCTGGCGTTCGCCAACCGACAGGTCGCCGATGATTGCATCCGGGTCCAGCGGCAACTCATATGCGGTCGAGACATCGCGGATGCGCCTGGACAACTCACGCCGCGGCGGGGCGTTTTCCATGCCCAGCGTGATGTTTTCGGCCACCGTCAGCGCATCGAACAGCGAGAAATGCTGAAACACCATGGCAACGCCGGTGGCGCGGGCCTCGCGCGGTTCATGCGGATGGTATGGCTGGCCCGATAGCGTCATGTGCCCGCTGTCGGGGCGCACAAGGCCATAGATCATCTTGACAAGTGTCGATTTCCCGGCGCCGTTTTCCCCCAGAAGGGCGTGAATCTGCCCCTCTGCAATGTCGAAACTGACATTGTTGTTGGCTACGACGCCCGGATAGGCCTTGGTCAGCCCCTGGAGCGAAAGAAGCGTGGTCAACTGGCGATCTCCCTGTCGTGTTGCGTGCCGCTCTTGCTGGCGATTCCCCTGAATAGCGTGGTCGCCACCCCCAGGGCAATGAATTCCGGCGCCTTGCCCAGCTCGGGAATGCCGATCGGGCAGGTGATGCGGTCGATCTGCTGGCGCGTATGGCCCAGCGCGGCAAGACGGTTGCGAAAACGCGCCCATTTGGTGGCCGAGCCGATCAACCCGGCGCTGGCAAATGCGTGGCCCAGCAGCGCGTGGCAGATTTCCAGATCCATTGCGTGGGAACAGGTCATCACCAGATGGTGCGCATCCGGGTCGGCATATTGCACCACATGCGCAGGCTTGGCCGCCACCAGCGTGGTCACCTGCGCAGGCGCGTCATCGGGCAAGCGATCCTGCGCAGTATCGACCCAGGTCATGCGCGCGCCCAATGGCGCCAGAACGTTTACCAGCGCGCGGCCGACATGGCCGGCGCCATAGATCCAGACATGCGGCGCCCTTGGTGCAAGGGGTTCGATCATCCAGCCCGAAACCAGCCCGTGGTCACGCGGCGGGGTGGCCGCTGCGTCGGCCGTGACGGGGCGGCGGAAAAGCCCGCTGTCCGCCACCTCATCCGCGATGGTCGCGATCCGGTCAGCGTCGAAATGTTCGAACAAAAGGGTGACAGCCCCGCCGCAGCACTGGCCCAGCGCGGGGCCAAGGGGGATCTTGCGCAACATCGGGCCGTTCTGGCCTGCTTTCAGCATCTCGCGGGCCTGAAGACTTGCCCGGTATTCCAGTGTGCCGCCGCCGATCGTGCCCTCTTGCCCACCCGCGCCAACCAGCATGGCCGCCCCGACTTCGCGCGGGGTCGAGCCGCGGATTTCGGCAACCACGACCCGGATCACCGGGCCAAGCCGGTCGATGGCCGAGGCAAGAAGGGCGGGGTCGAAACTCATCCAGCCCCTCCGCCTTGCAGGCGTTTCAGCGTCATCAATATGCGTTCTGCGGTGGCCGGGGCGTCAAGTGCCGGATAGGCGCCGCCCGAGCAGGTCGCCAGCGCGTCGCTCAGTGCCATGAAGGCTGAAATGCCCAGCATGAAGGGGGGCTCGCCCACCGCCTTGGAGCGATAGATCGTATCGGCCCGGTTCTCGGCCCCTTCCCACAGCGCGACGTTGAAGATGCGCGGGCGGTCCGAGCAGGCCGGGATCTTGTAGGTCGAGGGGGCATGTGTTGTCAGCCGGCCCTTGTCGTCCCAGACCAGCTCTTCGGTGGTCAGCCAGCCGGCGCCCTGCACATAGCCGCCCTCGATCTGGCCGATATCCAGCGCCGGGTTCAGCGAGCGGCCCACATCATGGATGATATCGGTGCGCAAGATACGGTTTTCGCCGGTGAGGGTGTCGATCACCACCTCGGTCACGGCGGCGCCATAGGCGAAATAATAGAACGGGCGGCCGCGGCCCTTGACGCGATCCCACTGGATGTCGGGGGTTGCATAAAACCCGGTCGAGGACAGCGAGATCCGGTTCTGATAGGCCAGCTGCGCGACCTCGGCAAAGGGTAGCTCATGGTTGCCCACGCGCACCATGCCGTCGGCAAAGGTGACATCCGATTCCGGTGTCTTGAAATGATCCCGCAGGAAATCGGAAATCCGCGCGCGCAGCGTGTCGCAGGCCGCCTTGACCGCCATGCCGTTGAGGTCAGAGCCCGAGCTTGCCGCGGTGGCCGAGCTATTGGGCACCTTGGCGGTATCGGTTGCGGTGATCTTGACGGCCTCAAGCGGCAGACCAAAGGATTGCGCGGCCACCTGCGCGACCTTGGTGAACAGGCCCTGGCCCATCTCGGTGCCGCCATGGTTCAGATGGATCGAGCCATCCGAATAGATATGCACCAGCGCGCCCGCCTGGTTCAGAAAGGTCAGCGTGAACGAAATGCCGAATTTCACTGGCGTCAGCGCGATGCCCTTTTTCAGAACGGGGTTTTGCGCGTTCCAGTCGGCAATCGCCTTGCGGCGGGCGTGATAGTCGGATTTCTCGACCAGGGTGGCGACCAGCTCGTCGATGATCGAATCCTCGACCTTCTGGTGATAGGGGGTGGTCTGGGGTTGGCGGCCGTCCCGCAGCTTGCTGAAAGAGGTATAGAAATTGCGCTGTCGCACGACCAGGGGGTCAAGGCCCAGCGCGTGCGCGATGTGATCAACCACGCGCTCGATCCCCAGCACGCCTTGCGGGCCGCCAAAGCCGCGATAGGCGGTGTTCGACACGGTATTTGTGCGCAGCCGATGCGAAACGATCCGCGCGTTGGGCAGGTGATAGGCATTGTCGGCATGCAGCATGGCACGATCGGCCACCGGCAGCGAAAGATCCTGCGCCCAGCCGCAGCGGGCATATTGGGTGAAATCCACGCCGAGGATGCGCCCCTCGTCATCGAACCCAACACGGTATTCGATGCGGAAATCATGGCGTTTGCCGGTGATGATCATGTCGTCGTCGCGATCATAGCGCATCTTGCAGAGCCGCCCCGTCAGACGCGCGGCCACCGCACAGGCCACCGCCAGCGCGTTGCCCTGGCTTTCCTTGCCGCCAAAGCCCCCGCCCATGCGCCGTGTTTCGACGCGCACCGCGTTAAAGGGCATGGCCAGTGCCTCGGCCACCTTGTGCTGTATCTCGCTGGGATGCTGGGTCGAGGCATGCACCAGCATGTCTCCGCCTTCCTGGGGCAGGGCCAGTGCGACCTGGCCTTCCAGATAGAAATGTTCCTGCCCGCCCATTTCGATCCGTCCGCCGAGCTTGTGCGGGGCCGAGGCGATGGCGCTGTCCGGGTCGCCCTTGAGGAATTGCAACGGTTCCTCGAAACGGCTGTCTGCGTCGATTGCGTCGTCGATGCTCAGCAGTGCGGGCAGTTCGTCATATTCGACCACCGCCAGGCGCGCCGCCTTGCGTGCTGCCAGGTGGCTGCCCGCAACCACCAGAAAGATCGGCTGGCCGACATAATGGATGCTGCCGTCCGACAACAGCGGTTCGTCATGGGCGGCGGCGGAAACGTCGTTTTCGCCGGGCAGGTCATCGGCGGTCAGAACCGCAACCACGCCGGGGGCTGCGCGCACCGCATCGAGGTTGATCGAGCGGATCACGCCACAGGCGATTTCCGACAGGCCAAAGGCCAGATGCAGGGTGTTTGCAGGCGTCGGCAGATCGTCGGTATAGCGGGCCGCACCTGTGACATGCAGCCGGGCCGCATCATGGGGCAGGGGTTTGTTTACACTCATGGTTGCACCTCCAGCACACGGGTCGGGCCGTGGTCTGGCTGGCTTTCGTGATAGGCGCGCAGCAGCAGGTTTTGTGCTGTGGTCAGCCGGTATTCGGCTGAGGCGCGCATGTCGGAAATCGGGGCAAAATCATCGGCAAAGGCGGGCAGGGCGGCGCGGATGGTCGCCTCGTCCCAGGTCTTGCCGACAAGGGCCGCCTCGACGGCCAGGGCCCTTTTCGGCGTTGCGGCCATGCCGCCAAAGGCGATGCGGGCGCTGGTGACGCGGCCCTGTTCAACGTTGATGTTGAAACAGCCGCACAGCGCCGAGATGTCCTGATCGAACCGTTTGGAAATCTTGTAGCATCTCAGGCGGTCCGGCTGGCGCGGGATCGAAACCCCCTCGACGAACTCGCCGGCCTGTCGATCCTGTCGGCCATAGGCGACAAAGAATTCCTCAAGCGGGATCACCCGTCTTTTGCGGCCACGGCGCAGATGCAGCCTGGCGCCCAGAGCGATCAGCGCCGGCGGGCCGTCGCCGATGGGCGAGCCATTGGCGATATTGCCGCCGATGGTCGCCGCATTGCGCACCTGCATCGACCCGTATCGGCGGATTAGCTCGGCAAAATCGCCATGGTAGGGGGCGATGAAATCGCGCAGGTCGTTCAGATTGACACCTGCTCCGATCCAGAGGTGATCGTCGCGTTCCTCGACCTGCTGCAATTCCTTGATACCGCCAAGGAAACAGACCCTGGGAAGATCGAGCAGCCGCTTGGTGACCCACAGCCCCACATCGGTTGCACCGGCAATCAGGGTGGCATCAGGGTTGTCGGCATACCACGCGGCGAACTGGTCGAGATCCTGCGGGCGGTATGCGCTTTCGTCGTCCCCGTCTTTCAGCGCGCGCAGCTTGTCGATATCGTCCTGCGCCCATTCCGGCACGGGGGCATCATGGGCAGCCTGGGCCGCGCGGATGATCGGGGCATAGCCCGTGCAGCGGCACAGATTGCCGGCCAGTACGTCATCGAAATCGGTGCGCCGCTGGGCGTGGGCCGTGGTCAGGGACATCACGATCCCCGGCGTGCAGAAACCGCACTGGCTGGCGTGATGTTCGACCATCGCCTGCTGCACCGGGTGCAGGGTGCCGTCGGGCAGGGATACGCCTTCGACCGTGCGCACCGCCTTGCCGTGCAGCTGGGGCAGAAACAGGATGCAGGCGTTCATGGCCTGATGTTGCGCGCTGCCGTCATCGGCAAGGCTTGTCACCATCACCGTGCAGGCGCCGCAGTCGCCCTCGTTACATCCTTCCTTGGTTCCGGTCAGGTCTTGTGTGATCCTCAGCCAATCGAGCAGGCTGGTTGTCGCCGGCTGATCTCGAAGTCGAATGGTCTCTCCATTCAGAAGAAACTCGATCTCCATATCTGCAATGTCCGCCGCCTTCTCTTGCGTCCGGCCCTTTGCGTGCTGCCCGATGCGACGTAAAGCAGCTGCGCGGCCCTCCCTGTCCGTCAGACTGAAGGGAAGGTTAAGCCGACATTCCCCCCGCTGACAAGTTATTTGTCAGCTTCCCCTGTAGGTTGAATACCCGAAAGGCGAAAGAAGCAGCGGCACATGGTAATGGCTGTCATCTGAAATGCCGAAACGCAGCGGGACCAGATCAAGGAATTTCGGTTCGGGAAGCTTTTGCCCTGTATGTTCAAGATAGGCCCCCGCATGAAACAGAAGCTCGTATTCGCCGGGCGCAAAGGCATCGCCCTCCAGCAGTGGCGCGTCAACCCTGCCATCGGCATTGGTGGTCACGTCCGCCAGGCGGATACGCCCGCCCGACAGGTGAAACAGCTCGATCCGCAGGCCCGCGGCAGGCTTGCCCCGCGCCGTATCCAGAACGTGTGTCGTCAGTTTTCCCATGTGCGATTTCCCTGTTTTTTCCGTTGCGCCCGCAGGTTAGTCGCCCACCGCAAAAGAGCAATCTGTTTTCCGGCCATTCCGCCAAACGGCACTTTCAAGCCACCCCGCTTGTCCCTATTCTGCGCGCCATGAGTGACAGTCCCCGATTCATACATCTGCGCCTGCACACCGAATATTCCCTTCTGGAAGGGGCGGTACGGGTCAAGAAGCTGCCCGGCATGTGCGCCGGCGCAGGCATGCCTGCCGTGGCCGTCACCGACACCAACAACATGTTCTGCGCGCTGGAATTTTCGACACTGGCCGCAGGCGCCGGCATCCAGCCGATCATCGGCTGCCAGATGGATGTCGAACATGCGCCCGCCGCCCATCCCGGAGACCGTCCGCCACCGCCCCGGCCGATGGTATTCCTGGCCCAGAACGAGGTCGGCTATGGCCATCTGATGAAGCTGAACTCGGTGGCCTATCTGGAAAACCCCGATGGCGTGCCGCGGGTGCCGCTGGCCGCGCTTGCCACCCATTGCGAGGGCGTGATCTGCCTGACCGGCGGGCCGGATGGCCCGGTTGGCGCGCTGTTGCAAGAGGGCCATCGCGACCGGGCCCAGGCGCTGCTGCGCGATCTGTCCGCCTGGTTCGGCAACCGCCTTTATGTCGAGCTTCAGCGCCACCCCGGCGAAGATGGCCACCTGCCCGAGCCCGAGCGCCTGACCGAGCGCGGGCTTGTCGAGATGGCCTATGACATGGATCTGCCCCTGGTCGCCACCAATGACGTGCATTTCCCGAACCCCGAAATGTACGAGGCCCATGACGCCCTTTTGTGCATCGCCGATGGGGCCTATGTCGATCAGCAGCAAGCACGCCGCCAGCTGACGCCCCAGCATTATTTCAAGACGCCCGAGGAAATGGCGCTTCTGTTTGCCGACCTGCCCGAGGCGGTGGAAAACACGGTCGAGATCGCGCGCCGCTGTGCCTTCAAGGTGGAAAGGCGCAAGCCGATCCTGCCGCGTTTTGCCGATGACGAGGTTCAGGAACTGCGCCGACAGGCCCGCGAGGGGCTCAAGGCGCGTCTTGCCGTCATCCCCCATGCCGCGCCCGTGGAAGAATACGAAAAACGCCTGGAATTCGAGCTGGGCATCATCGAAAGCATGGGCTTTCCGGGCTACTTCCTGATCGTTGCCGATTTTATCAAATGGGCCAAGGATCACGATATTCCGGTGGGGCCGGGGCGGGGCTCGGGCGCGGGCAGTCTGGTGGCCTATGCGCTGACGATCACCGACCTTGACCCGCTGCGCTACAAGCTGCTGTTCGAACGCTTCCTCAACCCCGAGCGGGTGTCGATGCCCGACTTTGATATCGATTTCTGCATGGATCGCCGCGAAGAGGTGATCGAATATGTGCAGCAGAAATACGGCCGTGAAAAGGTGGCGCAGATCATCACCTTTGGCGCGCTGCTGTCCAAGGCGGCGGTGCGCGATGTGGGCCGCGTGTTGCAGATGCCCTATGGCCAGGTGGACCGCCTGTCCAAGCTGATCCCGGTCGAGGGGGTCAAGCCGGTGTCCATCGAAAAGGCGCTGGCCGAAGAACCCCGCCTGCGCGACGAGGCCGCCGCCGAAGAGGTGGTCGAACGCATGTTGACCTATGCCCGGCAGGTCGAGGGGCTGCTGCGCAATGCCTCGACCCACGCGGCCGGCGTGGTGATCGGCGACCGGCCGCTGGACCAGCTGGTGCCGCTGTACAAGGATCCGCGATCCGACATGCCGGCGACCCAGTTCAACATGAAATGGGTCGAACAGGCGGGGCTGGTGAAATTCGACTTTCTGGGTCTGAAAACCCTGACCGTCATCAAGAACGCGCTGGATCTGCTGAAGCTGCGCGGAATCGAGGTGGATATCGGCCATATCCCGCTGGACGACGAAAAGACCTATCAGCTGTATGCCAGTGCGAAAACCGTCGCCGTGTTCCAGGTTGAAAGCAGCGGCATGATGGACGCGCTCCGCCAGATGAAGCCCACCTGCATCGAGGATATCGTCGCACTGGTCGCGCTGTATCGTCCCGGCCCGATGGAGAACATCCCCAAGTTCTGCAAGGTCAAGAACGGGGTCGAGGAACGCGACCGCCTGCACCCGTCGATCGACCATATCCTTGACGAAACCCAGGGCATTATCGTCTATCAGGAACAGGTGATGCAGATCGCCCAGGAAATGGCGGGCTACACGCTGGGCGGTGCCGATCTGCTGCGTCGCGCCATGGGCAAGAAGATCAAGGAGGCGATGGATGCCGAGCGCCCGAAATTCATAGACGGCGCCCGCAAGAACGGCGTGGACGAGAAAAAGGCGGTCGAGGTGTTCGATCTGCTGGAAAAATTCGCCAATTACGGTTTCAACAAGTCGCACGCTGCCGCCTATGCCGTGGTCAGCTATCAGACGGCCTGGCTCAAGGCCAACTATCCGGTCGAATTCATGGCCGCCGTGATGAATTGCGACATTCACCTGACCGACAAGCTGGGCATCTATATTGAAGAGGTCAAGCGGCTTGAAATCCCGCTGGTACCGCCCTGCGTGAACCGTTCCGAAGCCCTGTTCAGCGTGCATGACGGGCAGATCCATTATGCGCTGGGCGCGCTGAAAAATGTCGGGGTCGAGGCCATGCGCCTGATCGAACAGGGCCGCGGCGACCGTCCGTTTGCCGACCTGTTCGATTTCGCCCGCCGCGTGGACATGAAGCGCATCGGCAAGCGCCCGCTGGAAATGCTGGCGCGTGCGGGGGCCTTTGACGCGTTGGAACGCAACCGGCACAAGGTGTTCGAGTCAATCGACAAGCTGACCGCATGGTCGGCCGCCCTGCACGAGGAACGCGCCTCGGCGCAGGGCGGGCTGTTTGGTGACAGCGGCGAGGATCTGCCGCCACCGCGCCTGCCCGCTGCCTCGGACTGGCTGCCCGTGGAACGTCTTGGCCAGGAGCATCAGGCGATCGGGTTCTATCTGTCGGGCCATCCGCTGGATGACTACCGCGGGCCGCTTGCGCGCAAGAACGTGCTGACGCTTGCCGAGCTGCGCCAAAAGGCCCAGGGCGCGCGTGTGGCGGCCAGGATTGCAGGCACCATCGAGGGCAGGCAGGAACGCAAATCCGCCCGCGGCAACCGCTTTGCCTTTGTGCAGCTGTCGGATGCGACCGGGCGCTACGAGGTGACGGTATTTTCCGATACGCTGGAACAGTATCGCGCCCATCTAGAGGTGGGCAACAACGTGGTGCTGGCGGTCGAGGCCGAAATGGAGGGCGATCAGCTGAAACTGCTGGCGCGCTCGGTTCAGCCGGTCGATGTGGCGGTGGCCGACGCCGCGGCAATGGGGCTGGTGGTGATGCTGAACGATGCCGCCGGAATTGCACCGCTTGCCGAAACATTGGAAAAGGCCGCCGAGGGTGCGTCGCGGCGCACGCGCGGGCCGGTCAGGCTGCGCCTGGTGGACCCGGCCCTGCCGGGCGAGGTCGAGATGGCCCTGGGCGATGAATTCGCCGTCAACCCGCAGGTCAAGGGCGCCCTGCGCCACCTGCCCGGCGTGGTCGAGGTCGAGGATTTCTAGGGTTGGTCGCGGCTGGCCTGATGCGCTTTGCCCGGGTCGCGCAAGCAGCCCCGGCATGCGCCCGCCCCATGCTGCGCGCATGTCTGAACCAAAGCAGACGCGACACGTCCCAACGCCTGCCGGCTGCCCCAGGATCGCACCGGTTTCGGCCGATATCACCGGTATCCGGGCCCTTTGCCTGCCTGACCTTGCCTATTGCACCAGGTGATCTACCACAGCCAGATGTTGCGCGATCCCGCCAACGGTTTCCATCCAGCGGGCGACCAGTGCCGGGTCGCTGGGGGCTGCTGAGACACCGGCGGCGATTTCGCCGTTCAGCACGGCCTCGATGGCCAGAGACAGCGGGATCGAAACAAGCTGCGCCATCGCGCTGCCCTGTTCATTGCCAAAGGCATCCAGCGCATAGGTCTTGTGATAGACGACCCTGCCATCGCGCCTGGCCTTTAGCGCGACGCACAGCACCACGCGGTCGGGTTCGCCTTCGGCATAGGCGTTGTCGCGCCAGAACTGGTCGGACATCTCTTTCAGGCGGGCCTCGCCTGTTTCGCCTTGCAGGGTTTCGATTTCGCGAAACACGTCGGCCCAGGCCTCGGCCCAGCCGTTCAGGCGCAGCGTGCCGCGCACGAATTGTCTGACCTTCCAGTCGGGATCAAACCCGTATTCCGCCATGAAGGGGATCGAGTCGCGGTTCGGGTAAACCTCGAATTCCTCGGGCTGTTGCAGGGGTGCGGTATAGCTGGAAATCGCGTTCCAGGGGCGATCGACCTGCAATTCCCGAAAGTCCTGAATCGAACGCGACGGTGATTTGAGCGCCTTCAGTACCCCGAGCGGCGACCAGGAAAACTTGTACCGGAAGGGATTTTCGTGTTTCGGAATGCCGCCGCAATAGGAAATGAAGGACAGCTCGTTTTCGCCGTCAAAGGCAGGGGACGCGCGGTAGTCGGCCATCAGCCAATGCGCCATCACATGGTCGATGCCGGGGTCGAGCCCGACCTCGTTGACCAGCGCCAGCCCCTTGTCGTGGGCAGCGTCGTCAAGCGCGCGCATCTCGGGCGAGATATACGAGGTCGACGCAAAATGCGCCTGCCTTTCAAGGCAGAGCTGCGCCAGGGGCACATGCCAGTCGCCCGGCAGCATGGAAACCAGAATATCGCCGGGGTTCAGGGCGGTGCCCACCGCCTCGATGGTAAAGGGGCGAATGTCTTCGGTCAGATCACCCACCGCCGCGCGGGCCTTGTCAACGGTGCGGTTCCAGACGGTGACATCATGGCCGCGCTCGATCAGGCGGCGCAGGCCGGGGATGGCTGACAGGCCGGTGCCGATCCAGTGAATTCTGCTCATCTTGTCGTCCTTTCAGGCCCTGGCGGCGTGTTCTTCGAATATGGCGGCGGCGCGCGCCCAGATGCCGCTGTTCATGTCGGTGATGGTGTGCAGCGCCGGCAGCAGCTGTGCCGCGTAATCCTGGCTGCTTTCGAGCGGCAGCATCGAGGGCAGGTTGTCGATGGCCATGACATCCAGCGGCGGCGGGCCGTCGGTTGTGCGGATCACCGGGGCGTCAAAGCTGGTGGCATGGTCATAGATCGGCACAGGGTTATAGTCGCTGCTGGGGTCGCAGGATACATCTGCAACCACGCTCAGGCGGCGCGGGGCGGAAAGCGCGGATTTCGGCACGAATACGGGAATGCCGGGCAGTGCCATCACGCAGTTGACAAAAATCTCGTGCTCCAGAACCTCGGGAAAGGGGCCGCCGGATGCGGTTTCCTCGATATCCCAGCGGGTGATTTCCAGGCCCATCCGTTGCAGCAGGTCGCCCGCGCCGCTGCCGACCCGCCCCCTGGCGCCGATGATGATGGCGCGCGGCATTGCCGCGCCGTTTGAAAGCGCCGCTTTCATGTCGTCTGCCAGATCATCCAGAAGCGCCTGCTTGTCGGGGTAGGTGCCCAAGCGCGCGGGGCCGGGCAGATCGCCCGCCTGTTGTGCCACCCAGACCTTGAGGCCCACGGCGGCGCCCGCATAGCCCGCCCAATAGCCGAATGCGGCAACGCGGCGGCCATCGTCGTGGGTGAGATATTCCAGATCATACAGCACGCCGCCACCCGCGCGGAACCGGCGCAGCAGGGCAGGGCCTTCGGCCTGGCCCTTGAATGCATGGCCAAACATGATGTGGCGGTGGCGCAGCGGCGTGCCGTCCTCGGGCAGTTCCTTGAGACCGAAGATCACGGCGTCATCGGGGGCGTCGGGCCAGCTGCCCTCGGGGGCGATTTCGGCGCCGGCCTCTTGATAGCCCTCGATCGGGATGGCGCGGCAGGAGGAGTGTTCGACCGTGACGCGGATGCCCTGTGCGATCAGCTGCGTGGTGCCCTCGGGGGTGAGGCCGACCCGTTGTTCGTTTTCCCGCTGCTCGGCGCGGACCCAGAGATGTGCTTGCATGGGGACTCCTTTCCGATGATCAGGATTAGCGCCGCGTGGCGGGCTTGCCAATGGGGGCTGATCGCGGCCGTTGCGGCAGAATGCCGGGCGCAGAGGGGGCGCTGCCCCCGCCCTTCGGGCCCCCCGGACGTATTTGGACAAAGAAGAAGGCGGGATCAGTCATGCGATTGTCGGGTTTGGTGATTTGCGGCTGGAGCGTTTTGTGGTCTAAGATTCGCGGGCACCGATGGGAGAGACGTTCATGAGCAACCGCATCCGCTTTACCCTTGACGGCACGGAAGTATCTGCCGCGCCGGATGAAACGATCTGGCAGGTCGCGCGGCGTGAGGGCAAGGTGATTGCGCATCTGTGTCATCGCGATGCGCCGGGCTATCGGGCGGATGGGAATTGCCGGGCCTGCATGGTTGAAATCGAGGGCGAGCGCGTGTTGGCGGCGTCCTGCATTCGCAAGCCTGCCGAGGGGATGGTCGTGCGCAGCGAAAGCGCGCGCGCGCAAAAGGCCCGGCAGATGGTGTTCGAGATGTTGCTGGCCGACCAGCCAGAGGCGGCCCATGACAGCAGCGCGCATTTTGCGAAGATGGCGCGGCTGGTGGGTGTGGACGGCAGCCGATTCCCGGCAATGGAGGCGTCGCGCGTGCCCTTGCTGGATGACAGTCATGTGGCGATGAAGGTCAATCTGGACGCCTGCATCCAGTGCAACCTGTGTGTTCGGGCCTGTCGCGAGGTGCAGGTCAATGACGTGCTGGGCATGGGCGGGCGCGGGCATGACAGCTGGCCGGTGTTCGATCTGAACGATCCGATGGGCGAGAGCACCTGCGTGGCCTGTGGCGAATGTGTGCAGGCCTGTCCGACAGGCGCGCTGATGGCGGCGACGCTGGTTGACGAGGCCGGGCGCGGGGACAGCGCCGATTTCGACCGTGAGGTCGCCAGTATCTGCCCGTTCTGCGGTGTGGGATGTCAGGTCAGCCTGAAACTGCGCGGTGACAGGATCGTTGCGGTCGAGGGGCTGAACGGGCCGGCCAACGAAGGCAGGCTTTGCGTCAAGGGGCGGTTCGGGTTCGACTATATCCACCATCCGCATCGTCTGACGCGCCCCTTGATCCGGCGCCCCGATGCGCCGCCCAAGGGGATGAATGTCGATCCCGCCAACCCCTGGACCCATTTTCGCGAGGCCAGCTGGGACGAGGCGCTGGATTATGCCGCCGAGGGGCTGGCATTTCTGCGTGATGAACATGGCGGGCGTGCGGTCACCGGATTCGGCAGCGCCAAATGCACCAATGAAGAGGCCTATCTTTTCCAGAAGCTGATCCGCCAGGGTTTCGGGCACAACAATGTCGATCACTGCACGCGGCTGTGTCATGCAAGCTCGGTCGCGGCCTTGATCGAAAATATCGGATCCGGCGCGGTCACGGCCACCTTCAACGAGATCGAACATGCCGATGTGGCGCTGGTGATCGGCTGCAACCCGGTCGAGAACCATCCCGTGGCGGCCACCTATTTCAAGCAGTTCGCGCGGCGCGGGGGCAAGCTGATCGTGATGGATCCGCGCGGTGTGGCGCTGGGCCGGTTTGCCGCGCATATGGTTCAGTTCAGGCCGGGTTCCGACGTGGCGCTGCTGAACGCGCTCATGCATGTGATCGTGGATGAGGGGTTGCAGGATGACGCCTATATCGCGCGCTTTACCAATAACTGGGATGCGATGGTTGCGCATCTTGGTGACTATGCCCCCGAGCGGATGGCGCCGATCTGTGGCGTCGATGCCGACACCATTCGCGCGGTGGCCCGGACCTTTGCTGCCGGCAAGGCGGGGATGATCTTCTGGGGTATGGGGGTAAGCCAGCATGTGCATGGCACCGACAATGCGCGCTGCCTGATCAACCTGGCCCTGATGACAGGCAATGTGGGGCGGCCGGGCACCGGGTTGCACCCCTTGCGGGGACAGAACAATGTGCAGGGCGCCTCGGATGCCGGACTTATTCCGATGTTCCTGCCCGATTATCAAAGCGTGACGGATGATAATGCGCGTGGCCGGTTCAACGAAATCTGGTCCAGCACCCAGGATTTCAGCGCCGAAAAGGGGCTGACCGTGGTCGAGATCATGCAGGCCATCCATGCGGGCGACATTCGCGGCATGTATATTCTGGGCGAAAACCCGGCCATGTCGGACCCCGATGTCGAACATGCCCGCGCGGCACTGGCGCGGCTGGAACATCTGGTTGTACAGGATATCTTTCTGACCGAAACGGCGATGTTTGCCGATGTCATCCTGCCTGCCAGCGCGCTGGCTGAAAAGGCGGGCACCGTCACCAACACCAACCGGCAGGTGCAGATGGTGCGCCCTGCACTGGCGCCCCCCGGCGAGGCGCGCGAGGATTGGCGCATCACTGTCGATCTGGCGCGGCGCCTGGGGCTGGACTGGAAATACGACCATCCGCGCGAGGTATTTGCCGAGATGAAGCGCGGCATGAAAAGCCTCGACAACATCACCTGGGACCGGCTTGAACGCGAGGCGGTGACCTATCCAAGCCTGGCGCCGGATGATCCGGGGCAGGCGGTCGTGTTTGGCGACGGGTTCCCGACCGCTGACGGCCGCGCACGTTTTGCGCCTGCGGGCATCATTCCGCCCGATGATCGACCCGACGAGGAATTCCCCATGATCATGACGACGGGGCGGCAGCTGGAACATTGGCACACGGGCTCGATGACGCGGCGCGCGCATGTGCTGGACGCGGTCGAGCCCGAGGCAAACTGTTCGCTGCACCCGGCCACGCTTGCGCGCCTGGGGGTCAAGCCGGGGGAATATGTGCGTCTGACCACGCGGCGTGGCAGTATCGAGATCATGGCCCGCGCCGACCGTGCCGTTGCCGAAGACATGGTTTTCGTGCCCTTTGCCTATGTCGAGGCGGCCGCCAATATCCTGACCAACCCGGCGCTGGATCCAGTCGGCAAGATCCCCGAATTCAAGTTTTCCGCCGTCAGGGTGGAAAAGGCGGTGGGCAAGGTGGCGGCCGAGTGAAGAGACAGGTCCGGGTTGGCCAGGG
>CAZWXK010000016.1:27020-49426 GCA_964637875.1 uncultured Rhodobacter sp.
TTGGCCAGGGGGTTGGGCAGGGGTGGTGGGCTGAGGGGAAAATTCCCGCCCCACTTGAAAATGCGGCCAGGATTGGCGCATAGTTCCCCGATCAGCAAGGGGCAAGCCGGCGGGGGAATCGCTGTTTTCGGATGTCGGGTCGGATCGGCGATACCGACAAGAACCTGACATCGTAATTTGGTAAATGCGTTTTTGAAGAACAGGCGTGGATGTCGCCAGTCCAGGAAGACCGCGATTTGCGGGCGCCGGGGAAACACCGGATATCCAACAGGAAAGGAAAACACATGACGAGATATCTTTATCGGAAACTGGGGCTTGTGCTCGGGGCGGCTGTTCTTGGCCTTTCCCTGAGCGCGCCGGTGGTCAAGGCGGCCGAGACGGTCAAGATCACCATACTGGGTATTGGCGACATCTATAATTTTGCCGACAAGCGGGGGCGCGGGGGTGTCGCCCGGTTGAACACCGTGGCCAAGGCCGAGCGGGCGGCAAACCCGAACATGCTGTATGTTTTTGATGGTGACATGCTGTCGCCATCAATCCTGTCAGGGTTCGACAAGGGGCAGAACATGGTCGAACTGACCAATCTGGTGCCCTTCGACATTGCAGTTCCCGGAAACCATGAATTCGATTTCGGGGTCAGGAATTTCATCGAAAAGGCGAAAGCCTCGAAATATCCTTGGGCGGCGGTGAACATCACACGACCCGATGGCACACCGCTCGGGGTGCTGGGCGGCGTGATGTTCAAGCAGTTTGGTGACGTCAAGGTTGCTCTGGTGCCGGTTGCACAGGATACCTCGCCCGAGGTGTCAAGCACTGGAAACCTGGTCTTTGGCCCCACGGTCAAGAGTGGGATTGCCGCCGCAAGGCGTGCGCGCAAGGCCGGTGCCGATCTGGTCGTCGGTGTGGTGCAGACCGATCAGAGCAACGACCGCAAGCTGATCGCGAGCGGTGCGTTCGATATTCTCATTTCGGGCGATGATCACAGCTATGCGACCTTTTATGACGGCAAGGTTGCTTATGTCGAAACCTCGATCGACGGGCGTTTCCTCTCGCCGCTCGACATCACCGTGACGATTGGTGAAAAGCGCGGCAAACGCAAGGTGCGCTGGGTGCCGAATTTCCGCTTTATCGACACCGCCATGATACAGCCCGACCCCGAAACACAGGCAAAGGTTGACGCCTATCAGGCCAGGCTGGACAAGGAACTGAATGTGGTGATCGCCAGCACCCGGACCACGCTGGATACGCGGCGCAACACGGTGCGCAGTCAGGAATCGGCCTTTGCCGATCTGATCGTTGATGCCATGCGCAAGGCCACCGGCGCGGATATCGCGATTACCAATGGTGGCGGTATCCGGGGCGACCGTACCTATGACCCCGGAACCAGCATCACCCGGCGCGACGTGCTGACGGAACTGCCCTTTGGCAACGTCACGGTGATGACCCGGGTCTCCGGCAAGCAGGTTCTTGCGGCGCTTGAAAACGGGTTTTCCCAGGTGGAAAAGGGGGCCGGGCGCTTTCCTCAGGTTTCTGGCATGACGGTGGTCTGGAATCCCGCAGCACCAGCCGGTTCGCGGGTCGTTTCGGTCAAGGTCGGCGGTGCCCCGCTGGATCCGAACGCAACCTACAGTCTGGCCACGAATGACTACATGCTGCGCGGCGGAGACGGCTATCGCGTGCTGCGCAAGGGTCGCGTGCTGATCAACAAGGGCAACGGCAACCTGATGGCCAATGACGTGATCAACTATCTGGCGGCGATGGGTACGATCGACGCCAGGCCCGAGGGCCGCATCACGCGCCTCGCCCAGTAGGGGGCCGGCAGGATCCCTGCAGAAGAATGACCGCCCCGCGACCTGTGTCATGGGGTGGTCAACCGCCGATCAGCCAGGCCTTGACAAAGGGCAGGGCGGTCTGGGCGATCAGCCCGAGGCACAGGCCGAAAAGAACGCGCCTGAACGTGGTTTCCAGCTTGGGCAGGCCCCAGCCCAGAAACGCCCCGAGCCCCCCCCAGTAAAGCAGCGCGAAAAGATCCATGTTTCAGCTCCAGGTCACCTGACCGAGAAAGATGTACCCGGCGCCGTAGATCGTCTTGATGAGGGTCGGATTTTTCGGGTCTTCGCGCAGTTTTGCCCTGAGGCGCGAAATACGTACGTCCATCGCCCGGTCGAAGGTCTCGCCGGCGGTACCGCCAAGGCTTTCCTGCATGTGGGCCCGCGAGATCAGGCGGTTTGGCGATTCCAGAAACAGGCGCAGAACCTCGCCTTCTGCCTGGCTGAAGGGAACCGTAGCGCCATCGTCGGCCTCGAGAAGATACTGATCGAAACGCGCCGTCCAGCCGGCAAAACGGGCAATGTTGCGCGAGTCCTTGCGTGTCTGTCGTCCGCGGCGCAACAGGGCGCGGGCGCGGGCCACCACCTCGGCCGGGTCAAAGGGCTTGATGATGTAATCGTCGGCCCCAAGATCGAGTCCCGTCACCTTGTCCTGAACCTGGGCGCGCCCCGAGATGATGATGATGGCGGCGCCGCTTTCGATGGCCAGCCGATGGACAAGAGCCAGGCCGTCGCGATCGGGCAAGCCGAGATCGACCAGGCAGATCTGCGGCGACAGCCCCGGAAGCGCGGCCTCGAATTCGGTGGCCCTGCTGAAGTTGGCGGTGCGAAAACCCGCCTCCTGAAGGGCCTCGGACAGCATGAGGCGGATTTGCGGCTCGTCATCGAGAATGGCGATCAGTGGGGCTGTCTGGGTCATGCGCGGGAACCTGCCTCGATGAAATGCGCCAGATCGGTTGCGGCAAAGGGTTTGCCGATCAGCGGGAACTCGGCTGCGGCCTGGCGCCGCGTGACGTTGTGTACAGGAAGAGAGGTCATCATGTAAATCTGCGGCGCCGCCCCCTTGCGTACCAGGCTGCGGGCCAGATCCAGCCCGCTGCGGGCGCCCTCCAGCATGATGTCGGTCAGCACGATGTCGATCCCGGGAATCGCAGCCAGGGCTTCCGCCTCGTCGGCGCTGGTCGCTTCCAGCACGTTGTGCCCCAGATCGCGCAGCATCTCGCGTGTGTTGACGCGAATTTCAGGGGAATCCTCGACCAGCAGGACAAGCCGCGGTTCGGGATTCGGCTCGCCATATTTGAGGGGCAGTCTGAGGGTGACCACGGCGCCACCTTTCGGGCGGTTTCCGATCTTGATCTGGCCGCCGGAAATCTGGGCGAAATCATAGACCATGGACAGTCCCAGGCCCGAACCCTCGTCGTTGCGCTTGCTGGTAAAGAACGGATCCAGGGCGTGTTCCAGCGCCTCGGCGGTAAAGCCGGGGCCGGTGTCGGATACCCGGATTTCCAGCCAGATATCCTCGATCGTCCTCACGCCCACATGGATGCGGCCCTTGTTCGTGCCGATTGCGTCGCGGGCATTCAGCAGCAGGTTCAGCAGGGAATCCTGCAAAAAACCCGAATCCAGCACGACAGGGCCGGCGACATTGGCGACCGTGCAGGAAAGGTCGACATTGGGCGGCATCGAGGGGCTGGCCATGGCCTTGATGTCGGCCAGAAGGCGCGAAATGTCGGTTGCTTTCGGGTTGATGCCCCGCGGCCCCGAGATATTGGCCAGCCGATCGAGCAGAACCCCCCCGCGATGGGCTGCGGCGCGGGTCGTGGCAATCATTTCGCGCGCCTTTTCGGGCAGGTCAGGAAGTTTCTCCATCCGGCCCTGAAGGCCCAGGATGATGGTCAGGAGATTGGCAAAATCATGGGCCAGCCCGCTGGTCAGCTGAGCGGCAAGCTCGCGTTTGTGGGTCTGGGCGAGGGCCGCGCGGGCCATGGCCTCTTCGGTAATGTCCATCGACAGGATGTAGATGCCCTGAACCGAGCCATCCTCGGCCTGATCGGGGGTAAAGGCGGTGCGGGCGCGACGCGCGCCCTGAGAATGGGTAAACTCGAAGATGCTGGGAATCCCCTGATACGCCTTTTTCAAATAGGGGCGTATCCTGTCATAGACTTCGTTTCCCAGGGCCTCGCGCGCGGTAAGGCCGACGATCGAGACCGGGCGTCCGGGCACGATGTCGGGCAGTCGGCGGTTGGAATAGGAATAACATTCGTCCAGGTCCAGATGCGCGATATGGGCGGGCATCATCTCGGTCGTCATGCGGGCAAGGTGTTCGCTTTCCGTCAACTGCCGTTTGGTCGATTCGAGCGCCGAAATGGTGGCCTCCAGTTCGCGGTTGGCGCGCGCCAGCTCCTCGGAATATGACAGGAGCTGATCCGACAGCTGCGCCGAATGGCTGCGCAGCAATTCTTCCTGGCGCTTGATCGCGGTGATGTCGGTATAGACCGTGACCCAGCCCCCCTGTCGCAACGGATTGCCCTCGACCGAGATCATCCGCCCGTTGGCGCGCCGCCGTTCCATGTAGTGGGGCTCGAATGCGCGCGCCTGTTCCACGCGCTCGCGCACGAAGGCGTCGAGATCGTCCACCTCGCCATATTCCCCGCGTTCCGCCAGGTAGCGCAGCGTTTCGGCAAAGCTCGCGCCGGGGGTGACGAGATGCTTCGGCAGGTCGAACATTTCCTGAAACCGGCTGTTGCAGATGGCCAGACGCAGGTCGCAATCATAGATGGTCAGGGCCTGCTGGATCAGGTCCAGGCCCGAAAGAACCAGGCTCTCGGTCTTGTCGCGCGGCTTTTTCAAATGTCACACCCCTTTTCGGTACCTGCTGTGGCGTGCCGGCGGTGCTTGCGCAAGCCGTGATATACGATCCGTGAATTTGTTACAATTCGATACAATCGCGAAAAACTCAGGTATCATTTGACCTTCACCGTCGAGGTGTGAAAAATCAGGACGGATTCGCAGATCCGGGCGGATTCGTTTCGCCGTTTGGGAGTCGGCGCACGGGAGGGAAAGCATTGACATCACAGGCAGCGCCCAAGGGCGAGTTGGACACCATACCCAGACTGCTGGCGCGCAATGCCAGGGTCCATGGTGACAAGCCCGCCTATCGGGAAAAGGAATTCGGTATCTGGCAAAGCTGGACCTGGGCCGAGGCCGAAAAGGAAATCCATGATCTCGCCCTCGGGTTTCTGGAGCTCGACATGCAGGTGGGCGACCATGTTGCCATAATCGGGCGCAACAGGCCGGCCCTGTACTGGGCGATGGTTGCCGCACAATCTGTCGGTGCCGTTCCGGTGCCCCTGTATCAGGACGCGGTGGCCGAAGAGATGGCCTATGTCCTTGATCATTGCGGTGCGCGTTTCGTCGTGGCCGAGGATCAGGAGCAGGTCGACAAGGTTCTGGAGATTTCCGACCGCCTGCCACAGCTTGAGCAGATCATCTATTATGACAAGCGCGGGATGCGCAAATACGACCATACCCGCCTGAATGCCCTGCGCGATATCCAGGCCGAGGGTGCCGCCGGCCATCAGCGGCTGGACCCCATCCTGGCCGAGAGGCTGAAACAGCAGGATTACGATACAACCTGCGTCATTCTCTACACCTCGGGGACAACCGGGCGCCCCAAGGGGGTGGTACTGTCGAATCGCAACATCATCGAATCGTCGCGCATTTCGGTCGAATTCGACAAGCTGACGGTGAATGATTCGGTGCTCGCCTATCTGCCCATGGCCTGGGTCGGCGATTTCATCTTTTCGGTCGGTCAGTGCTACTGGACGGGGTTCTGTGTCAACTGCCCTGAAAGCGCGGACACCATGCAGGCCGACCTCAAGGAAATCGGGCCCACCTATTTCTTTGCGCCGCCGCGCTTTTTCGAGGGGCTGCTGACAGCCGTCATGATTCGCATGGAGGATGCCAGCCCACTGAAAAAGAAGATATTCCACTATTTCATGGATCACGCGAAAAAGGTTGGCAGCCGCCTTCTGGATGGCAAGCACGTCAGCCTGTGGGATCGCCTGAAATACCGCATCGGCGATTTCGTGATCTACGCCCCGCTCAAGAACCAGCTGGGGATGAGCCGGGTGCGCATCGGCTATACGGCGGGCGAGGCGATCGGCCCCGAGATTTTCGAATTCTATCGCTCGCTGGGGATCAACCTGAAACAGCTGTATGGCCAGACCGAGGCATCGGTCTATATCACCATCCAGCCCGACGGCGAGGTCCGCGCCGACACCGTTGGCGTTCCGGCGCCGGGGGTCGAGATAAGGATAGGCGACAATGGCGAGGTCTATTACCGTTCGCCCGGGACATTCGTCGAGTATTACAAGAACCCGGAAAGCACGGCCTCGACCAAGGATCCCGAGGGCTGGGTCGCCACGGGCGATGCCGGCTATTTCGAGGAAGGCACAGGCCACCTCAAGATCATCGACCGGGCCAAGGATGTCGGCAAGCTGGCCGATGGCAGCCTGTTCGCGCCGAAATATGTGGAAAACAAGCTGAAATTCTATCCGAATATCCTTGAGGCCGTGCTGTTCGGTGCCGATCGCGAGAACTGTGTTGCCTTCATCAACATTGATCTGTCGGCAGTGGGTAACTGGGCCGAGCGGAACAATATCGGATACAGTTCCTATCAGGAACTGGCGGGCCATCCCAAGGTGCTGGACATGATCCAGAGCCATGTCGAAGAGGTCAACGCATCGCTGGCGACCGACCCGATGCTGAACGGCTGCCAGATCCATCGTTTCCTGATCCTGCACAAGGAGCTTGACCCCGATGATGGCGAAATGACCCGCACCCGCAAGGTGCGCCGCCGGATCATCGACGAGAAATACGCAGATCTGATCCAGGCGCTATATGATGGCTCGGCCACGATCTCGACCACGACCGAGGTCACCTACGAGGATGGTCGCAAGGGCTCGATCTCGGCCACGCTGGAAATTCGGGATGCCAGGGTTTTCCCACGGGAGGCAAAAGCAGCATGAGCTTTGACGAGGGGTATACCACACCGGATGGGCGAACCATTGGCGGTGTGCTGATGGAGATGCGCAACATCACGCTGAGATTCGGCGGGGTGACGGCGATCAAGGATATTTCCTTCGACATCCGGCAGGGCGAGATCCGGGCGATCATCGGGCCCAATGGCGCGGGCAAGACGTCGATGCTGAATGTCATCAACGGTTTCTATCACCCGCAGGAGGGCGAAATCATCTTTCGCGGCGAAACCCGCCGGCGGATGCGCCCCTACGAGGCCGCCAGCCAGGGGATTTCGCGCACCTTCCAGAACGTGGCCCTGTTTCAGGGGATGAGCACGCTCGACAACATCATGGCAGGCCGTACGCTGAAGATGCACAAGAATTTCTTCTGGCAGATGCTGCGCTATGGTCCTGCGCTTGAAGAAGAGATCGAGCACCGCAAGGTGGTGGAAAAGATCATCGATTTTCTGGAAATCCAGAGCATCCGCAAAAAGCCCGTCGGCAGCCTGCCCTATGGCCTGCAGAAGCGGGTCGAACTGGCCCGGGCGCTGGCGGCCGAGCCATCGCTGCTGCTGCTGGACGAGCCGATGGCCGGCATGAATGTCGAGGAAAAGGAGGACATGAGCCGCTTTATCCTGGACGTTAACGACGAATTCGGCACGACAATCGCGTTGATCGAACATGACATGGGTGTGGTCATGGATCTGGCCGACCGTGTCGTTGCGCTGGATTATGGCAAGAAGATCGCAGATGGCACTCCGCAGGAGGTGCAATCCAACCAAGCCGTCATCGACGCATATCTGGGAGTGGCGCACTGATGGATTTTCTCTATTCCGTTTTGATCGGACCGTTTGTCGACATGGCCTCGACGCCTGATTTCCTGCTGCAGGTGCTGTGGGAGGGGTTCGTTGCCGGCACGCTCTATTCGCTGATCGCGCTGGGATTCGTGCTGATCTTCAAGGCATCCGGCGTGTTCAACTTTGCCCAGGGCATCATGGTGGTGTTCGGCGCGCTGACGCTGGTCGGCCTGTATGAGGCTGGCGTGCCGGCCTATCTGGCACTGCTGATCGCGATCGGGGTCATGGCATTGCTGGCGGTTGGGGTCGAGCGGCTGATCCTGCGCCACATGGTGAACCAGAGCGAGATCATCCTGTTCATGGCCACGATCGGGCTCAGCTATTTCCTGATCGGGCTGGGCGAACTGATTTTTGGCGGCGAGACCAAGAGCATGATCACCGAGCAGCTGGGCCTGCCCACCGGAACCACAACCGTCGACGTGGCCGGAGGGATCGTGATCCTGCAGCACATCGACATTGCGGCCGCAGTCATTGCCGTGATCATGGTCGTGGCGCTGGCGGTGTTTTTCAATGTCACACGTATCGGGCGCGCCTTGCGCGCGGTTGCCGACGACCACCAGGCAGCGTTGTCGGTGGGCATTTCGCTGAACCAGATCTGGGCCATCGTGTGGTTCGCCGCCGGGATCGTGGCACTGGCAACCGGTATCATGTGGGGCGCGCGTTCGGATGTGTCATTCGCGCTGCAGATCGTCGCGCTCAAGGCTCTGCCGGTTCTGATGCTGGGCGGGTTCACATCGATTCCCGGCGCCATCGTCGGGGGGCTTATCGTGGGCTTTGGTGAAAAACTGTTCGAGGTCTACTGGGGTGGTCTGATGGGCGGTGGTGTCGAGGGCTGGTTTGCCTATGTCATCGCGCTGATCTTTCTGCTGTTCCGTCCGCAAGGCCTGTTTGGCGACAAGATCATCGAGAGGGTATAAGTCAGATGTTTTACCGCGAAGCCGGCCAATACAAGACAAGCTACAAGGCGGATTCGGCAATCTTTCCGATCCTGCAAGACCGCATTGCCATCTGGTTCTATCTTGCGGTTGCCTTCATCGTGATCCCGGTGTTCGGCAGCGAGTTCTTCATCAACTCGATCATGATCCCCTTTCTGGTATTCAGCCTGTCCTCGATCGGGTTGAACATCCTGACGGGATATACCGGGCAGATCTCGCTGGGGCAGGGCGCCTTCATGGGCGTTGGGGCCTATGCCAGCTACAAGCTGGCCACATATTTCCCCGACACGAACATCATTGTGCTGATCCTGCTGTCCGGTTTCTTCGCGGCAGCAGTGGGAATGGTGTTCGGCCTGCCTTCGCTCAGGATCAAGGGGTTCTATCTGGTGGTGACGACACTGGCTGCGCAGTTCTTTCTGGAATGGGCCTTCATCCGCATACCGTGGCTTTACAATTACAATGATTCCGGTGCGATCGAGGTTCCCCAGCGCGAGATTTTCAACGTGATCGTCACCGGACCGGATGCAAGTGCCCTGGCCCGCTATTTCGTGGTGTTGTCGATCGTGGTCGTCATGACTTGGGTTGCCTCGAACATTATACACGGCCGTATCGGGCGCAGCTGGATGATGATCCGCGACATGGATATTGCGGCCGAGCTGATCGGTGTGCGCCCCCTTTTCTCCAAGCTGTCATCCTTTGCGGTGTCGTCCTTTTATGCAGGGGTTGCCGGCGCGCTGATGGTATTCCTGTGGCTGGGTGCGGCCGAGGTCGAAAGTTTCGATGTCAACGTCTCGTTCCAGATCCTGTTCATGGTCATCATCGGCGGGCTGGGCAGTCTGGTCGGCTCGTTCATGGGGGCCGCTTTCATCTGGATCCTGCCAATCTTCATTCGCGCCGTTCCGCGGGTGATGGGAATGGATATCAACGCATCCACCGTCGAGCAGCTGAATTTCATGATCGTCGGTGCGCTGATCGTCTTTTTCCTGATAATCGAGCCCCACGGTCTTGCGCGGATGTGGGCGATCCTGAAACAGAAATTGCGCGTCTGGCCTTTCCCCTACTGAGGGCAGGCGCAAATGTCGGGCCGGTCCTGAAACCTGACTGGCTGGTTTGAAAGATCAAGGTTTCACGCAATTGCGAAAGGCACTTGTGCCGGTCGCACTAACTGGGAGGAACATGATGTTCAAGAAAATAACAATGGGAGCGGTCGCCGTGACCCTGGCCGCGACTCTGCAGGTCACAAGCGCGAGCGCGGGAGAATCGCTGTACGTTCCGCAGCTCAGCTATCGTACCGGGCCCTTCGCCGGGGGTGGCACGCCGATTGCCAACGGTTTCGGCGATTATCTGGCCATGATCAACGCGCGCGACGGCGGTATCGGTGGGGTGCCGATTGCCACTGACGAGTGCGAGACCGGCTATAACTCGCAAAAGGGTGTCGAATGTTACGAGGCGACCAAGGGCAAGGGCGCGCTGGTCTATAACCCGTATTCGACCGGTATCACGCTGCAGCTGATCCCCAAGGCGCCGGTTGACAAGATTCCGGTGTTTTCGATGGGCTATGGCCTGTCCGCGGCCGCCATTGGCGAGAAATTCCCCTGGACCTTCAACTATCCGGCTACCTACTGGGATCAGCTCTCGTCGATCATCAAGTTCATCGACAGCCAGGATGGCGGGATCAAGGGCAAGAAGATCGGCTTTATCTATCTCGACGTGGGTTACGGCCGCGAGCCGATCCCGCTGCTTGAGGAACTGTCCAAGAAGATGGGCTTCAAGCTGGCCATGTTCCCGGTCGGCGTCAAGGAAATGCAGTCGCAGTCCTCGCAGTGGCTGAACGTGCGCAAGGAGCGGCCCGACTGGATGGTCATGTGGGGCTGGGGTGCGATGAACACGACGGCGATCAAGGAAGCCGTCAAGATTCGTTTCCCGCTGGATCACTTCATCGGCAACTGGTGGGCCGGGGCCGATGTCGATCTGCGTCCGGTGGGCGAGGCGGCCAAGGGCTATCGCTCGACCAACATGGCGGCTTCGGGTGCCAACTTCCCGGCGATTCAGGACGTGCTGAAATATGTCGTGGACAAGGGCAAGAGCCAGGTCAAGGATCGTTCCGAGGTCGGGACCGTCCTGTACAACCGCGGTCTCTATAACGCTGTTGCCGTGGTCGAGGCCATCCGCGCCGCGCAAAAGCTGACCGGCAAGAAGGTGATCGATGGTTCGGACATGCGTCTTGGCCTTGAAAATCTCGATCTCAGTGCCGAGCGCCTGAAGGAAATCGGCCTGCCGAATTTCGCCCTGCCGATCAAGGGCAGCTGCAAGAACCACGGCAGCGGTGGCGCGGTCTTCATGCAGCAGTGGGATGGCAAGAAGTGGGTTCGGACCTCGGACGGCATCCCGCCGATGACCGACCTCGTGCGTGCCGCCCTGGTCAAGGCCGCCGACAAATATGTCGCGGACAAGCCCGGCTGGCAGACCCAGACCTGCAAGTAATCGCAGGCACAAGAACCGGATCAGCCCCGCAAGGGGGCTGATCCCCAACCTCAACAGATCCGGACCCGAAAACATGAGCCAGGCACCACAACCAGATGCCGCACCCGAGCAGATCCTCCAGGTCAGGAATATCGAGGTGGTCTACAACCACGTCATCCTCGTTCTCAAGGGGGTCAGCCTTTCCGTTCCCAAAGGTGGAATTACCGCGCTTCTGGGCGGTAACGGTGCGGGCAAGACGACCACGCTCAAGGCAATATCGAACCTGCTGCGGTCTGAAAGGGGCGATGTGACCAAGGGCGAGATCTCGTATCGGGGAGAGCGCGTCAACGATTTGAACCCTGCCGACCTGGTGCGTCGCGGCGTGATCCAGGTCATGGAGGGCCGTCATGTGTTCGGCCATCTTTCGGTCGAGGAAAATCTGCTGACCGGGGCGTTTACCCGCAAGGATGGCGCGGCTGCAATCGCGCGCAGCATGGATCTGGTCTATGCCTACTTCCCCCGCCTGAAGGAGCGGCGCAAATCCCAGGCCGGCTATACCTCGGGTGGCGAACAGCAGATGCTGGCGATCGGGCGCGCCCTGATGTCATCTCCTGAAACGATCCTTCTTGACGAACCCTCCATGGGCCTTGCGCCCCAGCTGGTCGAGGAGATCTTTTCCATCGTGAAGGATCTTAACGAAAAGGAGGGGGTTTCCTTCCTCTTGGCGGAACAGAATACCAATGTTGCCCTGCGATACGCCCATTACGGTTACATTCTGGAAACCGGCCGTGTCGTCATGGATGGTCCCGCGGACGAGCTGCGCGAAAATCCTGATGTCAAGGAATTCTATCTGGGCGTTTCCGAAAAGGGCCGCAAATCATTCCGCGACGTGCGTTCGTATCGCCGCCGCAAACGCTGGCTCAGCTGAGCGCCCCACCACGGGGCGCGGGACAAACGGACAACTCATCAACCGGGTCGGAGACCGGGCGCGGCCCGGCCGAGGTTTGCATCTTGTGCAAAGGACAGAATGATGACGGAATTTTTTGATGCGCTTGAAACGCGATCGGCCGACCAAAGGGCCGCCGACCTGGCCCGGGCGCTGCCCGCACAGATAGCTCGTGCGCGCGAAAAGGCACCGGGCATGGCGGCCCTGCTTGCCGAAATCGAGCCGGCCACGATCACGACACGCCAGGATCTGGCCCGCCTGCCCGTGCTGCGAAAATCGGAACTGGGTCGATCCCAGGCGGCAAACCCGCCTTTTGGCGGATATACCGCCATTGCCACGCATGAATTCGAACATGTCTTTCAGTCGCCCGGCCCGATCTATGAACCAGGCCGCACCACCGCCGACTGGTGGCGTGTGGGCAGGTTTCTGCACGCCTGCGGTATTGGCAAGGGGGATATCGTCCAGAACTGTTTTTCCTACCACATGACCCCGGCCGGCATGATTTTCGAAAGCGGCGCGCGCAGTGTCGGCGCGACCGTCTTTCCCGCCGGAACCGGCCAGACCGAACTGCAGGTGCGTGCTGCGGCAGATCTGGGGGTGACGGCCTATGCTGGAACGCCCGACTACCTGAAGATCATTCTCGACAAGGCCGATCAGATGGGTGTTGACCTGTCGCATATCACCAAGGCCGGGGTCGGGGGTGGGGCGCTGTTTCCCTCGCTCAGACAGGAATACGCGGATCGCGGGATCACCTGCCTGCAGAACTATGCCACCGCCGATCTGGGCAATATCGCCTACGAGTCTCCCGCAATGGAGGGCATGATCGTTGATGAGGGTGTGATCGTCGAAATCGTGACCCCCGGCACCGGGATTCCCGTAGCCGAGGGCGAGGTGGGCGAGGTCGTGGTGACAACGCTCAACCCGGATTACCCGCTGATTCGCTTTGCTACCGGCGATCTTTCGGCGGTGCTGCCGGGTGTCAGCCCCTGCGGGCGAACCAATATGCGCATCAAGGGGTGGATGGGGCGCGCCGACCAGACTGCCAAGATCAAGGGCATGTTCGTACGCCCCGAACAGGTCGCCGCCTTTGTCGCCCGGTTCGACGAGGTTTCCAAGGCCCGCGTTGTCGTGACGCGGGAAAACGAAAAGGATGTGATGACGGTTCAGGTTGAATCAACTGTCAACGCAACCGATGCCTATGAGGCGGCTGTTCGCGAAGCGCTCAAGCTGCGGGGCGTCATCGAGATTGTCGCACCGGGCAGCCTGCCCAATGATGGCAAGGTGATCGACGACCAGAGGAAATATGACTGAGGGCACCTGCCCCCAACAGGAAAAGGGCCGCCTCCATGGGGAGCGGCCCTTTTTCATCAACCCGTTGGCGTATCTCAGCCCTGACGGGCCTTGAAGCGCGGCTGGGTCTTGTTGATGACATAGACACGGCCCTTGCGGCGCACGATACGGCAATCGCGATGGCGCGCTTTCAAAGAGCGAAGTGAGTTCCTGACCTTCATGGTCTCTCTCCTTGTTCGCGGCGCGATCGCGCCCCTGTTTCGGTTCCGGTCACTCCCGAGGGGGGAATGGTGGGCGTAACTGGGATTGAACCAGTGACCCCTTCGATGTCAACGAAGTGCTCTCCCGCTGAGCTATACGCCCGGAAATTGCAAAGGCGTCGCCAGATCCTGTGGGAAAGAGGCAACGCCCACGTCGCGCTTCTATAATCAGAGTCGCTTTTGGGTTCAAGAGGTTTTGCATTGGTGAAATGCTGTCTGACGTGAAAAAATGCCGAACCATGATGAGTCGCAAACCCTATACCCTGTTGCAGCCGAAAAAACGGCTGACCGCCGCGATCTTTGCCTCGCCCCATAGCGGGCGCGATTATCCAGCGTCCTTCACGCGCGCGTCGATCCTGGACGAAACAACCCTGCGTTCGTCGGAAGACGCCTTTGTCGATCGGCTGTATGATTGCGCGCCCGAATTCGGGGCGCCGTTGCTGGCCGCGAATTTTCCGCGTGCCTATGTCGATCTGAACCGCGCCCCGGACGAGCTTGACCCGGCATTGATAAAGGGGGTCGTGCGGCGACGTCACAATCCGCGCATTGCCTCGGGGCTGGGGGTCATCCCGCGCGTGGTGTCGCAGGCGCGCGAGATCCGGCAGGGAAAGATCAGCCTGATCGAGGCTAGGCGGCGGCTGCGCAGCTGTTACCACCCCTATCACGACCGCCTGAAATCCATGGTCGAGGAAACCGAACACGCCTTTGGTCAGGTGATCCTGTTCGATTGCCACTCGATGCCGCATGAGGCGCTGGTGTCAACGTCGTATGCCTATGACAAGAAACCGGAAATCGTGCTTGGCGATCGCCACGGGGCGGCCTGCGCGCCGTCGATCATGGATGAGGTCGAGCGGATCTTTCGCGATGCCGGTCTCAGGGTTTCGCGAAACCTGCCTTTTGCCGGGGCTTACGTGACCCAGCAATATGGTTGGCCCACCCTTGGCCGCCATGCCATCCAGATCGAAATCGATCGCGCGCTCTACATGGACGAAGCCAGGGTCGAGCCGCGCGCGGATTTCGACGCGTTTCGTACGCTGATGCATGGGATCGTTTTCCGCCTCGCCAGGTTGGGCGAAGGCCGGGTCAAGCTGGCCGCGGAATAGCCCTGGACGACCGCGTGGGCAGATCGGCAAGGATGTCCATCGCCGCCTGTCGGGGATCGGGGGCTTGCCAGATGGGGCGCCCGACCACGACATGATCGGCCCCGGCCGCAATGGCGGCGCGGGGGGTTGCGACACGTTTCTGGTCTGCCTTGCCGACCCCTGGCGGCCTGACTCCGGGGGTGACGATCAGCCTGCCGACAGATTCGGGAAGGGCGCGAATCTGCGCGGCCTCACGGGGCGAGGCGATGACGCCGTCGGCCCCTTCGGCCAGCGCCCGCCGGGCCCTTTCAATCACAAGATCCGACAGGTTCCCCGGCTTGATGAGCGCATCATCCAGATCGGCGCGGTCCAGTGAGGTCAGGATTGTCACCGCCAAAATCCGCGTCGGGCGTCCCCCGCGTCCCGCGACGGCCGCCCTGACGACCTGGGGATCGCCGTGAACCGTGAGGAAATCGAGATCATATTGCACCAGCCCCCGTACGGCCTTTTCGACAGTCGCACCTATGTCGAACAGTTTCATGTCCAGGAAAACGCGCTTGCCAGCCTGTTTCAGCTCGTCCGCCAACGCAAGGCCGCCTCCGGTCAGCATTCCCAGGCCGATCTTGTAAAAGGATACGCAGTCGCCGAGTTTCGCGACCACCTCCAGCGCCTCATACGCGTTTGCAAGATCGAGTGCGACAATCAGGCGATCATCGGCCTGCGGTTCTTCGGTGGTGTTCATGAGGCGCTCCTTTGTCGTTCCGTGAATCGCCGCCCTTGGGCCATGTGTCAAGCGCCGGATCGTTGATGCTGAAAGAGGGGCGACATGTCATGCCCCGTTGCGGATGCCACGGCCAGCCCTGGCACATGGCCGGGCCGCATGGGAAATCATGCCTTTTCCTGTGGTAACGGTCTTGTCATCGCGGCGCGATCTCCCCATCTCCAACAGGGAAGGCCTGCTGTGGAACGTGCCGATTTCGGGCGTCGGAAAGGCGGGCGCTTGTTGAAAGGAGACTGCCATGAACTTGGAAAAGTTCACCGAACGGTCGCGCGGGTTCATTCAGGCCGCACAGACCATCGCAATGCGCGAGAATCATCAGAGAATTCTGCCGGAACACCTGCTCAAGGCGCTGATGGATGACGAGGAGGGGCTTTCCTCGAATCTGATCAAGGCCGCCGGGGGCGACCCGCAGCTTGTGCGTGGTGCGGTCGAGACCGCGATTCGCAAGATCCCGCAGGTGTCGGGCGCGGGCGACCAGATCTATGTCGATACCCAGACCGCCAAGGTGCTGGACGAGGCCGAAAAGATCGCCAAGAAGGCCGGCGACAGTTTCGTGCCTGTCGAACGCATCCTGACGGCGCTGTGCATCGTGCGCTCGGCCGCGAAAGAGGCGCTGACCGCAGGCGGTGTCACCGCGCAGGCCCTGAACGAGGCGATCAACAATGTCCGCAAGGGGCGCACGGCTGATTCCGCCAATGCCGAAGAGGGGTATGACGCGCTCAAGAAATATGCGCGCGACCTGACCGAAGCCGCCGCCGAGGGCAAGATCGACCCGATCATCGGCCGAGACGACGAGATCCGCCGCACCATGCAGGTGCTTTCGCGCCGGACCAAGAACAACCCGGTTCTGATTGGCGAGCCCGGTGTCGGTAAAACCGCGATTGTCGAAGGTCTGGCCCTGCGCATCGTCAATGGCGACGTGCCGGAATCGCTGCACAACAAGAAACTGCTGGCGCTTGATATGGGCGCGCTGATTGCGGGTGCGAAATATCGCGGTGAATTCGAGGAACGCCTCAAGGCGGTTCTGTCCGAGGTGACGGCCGCCGCTGGCGAGATCATCCTGTTCATCGACGAGATGCACACCCTTGTGGGCGCCGGCAAGACCGATGGCGCAATGGATGCCAGCAACCTGCTGAAGCCCGCCCTTGCGCGCGGTGAACTGCACTGCGTCGGCGCGACCACACTGGACGAATACCGCAAATATATCGAAAAGGACGCGGCCCTTGCCCGGCGCTTCCAGCCGATCATCATCGAGGAACCCACCGTCGAGGACACGATCAGCATCCTGCGCGGTATCAAGGAGAAGTATGAGCTTCACCACGGGGTGCGGATTTCCGACAGCGCCCTGGTGGCGGCGGCAACGCTTTCGCATCGCTACATCACCGACCGCTTCCTGCCGGACAAGGCCATCGACCTGGTGGACGAGGCCGCCAGCCGGCTGAGGATGGAGGTTGACAGCAAGCCCGAAGAACTCGACGCGCTGGATCGCCAGATCCTGCAACTGCAGATCGAGGCCGAAGCCCTGCGCAAGGAGGACGACAAGGCCAGCAAGGACCGTCTGGAAAAGCTGGAAAAGGAGTTGTCCGACTTGCAGGAACAGTCGGCCGAGATGACCGCCCGCTGGCAGGCCGAACGTGCCAAGCTGGAACAGGCGCGCGAGCTGAAGGAACAGCTTGACCGCGCCCGGGCCGAGCTGGACCAGGCCAAGCGCGAGGGCAACCTGCAAAAGGCGGGCGAGCTGTCCTATGGCGTGATCCCGGAGCTTGAAAAGAAACTGGCCGAGGCCGAGGCCCGTCAGGAAGGGATGATGGTCGAAGAGGCCGTCCGCCCCGAGCAGATCGCCGAGGTCGTCGAACGCTGGACCGGCATCCCGACCAGCAAGATGCTGGAAGGCGAGCGTGATAAGCTGCTCAAGATGGAGGAAGAGCTGGCCAAGCGTGTCATCGGCCAGGAGGCCGCCGTTCAGGCCGTCTCCAACGCCGTGCGGCGCGCGCGTGCCGGGCTGAACGACCCGAACCGCCCGCTGGGCAGCTTTCTGTTCCTGGGGCCGACCGGCGTTGGCAAGACCGAGCTGACCAAGGCGCTGGCCGAATACCTGTTCGACGACGAACACGCGATGGTGCGGATCGACATGTCCGAGTTCATGGAGAAACACTCGGTCGCGCGCCTGATCGGTGCCCCGCCGGGTTATGTCGGTTATGACGAGGGCGGCGTGCTGACCGAGGCCGTGCGCCGCAGGCCCTATCAGGTGATCCTGTTCGACGAGGTAGAAAAGGCGCACCCGGATGTGTTCAACGTGCTGTTGCAGGTTCTCGATGACGGTGTGCTGACCGATGGTCAGGGCCGCACCGTGGACTTCAAGCAGACGCTGATCATCCTGACGTCGAACCTTGGCAGCCAGGCCCTCAGCCAGCTGCCCGAAGGAACCGATGTCGAGCAGGCCAAGGCCGACGTGATGGATGCGGTGCGGGCACATTTCCGCCCCGAATTCCTGAACCGTCTGGACGAGATCGTGATCTTTGATCGCCTCAGCCGCGATGACATGACCGCGATCGTCGATATCCAGCTGGGTCTGCTGGAAAAACGTCTGGCCGTGCGCAAGATCGGGCTCGGGGTCGATGACGCTGCCCGCAAGTGGCTGGCCGATCGTGGCTATGACCCGGTTTATGGTGCCCGTCCGCTGAAACGCGTGATCCAGAAGGAATTGCAGGATCCGCTGGCCGAACTGCTGCTGAGCGGCGAGGTCATGGATGGCGACACCATCAAGGTCACGGCCGACGAAAACGGGCTGGTCGTGAACGGCAAGTCGTTGCACTGACGTCCGGCGCAACCATGCGCTGTGGCAAAAAGAGGACGGACCCCGATCGATTGATCGGGGTCTTTCCGGTTGGTTTGGTGATTATTTGAAAATCGCGTAATGTACCCGACATTCACGATTGGTGTTAACCATGATCAGAAAGATCGACACGCTCTTGTCCGAATATGGCGAAAGCCATCGGAATCCGGTCAACAGGCGGATTCACTGGGTGTCCGTGCCGATCATTGTCTGGGGTTTGATGACATTATTGTGGTCGTTGCCGGTTCCGGGGATGTTTTCCGCCGTGCCGGGGCTGAACTGGCTGACCATCTGCCTTGCGCCGGCTCTGGTTTATTATCTGGTGCTCTCGCCGACATTGGCCGTCGGGTTCTTTTTTCTTGCTCTGGTCGGCGTGGGGCTGATCCGGGGTTACGAGGCAGTCGTGACGTTTCCCCTGTGGCAGTTCGGACTGCTGCTGTTCGTTCTGGGCTGGATCGGCCAGTTCCTCGGGCACAGCATCGAAGGCAACAGCCCGTCCTTTTTCAAGGACCTGCGGTTCCTGCTGATCGGGCCGGCCTGGCTGTTGCACTTTGTCTATCGATGGATGAACGTACCTTACTGATCCTCAATTCAGGCCGAGCGCGTCCCTCACGATGGAATCAAGCAGTGCCTCGACCTTTTTCATCTCGCCCTTGGGGAAACTGTCATGGCCAACGACCGTCTTGTCCGGCTCGGCTGTCGTTGCATAGACAAAGATGCGGTATGGGCAGAAATTGATGTTTTTGGGGTCGGCTTCCATCATCTCGCGCGAGAGCGTGGCAGAACAGAAGTTGAAGATCCGCGCCTCGCGATAGACCCGTCTGGTCGCGCCGACATCCTTGGCGGTGCGGTCGAGCATCTCGCCGACATGGTTCACGTTGTCGATCTTGTAGCCGCGCCCGATGATCTCGTTTTCGACCGAGAACAGAACATCCTCGACATCCTCGTTCACCGTATAGGTGACAGGTTGTCCCGCAAAGGCCGTTCCTGTCAGCATGAGCAGAGCCGTGGCGGCCGCCAACAATATGCGCATTCTCTTCCTCCCAAGGTGATGAGCGCTGTTCAGCGATGTGTATTGCGCCTCCATAGGGCCGCCTTGTGCGGGCCACGTCAAGGCGTGCGTTCAAAACTGTTCAACGCATTTGTGAGGGGGGTTGTTTTGATTTCCGGTTCCCGCAACCTTACCACCAGTGGAAATCCGCCCCTTCAGGAGGCGGCAGATAACAAGGGAAGATAGACATGACCTTTCGTTTCAGCACCGACCTTGGGGAATCCGACGTGACCCCCGAGGCCCATTTCATAAATCGCCGGGCATTGATGGCCGGCGCGGGTGCGCTGGTGACCGCCGCTGTTGCCCCCGGCGCCGCCGTGGCGCGCGGCAAGTACGATGTGGATGCCAAGCCCAACAGCTTCGAGGACATCACCAGTTACAACAATTTCTACGAATTCGGTACCGGCAAGGGCGATCCTGCGCGCTATGCCGGAAGATTGACGACAACGCCCTGGAATGTGCGCATCGATGGCATGGTGGACAAACCGGGCAACTATCCCCTCGAGGATATTCTGAAAGGCATGACGATCGAGGAACGTATCTATCGATTCCGTTGTGTCGAAGCCTGGTCGATGGTGGTTCCCTGGAACGGTTTTCAGCTGTCCGATCTGTTGAACCGGGTCGGCGTCCAGAGCGGCGCGCGCTATGTTGCCTTTGAAACCCTCATGCGCCCCTCCGAGATGCCGGGGCAGAAATCGGCGCTCCTGGACTGGCCCTATCGCGAGGGATTGCGCCTGGATGAGGCCATGCATCCGCTGACCCTGATCGCGACCGGAATATACGGCAAGCCGCTGCCCAATCAGAATGGCGCACCGCTGCGCCTGGTGGTGCCGTGGAAATACGGATTCAAGTCGATCAAGTCGATTGTGCGCATCACCCTGACCGACAGGATGCCCCAGACCACCTGGAACATGCAGAACCCACGCGAATACGGGTTCTATTCCAATGTGAATCCCGAGGTGGACCACCCCCGCTGGTCGCAGGCATCGGAAAGGCCGATCGGTGGCGGCCTGTTTGCACGCAGGCGTCCGACGCTGATGTTCAATGGTTACGCAGATCAGGTTGCGGGGCTGTACCGCGGCATGGATCTGAAAAAGAATTTCTGATGGAGAATATCGTTCGGCGCATCAATGCCGTGATTCGGCGAATCCCCGCATGGCCCCTGTATGTGCTGGGTCCTGTTCCCGCGCTTGTCTATTTCTATTGGGCGGTAACGAACCAGCTGGGTGCCGACCCCTTGATCATGCTGGAACGCCAGCTGGGGCGCTGGGCGTTGCAGTTGCTCATGCTCACGCTGCTGGTCACCCCGCTGCGCAGGATGGCGGGCCTCAACCTGCTGAAGTTTCGTCGCGCTTTCGGATTGCTCGGCTTCACCTATGTCGTCCTGCATCTGGCGACCTGGCTGGTGCTGGACAAGCAGTTCTTCTGGGCCGAGATCCTGCGTGATCTCTACAAACGCCCGTATATCGTGCTTGGTGTGACAGGGTTTGCGATTCTCGTGCCTCTGGCCATGACATCGAACGCATGGTCCATTCGCCGGCTGGGCGCGGCTGGCTGGCGGCGCCTGCATCAGTTGAGCTATGCGGCCGTTCTGCTGGGGGCAGCGCATTACTTGCTGGTGGTAAAGGCATGGCCGCCCAAGCCGATCATCTATGCGGCGCTTGCCGTGACACTGATTCTGCTGCGATTCCCCTGGGCCCGCCTGAGGGACGGGCTGAATTCGGCAGTCGGGGCCGGAAAATCGGCCTGATGAATCGGTTTTTTGGCCTCAAGCGGGATTCGCTGCCGCGATTCCATCGTTTCTGATGGATGAGTCTGTGGATAACTTTGCCGGCCACGGCTTGTGGTGGCTCGTGCCAATAATCTTGTTTCAAAACAGGGGGGCTTTTTGTTGTTTTCAAAAGCAAAACCGCAAAATCTGGAGCCTGGCGCGGGTGGCCGGAAAAAAATGAAGGTTTTTTGAAAAAAGGTCTTGCGCGGTCCCCGATCAATCCGTAAATACCCCTTCACCGGCGGGGCGAAACACTCCACGGTAACAAAAACAGAGACAAGTCGAGCGGCGGGCGCGCCAAGGAACATAGGCGCTACCAAGGTTTTTTGTCGCTGAGCTCTTTGAAATTGATGGTATCTGAAGAGATATGTGGGCGGTTTGGTCGTAATCGACGGACAAACTTCTACATATCGACTTCCTAGGACTTCGGTTCGATGATGGAAGGTCAGCTTCACTGTTTGGCGGCTTTCGGTTTCTTCTGAAACCTGAAGCACAACAAACAGATGACTGTACCGGGGTCACACCCGGTACGATGTGCAGAGGTTCGAACGTCAAGGATAAGCTGGTAACAGCTTTTCAACTTGAGAGTTTGATCCTGGCTCAGAACGAACGCTGGCGGCAGGCCTAACACATGCAAGTCGAGCGCTTCACTTCGGTGAGGAGCGGCGGACGGGTTAGTAACGCGTGGGAACGTACCCTTTAGTACGGAATAGCCTCTGGAAACGGAGAGTAATACCGTATACGCCCTTCGGGGGAAAGATTTATCGCTAAAGGATCGGCCCGCGTCTGATTAGATAGTTGGTGGGGTAATGGCCTACCAAGTCGACGATCAGTAGCTGGTTTGAGAGGATGATCAGCAACACTGGGACTGAGACACGGCCCAGACTCCTACGGGAGGCAGCAGTGGGGAATCTTGGACAATGGGCGAAAGCCTGATCCAGCCATGCCGCGTGAGTGATGAAGGCCCTAGGGTCGTAAAGCTCTTTCGCCAGGGATGATAATGACAGTACCTGGTAAAGAAACCCCGGCTAACTCCGTGCCAGCAGCCGCGGTAATACGGAGGGGGTTAGCGTTGTTCGGAATTACTGGGCGTAAAGCGTACGTAGGCGGACTAGTAAGTGAGGGGTGAAATCCCAGGGCTCAACCCTGGAACTGCCTTTCATACTGCTAGTCTTGAGGTCGAGAGAGGTGAGTGGAATTCCGAGTGTAGAGGTGAAATTCGTAGATATTCGGAGGAACACCAGTGGCGAAGGCGGCTCACTGGCTCGATACTGACGCTGAGGT
>CAZWXK010000017.1:0-1466 GCA_964637875.1 uncultured Rhodobacter sp.
TCGCCTGAAGCTCCTTGCAGCGCTCGGAATGGTCGAAATCCATCTTGTCGTTCCTGTTTTTCCTGTACACCAGGCGGGGCATGTCTCCATGATCTGCAACAATGCAGGAGCAAGTCTTGTCTGATCGCATTCGCGCCCACCCGGGCGGGCGCCTGCCCATTCGTTGCGCGCATGGCTGAATCCGATCATGTGCGGCCTACTCTAGAGCCGGGGGGCGGGCGGATTCAATGGCGGGCTGCGAATTTCGGTCATTCCGTTGCGTAGGTTTTCCATTGGCAAAACCCGGTAACGCTGCCTGCGGCCAGAGGGCGGAATATCCTGAAACGTAGGGCCTGAAACCGCAGGTGCGAAACCTCGGGCAAGGGGGTGTCAGCTATCGGTTCGAATCACCTGATGGTGGGAAAACATGCCGAAAACCGGGGGCAAGGATCGATGTTCTGCATGTGTTCGCAGCCTGTCAAGTTTTTTGCGGCTTCGGTCCCGAATTTTTTTGGTCAGCCTGTCTGCCACAATATCTGGGTATGTTCGGGCGCAGGGACACTAGGTAGGCGAATACCTCGTGTCAAAACCCCGTTCCATACAGGCGCTGAGCAGGATTGCCATGGGCGGGCACCAAACTTTCCCATAAAATGGTACTTGAGTGGTGCGTAGTACCGTAGTATCCCTATAGCCACGATGAGGAACGGGACAGACAAGGGCAGCAAGACCCGAACCACCCAAGTCAGGTTTCATACAGGCACCCGCTTTTCATCACGCGAAGAAGATCCGGCGCGTAAGCGAGCAGACACCCCCCCAGGTGGCGACGCAGCCGGACCGGTCCGAAGACGGGACGAGGGCGGCGGATCAAGCAGTGGCAGCAGCTTGATCCGCCGTTTCCCGTCGGGGGACACGAAAAACAGGAGAAGGGCGAACAGGTGGGACGCTGGTTCACAGGCGAAAGCACCCACAAGGTGGATGCCAAGGGCAGGGTTTCGATCCCTGCGGCCTATCGCCGTGTTCTGGAAGAAAACGACCCCGAATGGTCCGGCAAGGGAAACGCCAATCTGGTGATCGTCTATGGTACCCGCAAGATGAAGTTTCTCGAGGCCTATACGATGGCGGCCTTCAACGACATTGCCGAACGGATATCGAGGCTGCCGCGCGGGTCGAGCAATCGCCGCAAGGCGGAACGCTATTTCTCGGGGCTGGCGCATCGTACCCAGGTCGATGATACGGGGCGTCTGGTCCTGCCGCCCAGACTGCGCCAGAAGGTGGGCATCGAAAACGAGGCCTACTTCATCGCTTCGGGCGACACGTTTCAGATCTGGGCCCCCGATGTCTATGCGGTCGACGCCGAGAAGTTCGATGCGATATTCGACGAATTCGACGATGATTTCGACCCGCTCATCCTGCTTGAAGGGATCCCGGCGCAGGTATCGGAGGGATAGGCCATGGCAGCGCCGGCCGAAAGCCCGTCCCGCGATACA
>CAZWXK010000017.1:1566-10597 GCA_964637875.1 uncultured Rhodobacter sp.
GGTATCGGAGGGATAGGCCATGGCAGCGCCGGCCGAAAGCCCGTCCCGCGATACACCCCATGTCGATACACCCCATGTCCCGGTGCTGCTCGGCCCCATTCTGGGGGCGGTCTCGCCGGTGTCGGGTGTCTGGCTGGACGGCACCTTTGGTGCCGGAGGTTATGCAAGGGCCCTGCTTGATGCGGGCGCCACGCGCGTGCTGGCCATCGACCGCGACCCCGAAGTTTTTGCGCGCGCGCAGGCATGGGCGCCCGCCTATGGCACCCGTCTGGTGATGATCGAGGGGGAATTTGCCCGACTCGACCGGCTGGCAGCCGAGCACGACGCGCTGCCGCTTGACGGTGTGGTGCTGGACATCGGGGTATCATCGATGCAGATCGACCAGCCCGCGCGCGGCTTTTCCTTCATGAAGGAGGGGCCGCTCGACATGCGGATGAGCCAGTCCGGCCCCTCGGCCGCCGATATCGTGAATCGCGCAGACGAGGCGACGCTGGCCGACATCCTGTTCCGATATGGCGAGGAACGGGCCGCGCGCCGCATCGCGCGTCGCATTGTCGAGGTCCGCGTCCATGGGCCGATCACGACCACGACGCAGCTGGCGCAAATCGTGCAATCCTGCCTGCCCCGCCCGAAACCGGGCCAGGTTCACCCGGCCACGCGCAGCTTTCAGGCCCTGCGCATCGCCGTCAATGACGAGCTTGGCCAACTGGTGCGCGGCCTTGCGGCGGCCGAACGCGCCCTGCGCCCCGGGGGCATCCTGGCGGTCGTCACCTTTCATTCGCTCGAGGACCGGATCGTCAAGCGATTTTTCCAGCTGGCCTCGGCGCAGGCGCCGCGCGGCAACCGCTTTGCCCCGGAACAGCCCGCACCACCACCGCGTTTCGAACGCGTCCTGCGCAAGCCGGCGGTCGCGGATGCGGCCGAGCTGGCCGCCAATCCCCGCGCCCGGTCGGCGCGCCTGCGGATCTGGCGCCGCCTGGACGCTCGGCCCGGGGTGGTTGATGCCGATGCGCTGGGCCTGCCCCGGGTCGCCTCGTTTCTGCCGGATCGAGAAATCGGCAAGGAGAAGAACTGATGCGCCTTTTCCTCTATTCCCTGTCCGCGCTTGCGGTAATCGCCCTGGCTTACTGGGCCTATAACGAGAACTACGCCACACAGCAGGCCCTGCGCCGGGTCGAGGCGCTGCAACGTGAAATCGGCGCCAATCGCGAAAAGCTGAGCGTGCTGCGCGCCGAATGGGCCTATCTGAATCGCCCCGAGCGGCTGCGCGATCTGGTCGATCTGAATTATGACGCGCTCAGGCTGGTGCCGCTGTCGGCGCTCAATTTTGCCGATGTTTCCCAGGTGGCCTATCCCGATCCGGCACTGGCTGCGGCGGCGCGCAATGTCGAGAAGGATGTCACGAACCCGGTCGATCTGAGCGCACAGACGCCGGCGACCGACAAAGAGGCCGGGAAATGACACGGATTCCGCTGAGGCCGCTTGCCCGCATCATCTCGGCCCGAGAAAAGGGCGAGGATCCCGATCTGATCGAGGCGGAAAACATCCGTCTGCGCCACGAGGAGATGCGCGACAACGAACGCCAGCGCGCCGAGGGGCGGTTGCTGCTGCTGGCGCTGGGTTTTCTTGCCGCCTTTGTCGTGGTGGGCGCCCGCATGGGGGTTCTGGCTTCGGTAAACCCGCAAGAGCCCCACGCCGACAGCACGTCGTCGCGCGTGACCAGTGCGCGCGCCGAGATCATTGATCGCAATGGCATGATACTGGCGACCAATCTGGTGACCAAGGCCCTCTATGCCCAGCCCGAACAGATGATCGACAAGGCCACCGCCGCCAGGCGCCTGTCCGAAATCTTTCCCGACATGAAGGCCGACGAATTGCTGCGCAGGTTCAATTCGGGGCGCAAGTTCATCTGGCTGCGGCGCAAGCTGTCGCCCGAGCAGCAGCAGAAGGTCCACGACATCGGCGAGCCGGGCCTGGCCTTTGGCCCGCGCGAGATGCGCCTCTATCCCAACGGGCGTCTGGCGGCCCATGTCCTGGGCGGGGTCAGTTTCGGCCGCGAGGGTGTCAGCTGGGCCGAACTGGTCGGGACCGCCGGGGTGGAGTACTGGTTCGACTCCTTTCTGCGCGATCCCAACCGTGATGGCCAGCCTCTGCAATTGTCGATCGATCTGCCGGTGCAGGCCGCGGTGCGGCGCGTTCTGAGCGGCGGCATGAAGATGCTGCGCGCCCGCGGGGCGGCGGCGGTTCTGATGGATGTGCGCACGGGCGAGTTGCGCGCGCTGGTGTCGTTGCCCGATTTCGACCCCAACAATCGGCCGCGCCCCCTGACCCGAGGGGATGCCAGCGACAGCCCGCTGTTCAACCGCGCGGCTCAGGGGGTGTACGAGCTGGGTTCGACCTTCAAGGCCTTTACGGCCGCGCTGGCCCTGCAAAGCGGCGCCGCGCGTCCCGACACCATGATCGAGACCCAGGGACCGCTGAAGAAGGACGGATTTGTCATCAAGGATTTTCACGATTACGGCCCCCGCCTCAGCCTGACCGATGTCATCGTCAAGAGTTCGAATATCGGGGCGGCCAATATCGCCGCCAGCATCGGGGCCGATTCGCAAAAGGCGTTCCTGAAAAAGCTGGGGCTGTTCGACCCATTGCCATTGCAATTGCCGGAATCGAAACGAACGCGCCCGCTGCTGCCGGCGAAATGGAACGAACTCTCCACGATGACGGTCGCTTATGGTCACGGTATCGCGGTGACGCCGGTGCATCTGGCGGCCGCCTATGCGGCGCTGGTAAACGGAGGCACGCGGGTGCGCCCGACGCTGGTGAAAACCGATACGGTGCAACAGGGGCCGCGCGTGGTATCTGCGCAGGTCTCGACCGAGATCCGCAAGATACTGCGTCAGGTGGTGACACGGGGCACCGCGAGCCTGGGCGAAGTGCGCGGATACGAGGTCGGCGGCAAGACGGGCACCGCCAACAAGCCCGATCCCCAGGGCGGGTATTACGAGGACAAGGTGATCTCGACCTTTGCCTCGTTCTTTCCGGCATCCGATCCGAAATTCGTCCTGATCGTGACGCTTGACGAGCCGGTGGAAACCTCGGGGCCGAAACCGCGTCGCACCGCTGGCTGGACGGCGGTTCCCGTTGCCGCCGAGATCATCCGCCGGGTGGCGCCCCTTCTGGGGATCAGGCCAAAGATTGATCCCGCGCCGGGGATGAATTACACGCTGTCCAGCTACTGACAATCACCCGCGAGGAGGGCTCGCTCATGGACGAGACCCAGGCGCCGACGAAAACACTCTCCGCGCTGGGGCTCCAGCCGGCCGCCGGTGAGGATGTGGCGGTGACCGGCCTTTCGGTGGACAGCCGGCGGTCAGGGCCGGGTCATCTGTTTGCCGCGCTGCCGGGGGTGAACGCCCATGGTGCGGCCTTTGTTCAATACGCCCTGCGCATGGGTGCGACCGCGGTCCTGACCGATGCCGAGGGCGCCCGGATCGCGGCCGAATCGCTGGCGCGCTACCCGGCGGCGCTGGTGGTTTCGGACGACCCGCGCCGCGCGCTGGCCCTTGCCGCCGCGGCCTGGTTCGATGCCCAGCCCGATGTCATGGTCGCGGTCACCGGCACCAATGGCAAGACATCGGTGGCCAGCTTTGCCCGTCAGATATGGGAGGCCACGGGCCTGCGCGCGGTGAATTTCGGCACCACCGGGGTCGAAGGCGCCACCAGCGCGCCGCTGGCCCACACCACCCCCGAACCGATCACCCTGCATGCCCTGCTGCGCGAGCTGAGTGATGCCGGCGTCACCCATGCGGCCATGGAGGCCTCGAGCCACGGCCTGGCCCAGCGGCGGCTGGACGGCGTGCGCCTGCGTGCCGCGGCATTCACCAATTTCACCCAGGATCATCTGGATTACCATACGGGGTTTCAGGACTATTTCGATGCCAAGGCGGGCCTGTTTGCGCGGGTCCTGCCCCGGGGCGGTACGGCCGTGATCAACATCGACGATCCGCGCGCCCCCGACATCGCCGCAATCGCCCGTGACCGGGGGCAGAAACTGCTGACGGCAGGGCGGCGCGCCGGGGCCGATCTGCGCATCCTTGGCCAGCGTTTCGACGCAACCGGCCAGGAATTGCATTATGCGTGGCAGGGCAAGCCGCATCTGCAGCGGCTGACATTGATCGGAGGGTTCCAGGCGGGCAATGCCCTGCTGGCGGCGGGGCTGGCCATTGCAACGGGCAGTGCTCCGGCCGAGGTTCTTGCCGCGCTGCCCGGTCTGGCCACCGTGCGCGGCCGGATGGAGCTGGCGGCCAGGCGCGAAAACGGCGCTGCCGTATTCGTGGATTATGCCCATACGCCCGATGCGCTGGCCACGGCGTTGCGGGCGCTGCGCCCCCATGTGATGGGGCGCATCATCGTGGTGTTCGGCGCCGGCGGCGATCGCGACCGGACCAAGCGCCCCTTGATGGGGCGGGCGGCGGCGGAACATGCCGACATGGCAATCGTGACCGATGACAACCCCCGCACCGAGGATCCGGCCATGATCCGGGCCGAGGTCATGCAGGGCTGTCCCGACGCAAACGAGATCGGCGATCGCGCCGAGGCGATTCTGGCGGGTGTGGATGCCCTGCAACCCGCCGACGCGCTGCTGATTGCGGGCAAGGGGCATGAAACCGGGCAGATCATCGGTGACGACGTGTTGGCCTTCAATGATGTGGAACAGGCTTCGGTGGTGGTGCGCGCGCTGGATGGAGGGCGGCCATGAGCGCCTTGTGGACATCTGCCGAGGCCGCTGCCGCAACGGGCGGGCAGGCGCGCGGCGACTGGCAGGCAAGCGGCGTTTCAATCGACAGCCGCACATTGCGGCCCGGCGATCTGTTCGTTGCCCTTGCCGACAGGCGGGACGGCCATGATTTCGTGGCCGCGGCCCTTGATGCGGGCGCTGCCGCGGCGCTGGTGTCGCGCCTGCCCCCGGGGGTGGACAGGAATGCACCGCTGATGATTGTCGCCGACGTCCACAAGGCGCTGCAGGATCTGGGGCGTGCGGCGCGTGCGCGCACGCGGGCGCGGGTGATCGCGGTGACGGGTTCGGTCGGCAAGACCACGACCAAGGAGATGCTGCGCAGCGCGCTGGTGCGACAGGGCAGGGTACATGCAGCGCATATGAGCCTGAACAATCACTGGGGCGTGCCGCTGACACTTGCCCGGATGCCGCGCGACACCGATTTTGCCGTGATCGAGATCGGTATGAACCACGCCGGCGAAATCGTCCCGCTCAGCCGTCTGGCCCGGCCCCATGTGGCGGTCATCACCAATGTTGCGCAGGCCCACATGGCTGCCTTTGAAGGGATCGACGACATCGCCCGGGCCAAGGCCGAGATATTTCAGGGCATGACGCCCGGCGGCACGGCCGTGCTCAACCGCGATATCGCGACCTTCGGGTTGCTGGATGGAGCCGCCCATGCCGCCGGCTGCGAGGTGGTGACCTTCGGCCGCGACGCGGGCGCCGACTTCCGCCTGATCGACCTGTCGCAAAACCGCAATGTCACCAGCATGCGCGTCGCTGCGCATGGCGCGCCGCTGCTTGCGCGGATCAATGCGCCCGGGCCGCATCTGGCCCTCAACGCGCTGGCCACCCTGGCCGCAGTTCAGGCAGTGGGTGGCGATGTTGCCCTTGCCGCGCTGGACCTGGCCAGCTGGAGCCCGCCCGAGGGGCGCGGCATGCGCCACATGATCGCGCTCGACCCGACTGCCGACGAGCTGTGCCTCGAACTGATCGACGATTCGTACAACGCCAATCCGGCCTCGATGGCGGCGGCGTTCGACGTGCTTGCGGCAAGCACACCATGTGACGGCATCGGGCGCGTCAGTCGCGGTCGCCGCATCGCCATGCTTACCGACATGCTGGAACTGGGCGAACAGGGTGCAGACATGCACCGCGCACTGGCCACCCTGCCGACGGTTGAATCGATCGACCGCTTTCACCTGGCGGGACCGTTGATGCGGGCCTTTTTCGAGGCCCTGCCCTATGACAAGCGGGGCGAGTGGCATGAATCCGCCGAAGGGCTGGCCGCACGCGTGCACCACATGCTTGACGCGGGCGATGTGGTCATGGTCAAGGGGTCAAAGGGATCGCGTGCGTCCCTGGTGGTGCGTGCGATAAGACGGCTGGATCGCACCGCCTAGGACGGGCGCGGCAAGGCAGGATCGGGCCGAACGCAGGACAAGGCAGGACAAGGTGGCAGGATGCTCTATTTTCTAAGCGACTTTTCGGATGGTGGCGGGGTCTTCAATCTGTTCCGCTATATCACGATGCGCTCGGGCGGGGCGTTCTTTACCGCGCTGCTGTTCGGCTTTCTTTTCGGCAGGCCCCTCATCGACCTGCTCAAGCGGCGGCAGGGCAATGGCCAGCCGATCAGGGCTGACGGCCCCGAAAGCCACATCCTGGAAAAGGCGGGAACCCCGACCATGGGCGGTGTCCTGATCCTGGGGGCGCTGATCGTGTCAACCCTGATCTGGGCGCGTCTGGACAACACCTATATCTGGATGGTGCTGTTCGTGACCATCTCGTTCGGTCTGCTGGGCTTTGCCGATGACTATGCCAAGGTCAGCCGCAACAGCAGCGACGGCGTGTCAGGCAAGCTGCGTTTCGGCATCGGTCTGGTGGTGGCCGGGATTGCGGGCTATTGGGCCATGATGGCCCATCCCGATGCCCTCTCGGGGCAGCTTGCGGTGCCGTTTCTGAAGAACGTGCTGATCAACATGGGATATTTCTTTATTCCCTTCACCATGCTGGTGATCGTGGGCTCGGCCAATGCGGTGAACCTGACCGACGGGCTGGACGGGCTGGCGATCATGCCGGTGATGATTGCCGCTGCAAGCCTGGGCGTCATTGCCTACACGGTCGGTCGGGTGGATTTTTCGCAATATCTCGAGGTCCACTATGTCCCCGGCACGGGTGAATTGCTGGTTTTCGTGTCCGCGCTGATCGGGGGCGGGCTGGGTTTTCTCTGGTATAATGCGCCCCCGGCGGCGGTGTTCATGGGCGACACCGGATCGCTGGCGCTCGGCGGCGCGCTGGGGGCAATCGCGGTGGCGACCAAGCACGAGATCGTTCTGGCCATCGTTGGCGGGTTGTTCGTGGTCGAGGCGCTGTCGGTCATCATTCAGGTGCTGTATTTCAAGAAGACAGGCAAGCGGGTCTTTCTGATGGCGCCAATCCATCACCATTTCGAAAAACTGGGCTGGGCCGAAAGCCAGATCGTGATACGGTTCTGGATAATCTCGCTGGTGCTGGCCCTGATCGGCCTCGCAACGCTCAAGATCAGGTGAGGGCGCTTTCGTGACCGCGGATCATGTGACAACCGATATCCCGTCCGGGACGAGGGTTGGAACCGGGGCTGGAACCGGGGCTGGAACCGGGGGCTCTCGGTCATGATCCCGGTGCGCGGATATCGCGGCCACAGGGTGGCGGTGCTGGGCCTTGGGCGCTCGGGCATGGCGGCGGCGCGCGCGCTCGAGGCGGGCGGTGCCATTGCGCTGTGCTGGGACGACAACGAAGAAAGCCGCGCCCGCGCCCGGGACGAGGGGCTGCTGCTGCACGATCTGCGCCGCGACCGCGCATTCGACGATGTCGCCGCGCTGATCGTTTCGCCCGGCATTGCCCACCTGTACCCCGCGCCGCATCCGGTGGTGCGCGCCGCATGGGAGGCGGGCGTGGTCGTGGACAACGACATCGGGCTGTTCTTCCGTTCCTATGCGACCGCGGCCTGGGACGATTTCGAAACCCTGCCCAGGGTGGTCGCCGTGACGGGCTCGAACGGGAAATCCACCACCTCGGCCCTGATCCACCATATCCTGCGCGAACAGGGGCGTGCGACCCAGCTGGCCGGCAATATCGGGCGTGGCGTGCTGGATATCGCGCCCGCGCAGGAAGGCGAGGTCGTGGTGCTGGAACTGTCCAGCTATCAGACCGAACTGGCGCGCGCGCTGGCCCCGGACATTGCCGTATTCCTGAACCTGTCGCCCGACCACCTTGATCGCCATGGCGGCATCGGCGGCTATTTCGCCGCCAAGCGCCGCCTGTTCGTCGAGGGCGCCCCGGAACGCGCCATCATCGGCGTGGACGAGGACGAGGGCCGCTTTCTGGCCAGCCAGCTGCGTGAAGGCGCGGGCAGCAATGATCCGGTGATCCGCATTTCGACCTCGCGCCGGCTGAAGGGACCCGACTGGACGGTATTTGCCCGCAAGGGCTTTCTTGCCGAATGGCGCCGCGGCAGGCAGATGGCCTCGATCGACCTGCGCGAGATGCAGGGCCTGCCCGGCACCCACAACCACCAGAACGCCTGCGCCGCCTATGCAGTCTGTCGCAGCCTTGGCCTGGCCCCGCGATTGATCGAGAAAAGCCTGGCCTCCTATCCCGGCCTGCCGCATCGGGCGCAGTTCCTGGGCCAACGCGATGGCGTAGGTTTCGTCAATGATTCAAAGGCGACCAATGCCGACGCTGCCGCCCGTGCATTGGCCGCCTTTGGCAATATCCGCTGGATCCTGGGCGGGCAGGGCAAGGAGGGCGGCATCAGCGGCATTTCCGACCAGATGCAAAACGTGCGCAAGGCCTATCTGATCGGCGCGGCGGCGCCCGACTACGCGGCCCAGCTTGGCGATCTGCCCCACGAGATCTGTGAAACCATGGAACGCGCCTTTGCCCGCGCCGTGGCCGAGGCCGAAGCGGGCGACACCGTGCTGCTGGCCCCGGCGGCGGCCAGTTTCGACCAGTATAGCGATTTCGAAGCCCGTGGCGAGGCCTTCATGGCGCTGGTCGCGCGGCATCTGGACAAATGAGCTCTGCCGGCGAAAGCGGGGCTCCCCTGGCAGGCGCCCGGATGCCTCTTGCCAAGGGCGGCCATATCGTGAAAGGGAAGTCGCGGAAACAACCTGCAACAAACGGTCGCGAATTGTCCCCCGAATTGTCCCCCGAATCGTCCGGCGAACCGCCCCTCGGCATACGCAACGCCACGGTTCCCGAACTGACCATCGT
>CAZWXK010000017.1:10697-42373 GCA_964637875.1 uncultured Rhodobacter sp.
CCGGCGAACCGCCCCTCGGCATACGCAACGCCACGGTTCCCGAACTGACCATCGTGGTCCCCACCTTCAACGAGCGGGAAAACATCCGCCCGCTGGTGGAACTGCTTGAAAAGGCGCTGGTGGGGCACCGCTGGGAGGTGATCTTTGTCGATGATGACAGCCCTGACGGCACCGCGCGCGAGGTGCGCATGCTTGCCCGCAGCAAACCCAATGTCCGGGTGATACAACGGATCGGCCGGCGCGGCCTTGCCGGCGCCTGTATCGAGGGCATCCTGTCCAGCGTGTCGCCCCTCATAGCGGTCATGGATGGCGACCTGCAACATGACGAAACCATCCTGCCGCGCATGCTCGGGATGCTGCAGGCCGACCCGGCTCTGGATCTGGTGATCGCCAGCCGCAATGTCGAGGGCGGCTCCAGCGGCAGCGGACTCACCCGTCTGCGCAAATGGGGCAGCGACACCGCCACCGCAATTTCGCGCAAGCTGCTGCGGATCACGGCATCGGATCCGATGAGCGGCTTTTTCATGGTCCGGCGCGAAAGTTTCAATTCGGTGGTGCTGGGGCTCCAGCAGCGGGGCTTCAAGATTCTTGCCGACATGCTCTCGGCCAGCAGGGGGCGTTGGAAGGTGGCCGAAATTCCCTATACCTTCCGTGCCCGCCAGTTCGGCGAAAGCAAGATGGACAGCGCGGTTGCCCTGGAATTCCTGGGCTTGCTGCTGGTGCGCATGACCGGTGGTCTGGTATCCATCCGCTTCATCATGTTCATGCTGGTCGGATTGTCGGGACTGGTGGTCAACCTGGTGGTCCTGCGCCTCGCCCTGGGTGTGATGCCCGACCATTTTGCCATTTCCCAGACGATCGCGGTGGTGGTGGCGATGACATCGAATTTCATCCTCAACAATGCGCTTACCTACAAGGACCGCACGCTCAGGGGATGGCAGTTCCTGCGTGGCCTGTTCAGCTTTTATGGCGTCTGTTCGGTCGGAGCGATCGCCAATGTGGGGGTTGCAACGGCAATTTACGCGGTCGTTCCGTGGTGGGCCCTGGCGGGATTCGCAGGCGCCCTTGTCGGCGCGTTGTGGAATTTCGTTGCCAGCGCGCTGGTTACCTGGAAATCCTGACACATGGAGGACGGCGCGGAAATGAACCGGGATCTGGCACCTGCCACCGCGCGGCGCTGGCTGATCCGGCTGCTTGCCGTTTCCGGCCTGTTCAAGCTGCTGCTGGCCTGGAGCGCGCCGCTGATCGTGGACGAGGCCTATGCGACGGCAGTTGCGCGCGGCTACAGCCTCAGCTTTTTCGACCACCCGCCGCTGAGTTTCTGGCTGTCGGTGGCCCTTGCCGACATTTCCGGGCTGGAACATCCCCTGACCTACCGCCTTGCATTTCTGCTTGCCGGGTTGCTGACAACCTGGATCATGTACCGGATCGGCGAGATGCTCGGCGGCGCGCGGGTCGGGCTGTGGAGCGCGGCCCTCTATGTCGCATCGCCGTTCTTCCTGTTGTCGGGCGGGCTTCTGGCCGTGCCCGACGGAACGCTCAACCTTGGCGCCGCGCTGTCGGTCATGTTCCTTTTGCGCATCCTTTCGCGCAGCGATGACGGCCGCCTGCGCGACTGGGTCCTGGTCGGGCTGTCGCTGGCACTGGCGCTGGGCTCGAAATACCAGGCGGCATGGTTGCCGCTTGCCTTTCTCATGTTCATGATCTTCCACCCCGGGGGCCGGCGCTGGTTTGCGCGTCCGGGGCCCTGGCTGGCGGCCGGTCTGGGGTTGCTGGGGGTGTTGCCCGTCATCCTGTGGAACATGGGCAATGGCTGGGCCTCGTTTGCCTTTCAGGGCGGTCGTGCGGGCGGTGGAGGCGGCCTTTCCAACGGAGCGCTGATGATCCTTGGACAGATGCTGTTCCTGCTTCCCACGGGCATGTTTCTGGCGCTTGCCGGCCTGAGGCTGGGCTGGCGGATGCGTGCCCGACCCGAGGTGGCGCTGCTGTTGCTGGTGGCATCGGGGCCGATCCTGATCTTCAACTACATCTATTTCACATCCACCCATTCCCTCGCCCACTGGGCGATGCCCGGCTGGCAATTCACGCTGCCACTGGGTGCGTTGTGGCTGGCGCGTCAGCCCGCCGCGTTCCGGCGCCGCATGGGCCAGTGGACGGCCACCCTTGCCGGAACAGTGTGGCTCGTGCTTGTCGCGCTGGTGTTTCAGGCCGATACGGGTCTGCTGACCCGGCCCTTCTATCCCCGCCCGCCAAAATGGGACAATACGCTGGCTCTGTTCGACTATGGCGACCTGCGCCCCGCACTTGAACGGCGCGGGCTATGGAAAGATACCGACCTGTTCATGGCATCGGGTTGGATCGATGGCGGGCTGATCGCCAGCGCGCTCGGCCCGGACAGGCCGATGCGGATCGTTCCAGGCGGTGCCGCGCACCATTTTGCCTATCTCCCGGGGAGCCGCGCGCAGGGCGTCGCACTGCTGCTGCGTCCCTCGCTCCTGTCCGATACCGCGCAAAGCGGGGCGCGAATGCTTGCCCTGGCACAGCGGATCGACCCGGCGGCCGAACTCCTGCGCCCGATCATCCTGAAACGCGGCAACCAGCCCTATGTCGCCGTCAACATCGTGCGCCTGCGGTTGAACTGATCGCACCATTCCGCTTCTTCTTTGTGCAAATACGCCGGGGGTGCGGGGGCAGCGCCCCCGCGAAAGGCGCGCTTCGCAAAAACAGTCCCAATGACAAAGGGCCCCGCACGGGGGCCCTTCCATCACTATCCTGGAGATGCTGCTCAGCAGCTGTAATACATCTGGAATTCCACCGGATGCGGGGTGTGCTCGAACGCAAACACTTCTTCCCATTTCAGTGCCAGATATCCCTCGATCTGGTCCTTGGTAAAGACATCCCCCTTGAGCAGGAAATCGTGGTCCGCCTCAAGGCTCTCCAACGCCTCGCGCAGAGACGCACAGACCGTCGGGATATCCTTCAGCTCCTCGGGCGGCAGGTCATAGAGATCCTTGTCCGACGGCTCGCCCGGGTCGATCCTGTTCTCGATCCCGTCAAGACCGGCCATCAGCAGCGCGGCAAAGGCCAGATAGGGGTTTGCACTTGGGTCCGGGAAACGGGCCTCGATGCGCTTGGCCTTGGGGCTTTCGGCCCAGGGAATACGCACACAACCCGAACGGTTGCGGGCGCTGTAGGCGCGCAGGACAGGGGCCTCGAAGCCGGGGATCAGGCGCTTGTAGCTGTTGGTCGCCGGGTTGGTAAAGGCATTCAGCGTCTTGGCATGCTTGAGGATGCCGCCAATGAACCACAGCGCCTCTTGTGAAAGATCCGCATATTTGTCGCCGGCAAACAGCGGCTTGCCATCCTTCCAGATCGACATGTTCACATGCATGCCGGTGCCGTTGTCGCCCGCGATCGGCTTGGGCATGAAGGTTGCGGTCTTGCCATAGGCATGGGCCACGTTCTGGACGACATACTTGTATTTCTGCAACTCGTCCGCCTGTTTCGTCAGGCTGTCAAAGATCAGCCCCAGCTCGTGCTGGCAGGACGCCACCTCGTGGTGATGCTTGTCCACCTTCATGCCGATCTGCTTCATCGTCGTCAGCATCTCCGAGCGCAGGTCCTGCGCGGCGTCGGTCGGGTTCACCGGGAAATAGCCGCCCTTGACGCCTGCGCGATGGCCCATGTTGCCCATCTCGTATTCGGTATCGGTGTTCCACGACCCGTCGGCAGCATCGACCTCATAGGAAACCTTGTTGATGCTGTTGGAGAAACGCACATCGTCAAAGACAAAGAACTCGGCCTCGGGGCCGAAATAGGCGGTATCGCCAATGCCCGATGCCTTGAGATAGGCCTCGGCCTTTTCGGCGGTGCCGCGCGGATCGCGATTGTAGGGCTCGCCGGTGTCGGGCTCGACGACCGAGCAATGCAGGCACAGCGTCTTTTCGGCATAGAAGGGGTCGATATAGGCCGTGGCGCAGTCGGGCATCAGCTTCATGTCCGACTGGTCGATCGATTTCCAGCCGGCGATGGAAGAGCCGTCAAACATGAAACCGTATTCGAGGAAATCCTCGTCCACCTCGTCGGCGATCACCGTGACATGCTGCATCTTGCCGCGCGGATCGGTAAAACGGATATCGACGTAGGCAACGTCTTCATCCTTGATGGTTTTCAGAACGCTTTCGATGTCGCTCATGGTCTGTCCTTATGGTTTGTGGGTTGAATCTGGCGCCCCGCACCCTGCCTAGAGGGCGTCGTCGCCGGTTTCGCCGGTGCGGATGCGGATGGCCTGTTCTATGGTCGAGACAAATATCTTGCCGTCGCCGATCTTTTCGGTGCGCGCGGCGCCGACGATCGCCTCGATGGCGCCCTCGACCTGATCGTCGGACAGAACCACCTCGATCTTTACCTTGGGCAGGAAGTCAACGACATATTCCGCGCCTCGGTAAAGTTCGGTATGGCCCTTCTGGCGTCCGAAACCCTTGACCTCGATCACCGAAAGACCCTGGATGCCGACATCCTGAAGGGCCTCCTTCACCTCGTCCAGCTTGAAAGGCTTGATGATGGCTTCGATCTTTTTCATGGGCCGATTCCTTTGCGGTGTCGCACTGATCGAAGGCGTGAAAGCACTTTCCCCGCGGGCGCGCAATTCGCTATGGTCATCTCTGCCGGGATGGGGGCATCAATTGACCTGACCTGCCCAAAAAACAGTCGGAGCGCACATAAATAATGCAGATTGCGAATGACACCAACGAATTGCTGACCGCCGCCCAGATGCGGATGATCGAAAGGGCGGCAATAGACGGCGGTCGGGTCAGCGGAAGGCAACTGATGGAGAATGCCGGCCGCGCCGTGGTCGAGGCGGTCTTTCACACCTGGCCCGCGATGGCACGCAGCGATCATCGGGCGCTGGTGCTGTGCGGGCCGGGCAACAATGGCGGAGACGGCTTTGTCGTTGCCCGGCTGCTGCATCAGGCGGGCTGGACCGTGCAGGTCCATCTGCTGGGAGATCCGGCGCATCTGCCCGATGACGCCCGGGCGAATCTGGAGCGCTGGCGCGCGCTGGGGGGGCTGCATGATCTGTCCGGGGGTCCTGTGCCCGCGCCGGGGGCTGGCGGATTCGATCTGGTCGTGGACGGTCTGTTTGGCACCGGCCTGAAACGGCCGCTTGCGGCCGCGCTCCACGACGCGCTGGCCGATCCAGGCCCACGGGACGCCGGACGACCACGCATGGTGGCGATCGACATTCCCAGCGGTCTGTGCGCGGACAGTGGGCGCCCTCTGGGGGGGCGCGCGCTTTCGGCCGACCTCACGGTGACCTTTCATGCGGCAAAACCCGGCCATTTCCTGGATCGCGGACCCGATCATTGCGGGCGCCTGGCGGTTGCCGATATCGCCATCGATCCCGCGGTGAACATGGTGATTGCGCGCGCGCGCGCGGCCGAGGCCGACGAGACCCCGCCAGCCACCCTGATCGGGGGGGTGGAGGGCATCCTTGCCAAGGACGCGGGCAGCCACAAATATCACCACGGTCACGCCCTGGTGATGTCGGGGCCGGCTGCCCATACAGGCGCGGCACGGCTGGCGGCGCGCGCGGCTCTGCGGGTCGGGGCGGGGCTGGTGACGCTGGTCAGCCCCCGCGATGCTCTGGCGGAAAACGCCGCACAGCTGACGGCGATCATGCTGCGCGAGATCGAGGACGCGGCATCCCTCGTTGCACTCATTGACGACAGCCGCATCAACGCGCTCTGCCTTGGCCCCGGTCTGGGCCTGGCACGCGCGCGCATGCTGGTTCCGGCTGCCCTGGCGGCCCGGCCCGGCCCGAGGCAACGTGCCGTGGTGCTGGACGCCGACGCGCTGACGGCTTTTGCGGCCTCGCCAGCCAGCCTGTTCGACCTGCTGCACGAAGATTGCGTTCTTACCCCGCACGGGGGCGAATTTGCCCGGCTGTTTCCCGATATCGCCGAACGCCTGGCCGCGCCCGCCACGCGGGGACCGGCGTTTTCGCGCCTCGACGGCGTGCGCGCCGCAGCCGGACGGGCGGGATGTATCGTGCTGCTCAAGGGCAGGGATACGGTGATCGCGGCACCCGATGGCCGGAGTGCGGTAAACGCCGCCGCCTATGCGCGCGCGGCGCCCTGGCTGGCAACCGCCGGCGCGGGCGACGTACTGGCGGGGCTTGTTACCGGGCTGATGGCACGCGGTTTCGATGCCTTTTCGGCCGCCAGCACCGCAACCTGGCTGCATGTCGAGTCCGCGCGCGCCTTCGGTCCCGGCCTGATTGCCGAGGACCTGCCCGAAACCCTGCCCAGGGTGCTGGCGGGCCTTGAGGCGGTCTGACAGGGCGGCGCGTCACGGGAAATTCCCCTCGCGCGGCAGGATATCCTCTGCTAGAAACCGCGGCGTCGCGGGTGTGGCGGAACTGGCAGACGCACCAGATTTAGGTTCTGGCGCCGCAAGGCGTGGGGGTTCGAGTCCCTCCACCCGCACCAGGCTGGAAAGGGCGCAGGCCGACATGCCTCCCCTGGCGGGCGGGTGTATCAGGGGCAACGGGCCGCCGTTCCGGGCAGCAGCCGCGCCGGGTTTCCCGCGACCCGGAACCCGGGCATGCGTGTTGAAAGGTCGTCGAGACGTGCAAGAGGCCGAGAACAAACACAAGGGCCTGCATTGGCACAGCAGGCTGTCGGTCGCCCCGATGATGGAGTGGACCGATCGCCACTGCCGTTTTCTGCACCGGCAGCTGAGCCGCCATGCGCTGCTGTACACCGAAATGGTCACGGCAGCGGCGCTGGTACACGGCGATGCCGTGCGCCTGCTGGCCCATCACCCAGACGAGCATCCACTGGCCCTGCAACTGGGGGGCAGCGATCCCGGGATGCTCGCCCGCGCGGTACAGGTGGCCGACCCCTTTGGCTTTGACGAGATCAATCTCAATCTTGGCTGCCCCTCGGACCGGGTGCAGTCGGGGGCATTCGGCGCCGTGTTGATGAAATCCCCCTCGCTTGTCGAGGAATGCGTATCGGCCATGATCGGCGCGGCGGGCGCGGCCCGGATCACCGTCAAGTGCCGCATCGGCGTTGACGACCAGGAACCACGCGACAGCCTGCCCCTCTTTGTCGACATGCTGCGCGGCGCGGGGGTCAAGACGGTGATCATTCACGCGCGAAAGGCCTGGCTGAAAGGTCTGTCGCCCCGAGAGAACCGCGAGGTTCCGCCGCTCGATCATGCGCTGGTCCTGCAGATCAAGCGGGATTTCCCCGACCTCGACATCGTGGTGAACGGAGGGATCGGGACTCTCGACAAGGTCGGAACATTTCTTGCCCAGGGTCTGGACGGGGCGATGGTCGGGCGCGCGGCCTATCATGATCCGGTTTCGATCCTGGGGCAGGCCGATCGTCGAATCTTCGGCGCCGGGGCCGACCGCGATGTCCACGAGGTGGTGATGGCGATGCTGCCGTATATCGAGGCGCATCTTGCCGCCGGGGGACGGCTCAACCAGATCACCCGGCACATGCTGGGGCTGTTTGCCGGCCGCCCCGGGGCACGACACTGGCGGCGCATCCTGTCCGAGCGCGCCCACCTTCCGGGGGCGGGCCCCGAACTGGTGGTCGAGGCGCTTTCCCGACTCGAGGCCTTGCAACCGCCCATCGCTTCGTGAACAGATAAGGCGCACAAGACCCGAGGACCCATCATGCCCGACCTGAACAGCCTGTTGTTGATGCTCGCCCTCCTTCTGGCGATCGGTGCCTTTGCCGGTGTCGTTGCCGGCCTGCTGGGGGTAGGGGGCGGCATCATTCTGGTGCCGGCCTTCTATTTCGCCTTTGCCGGGCTGGGATATGACAACGCGCAGTTGATGCAGATCAGCCTTGCGACGTCGTTGGCGACGATCGTTTTCACCTCGGTTCGTTCGGTCCTCAGCCATCACCGCAAGGGCGCTGTCGACTGGGAAATCCTGCGCGGCTGGGGGCCGGGCATTGGCGTCGGTGCGGTTCTGGGCGTTGTCGCCGCAACCGGGCTGCGCTCGGCCTGGCTGATGGTGATCTTTGGCGTGCTCGGCATGATCATCGGTCTCTACCTGGCCTTCGGGCGCGCCGAATGGCGTCTGGGCGACCACATGCCGGAGGGGCTGGTGCGCCTTGTGCTGTCGCCTGTGATCGGGTTCCTGTCGGTGCTGATGGGCATCGGAGGTGGCTCCTTCGGAGTGCCATTGATGACACTCTATGGCGTCCCCATCCACCGCGCGGTGGCCACCGCGGCGGGCTTTGGCACCACCATCGCCGTGCCCAGCGTGATCGGCTTTCTGATGGTTTCCGCCCCGCCCGAGGGGCGCCCCCCCTTCACCCTCGGTCATGTCAATCTGGTCGCCCTTGTCATCGTCATATCGATGACACTGATGACAGCGCCCGTCGGCGTGCGGATGGCCCATGCGATGGACCCGAAACCGCTCAAGCGCCTGTTTGCGGCATTCATCATGCTGATGGCGCTGAACATGCTGCGCAAGGCCTTCCTGGCCTGAACATTCCCCTGCCTTCTTCTTTGTCCAAATACGCCGGGGGGGTCGCGCTTGCGCGACGGGGGCAGCGCCCCCTTTTCAACCCCGGGTTCCCCCCTGGGGGCAGCGCCCCCGATTGCGCGCCTTCAGGAATTGGTGTCGATGAAATCCAGCACCAGCGGACGGATGTTTTCGCGCCAGGCGCGGCCGGCGAAAATGCCGTAATGGCCTGCACCCGGTTCCAGATGGCTGGCTTTCATCTCGTCCGGCAGCCCGGACAACAGATCCAGCGCGGCAATGCACTGGCCCGGCGCGGTGATGTCGTCCTCCATCCCCTCGACCGTCTTGACCGCCGTTTTCGTGATGCGCGAGAAATCCACCTTGTGCCCCTTGACGGTGAAATGGTTGTCGGCAATTTCGCGGCCCTTGAAGATACGCTCGACGGTGGAAAGATAGAATTCCGCGGTCATGTCCATCACCGCCAGATATTCGTCGTAGAACCTGTTGTGGCGGTCATGTTCGGCGGCGCGTTCCTGGGTGACTGCCAGGATCTGGTTGGCAAAGGCCTGTGCATGGGTTTCCAGATTCATCGAGATGAACGAGGCCAGCTGCACCGCGCCCGGATAGACCAGCCGGCCAAAGCCCTTGTGCTTGACCCCCACCCGCTGGATGACCGAACGCTCCAGCTGACCCATGGTCACGCGACGGCCGAAATCGGTCACGTCCGTGGCGGCGGCATCCGGGTCGATCGGCCCGCCGATCAGGGTCAGGCTGCGGGGCTGCGCGTCGGGCGATTTCTCGGCCAGCCAGGCGGTTGCGGCCAGTGCCAGCGGTGCCGGCTGACAGACCGCGATCACATGGGTGTCGCGGCCGAGTTTTTCCATGAATTCCACAAGGTAAAGCGTGAAATCCTCGATGTCGAACCTGCCTTCGGATACCGGGATGTCGCGGGCATTGTGCCAGTCGGTGATATAGACATCGGCATCGGGCAGCAGGCTGCGCACGGTGGAACGCAGCAGCGTTGCATAATGCCCCGACATGGGCGCGATCAGCATCACCTTCCGCGCCGGCGTCCTGGGGCGCGCCACATCGAAATGGATCAGGTCGCCAAAGGGTTTTTCAACGATCTTTTCGACCTTGACGACATGTTCCCGCTTGCCGCTGACGACCGAGTCGATCCCCCAGTCGGGGCGCGCACTCATGCGTGAAAAGGCGCGCTCCGTGACCTCGCCCCAGGCCGCGAATGTTGCCGGCAGCGGTGAGGGCGCCAGGCCAAAGACCGGGCTCGACCAGAAGGCCTTGGCCGTCGCCCCCATCCATTCGCCGCCCTGGCGAAAGGATTCCATGATATCATAGGTTGCAAAGTTCGTGTTCATGGCTATTAACCCGCCTCAATTGATGCCCGTCCGGTGATCCTGTCCGGTTCTCTGGTCGCCGGACAGGGACCTCGAGTCTTTACACCGGATATGGGTAGGGGCTTATAATGCACAAGTGCCTGTCAGGAGCAATTGCATAAAATGTCCACGGATAACACGCCAAAAGACACCGATGTTCCTGCCAAGCCCGATATCGAAAAGCTGAACCGGAACATCGCCCGTATCGAGGAACTGACCCAGCGCCTTGTCGGGGCGCTCGCCCGCCAGCGCGAAAGCAACCCCTCGCTCGACGGGCCGGGCCACGATCTGTATGCCAGGGCGGCCGGGGCCTACCTGGCCGAGATGATGACGCACCCGTCCAGGATATTCGAACAGCAGGTCGGCTATTGGGGCAAGTCGCTCAAGCACTGGATCGAGGTTCAGGAAAATCTTGCCCAGGGCAGGATCCTGCCGCCCGACAACACCGCCCCCGACAAGCGGTTTCGCAGCCCGATGTGGCAGGCGCATCCCTGGTTCAACTTCATCAAGCAGCAATATCTGATGTCGGCCGAGGCCATTACGCAGGCGGTCGATTCGCTTGAGGGGCTGGAGCCGCGCGAACGCCAGCGGGTCAGTTTCTTTACCCGCCAGATCATTGACCTGATGTCGCCGGCGAATTTTCTGGCATCAAACCCGGACGCCCTGCAAAAGGCGCTGGAAACCGACGGGCAGTCTCTGGTGGACGGGCTGGAAAACCTGGTACGCGATATCGAGGCCAATGACGGTGCCCTGGCGGTGACCCTGTGCGACCCCGATGCATTCGAGGTGGGGCGCAACATCGCCACCTCCGAGGGCGCGGTGGTCTACCAGAACCGCCTGTTCCAGCTGATCCAGTATGCGCCGCGCACCGAAAAGGTGCACAAGACACCGCTGATCATCTTTCCGCCCTGGATCAACAAGTACTACATCCTTGATCTGCGCCCCGACAACAGCCTGATCCGCTGGATCACGGAACAGGGCTTTACACTGTTCGTGGTGTCCTGGGTCAACCCCGATGACAGCCTGCGCGACGCGGGCATCGATGCCTATGTCGAAGAGGGCTTTCTGACAGCGATCGCGCAGGTCAGGGAAATCACCGGCGAGGATCGCGTCAACACCGTGGGGTATTGCATTGCCGGCACGATGCAGTCGGTGATGCTGGCCTATATGGCGCGCAAGGGCGACAGGTCGGTGCGCGCGGCGACCTTTTTTACCGCGCTGGCAGATTTCGAGGACCCCGGCGAGATGGGCGTTTTCCTGTCGGATGACTTCCTGTCCGGCATCGATGCCGAGGTCGCGCGCCGCGGTTTCCTGCCCGCCTTCTACCTCAAGCGCACATTTTCATATCTGCGTGCCAATGATCTGGTCTATGGCCCGGCGATCCGTTCCTACATGATGGGCGAGGCGCCGCCGGCCTTTGATCTGCTGTACTGGAATGGCGACAGCACCAATCTGGCCGAGGCCATGGCCAGGGAATATCTGCACCGCCTGTGCGTGGAAAACGAGCTGTCTCGCGGCTGCTTTACGGTGCTGGGCGAAAACGTGAACCTGCACGACATCAAGACGCCCATCTGTGCCATCGCCTGCGAAACCGACCATATCGCCAAATGGCAGAGCTCGTTTGTCGGGCTGAACAAGTTTGGCGGCGACAAGACATTCATCCTGTCGGAAAGCGGCCATATCGCCGGGATCGTCAACCCGCCCAGCAAGAACAAATACGGCCACTATATCAATGAGGCGCGCATGAAAGACCCCGACAGCTGGAAGGCCGGGGCGAGTTTTCATCAGGGTTCCTGGTGGCCGCGCTGGAAGACATGGCTTGCACGGCGTTCGGGCAAGATGGTTCCGGCGCGCATTCCCGGCGATTCGGGGCGCAAGATCATCGAGGCGGCACCCGGTTCCTATGTCAGGCGCAAGGCACCCGACTGATTTTGCAAGAAAATTCAGAAAAATGCCGCAGTGCAGCAATTTCCCCTTGAAATGCTGCGCTGCGGCGACTATCTTTGCTGCAGATGAAAGAAACCCCTCTGCGTGGAGCCCGAAAATGGCCAAGAAAACCTATGACAACCCGTTTCTGAAGATGTTCGACACCCTGCCTGTCGATCTGAATGTCTTCAGCGACGCCTTCCGCAATACCGCCGAACTGGGCGAGAAGTTCTCGCGCCTGGCGATTGAAGCCGCGGAAAAGAACATCGAGATTTCGAACAAATGGACGAAAGAGAACCTTGAAAAACTGGCCGACGTTGCCAAAGTCAAGGAAGAGCCGTCCGAATACGCCAAGGCGCTGACCGATTTTGCCTCGGCTTCGGTCGAGACCGCCTCGGAAAATGTTGCGGCGCTTGCCGAAGTGGCCAAGAAGGTTCAGATGGACACCGTCGAACTGATCCTGGCAGCCGGCAAGGAAGCACAGGCCGAGGCCACCGCCGCCGTCAAGAAGGCGACGACCGAGGCGACCAATGCGGTCAAGAAGGCCACGGCGAAAGCCGCGTGACACGATTTTCATCGCCAATTCCTCCCTGTTGGTGACTGACTGGGCGGGCTCCGAAAGAGCCCGCTCTTTTTTTTTGTCTCTCGCTGCGCTAGCATTGCTGCGGTGCAACGAAAAAAGGGCCTCCGGGATGAGCGAACAACAAAAGCCGCTGCTGATCAAGCGCTATGCCAGCCGCAGGCTCTACAATACCGAAACGTCCGACTATGTGACGCTGGATGACATCGCGCGTTTCATCCGCGAGGGGCGTGACGTGCAGATCGTCGATCTCAAGACGGGCGACGATCTGACCCGCCAATATCTGTTGCAGATCATCACCGAACATGAATCGCGTGGCGACAATGTCCTGCCCATCAACGTGCTGACCGATCTGGTGCGCTCCTATACCGACACGGCCCAGAGCCTGGTGCCCGATTTTCTGGCGCAGAGTTTCGAGATGCTCAAGAAACAGCAGGCCGAGATCGTCGAGGGCCTGCAAAAGGTCATGCCCGACCCGATGGCCCCTTTTGGCGGCTTCGAGGGGTGGCAGAAGAAACAGCAGGAATTCATGGCAGCCATGCTGGGCAACTGGGGCAAGGCCGAATCCCGCGACGAAGGACCGGCCGAGGACGAGCTGGCCGCGATAAAAAAGCAGCTGGCCGAATTGCAGGCCAAGCTCGACAAGCTGTGAGCACAGATGGCTGATCCCCGCATGCGTCTTTCCCTGTGGGGGATCGAGATCTTTCTGACCGTGGTCGCAGAGGGGTCGATATCGCAGGCGGCGCGGCGCCTCGGGGCCAGCATCTCGACCATCAGTCAGCAGATCACCAACCTGGAATCGGCGCTTGGCGCGCGCCTGATCGATCGTGCCGCGCGCCCCCTGGCATTGACGGGCGCCGGCGGCCTGTTCCTGCGCCGCGCCCGCACCATACTGGCCGAGGCCGAGCGGGCACGTGCCGAACTGGCGCAGCTGGATATCTCGAATCTTGCCCAGCTGCGTCTTGGCGTGATCGAGGATTTCGACGCCGACGTGACGCCCCGCCTCCTGTCCGAGATGAGCGCCGAACTGCGCCAATGCCATTTCGTGCTGGAAACCGGGGCCAGCTATCATCTGGCCGCGATGCTGGAGGGGCGCGCGCTGGATGTGATCGTTGCCGCCGATCTGGACATGTCCGCCGACTGGATGGAGGTGCATCCGCTGTTGTGCGATCCCTTTGTGGTGGCGGCGCCAAGGGGGCTGTTTTCGGCGCAACAGGCCATGCCGGGCCAGGAGGTGCTGGCCCGGCTGATGGAGCTTCCCTTCATCCGCTATTCGGCGCGCCAGATGATGGGGCGCCAGATCGAGGCACATCTTGGTCGGCTGTCATTGTCGATTCCCCATCGGTTCGAACTGGATTCATATCACGCCATCATGGCGATGGTCGCGTCAGGCGCCGGCTGGACGATCACGACGCCGCTTGGCCATATGCGCGCCCAGCGATTCCGCGATGAGGTGGCCGTGATGCCCCTGCCGTTCGAGCCCCTTGCACGGCGCATCTCGCTGTTTGCGCGCCATGGTGCGATGGGGGAAATGCCCGCCGATATCGCGGGCCGCCTGCGCCCGCTGTTGCAGGACATGGTCGTTGCCCCCTGCCTTGCCGAGATGCCCTGGCTGCAGGATGCGCTGGAGGTTCTGTGAAACGCATCAGGGGGGCGGTGCGCCCTGGTCCGGGCCCCGCGCGGGGCGAATGCCGCAAGGTTTTCGCGGCCTCCGGGCATGGGTGATATTGCGGTTGCCGGGTTTCTCTGGAATGCTGGCACCGTTCCCGTTTCAGGAGATGTCCCCATGGCCGCACCGGAAAACCGTTTCAAGACCGCGATCACCAATGGCAGGTTGCAGATCGGGCTGTGGCAGAGCCTGGCGAGCGCCACCACTGCCGAATTATGCGCCCATTGCGGGTTCGACTGGTTGCTGATCGACGGCGAGCACGGCCCGAACGATCTGCGTTCGATTCGCGATCAGCTGCAGGTGGTCAACCCGTCCCCAAGCCAGGCGATCGTGCGTATCTCCTGCGTGGATGTCGCCCAGGTCAAGCAGGTGATGGATGCGGGCGCGCAGACCGTGCTGGTGCCGCTGGTCAATACCGCCGAGGACGCCGCGCTGATGGCCGCTGCGATGCGCTATCCCCCGCAGGGGATCCGCGGCAATGGTGCCGGCGTGGTGCGGGCGTCAGGTTATGGCATGGATCGCGACTATCTGCACACGGCCAATGACCAGGCATGCCTTCTGGTCCAGGTCGAGACCGTGCAGGCACTGGAAAACCTGGATGCAATCTGCGCGACCGAGGGCGTCGATGGCGTATTCATCGGCCCGTCCGACCTGGCGACCAGCCTTGGCCATCATGGCGAGCCACTGCACGCGGATGTGCAGGCGGTCATCGAGGATGCCATCGGGCGGATCAAGGCCAGTGGCAAGGCGCCGGGTATCCTGATGGGTGATGAAGAACGCGTGCGCCGATATATCGCGCTGGGGGCACTGTTTGTCGCCGTGGGATCGGATGTCGGGTTGCTGACGGGTGCGGCGCAAGGCCTGTCCCGCAAGTGGCTGGGATAAGCACCTGCCCGGCGGCCGGTTGCGCCGCCGGGCAGGGCGATGGGTATCGGGATTTCAGGCTGCCACCAGTTTGTGACGCTGTCGGCCAAGGCCCTCAACCTCGACCTCCAGGATCTGCCCCTCTTTCAGAAAGACGGGATCGGGTTTCTGACCCATGCCCACCCCCGGCGGTGTGCCGGTGGCGATCACGTCGCCGGGTTCCAGCGTCATGAATTGCGACAGATAGCTGATCAGGGTCTTTACCCCAAAGATCATCGTGGCGGTGGTGCCGTCCTGCATCCGCTGGCCATCGACATCGGCCATCAGGCGCAGGGCCTGCGGGTCGGCCACCTCGTCGCGGGTGACCAGCCAGGGGCCGAGGGGGGCGAATGTGTCGTGGCATTTGCCCTTGGTCCACTGGCCCAGGCGGTTGATCTGAAAGTCGCGCTCGGAGGCGTCGTTGAAACTGGCATAGCCCGCGACATGGTCAAGGGCCTCGTCCTCGGTCACATATTTGGCGCGCTTGCCGATGATGACGGCCAGCTCGACCTCCCAGTCAAGCTTGCTTGCCCCGCGGGGGATTTCCAGATCGTCGTCGGGCCCGCACAGCGCCGAGGTGGCCTTGTGAAAGATGATCGGCTCGGTCGGGACATCCATGCCGGCCTCGGCCGCGTGGTCGGAATAGTTCAGCCCGATGCCGATGATCTTGCCCACATTGCCGACGCAGGCGCCGATGCGCGGGTTGCCCTGAACCAGCGGCAGGCTGGCAGGGTCAAGCGCAGCGATGCGGGCCAGCGTTGCCGCGTCAAGGGTGGCGCCGGTGATGTCGTCGATGACGCCGGACAGATCGCGCAGGCGGCCATTTTCATCGACAAGCGCCGGTTTTTCCGCGCCGTGCTGTCCGTATCGTGCAAGTTTCATCGCCTGGCCCTCTCCTGTTTGTCAAACTGCATCCCGTACAGCGTATTGCATGGTGGCGGCGCGCAAGTACAGACGCCGCAGCCCCGGCAAGGGGAATTCGCGCGGAAATTCCGTAACGATCCGGGGCAGATCAGGTGTCTTTCCCGCGATCATGTCGGCAACCAGGCGCCCGGCCTCGCTGGCCATCGCCACGCCATTGCCGTGATAGCCGAAGGCGGCAAACGCCCCCGGCATGTCGGCAACGGGGCCGATATACTGGTGGCGATTGCGGGTCAGGCAGATCAGCCCCGACCAGAAATGCGTGGTCTCGACCCCGCGCCATGCCGGGAACATGCGCTCGAACGCGCGCCGCACATCAAGGCGCACCCTTTCGACCGCGCGCGTATCGGCGCTGAGCGCGCCGCGCCGGCCGAACAGAAACCGCCCGTCGGGAAGCAGGCGGAAATAATGCAGCAGGATGCGGGAATCAAAGGCCATCAGGTCGGTTGTCCAGCCCTGGGCCTGCATCTCGTCCCTCTGCAGGGGGCGGGTGACCATGATCGAGGAAAACAGCGGCAGTGTTCGCAGCCCCAGCCGGGGCGGCACATCGTCGGGCGCATAGCCGTTGGTTGCGAAAATTACCTGTCTGGCGCGCGCCATGCCGCCGGGGGTGATGATGCGCCAGCCGCCGCCCTCGGCCCGGATATCGGTTGCGGGGCTGTCGCCATGAATGACAACACCTTCCGCCAGCGCCGCCCGCACAAGGCCGCGCGCATATTTCAGAGGATGCAGCGCAAAGCCGCATTTCAGCCGCACGCCGCCGTGAAACGCCTGGCCCCGAGACGCCTGGCCACTGGCGCCGATTTCGGCCAGGGCTTCGGGCGGGATCACCTGCGAGGACAGGCCGAAATGGCGCTCGGCAAAGGCGGCCTCCTCGACCATGTGGCCAAAGGCACGCGGGGTGTGGGCCAGTTCAAGCTCGCCCTCGGAATGGGTGTCGGCGTCAATGTCATAGCGCGACAGGTTGTCGGCGACCCGCGCGACGGCCGCCTTTTGCAGGGCCCTGTGGCGGGCGGTTTCCGGCAGCCCGTAGCGGGCGATTTCCTGTGCCGTGTCGAGCGTCGTGCCACCCAGGCAGGCAAAGCCGCCATTGCGCCCCGATGCCCCCCAGCCGGGGCGCCCGGCATCAATCACTACCGTGGAAAGGTGATGTTCCTCGGCCAGCTGCAGCGCCGCGTTCAGCCCGGTATAGCCCGCGCCGATGATCGCGACATCGGCCTGAGCGTCACTTTCCAGCGGCGGGGTTTCCGGGGCAGGGGGCGCGGTTTCCTCCCATAACGAGGGCACGGCTGCAGCGGTGTCATAGGCGGCGGATTCGTAGAGGCGTTTCATGGCGGCGCTTTCGGGCTGGTCTGGCGCCAATAGGCGGCTAAACTGCCGCTCGGTCAAGAGGCAGGAGGATTCGCCCATGTCACTGGAAGATGCCGCCAAAGAGGTGGACGCGGCTTTCACGCGGGAAAACCTGAAAGGCATGTCGTTCGAAGCCAGCTATGCCGGCGCGACCAGCTTTCTGCGCCGCCGTTACAGCAAGGATCTGACCGGGGTCGATCTGACGGTGACCGGCATCCCGTTCGACTGTGCCACCACCAACCGCCCCGGCACCCGTTTCGGCCCGCGCGCGATCCGCGAGGCCAGCGCGCTGCAGGTCTATGACCCGCCCTATGGCTGGGGCGTGAACCCGATGACCGACATTGCCATGACGGATTATGGCGATCTTGCCCTTGATTATGGCAAGGTGGCGGACGCGCCCGCGCGGATCAACGAACATGTCAGGGGCATCCTGGATTCGGGGGCGGCGGTGCTGACGCTGGGGGGGGATCACTCGATCAGCCACCCCGTCATCAGGGCACATGCCGAAAAATGGGGGCCGGTGTCGCTGGTGCAGTTCGACGCCCATTCCGACACCTGGGCCGATGACGACATGAGCCGTATCGACCACGGCACCATGTTCTACAAGGCGGTGAAACAGGGGGTGGTGGCGCCGGAGCGCTCGGTCCAGCTGGGGATCCGCACGGTGAACCCCGACACGCTGGGCGTGAACATCCTGGATGCGCCCAGCATCCATGAAAGCAGGGCAGCAGACATCGCTGCACAGGTGAAACGGATCATTGGCGACAACCCGGTCTACCTGAGCTTCGACATAGATGCCCTCGACCCCGCCTTTGCGCCGGGCACCGGCACGCCGGTTTCGGGCGGGCTGTCATCGGCCCAGGCGCTGGCCATCCTGCGGGCGCTGGCGGGTATCAACATTGTCGGCATGGATGTGGTCGAGGTCTCGCCCCCCTATGACACCACGGGCGCCACCGCGATTGCCGCGGCGCATGTGGCCATGGAGCTGCTGTGTTTATGGACGTTCCGCCACCGCGATCAGGGCTGACGGCGATCGGCGCGGGCGGGGCTTATGACTGACGCGCCGCCTGCCAGGCACGGGGATCGTTCAGGAAATCCTCGACCTCGACCAGGGTGGCATCATCGAAATGACCGCCCGCGCGGGCCTCGGCCAGCACGTCATGCCAGGTGCACAGGTGGTGCAGGGTGATGCCGTGATCGCCCAATGTCTTTTCGGTTTCGGGGAAGATCCCGTAATAGAAGATCACCGCCGTATGGGCACAATGCGCGCCGGTTTCGCGGATGGCATTCACGAATGACAGCTTGCTGCCGCCGTCGGTCGTCAGATCCTCGACCAGCAGCACGCGCTGGCCTTCGCGCATTTCGCCCTCGATACGGGCATTGCGGCCATAGCCCTTGGGTTTCTTGCGCACATAGGTCATGGGCAGGCCCATGCGCTCGGCCACCAGCGCGGCAAAGGGGATGCCGGCGGTTTCGCCGCCTGCGATGTTGTCAAACGCCTCGAAGCCCGCATTGCGCATGACGGTCACGGTCAGAAAATCCATCAGCGTCGCGCGGATGCGCGGATAGGAAATCACCTTGCGGCAATCGATATAGGTCGGGCTGGGCAGGCCCGAGGCCAGCGTGAAGGGCTGTTCGGCACTGAAATGCACGGCCTTGATTTCCAGCAGCATGCGGGCCGAAAGACGCGCGATTTCGGCGCGGTCGGGAAAGGACGAGGGGATCATGGGGTTCTCCTTGGGCGCTTGCCTTCTTCTTTGCGAAAATACGCCGGAGGGTGCGGGAGGGGACCTCCCGCGCCGCGCCTCTGGCGCGGCCATGCGTATTTGGGCAAAGAAGAAGCGGCAGGTTTCATTCCGCCACCCGCCAGTCGGGGGTGAAGCCGGGGTCGAAAACGGTCACGGGGCCGTCGGCTGTGTCGATTTGTCGGGGCGCCTCGTGTGGCTCGCGCACCAGGGTCAGCGTGGCGGTGTTTCTTGCCACACCGTAAAAGGCGGCGCCATGGAGCGAAGTGAATCCTTCGAGCTGTTCCAGCGCGCCGGCCTGCGCGAACACATGGGCGAGGATGGCCATGCTGTTTGAGGCTGTAAAGCAGCCGGCGCAGCCGCAGGCTGCCAGCTTGGCCTTGTCGGGATGCGGCGCGCTGTCGGTGCCGAGAAAGAATCTTGGATCGCCCGAGGTTGCGGCATCCAGCAGCGCCTGGCGGTGGGTTTCGCGTTTTGCAACCGGCAGGCAATAGTAATGCGGCCGGATGCCGCCTGCAAGGATATGGTTGCGGTTGATGACAAGGTGATGGGTGGTGATGGTGGCGGCGATATTGTCGTTTGCGCGGACATAATCGATGCCGTCGCTTGTGGTGACATGTTCAAGGACCACGCGCAGGCCCGGAATGGTGCGGCGCAGCGGGTCGAGTACGGTTTCGATGAACACCGCCTCGCGGTCGAAGATGTCCACGGACGCATCGGTGACCTCGCCATGAACACACAGCGGGATGCCTTGTTCGGCCATGGCCTCGAGCACGTTTCGGACGCGCTCCATGTCGCGTACGCCGCTGGCCGAATTGGTGGTGGCGCCGGCCGGATACAGCTTGACGGCGGTGATGATGCCATCCTTGTGGGCGGAAACCACATCGGCCGGATCCGTGGCCTCGGTCAGGTAGAGGCTCATCAGCGGGGTGAAATCATGGCCCACGGGCAGGGTGGCGAGGATGCGGTCGCGATAGGCGTGTGCCTGGGCGCCGGTGACGACGGGGGGGACCAGATTGGGCATCACCAGCGCGCGGGCGAAATGGCGCGCGGTTTCCGGGGCAACGGCGGCCAGCATGGCACCATCGCGCAGATGCAGGTGCCAGTCGTCGGGGCGGGTGATGGTCAGGTGGTCGGTCATGGGGCCTCGGGGCTGCTTCGGGGCTGCTTTACCTGTTTCGCTGCGCGCTGCAAAGGGCGCATTTGGCCGATTGCAACCCCGCGGGGCCGGACCTAGACTGGACGGAGCCGCGGTATTCGACAACTCAGGAGGCATTCATGCTGGACCGGTTCTTTGCAGGTGGAAAGCGCCGTTTCGACGATCTGAGCGAGCAGGAGATTCTGGCGCTGGCAATCTCGTCGGAGGAGGATGATGCGCGGATCTATCTGTCCTATGCCGACGGCCTGCGCGAGGACTATCCCGATTCCGCCAGGGTATTCGAGGACATGGCCGCCGAGGAAAGCAATCACCGGAAATGGCTGATCGATCTGCACAAGAAACGGTTTGGCGACACCATTCCCCTGATCCGTCGCGACCACATCCAGGGTTATATCGAGCGCAAGCCGGACTGGCTGGTCCGGCCGCTGTCGATCGACAAGGTGCGCAAACGGGCCGAGGAAATGGAGCTTGCCGCCCAGCATTTCTATGAAGAGGCGGCCAAGCGTTGCCGTGATGCCGACACGCGCAAGTTGCTGGGCGATCTGGCCATGGCCGAGCGCGAACATACATCGCTGGCGCATCGGCTGGGGCTGGAGCATGTGCCCGAATCGGTGGCCGAATCAGAGGCCGCGCGTGAGCATCGCCAGTTCATCCTGACCTATGTGCAGCCCGGCCTGGCGGGGCTGATGGACGGATCCGTCAGCACTCTGGCGCCAATATTTGCCGCAGCCTTTGCCACCGGCGACACCTGGCAGACATTTCTGGTCGGGCTGTCGGCCTCGGTCGGGGCGGGGATTTCCATGGGCTTTACCGAGGTGGCCAGCGATGACGGGGTGATCTCGGGGCGGGGATCGCCCATCAAGCGGGGCTTTGCCGCCGGGATCATGACCACGCTGGGCGGGCTGGGCCACGCGCTGCCCTATCTGATCCCGGATTTCTGGACGGCAACGAGCATTGCCATCGTGGTGGTGTTCATCGAGCTGTGGGCGATCACGTGGATTCAGCACCGCTGGATGGAAACGCCCTGGTTGCGGGCGACCTTTCAGGTGGTTCTGGGTGGCGCGCTGGTCTTTGCCGCGGGGGTGCTGATCGGTATCGCCTAGGTCGGGGCAGGATATGGCGCGGGCAGGGGCGCCCTGTTGACAGGCCAGCTCTGCCACGCTCATTGTGACGCCATGAAACCCTTGTCGATCTCGATCTTCCAGTCTGCCCTGCGGGACGAGAGCGTTGTTGCGCGACTGAGCTGGCTGGACATGGCGGCCGAAAGGGCGGCGCGCAATGGTGCGCGTCTGCTGGTTTGTCCCGAATTGTCGCTGAGCGGCCCGCAGGGCCACATGCGCCCGGTCGATCTGGCCCGACCGCGAGGTGGGGAATATGACGAGCGCATTGCCGAAATCGCCTATCTGCACGGGATATGGCTGGCACTGGGCTATCCCGAGGCCGTCGGGCGCCGGGTCTACAATACTGCGGTTCTGGTGTCGCCCGCGGGCGAGGTGGTCGGGCGTCACCGCAAGAATCATCTTACCGACCCCGCGGGCAGCAGCCCGATGGCGGCGGGGACCGGAGTCATGGTCCTTGAGCTGGAGGGCTGGAAGGTTGCGATGCTGGTCGGCCATGACATTCTGTTTCCGGATCTTGCCGCCCAGGCAACGCGCAACGGGGCGGAAATCCTGATCCTGCTTGCGGCGGCGACAAGGGACGAGAGCTTTCTGCCGCGCATACTTGCCCCGGCCCGGGCGATCGAGAATGGCGCCCATGTGGTATGCGCCAACTGGGCCGCGCCGCCCGAAGCCGAGGGTCTGGCGGGCGCGCTTTGCGGCATGAGCCGCATCATCGGCCCGGATGGAATGGTGCTGGCGCGGGCGGGCAACGAGGAAACCATCCTTTCGGCCTGTCTGGGGCGGCAAGAGGTCACACGCGCACGCACATGTCTGGCGTCGATCAGGGATTACCGGGAAAAGATCGGTTGAGGCATGTCTGGCCGATGGGTGCGTGCCCGGGCTGGTACGCAGCCCTGGGCTGGTACGCAAGCCGGGGGGTTCCACAGGCCTTAGAGCATGTCGCGTCTGATCGAATTCTCCTGGCCCGGGTCGCGCGGCGGCCCGGGCATGCGCCCGCCCGCCCCCATGGCGGGCGCATCCGCACCCACCCGGGCGGCCGCACGCCCCCGGTTCGGAACACAGGCGAATCCGATCTGGGGAGACAGGCCCTAACTGACCTGTTCCCCGATCGGGGCCATCTCGAAGGCGGCTTTCATCAGGGCACGGGTATAGTCGCTTTCGGGCCTTTCGAACACCGTATCTCCTTCGCCTTGTTCGACGATGTCGCCGCGTTTCATCACCAGTACCTTGTGGGCCAGCGCCCGTACCACGCGCAGGTCGTGACTGATGAACAGGAAGGCAAGGCGGTGACGCATCTGAAGGTTGCGCAGCAATTCGATGATCTGCACCTGCACGGTGCGGTCGAGCGCGGATGTGGGTTCGTCCAGCACGACAAGGCGCGGGCGCAGGATCATGGCGCGGGCGATGGCGATGCGCTGGCGCTGTCCCCCTGAAAATTCATGCGGATAGCGTCCCATCATCTCGGGCGACAGTCCGACTTCGGTCAGGATGTCGGCAACCATCTGGCGGGCGTCCTGGCCTGGTGCGATACCGTGAATGCCCAGCCCTTCGGCCACGATCTGTTCGACCGTCATGCGGGGCGACAGCGATCCGTAGGGATCCTGAAACACCATCTGCATGTGCTTGCGCAGCGGCCGTATGCGGCGGCTCTTCAGCCCCTGTATGTTGCGACCCAGAAAGATCACGCGCCCCTGCGACGAGACCAGCCGCATGACCGCCAGCGCCAGGGTTGTCTTGCCCGACCCGGATTCGCCGACGATGCCGATGGTTTCCTGTTCGCGAATGGCAAAGCTGGCATCATTGACCGCCTTGACATGGCCGACCACCTTGCGCAGCAGCCCGCGCTTGATCGGAAACCAGATGCGCAGGTTTTCGGCGCGCAGCACCTCGTCCGCACCCGTGGGAACCGGGGCCGGGCGTCCGGTGGGCTCGGCTGCCAGCAGTTTCTGCGTATAAGGGTGGGTCGGATTGGCGAAGATGTCTGCGGTCGGGCCGTTTTCGACGATCTCGCCATCCTTCATCACATATACCCGGTCGGCGATCTTGCGCACGATGCCCAGATCATGGGTGATGAACAGCACGCCCATGCCCTCGGATTTTTGCAGGTCGGCCAGCAGGTCGAGAATCTGCGCCTGGATCGTGACGTCCACGGCGGTCGTGGGTTCGTCGGCGATCAGCAGGTCGGGGCCGTTGGCCAGCGCCATCGCGATCATGATGCGCTGGCGCTGGCCGCCCGAAAACTGATGCGGATAGTTGCCCAGCCGGCTGGCCGGGTCGTTGATGCCGACCTTTTCCAGCAGTTCGATGATGCGCTTGCGTGCAGCCTCGCCCGTCAGCCCCTGATGCAGGGCCAGGCTTTCCCCGATCTGTTTTTCCAGCGTGTGCAACGGGTTCAGCGAGGTCATCGGTTCCTGAAAGACGAAACTGATATTGTTGCCCCGCACGCGGCGCAGGGTGCGTTCGGGGGCGTTGATCAGCTCGCGCCCGCGATAGATGACCGAGCCTGCGACCTGCGCGGTTTCGGGCAGCAGGCGTACCGTCGAAAGTGCAGTCACCGATTTGCCCGAACCGGACTCGCCCACCAGTGCCACGGTTTCGCCGGCGCGGATGTCGAAGGTGACACCACGGACCGCCCGGTTGTCGCCAAAGCTGACCGCCAGATCGCGCACATCCAGGATGACCTTGCCCCGGCTCATCCGAATGTCTTTCGCGGGTCAAAGGCATCGCGCACGCCTTCGAATATGAAAACCAGCAGCGACAGCATCACCGCAAATGTGGTGAAGGCCGCGAATGCCAGCCACGGGGCCTGCAGGTTCTGCTTGGCCTGCAGCGCCAGCTCGCCGAGGCTGGGATAGGATGCCGGCAGGCCAAAGCCGAGGAAGTCGAGGCTGGCCAGCGTGCCGATGGCGCCGGTGATCAGAAAGGGCATCATGGTCAACGTGGCCACCATGGCGTTGGGCAGGATATGGCGGAACATGATGCGCGCATCGTCCAGACCCAGAGCCCGCGCCGCGCGCACATATTCGAAGTTTCGCGCACGCAGGAACTCGGCCCGAACGACCCCGACCAGGGCCGTCCAGCTGAACAGGGCGATCAGGAAGGCCAGCTTGTTGAAGCTCATGGTGAACATGGCCGAGACGATGATGATGATATAAAGGCTGGGAATGTTGCTCCAGATCTCGACCACGCGCTGGAACACGAGGTCCACCCAGCCGCCGAAATAGCCCATCGCAGCGCCCGCGGCAACGCCGATCACCGACGAGACCCCGACAACGAACAGCGCAAACAGGGTCGAGATCCGAAAGCCATAGATGATACGGGCAACCACGTCGCGGGTCTGGTCGTCGGTGCCCAGCCAGTGTCTTGCATCGGGCGCCCCCGGTGCCGGCTGTACATCGTAATTGATGGTGTTGAAGCTGTAGGGAATCGGGGCCCACAATATCCAGCCCTTTCTTGTCGGCTTGCCGTCGATGGAGCCGCTGGCGGCCTTGCGCATCAACGCCTCGGGATCGTCGAAACAGGCATTCAGCCCGCCGGTAACGATCAGGCACTGAACCTCGGGATCGGTATAGTCGGCTTCGGTCTGGAACTCGCCACCAAAGGTGGTTTCCGCATAGAACCGGAAGGCGGGGCTGTACAGCGCGCCGCGATAGGACAGCAACAGCGGCTTGTCATTGGCGACCAGCTCGGCAAACAGCGAGACAACGAACAGCAGCAGAAATATCCACAGCGACCACCAGGCGCGGCGATTGGCACGGAAATTGCGCCAGCGGCGTTGGGCCAGCGATCCGGGGCGCAGGAATTTCATGTTTCGCGGCTCTCGAAATCGATGCGGGGATCGACCATAACATAGGTCAGGTCGGACAGGAGGTTGATGAACAGGCCCAGCAGCCCGAACATGTAAAGCGTGCCGAACAGAACCGGATAGTCGCGGTTCACCGCTGCCTCGAACCCCAGCCGCCCCATGCCGTCGAGCGAGAACACGATCTCGATGATCAGCGAGCCCGTAAAGAAGATGCCGATAAACGCCCCGGGGAATCCGGCGATCACGATCAGCATGGCATTGCGAAAGACATGTCCATACAGCACCCGCCCCTCGCTCAGGCCCTTGGCGCGGGCGGTGATGACATATTGTTTCTTGATCTCGTCAAGAAAGCTGTTCTTGGTCAACAGTGTCAGCGTGGCAAAGGCGGCGATGGTATTGGCCGAAACCGGCAGTACGATATGCCACAGATAGTCCTTGATCTGCCCGAACAGCGAAAGCTGATCGAAATTGTCCGAGGTCAGCCCACGCAGGGGGAACCACTTGAAATACGATCCGCCTGCAAAGACCACCAGCAACAGGATCGCGAAAAGGAAACCGGGAATGGCATAGGCCACGATGATGATTGCCGATGTCACCGAATCGAAGGTCGATCCGTCACGGACCGCCTTGCGGATGCCCATGGGGATCGAGATGAGATAGGCAAGCAGCGTCGTCCACAGCCCCAACGAGATGCTGACCGGCATCTTTTCAAGCACAAGATCGGTGACCCTGATCGAACGGAAATAGCTTTCGCCGAAATCAAAGCGCAGGTAATCGCCCATCATCTGCAGGAAACGCTGAAGCGGCGGCTTGTCAAAGCCGAACTGTTTCTTGAGATCCTCGATGAAATCGGGTGGCAGGCCCTTGGCCCCCTGATAGCTGCTGGCGCTTGCCCCGGCGCCCACATCGCCGGTGCCGCCGATGCGGTCGGTCGCGCTGCCCTGCTGGTCGATCTGGGCGAGGACCTGTTCGATCGGTCCGCCCGGAACGAATTGCACAAGGACGAAATTGATGACCATGATCCCCAGCAGGGTGGGAATCATCAACAATATCCGGCGGATGATATATGCGCCCATCTACGGGGTTTTCCCCTTGTTTTCCTGCCCGGTTTGGTTCATCTCGATCGCGGCTCAAAAGGCCCCCGCCGCCTTCAGCCGCGCAGCCTTGGCCTTGTCATACCACCAGAAAGACATTTCGCCTACCGCATAGGGCGCCTGCCTGGCGGGTCTCGAAAACACGTCCAGATAGGCAATGTTGTGATAGGGGTTGTACCATTGCGGCACCCAGACATGCATCGCGCGCAGCACCCGGTCGAGGGCCTTGACGGTGGTCTCCAGCTCGGCGCGCGACCGGGCCTGTTCGATCCGGCTGATCAGCGCGTCAACCGCCGGGTTGGCAACGCCGGCGATATTGTTGGAGCCCTTGAGATTGGCGGTCCTGCTGGAAAACATTCCGCGCAGCTCGACGCCAGGGGTCAACGACATGGTATAGCGCCGCACCACGATGTCGAAATCGAAATTCTTTTCACGCTCGACCTGCTGGGCGTTGTCGATATTGCGCAGTACCGCAGCAACGCCCAGACGCCTGAGATTGGCGATATACGGGTTCAGGATGCGCTCGAATGCGGGGCCGTCGTTCAGGAACTCGATTTCCAGCTTTTGGCCCTGCGCGTTGGTGCGCACGCCATTGACCACCTTCCAGCCGGCGGCATCCAGCAGGCGGCCGGCGCGGCGCAGGATACGGCGGTCTATCTCGGTCGGTTTCGAAACGGGTGGGGTATAGGCGGGTTTCGAGAAAACGCTTTCCGGCAGGTATTTGCGCAACGGTTCGAGCAGGGCCAGCTCGGCCCTGGACGGCATGCCCGATGCCTGCAGATCGGAATTTTCCCAAAAGCTGTCGGTCCGCTTGTAGATGCCATAGAACAGCGCCTTGTTGGACCACTCAAAGTTGAACACCATGCCGATGGCTTCGCGCACGCGGGGGTCCTGGAATTTCTTGCGGCGCAGGTTGAACCAGAAACCCTGCGTGCCCGAAGGGTTGCGGTCGGCGATCTGTTCGACCTTGACCCAGCCCTTTTTCACGGCCGGAAAATCATAGGACGTGCCCCAGAGCTTGGACAGGAATTCCTCGCGGTAATTATAGGCTCCGCCCTTGAACCCCTCGAAGGCCGCGGTGTAGTCGGTGTAGTATTCGAACCGGATACGATCGTAATTGTACTGCCCCACATTCACCGGCAGATTCCTGGCCCAGTAATCATCCCGGCGCTTGTAGACCACCGTTTTTCCTGGCGAGACCTTTTCCAGCATGTACGGCCCCGAACCCAGCGGCGGTTCCAGCGTCGAACGCGCAAAATCGCGGTTTCTGTAATAGGCCCTGGAAAAGATCGGCAGGCCGGCAACCGTCATCGGCAGATCACGTGTGTTCGCGCCCGGCTTGAACGTGAACCTGACGCGGTCAGGCGCCAGGGCCTCGACCTTGGCCACGTCCCCCAGCAACACCCGGTAGCTGGGCAACCCCTTGTCGAAAAGAATGTTGAACGAGAATACCACGTCATCGGCAGTCAAGGGCGAACCATCCGAGAAACGGGCCTCGGGGCGCATGTTGAAGATTACCCACTGGCGGCTTGCGGGATATTCGACGCTTTTTGCGACCAGCCCGTACATGGCGTCGGGTTCGTCCGCCGTGCCGACCATCAGGGAATCGAAAAAGATGTTCGACAGCCGCGCTGCCTGCCCCTTGAGGATATAGGGTGTCAGGCTGTCAAAGGTGCCAAAGGCCCAGGTCGAGAACTCGCCCCCCTTGGGCGCATCCGGGTTCACATAGTCGAAATACCCGAAATCGGGGCCGTATTTCAGATCGCCAAAGGCCGACAGACCATGCGACCTGATGATCTTTTCGCCGCTTGCGCCCTTTTCCTGGGCGGGGAGCGGGCGAGCCAGCATCAGCACCCCGATGGAAAGGCTGCCGAAAAGAAACATGAAGCTGCGCCGACTGGTGGCACGGGCTGTCCTGGACAGGGCGATCACGCGGGCTTTCCCTGGCTGCACGTTGGTCCTCCTCATTGGGCCTCGTTGTTGTCATTGACGGCCGGCTTCCCCCGGCTGCCCCCGGCTGGAAGCCCGGCTCCTCGTCCGGGCAGGGGGTGCCTGGCGGCGTCTGGCGCCGGGCGTTGCGCGGGGCTGGCTCGGCCGTCAGGGTAATGGGGGCAGGGGGCGCAATGCAAGCCGGGAATTGGCGCGCCGCTGTTCACTTGGCCGCGAGTTCGCCGCGCATGCCGTGCCGGTGAAGGGGGCGCATGCGGGATGTATCATGCACCGGAATTGCCACACAGGACAACGGGGCCGGTCATTGCTGTCCGGCCCCGCCCATGAATTCGATCCTCGTGATACCGGTCTATTTCACCAGCGACTTGAGATAGGCAATGACATTGGCCCTGTCGGCGGGCTTCTTGAGGCCGGCAAAGCTCATCTTGGTCCCCTTGGCATAGGCGCCCGGCTTTTTCAGGAACTCGAAGAGTCGTTCCTCGGTCCAGTCGCCACCCAGCCCCTGGAGGGTGCCCGAATAGCTGTAGCCCGGCTCGGACGCGACCTTGCGGCCGACCACGCCATAGAGCGACGGCCCCACGGCGTTCTTGCCCGGCTCGAACTTGTGGCACGCCTTGCACTTGCTGGCGACCTTGGCGCCCTTGGCCGGATCGCCTGCCGCCAGGATGTCGGCCACCGACTGTTCCGGCGCGGTTTCGGTCTTGGCGGTCTTGGTAGCAGCGGGTTCGGCCGGGGCCGGATAGACGCTCGCAACCTGTTCGCCACGGCCTTCGCTCGGGTAAAAGATGATGTTGCCTACCCAGTTGAGCAGAAGAAAGACCAGCAGGGCACCGAAGAACGAGCCCAGGATCTTGGTGACAGTCATGGTATCAAACATGGCTTTCCTACCTTGAGAGGGCGGATCGCTCCGCCGGACATGAAAATCGCTGCCTTTCTAGCCGCTTCCCCTTGCCGGTTGCAAGGTGTACAAGCCGCGACGAAACGAAACACGGCAAAAAACGATGCGGCGCCGCAGCGACCGCCAGGAGTGGAAAATGACCAGGATATCCTTTCAGGGCGAGCCAGGGGCCTATTCGCATCAGGCCTGCCGCGAAGCGATGCCCGAGCACGAGGCGGTTCCCTGCCCGACCTTCGAGGACACGCTGGATGCGCTGCGCAGCGGACGCACCGATCTGGCCATGATTCCGGTCGAGAATTCGACATATGGCCGGGTTGCCGACATACATCACCTGTTGCCCGAATCCGGCCTTCACATCGTCGGCGAGGCCTTTGTGCGCGTCCATATCAACCTGCTGGGGGTGCCGGGCGCCGCGCTCGATGACATCGCCAGCGCGATGAGCCACACGGTGCTGCTGGGCCAGTGTCGCGGATTTCTGTCCGAGCACGGCATCCGGCCGGTCACCGGGCCCGATACCGCCGGTTCGGCCAAGCGCGTCAAGGAACGGGGCGACCCGACGCTGGGCGCACTGGCCAGCGAGCTGGCGGGCGAGATCTACGGCCTGAACGTGCTGGCACGCCATATCGAGGACTACCAGAACAACACGACCCGTTTTCTGATCATGGCGCGCGAGCCAGATTTCTCGCGTCGTGGCAAGGACATGATGACCAGCTTCGTGTTTCGCGTGCGCAACATTCCGGCGGCCCTCTACAAGGCGATGGGAGGTTTTGCCACCAATGGCGTCAACATGACCAAGCTGGAAAGCTATATGGTCGGGGGGTCATTCTCGGCCACCCAGTTCTATGCCGATATCGAGGGCCACCCGGACGATCCCAATGTGCGCCTTGCTCTGGACGAATTGGCGTATTTTACCTCGCATATGCGTATCCTCGGCGTCTATCCGGCCGATCGCAAACGTCGCGCCCTGTCAGATACCACCGGATGATCGACCCCATTGGATCGCCCCGCCGAATTGCCGGCGATTCGGGCCGCCGCCCGCGTTTTTCCCGGAATTCAGGCTGAAAGGATGCGCTTTTCCAGCAAACGGCCGAATTTTTCGACCCGTTGACGATAGCGCCGCGTCAGGCGGCCCTTGGTGAGGCGGGCCGAATTCAGCAGCATCCGCGCGCCCAGGCTGCGCGCGCGCACGTCCAGCGTGATGACGGCTCGGGTACGCTGCGGCGCAAGCGCGATCAACTCGACCCTCATCTTCATGTCCATCCCGCCCGATCTGGCGGTGAAATCCAGGGTTTCCGGGGGCGCGTAATCCACCAGTTCCATCTGCACGCGCGGAAACTTGTCGCGGAAACGGATGCGCATTTCCCACATCATGCCGGGGCCGGGGCTGGCAAGGTCGTCGACCCGTGCGATCTCGACCCCCGAACGGCGGGCATGATTCTCGAAATACTGGAAATCCGCAAAGGCGGCAAAGCTGTCATTCAGGGATGCGGCGATTTCGGTCTTGCCTGAAAATTTCATTTTTCGTTTTCCAATGACGTGCAGTCTGAAAGGTTTAGCCTCAACCGAGGCGGTCTGACAACCAGTTCCTGATCAGGAACGAGGCAATCGCCCCGCTGCGGGGGGGCCGCAGGCCATCGCCGGGCCGTGCCCGGATGTCCAGAACCTCTTCGCGGCTCATCCACAGGGCGGATTCGATCTCGAGCGGGTCAATGTCTATCTCGCGGCTGGTTGCCTCGGCGTGGCAGCCGATCATCAACGACGACGGAAAGGGCCAGGGCTGGCTGGCAAGATAGCGCACGCGCCCGATCGAGATGCGCGTTTCCTCGGCAACCTCGCGCCGGACGGCGGCCTCGATCGTCTCGCCCGGTTCCATGAAACCCGCAAGCAGCGAATACATGCCCTCGGGCCAGCCCGGCGAGCGCCCCAGCAGCAGGTCATTGCCATGGGTCACCAGCATGATCACCACCGGATCCGTGCGCGGGAAATGCTGGCGCCGGCAATGGGGACAGGCCCGTTGCCAGCCGGCCATGGAAATCTCGGTCGCATGTCCGCAATTGGCGCAGAAACGGTGATACCGGTGCCACGAGAACAGACCGACAGACATTGCCGCCAGCTCGCCCTCAAGCGGGGTCAGTTGCGAGAGAACCTGACGCAATCCGATGAACCTGCCGCCCGGGGGCATGTCGGGGTGGGCGTGGGTATCCTCCTGCCAGGGGTCGCGGTTCGTGTCCGTATCGGGCGGGTCGTCGCCGCCCATCCCCGACCAGGCCGAGATGTCGCGGGCAAAAATCGGCGCCATGCCCCCCTGCGCCATGCTGCGGTGGGCCTTGCCGTCGTGCCCCGGGGCGATTGCCTGTGCCGTGAGCCGGTCTATGCCGAGAAAGGCCGCCGGGTCGGTCGCGTCGCCGAATACGGGGTGGTCGGCAGGCAGCAGCACCAGCCGCCCGTCGCGGCCCAGAGGTATCCGGCCGCGCCAGACCGGCAGGACACGCGCGGCAGATGATGCCAGCATGGCGCCGATCTGTGGGGCGTCGCGCCGGATCAATGACGCCCGGTCAAAACCCGCCCCGCCCAGCGGCACCCTTTCCGCGTTTTCCATGATCTGCCTCCACAACCGCGGCACCGTGTTGCCATCCACCCGGGCCGCGGTCAAGCGGGCAGGGCCGGGGC
>CAZWXK010000017.1:42473-44891 GCA_964637875.1 uncultured Rhodobacter sp.
AGTTCGTCCTGCTGTTCCATGAGTCCTGCCATTACCCGACCGGTGTCGATCATCCGGTTGGCAAAGCCCCATTCATTATCATACCATGAAACCACCCGCACCATGCCCCCGCCGGTGACCGAGGTCTGTGCCGGCGCAAAGCAGCTGGAATGGGGGTCGTGGTTGAAATCGATCGACACCAGAGGTTCGGGTTCATAGGACAGGATCCCGGCAAGCGGGCCCTCGGCGGCGGCCTTGACAGCGGCGTTGATCTCATCCGCGCTGGCATGTTTTCGCGGCATGAAGCACAGATCGACCATCGAGACATTGGGTGTGGGCACGCGCACGGCCGAGCCTTCGATCCGTCCGGCAAGCTGGGGCAGCACCAGCGAGATCGCGCGCGCCGCGCCGGTGGAAGTGGGCACCATCGACAGCGCTGCCGCGCGGCCGCGATAGAGATCGCGGTGATCGCTGTCCTGGGCGGGCTGGTCGCCGGTATAGGCGTGAATGGTGGTCATGTAGCCGGTCACGATGCCGAATTCCCGATCCAGCACCATAGCAAGCGGGGCCAGGCAGTTGGTGGTACAGGATGCGTTCGACACGATCACGTCATCGCCGGTCAGTTCGCCATGGTTGACGCCATAGACAACCGTCCGGTCGGCGCCCTTTGCCGGTGCCGAGATCAGCACCCGTCCGGCGCCGGCCTGCAGGTGGCGCCGGGCCTGGTCGCGGCTGGTGAATCTGCCGGTGCATTCGAACACGATGTCGATATCGTCCCAGGGCAGTTCGGCAGGGTCACGTCGGGCGGTCACGCGGATGCGCCGGCCGTTGACGATCAGGGCGTCGTCATCGACTGAAACCGGCGCCTTGAGGCGGCCATGGACGCTGTCATATTTCAGCAGATGGGCCAGATGTGCGGGGCTGGCAAGATCGTTGATCGCCACGACCTCGATATCCGTGATCCCGCGCTCAAGGATCGCACGTAATACGCCGCGTCCGATGCGTCCGAACCCGTTGATTGCAATTCTGTGGGTCATGTCCGTTCTCTCGCTGGCTTTCCGGTCGGGGTGTTGGTGAATTGGTGTGTTAGCGATACCGTTACCGCTAACATGCACAGGATCGCGAAAAAATCAATGGGGGTGTTCGTTCAAATTGCGGTGTTCTAGACTGTGTTCGCCGGGGCAGGGCCAAGGAAGGGCCAGAACAGGGGTATGGGCAGACATGGCAAAACGGCCGACACTCAGGGATGTCGCGCGCGCAGCGGGGGTCAGCCAGATGACCGCTTCGCGTGCGCTCAGGGATGGCCGTGATGTGTCCGCGGCCACGGTCGATGCCGTACAGCGGGCCGCGCGCGAACTGGGCTATGTTCCCAACCGCATCGCCGGTGCCCTTGCGTCGCGGCGCGTCAATCTGGTCGCGGTGATCTTTCCTTCTCTCTCCAGCTTTGTCTTTCCCGAGGTCCTGTCGGGGATATCGGCCGGATTGCGTGACAGCCCCCTGCAGCCGGTGGTCGGGCTGACCGCCTATGATCCGGAGACCGAAGAACATGTGATCCGCGAGATGCTGTCATGGCGCCCGGCCGGGCTGGTGATCGCCGGGCTGGAACACGGCCCCGGAGCAAGGCGTCTGCTGGAGAATGCCGACATTCCGGTTGTCGAGGTGATGGACATTGATGGCGATCCGATCGCCCATTGCGTGGGCATCTCGCATCTTGCCGCCGGGCGCCGGATGGCCGACGAGATCCTGGCGCGCGGCTATCGGAGGATCGGCTTCATAGGGACCAAGCTGCCGCAGGATTACCGCGCAGCCAAGCGTCTGCGCGGGTTTGTCGAGACCCTGGCCGGGGCGGGACTGGCGCCGGTTGCTCGTGAACTGTACTCAGGCGGCTCGACCCTGGCCAAGGGGCGCGAGCTGACGGCGCGGCTGCTTGAACGCGCGCCGGATATCGACTGCATCTATTATTCCAGCGACGTGATGTCGGCGGGGGGGTTGATGCATTGTCTGGCGCGGGGGCTGGATGTGCCTGGTGATCTTGCTCTGGCGGGGTTCAACGGGCTGGATCTGCTGGACGGTCTGCCGGTGCGGCTGGCAACGACCGATGCCCATCGTTTCGAGATCGGGCGCAAGGCGGCCGAACTGGTACTCGAGGCGCCCTCGAGTCAGCGCGTGATCGCGCTTGAGGCGACGGTCGAGCCGGGGGAATCGCTTTGACGAACGGGGCGGACTGACGCGAACGGATGCCGGGGCGGCAGCGGGGGCGGCAGCGGGCCGCCGGTTCCGTCCCCGGTTTTCCCGGGTGGCATTCGCGTGGCGGCCCCGCTGGCGGCCCGAGCGGCGGTCCCGGGCCTTTGACGGCCCGAGCGGTGGTCCCGGGCCATTGACGGCCCGGGCCGCTGGTCTGTCATCAGCGCGCTTGCGACCACCAACCCCGACGGCGCG
>CAZWXK010000018.1:0-25403 GCA_964637875.1 uncultured Rhodobacter sp.
CCCATGCCCTGGTTGTTGCCGATGGTCAGTGTCAGAAAGCTGGCCAGCATGGCGCGCCCGTCGATCACGTTGCGATCGAACAGGTCCACGGGATAGGCGATCTTCATGATCTCGCGCGCCTCGTCGATTTCATAGACGATGGCATCGACGCCACGGGTGAAGTCGTCGGTCGTGGAGACCTCGACATTGGTGCCGGTCGAGCTTTCTGCGGCGAAATGGGCCGCCGTCTGCAGGTAGGTGCCGAAACCTTCCTTGGGTTTCATGATATATGCGACAAGAACGTGCTTGCCACCGGCGATCAGATCGGCTTCATTCAGGCTCAGATCGGCATAACGGTCTGACTGGTCCATGGGGGTCTCTCCTTGGGTTGGTTTTCAGTGAAACGGCGCCTGGTCTGTGGAAGGGGCAGGTGCCGTTTCCTTTTTCGTCTACAGCGTTCCGTCTGCGTAACGCCTGGCCATGTCATCGATATCGATGACCTTGATCTTCGAGGCGTTGCCAGCCGTGCCGAAACGCTCGAAGCGGTCGAGACAGAGTTTCTCCATCTCGTCCATCGCGGGAATCATGAATTTGCGCGGGTCGAACTGCGACGGGTTCTCCTGCGCCACCTTTCGGAACTGGCCGGTCATGGCCATGCGACAATCGGTGTCGATATTGACCTTGCGTACGCCCGACTTGATGCCGCGCTCGATTTCCTCGACCGGCACGCCATAGGTCTGGGGCATGTCGCCGCCGAATTCGTTGATCAGATCCTGCAGATATTGCGGCACGCTGCTGGAGCCGTGCATCACCAGATGCACATTGGGGATCTTGGCGTGAATTGCCTCGATCTGGCTGATGGCCAGAATGTCGCCCGTGGGCTTGCGGCTGAATTTGTAGGCGCCGTGGCTGGTGCCGCAGGCAATGGCCAGCGCGTCAACCCTGGTCTTTTCGACGAAATCCCTGGCCTGGTCGGGATCGGTCAGCAGGTCTTGCTTGCTCAGCTTGCCCTCGGCGCCCGAACCGTCCTCTTTCGCGGCCTCGCCGGTTTCAAGGCTGCCCAGAACGCCCAGCTCGCCCTCGACGCTGGCACCGACCCAATGGGCCATGCGGGCAACGCGCTCGGTGATATCGACATTATATTCATAGGAAGACGGCGTCTTCATGTCAGCCATCAACGAGCCATCCATCATCACGCTGGTGAATCCGTGGCGGATGGCCGAAAGGCAGGTCTGTTCGTTGTTGCCATGGTCCTGATGCATGACCACCGGGATCTGCGGATACATTTCGGCCAGCGCCTGCACCATGTGGCGCAGCATGATGTCGCCGGCATAGGAACGTGCCCCGCGGCTGGCCTGCAGGATGACCGGCGCGTCGGCCTTGGCCGCGGCCCGCATGATGGCAAGGCCCTGTTCCATGTTGTTGATGTTGAACGCTGGCACGCCATAGCCGTTTTCAGCGGCGTGATCCAGAAGTTGTCTCAGCGTAATCAGTGCCATTTTCCCGTTCTCCCTTATGCCGCCTGATCGCGGTCGAGCGCCGCAAGTCCCGGCAATTCCTTGCCCTCAAGCCATTCCAGAAACGCCCCGCCTGCCGACGAGACATAGGTGAAATCCTCGGCCACACCGGCCATGTTCAATGCTGCCACCGTGTCGCCGCCACCGGCCACCGAAACCACCAGGCCGCTGCGGGTCAGTTCCGCCGCCTCGAGTGCGACTTGCCTGGTTGCCTGTTCAAAGGGGCGCATTTCAAAGGCACCCAGCGGACCGTTCCACAATATGGTATGGGCCCGCGCCAGCACACTGCGGAAACGCACCACCGACTTGGGTCCGGCATCCAGGATGATCCCGTCATCGGGACATTTATCTACATCGGCGATGAAGCTGCGGGCGTTGTCTGCAAACTTGAAAGCGTAAACGATATCGACAGGCAGGACCAGTTCGCAGCCGGCCTTGCTGGCCAGCGACTGGATCTCGCGCACGGTTTCGACCTGGTCCTCTTCGCATAGCGACTTGCCGATATTGTGGCCGTCGGCAAAGAAAAAGGTATTGGCCATGCCACCGCCGATGATGACGTGATCGACCTTTTTCACCAGATTCTTGAGCACCGCGATCTTGCTGGATACCTTGGCTCCGCCCACGACAGCCACGGCGGGGCGCCTGGGGTTTTCCAGCGCGTTGGTCAGGGCTGCGATTTCCTCGTCCATCAGGGGGCCGCTATAGGCCGGCAGGATCGAAGCAATCGCCGAGGTCGAGGCATGCGCGCGGTGGGCGCAGGAAAAGGCATCGTTGACATAGATTTCACCGAGGCGGGCCAGCTGGGCCGCAAAGGCGGGATCATTGGCCTCTTCGCCGGGGTGAAAACGCAGATTTTCGCATAGCATGACCTGGCCATCCTTCAGCGCCGCTGCGGCAGACTCGGCCTTTTCGCCGACGCAATCATCGACAAAGGCCACATTCCGGCCCAGCGCCTCGGCCAGAGCGGGGGCGACGGGTGCCAGCGACATTGCCGGCACGCGCTGCCCTCTGGGGCGGCCGAAATGCGACAGCACCACCGCGCGCGCACCCGCATCAAGCAGGGGCTTCAACCCCTCGGCAAAGCGCGTGATACGGGTTGCGTCAGTCACCTTGCCGTCCTTGCATGGCGCATTCAGATCGGCCCGGATCAACAGCCGCTTTCCGGCGACCGCAACCTCGGAAATCGAGTGGATGGTCATCGGATCGTCCCCCCCGCGACAAGCGCGGTTTTCAGCATCTGGTTGGTGAAACCCCATTCGTTGTCATACCAGCTGAGCACGCGCACCAGATCGCCGTGCAGGATACGCGTCTGAGGGGCAGCAAAGGTCGATCCCTCGGTCGTGTGGTTGTAGTCCACACTGACGGTCGGGTCCTCGTCATAGCCCAGAACCCCGTTCAGCGCCCCCTGGGCGGCCGCCTGTGCTGCGGCGTTGATTTCCTCGACCGTGGTCTTGCGCGAAGGCGTGAATGTCAGGTCCACGCATGAAACATTCGGTGTGGGAACACGAATGGCGGCGCCATCCAGCCTGCCATCGAGTTCAGGCAGGACCAGGCCGATAGCCTTGGCCGCGCCGGTCGTCGTGGGCACCATCGACATGGCCGCCGCGCGCCCGCGATACGGGTCCTTGTGGCGACGGTCGAGCGTGGGTTGATCCCCGGTATAGGAATGGATCGTGGTCATGAAACCCTTTTCGATACCGACGACATCATGCATGACCTTGGCCACCGGGGCCAGGCAATTGGTTGTGCAGCTGGCCGCCGAAAGCACGACGTCATCCGCCGTGATGGTATCGTGATTTACCCCATAGACCACCGTCTTGTCGGCATTTTTCGCCGGAGCCGAGCAGATGACCCGGCGCGCACCGCGCTCGATATGGGCCGAAGCCGCCTCTTTCGAGTTGAACACCCCGGTGCATTCCAGCACCACATCGACACCGTCCCATTCCAGGTTTGCCGGGTCGCGTTCGGCTGTCAGGCGCACGGTCTGGCCATTGATCCTGAGGTCGTTGCCATCCGGCACGACGGCGCCACCGAAACGGCCATGCACCGAATCGAACTTCATCAGGTGGCCCAGAACCTCGGGTCCGCCCGATGCGTTGATGGCCACGAGCTCCATCTCGTCTCCAAAGGACTCGATGATGAGACGCGCGGCACAGCGACCGATCCGGCCAAAACCGTTGATTGCAACCTTGAGTGTCATGGGTGTCCCTCGTCCTTGCACTTGTTACTTGAGCAGCTTTCGTGCGGCCTCGACCGCAGCCGAGGCGGTGATGCCGAAATGTTCATAGAGGTCCGATGCCGGGGCAGATGCGCCAAAGCCGGTCATGCCGATGAAGGTGCCATTCTGGCCGATATACCTGTCCCAGCCCATCTGGATCGCGGCCTCGATCACCACGCGGGGGGCGCTGCCCAGAACCGCATCGCGATATGCGGCGTCCTGCCGGTCGAACAGCTCCAGACAGGGGGCGGAAACAACCGCGGCCCTGATGCCCTCGGCGGCCAGCCTGTCGGCGGCCTCAAGCGCCAGCGACACCTCGGATCCGGTGGCGATCAGCGTCACGTCGCGCGCGCCATCGGGCGCGCGCAGCACATAGGCCCCTTTGGCGGTCAGGTTCTCGGATACGTCATCACGCACACAGGGCAGGCCCTGCCGCGACAGGCACAGCACATAGGGGGTCTTGTCGGAAGCAATGGCCAGCTCCCATGCTTCGGCGGTTTCCACCACATCGGCCGGGCGCACCACGTTCAGGTTGGGCATGGCGCGCAGGCTGGCGATGGTTTCAACCGGCTGATGGGTGGGGCCGTCTTCGCCCAGGCCGATGCTGTCATGGGTCATCACATAGGTGACGGGCTGCTCCATCAGCGCCGACAGACGCATGGCCGGGCGGGCATAGTCGGCAAACACCAGGAAGGTGCCGCCATAGGGGCGCAGGCCGCCATGCAGGCTGATCCCGTTCATGGCCGCGGCCATCTCGAATTCGCGGATGCCGTAATTGATATAGTTGCCGCTGTAATCGCCGCGGGTGACGGCGTTCATGCCGCCGGTTTTCGTGTTGTTCGAGCCGGTCAGGTCGGCCGAGCCGCCAACCATGGTGGGGACGGTGGCATTGACCACCTCAAGCGCCATCTGCGAGGCCTTGCGAGTCGCCACCCTGGGCTGATCGGCAACCAGCTGTGCCTTGTAGGCGGCCATGGCATCGGCCAGCCCGTTGCGGGCGCTGCCGTCGAGGGCGGCATTGAATTCCGCGGCCCTGGGCGACGCGGCAAGGCGCCCCTCCCAGGCGCTGCGCGCCCTGGCGCCGCGGGCGGCAATCGCGTGCCAGTCGGCATAGACCGCCTCGGGCACCTCGAAGGGGGGGTGATCCCAGCCCAGCTGCTTGCGCGCAGCGGCGATTTCGTCGTCGCCCAGGGGGGCGCCGTGGGTGGCCGAGGTGCCCTGCTTGTTAGGGGCGCCAAAGCCGATGATCGTCTTGCAGGCAATCAGCGACGGGCGGCCATCGGCGCGCGCGTCCTCGATCGCACCGGCAATGGCCTCGTTGTCATGGCCGTCAATGCGGGCGACATGCCAGCCGGCGGCCGCAAACCGCGCAAGCTGGTCGGTCGAGGTGGAAATGCCGGTGCTGCCGTCGATGGTGATGCCGTTGTCGTCCCACAGCAGGATCAGACGGCCAAGGCCCAGATGGCCGGCCAGGTCGATGGCCTCGTGGCTGATGCCCTCCATCAGGCAGCCGTCGCCGGCAATGACATAGGTGTAGTGATCGACCAGATCGTCACCGAAACGCGCATTCATCATGCGCTCGGCCAGCGCCATGCCGACCGAGGTGCCAACCCCCTGCCCCAGCGGGCCGGTGGTGGTCTCGATGCCGTCCGCATGGCCATATTCCGGGTGCCCGGCCGTGCGCGCGCCCAGCTGGCGGAAATTGCGGATCTGGTCCATGTCCATATCGGCATAGCCCAGCAGATGGTTGATCGCATACAGCAGCATCGAGCCATGCCCGGCCGACAACACGAAACGATCACGATCGGCCCATTTCGGCTGGCCGGGGTCGATCTTGATAAAGCGATTGAACAGAACGGCCGCGACATCGGCCATGCCCATCGGCATGCCGGGGTGGCCGGAATTGGCCTTTTGAATCGCATCCATCGCAAGCGCGCGGATCGCATTGGCCATCATCTTTTCGTTGGCTTGGGTCATCGGTGTCGTCCTTTATGCGCGACGGGCGTTGTCGATCAGGCGAAAGATCAGCGGCGTCAGGATCAGCTGCATGGCCAGATCCAGCTTGTTGCCGGGAATCACGATGGAATTGGCGCGGCTCATCCAGCTGCCGTCGATCATCGAGATCAGATAGGGGAAATCAATGCCGCGCGGATTGGCGAAACGGATGACGACCAGGCTTTCGTCCGGGGTCGGGATCCAGCGCGCGACAAAGGGGTTCGAGGTATCGACCACCGGCACGCGCTGGAAATTGATGTCGGTCTGCGTGAATTGCGGGCAGATGCATTTCACATAGGCATCCATGCGGCGCAGGATCACATCGGTCACCGCCTCGGTCGAATAGCCGCGCTGCGCCTTGTCGCGGTGGATCTTCTGGATCCATTCGAGGTTGATGACCGGCACCACCCCGATCTTGAGATCGGCATAGTCGGCAATCCTGATGTCGTCGGTCTTTACGGCACCGTGCAGCCCCTCGTAGAACAGAACGTCGGAGTCATCCTCAAAATCGCGCCAGTCGGTAAACTCGCCGGGCGGAACGCCGTATTTTCTGGATTCCTCGGCGTCATGCACATAGGTGCGGGTGCGACCCTTGCCGGTTTCGCCATAGATGCGAAAGACGTTTTCCAGTTCTTTCAGCTCGTTCGCCTCATAGGAAAAATGGCTGAAGGAATGGTCGCCCTCGGCAAGGCGGCGTTCGAGCTCGGCCTTCATTTGGGCGCGGTTATAGCGATGAAAGGCGTCGCCCTCGATCGACACGGCCTTGACCCCCTCGCGACGAAAGATCTGGTCGAAGGTGTGCTTGACAGTGGATGTGCCGGCACCGGAAGACCCCGTAACCGAGATGATCGGATGTTTGATGCTCATGTCGTGATCCTCAGTCTCTGAACAGACCGCGTTCCCTGAACAGGGCCGAGGTCTCGTTTTCGGGAAGGTCGTGATAGGTGGCCACCCGGTTCACCTTTTCCGGCGTGCCGAATACCAGCGGGGTGCGGCCGTGCAATGTCTTGACCGTCTGTTCCAGCAGCCGGTCGCAGCCATCGGTCGCCAGCCCACCGGCCTGTTCGACCAGCATGGCAATGGGGGCGCATTCATAGACCATGCGCAACCGGCCGTGTTCATAGCCCTTGCGGGCATCGGACGGGTACAGGAAAATGCCGCCGCGGCTGATGATGCGGTGGGTTTCCGCCACCAGCGAGGCCACCCAGCGCATGTTGAAATTCTTGCCGCGCGGCCCGGTCTCGCCGGCCAGGCAATCGTCGATATAGGCGCGGATCGGCTTGGTCCAGTGGCGATAGTTCGAGGCGTTGATGGCAAATTCATGGCTGGCCTCGGGAACGCGCACCTTGTCGTTGATCAGAACAAACTCGCCGCGCTCGGGATCCAGGATAAATGACAGCGTGCCATTCCCGAATGTCACCATCAGCCCTGTCTGGGGGCCATAGATGATATAGCCGGCGGCGATCTGCTCGGTGCCGGGGCGCAGAAAGCTGGCCACCGGGTCGTCCTTGGCCTCGTAGATGGAAAAGATCGTGCCGATGGACACATTCACGTCGATGTTGGAAGACCCGTCCAGCGGATCTGTCGCCAGCGCCAGATGGCCAGCCGGGTTGATTTCGACGACATCCTCGCGCTCTTCCGAGGCGTACCACCGCACGGTCGTTTCGCGCAGCGCGTCAAAGAACATCTCGTCCGCGATGATATCCAGCGCCTTTTGCCCGTCGCCGTCGGTATTGTGGCCGACCTCCTGGCCCATCGCGCCCTCGAGCGCGCCTCGGGCAATCTTTCGCGACAGTTTCTTGCCCACCTCGCACATGGCCAGAACAGCCTGCCCCAGATCTTGGGGAATGTCGGCATCATTCGCCAGGTAAGTCGCCAGGTCCACGGGTTTCACCATAAGGGCTTCCTTTGGTTTACTTGGGCTTTCTGCGCCCTGTTTGGCGACTCTCGGACAAAAAGGAAATTGAAAAAAATCTCAAACGCGTTAAAGAAAATTTATGATCAATGAATCCGCAATCACGCTCAAACAGCTGCGCGCGCTGGTCGCAATCGCCGAAAACGGCTCGCTCACGGCTGCCGCCGAGGTGCTGGGCCTGACCCCCCCGGCCGTATCGACCCAACTCAAGCTGCTCGAGGAAAATCTCGGTGCGCGCCTGATGATGCGGGGCAATGACGGCAAGACCAGCCTGACCTCGCCGGGCGAGGAGGTGTTTCGCAGCACCAAACAGATCGAAGCATCTCTAACCAACTGTTATGAAAAGGTGAAATCCATACGCCAGGGCAAGCTGGGCTATCTTGCGATCGGCGTTGTCAGCACCGGAAAATATTTTGCGCCGCAGCTGGTTTCGATGTTTCAGCGGGCCAATCCCGACATTCAGGTCGGCCTGCGCATTGGCAATCGCGAGGAGATCATTTCATATGTCATGGAGGGGGCCGTTGACCTGGCGATCATGGGCCGCCCGCCGAGGGCACCGGTTGTCACCGCCGAAATCCTGGGGCCGCATCCGCATATATTCATTGCGCCAAAGGGTCACAGGCTGGCAACAGGGCGCGACGTTTTGCCCGAGGAACTGCTTGAGGAAACCTTTCTCGTACGCGAAAGGGGCTCGGGGACGCGAATCCTGATGGAGCGCCTTCTCGACCGGCTCGGCGAGGGACGCGCCTATGAAACCGTCAGCATGGGCACTAACGAAACGATCAAGCAGGCCGTCATTGCCGGCCTCGGCATTGCCTTTATCTCGGGGCATACCGTGGCCAGCGAGCTGGCCGATGGCAGACTGGTTCAGATCAGGGCCCCAGGCGTTCCCATCACCAGGCAATGGTTTCTGATGCATCGGCGCGACATGCCATTGACCGCAGTCACCGAAAAATTCCGTCGGTTCGTGATTGCGCGCAAAGGAAGCTATTTCCCCAGGCTCCCGGACTGATCCTCTTGTTGCGGGGGGGTATCCCGGGACACGGACAGCGGCCGGCGCCCCAACGCCAGAGCCATGCACCAAGGCCCATCGGGGAAGCGCGCTTGTCTTATAATTAATAACATTCTAATCTATGCATGAAACAACAGGACTGGAACCACGAACATGAAAGACAGGATTCTCGAAGAACTGAAAGGGGTCACTGCCCAGGGGCTCAGGGGGGATATCGTGACGCTCGGGCTGGTCTCGGATATTGTCGTGAACGACGGCAAGGTGATCTTTTCGATCACGGTACCCGAGGGCTATGCCGGCGATCTTGCGCCCTTGCGCGAACAGGCCGAAAAAGTCGTTTCGGCAATCGAAGGCGTTGACAGCGTGCTGGTCGCGTTGACCGCCGAAAAGGCGGAACAGTTCGACCCGACACAACAGCCCCCCAAGCTGAGCCGCAAGAAAGAGCGCGCCCTCGGTCCCGACCTGCGGCCCAAGCCCGGCTCGATCCCCGGGGTAAAGACCATTCTGGCGGTGGCATCCGGCAAGGGGGGGGTCGGAAAATCGACCACCGCCGTCAACCTTGCGCTGGCGCTGCAGGGGCTGGGCATGAAGGTCGGCCTGCTGGATGCCGATGTCTATGGCCCCTCGATCCCGCGTCTTCTGGGGGTCAGCGACCGGCCCGAAATCGTGGATGACCGGATCAAGCCCCTGCGGGCCCACGGCATGCAGGTCATGTCGATGGGCATGTTGATGGACGAGGAATCCCCGGTCATCTGGCGCGGCCCCATGGTGGTTTCGGCCCTGATGCAGCTTGTGCGCGAGGTTGACTGGGGCGACCTCGACGTCCTTGTGCTGGATATGCCGCCCGGCACCGGCGACACCCAGCTGACGATGGCCCAGCAGGTGCCGCTGACGGGCGCAGTCATCGTTTCCACCCCCCAGGATCTGGCGCTGATCGACGCGCGCAAGGGGCTGAAAATGTTCAAGAATGTCGATGTGCCGATCTTCGGCATTGTCGAAAACATGAGCACGTTCATCTGCCCCCATTGCGGCGAGAGCTCGGACATATTCGGCCATGGCGGGGCCGAGGACGAATCCCACAAACTGCAGGTTCCGTTCCTTGGGGCCATACCGCTGCACATGGATATTCGCGAGCATTCCGATGCGGGAACGCCCGTCGTGGTCTCGCAACCCGATGGGCCGCATGCAGCCATCTACAGCAGGATTGCCCTCAAGGTTGCCGCACAGCTGATTCCCGAAGAAGCCGAAGATTGAGTGCCCCACGGGCAGATCCGCAAGACGACAAAAGGGAAAGGGCGGCGATCCCGGTCGCCGCCCTTTCCCTGTTCCCGACCGGGCGATCCCTGGGTAATCGCTCAGGCAACGGCCTCCATGATCTTCATTCCCAGCATTCCGCCGATGATGATCGAAACCAGCGCGATCACCGAGCCGAGGGCAAGGGTCGACATGCCGGTAATGCCCTGCCCCACGGTACAGCCCAGCGCGATGACGCCACCGGTCCCCATCAGCACCGCACCGAAAAGGTTGCGCACGGTATCGGGAACCCCGTTGAATGTCGCCAGATTGAATCTCCGATGTACAAGCGCGCCCAGAAACGCCCCGAGAATGGCGCCGAAGGTCGTCACGACTGCAAAGCTTGGATAGGCAAAGGCAGTCGAGTTCATCACATAGAACAGCGTATCCCCCGATGGCCGCACATAGGTCAGTGAGATCAGCTGAACCGGAACATCGGCGAATTCATCCTGTGCCAGTCCGGTCAGCAGCCACCCCGCCGTTACGGTCAGGCCGATGCCGAACCCGGCCACGATGTTGCGGCCCGACTTGCGGAACTCGGGCGACTTGAAACAATAGATCGCGATTCCACCGGCAAGGACCAGCGCCACCAGCAGGTTTGCCGTGCCCGGCGCTATACCGGTCAGGCGTGAAAGAAAGGCGTCCATCCCCTGGGTTTCCATGCCCAGCTGGGTAAGGTCCACGGCGACAGACCCGAAGATCAGCAACCGCAGCGGCCCCAGAAGGCCGCGAATCGTTGCATAGGCCGCCAGCCCGGCGACCACGATGATCAACAGCGAGCGCAGATCTCCTCCGCCGGCCCGCACGAGGTTCCGGCTCATGCAGCCGCCGGCAAAGACCATGCCGATGCCGAACATCAGCCCGCCGACGATATTGCCAAGCCATCCGAAAGAAGGACTCAGGTACATGGCGTCTGCCGGATTGATCGCCCCCAGGCGGCTGAGCACCAGAACCCCGGCAACGGCCGTGCCGGTGGCCAGCATCCAGGCCCGAAAACGATTGAAATTGCCAAAGGACATGAAATCGGAAATCGAGCCCATGGCGCAGAAATTCGTGCGAAACACGATATAGCCAAAGACCATCCCGATCAGCAGACCGCCCCAGCCGATATAAAAGGCCGGTGCGGCGGTGACGGCCTCTCTCCAAGCATCCAACATGTGAATCCCCCTTGTTCTGAGCCCGGAGCTTGTCCCACCCCGTGACGATTTTCTACCCTGCGATGAAACATCTTCACACATCAGCATATTATATTGCGTTCGGCATGGCTACCTCGTTTTCGCCATCCAAAGGCAAATACCCGCCTTTCCCGCCCATTTTCGAGCGGGTCATGAAACGACAGGATGTAAGGAGGATCAGCTCTTGTCGTTACAGTATATTTCGTAGAGGGTGCCGATCAGGGTTTCGGCCTCTTCGCTGGCCAGGGAATAATAGACCGACTGCGCTTCGCGCCGCGTACTCACCAGGCGCTGCCCTCGCAGAATCGCAAGCTGTTGCGACAGGGCGGACTGGCTGAGGCCGACATGGCCCTGAAGCTGTTGAACGGATTTCTCACCGTCCAGCAGATTGCACAGAATCATCAGCCGCGACTGATTGGCCATGACCTTGAGCAATTCGCTGGCCTTCGAGGCGTTGTTCTTGAGTTCCGAGATATCCATGACCTTTTTATCCATGAAACGCTGACCCCTGGCATGATATTATCCGAAAAACCGCCGGATTTCCCATAATTGACGCGCATAAACGCCATTTTGACACAAATTTGCAAGCCACCCGTTCACTTTCACGCGTTGACAAGCCGGCCTTCCTTGACCCGTTGTATCATTTTTAGTATTCAAGATTTCTAATAATTGAAAGTGTCAAAAGGCCTTTACAGCAGTCAGGAGGGAAAAGACATGCTGGATAACGCTCAACAGGGAGACATGGAAAACGCCAAGAGCATGTCGATCATTGTTACGAAGGGCTCGCTCGACTGGGCATACCCGCCCTTCATCCTGGCAACGACGGCGGCGGCGATGGACATCAACGTGACGATGTTCTTTACCTTCTACGGGCTCGCTCTTCTCAAGAAGGACCTTGATCTCAAGGTCACGACCCTTGGCAACCCGGCGATGGAGATGCCCATGATGGGCATGCACATGTCCATGCCGAACATCGTTTCGGTCATTCCCGGCGTCGACCGGATGGCCACCACGATGATGAAGAACCTGATCAAGAAAAAAGGTGTTGCATCGATCCCCGAGCTGCGCGAAGCCGCCGTTGATCTGGATATTCGCATCATCGCCTGCCAGATGACCCTGGACCTGTTTGAACTCAAGCAGGAAGACATGATCGATGGAATCGAGATTGGCGGCGCGGCAACCTACATGGAAACCGCCAGCAAATCCGACATCAACCTTTTCATCTGAGCCGGGATCGCGGCTCCTACCGTTCAACAGCATAAGGGAAAGACGAATGGCTGAACATGTACTGAACGCAGAAGGGCTGAATTGCCCGCTTCCGATTCTCAAGGCAAAGAAAGCCCTGAAATCGGTGCCCCAGGGCGAGATCCTGGTGGTGACCTCGACCGATCCGGGTTCGGTCGCCGACTTTGCTGCGTTCTGCAATCAGACGGGTAACGAATTGGTCAGCTCTTCGAGCGAGGGCAATGTCTACCGCTTTGAAATCAAGCGCGTCTGACCGACCTCATCATCCCGAACAGACAGGAAAACCCCCGCCCCGTGTGGCGGGGGTCTTCATTTTCGCGTCCCACCCCGTTTCCGGCGTCGAACGAAATCGACGAAATGCGCGACCCACCGATGTGACGGGCTGTTGCGCAGATGACAAAAACCGGCCACCAGATTGTGCAGGACCACCGCGTCATGGCGACCGTCGATTCCGGCCCCCCGCTGGATGGTCCGGCCATATTGCAGGCCTTCGGGCAGACCGGTAATGGCGGCATAGTGAAATTCATGGGCCTTGACGGTCTGTCCTTCGGGTTCCCAGGGATGGGATGGCGTCGTCGAAAACACCGCATATCCCCGCCCCTGAGGCCGGTCATGCATTTGCGCAATACCCGGCACGATTCCGACCATGGGCAGGACCTTTCCCCGCCATGAAAGGGATTCGCACAGATACATCAGGCCTCCACATTCGGCATAAGCAGGCATCCCGCCCAGAATTGCCGTGCGGATGGCGCGGCGCATGGCGTGGTTGCGCGACAACTCTGCCATCCTCATTTCGGGAAAGCCCCCGCCTATGAACAGGCCGTCAACGTCGGGAAGGCGCGCGTCGCGCAACGTATCGAAAGGAACCAGGTCGGCACCGGCCCGGGCGAACGCCTCGAGATCGTCGGGATAATAGAATCCGAACGCGGTATCACGGGCAATGCCGATGCGCAGCTCTCTCTTGCCGGGCGTTCGACCGACCGGGACGTTTGCGCGCAAGGCAGGGGCCGCATCCGCCAATGAACACAATGCGTCAAGGTCGATCGAATCCTCCATGATGCTGGCAAATGTCGCGATCTTGCGATCGACATGACCCTCCTCGGCCGGCGTGGTCAGCCCGAGATGCCGCTCGCCGATTTCCAGATCGGGGTTGCGCCACACGGCCCCGAGAACCGGCAGGTCCGTATAGGCCTCGACAGCGGCGCGCAGCTTGCTTTCGTGGCGTGGGCCGCCGACCTTGTTCAGGATCACGCCCGCGACATGGACCGTATCGTCAAAACCAACATACCCCTGCAGGAGGGGCGCAATTCCGCGGGTCATGCCCCCGGTGTCAACGACCAGAACGACCGGTGCGGACAGCAGCCTGGCCAATGCAGCGTTCGAGTCCGCGCCCCGCAGATCAACCCCGTCATACAGCCCCTTGTTGGCCTCGATCAGTGAAATGTCCGCCCCGCGCGCGCGACTGACATGAAGTGTCACCAGTTCGTCCGCTGTCATGGTGTTGAAATCGAGGTTATAGCAAGGCCGCCCGCTTGCGGCGGCCAGCCACATTGGGTCGATATAATCGGGCCCTTTCTTGAAGGCCTGCACCTTGCGCCCCCGCAACGCCAGCGCCCTGGCCAGCCCGGTCGAGACGACGGTCTTGCCTGACGATTTATGCGCGGCGGCGATCAGGAAGCGGGACATCGCCACCCCCACTCAGCGGCAACAGGCTCCGATCCCGTTCGCGCCACAGCTGTTGTGCCTGCGCCTGCGCGTCGTCAATCGTTTCCGCCTTTCCCATGGTTTTCAGGGTGATCGCGATGGTTCCGGTGATCGATGCTTCGGCATAGGGGTTGTCGGCCTTGCCGCGCCACATTTCCACCAGATCTGCGACCCGCATGTTTTCGTCCGCCTCCTGGTGGGGATCGGGCAGCAGGGCCGGCCAGGTTTCGACGACGGGATCGCTGTCGCCGGATGTGATCCACACCACGGTCGGCTTGTTCGGACGGCGCTCGATCTCGCCGCCCTCGCCGCGAAAAACCGCCATGCGCGGCTGGCCGAGAATACGCGCCGCGCCTGCGTGAATATCCATGAAACCACGGTGGAAAATACCTTGCATCATGGTCGGCGCCGTGAACGGATTCAGCATTCGGGCAAATGAATGCACAGGCGATCGAAGACCCAGGATCGGGCGCAACTCGATCAGGTGGCTGAGGCCGGGGCTGAGCACGGCCAGGGGCACATAGGCAAAGTTCCGCCTGGCAATCTGGTCGGCCGCCTGTTGCAGGCTGGCAGCCGCGGGAAAGCCCAGTCGGGCCAGAACCTCGCTGGTATAGAGGCGCCCGGGCGTATGCCCTTCGGCGCCATGCATGAATACCTTGTAACCGGCGCCGGCCATGGCCAGAACCGACAGGACAAACCACGGCAGCTGGATCCGCTTGCCCGCATAGGAGGACCAGTCCAGATCGACCTCGGGTATCGTGGCGGGCAGATCGAATGTTGCCCGCGCGCCCAGGGTAAAGCCGGCAATTTCCTCGGGGGCCTCCTCCTTGAGGCGCAACAGCATCAGGAATGCACCAATCTGCTCGGGCAGGGCCTCGTCGCGCAGGATCATCGCCATCGCTTCGCGCGATTCCTCGAGGGTAAGATGGCGTTGCTTGGTTTTCCCACGCCCCAGAATGGCAACAAAGCGCGCAAAGGGATGTGTTTCCCGCATGGCATCCGACTCCGCATGGCGGGCGTCAGAGACGCCCGGTTTCACATCTGGCCTACATTGGCATCCGAAAGGTTCGTCGGCAAGATGCGCAACACCTTCATGCCCACCCCGGTGATTGCCAGGGCCAGCGCAACCCCGCCCATGCCCAGCAGAAATTCCGGCCAGCTGGGCGTATAGCTGTTCACCACGCCGTCAAAGAAGCTGCTCGACGCGGTGAACCCCGGAAAGATGTTCAGCGGATAGGCCTGGCCACCGATCACGATCACATAGACCTGCGCAAAACCGCCCAGGATGACCAGGATGGAGGCCACGATGGTCGAGGCGGGCTTTTTCCCACCCGTGGGATGAAAAACCAGCGCCAGGGGGATCAGCCCGCCGATCAGCACCTGCCCGACCCAGAACAGGGTCGTGTAGATCCCGCCGTCGAACAGGATGAACCGCTCGATCCCGCCATTGCGCGCCCAGTAACCGCTGGTGAGATGCTGGATCGCGGTAAAATACAGAACGAGGCCCACGAATATGCCCAGCAACCGTCCCAGCCTGTTCAGCAGTTTGGTGCCAAAGGGCCGCCCGGTGACCCTGGTCGTGAAGGTCACCACCAGAATGAACACCGCAAGACCGAATGCAAAGGACATCACGATGAACAACGGCGCCATGATCGCCGATTCATAGGCTGCGCGCGCCACCAGCCAACCAAAGATCGACCCTGTGCCCGTAGTCAGCGCCAGACGCCAGACAAAGGCGACAAAACCAGCGGTCTTGACCACCTTTGCAGGCATGGATCGCGCCATCTGGGTATACAGATAGATACCGACGATCACGAAGAACCCGTTATAGAGATAGATATTCCAGGCGAAGATCGACTTGAAGTTATAGGTCGTCATGGCAATGATCAGCCGATCCGGCCGACCGAGGTCAAGCACCAGAACCGCCAGACCGCCGGCCAGCAGCGCCATGGCCAGCAATGCCGAAAGGCGCGAAAGCGGCTTGTAGGGGGTCTTGCCGAACACGCTGGCGATCGAGGCAACGTTGAGCGCCCCCGATGCCGCAACGATCAGGAAGATGGCAAATACATGTGGCAGGCCCCAGACGATCTGGTTGGTCATGCCGGTAACGATGTGACCGTATTCCTCCATGTACAGGACGGCCCCCGCCGCACCCAGGAGGAAAACCCCGAGAAGGGCGGCCGTCTGCAGGATGGCCCGGTTGGCCTGGATTTCGCGATAGATCATGCGTTCCATGTCGTGACCCCCTTACAGGTTGCTGTAGCGCACGCCCGGGTTCAAACCCAGATCGTCACGCAGCGCGGTCGAGGGATATTGGGCCAGCGCCTTGGAAATCTCGCTTTCGGGATCCATGAGGTCGCCGAAAATGATGGCGCCATGGCCGGTCGCGTTGCATGCCTCGACACAGGCCGGGATGCGCCCGGTATCGACGCGATGCACGCACAAGGTACAGCTTTCGACCGTGCCCTTGCCGCGCGGGGCCCAGGTTTTCTGTTCATCAACGATGTTTTCGTGAACGAACGAGCGCGCCTTGTAAGGGCAGGCCATCATGCAATAGCGACAGCCGATGCAGATGTGCTTGTCCACCAGCACGATTCCATCAACGCGCTTGAAGGATGCACCGGTCGGGCACACATCCACGCAAGGGGGCTCTTCGCAGTGCTGACACATGGTCACAAGGTTTTCCTCGCGCCCGGTCTCGTTGTCAGTCAGCGTTACCTTGCGGATCCACTGGGCATCGGTTTCCATGTTGACCGGCAGTTTCCAACCGTTCTCCTCGGAGCAGGCGGTGACGCATGCCGTGCAGTCCTTGACGCATTTGTTGACATCGATCAGAAGGCCCCATCGTTTGTCGGGGTCCGCCTTGGCCCTGGCCTCGGAACCGCCAAAGGCCATCAGGGTGACGCCAGGGGCGAGCGTGATGGTTGCCAGCGCCGCACCTGCCCTTAGAAAATCGCGCCGATCCATTTCCGAGGGCTTCTTGCTGAATTTGAGCGCCGGCAGTTTCATTGCCCGGTCTCCTTCCCGGTCTTGTTCAGATAGGCGGCAAGTTCATTGCTGTCGGGCACCTTGCGCGGCGAAAGGAAGGCTTGCGTCTTTTCCTCGGGTTTCGAGTTGTGGCAGACAAAGCAATCGACCTTGACCGCCGCATAGTCATGGCAGACCCGGCAGAAATATTTCGGGTCGTCATAGCCGACCGGCTGACCATCTGCGCCCTTTACCGCATGGCAACTGACACAGCCCTTGAGACTGAACTCGATATCGCGGTCGCCCTGGCGCATGGTCAGATTGCGATCATGCAGGAGCATCTTGGGGTGGTTTATCCGCATCCACAGGTTGCCCTCGGGATGCGGCTTCCCTGTGGCCTTGGGTATCTCGGGGCCCAGATTTCCAGCGATGGCCGTATGGCCGGCCAGCGCAGAAGCGAGAATGAAAAAGACCAGCAGACGTTTCATCGCTATTCCCCAAGACCCATTTTGATATAACCGGTCGGGCAGACATCGGCGCAGATATGACAGCCGATACAGCGTGTGTAATCGGTATAGACATAGCGGCCCACGGCACGCTCGGATTTCGGCACACGATGAACGGCATCCTGCGGGCAGTAGATCACACAGTTGTCGCACTCGAAGCACATGCCGCACGACATGCAGCGTTCGCCTTCCTTGCGGGCCTGTTCCTCGGAAAAGGCGATGATGCGTTCCTCGAAATTGCCCAGAACCGCATCGCCCTCGATACGCACCTCCTGGCGACGCTCGCGGGGAACAAAGTTGAAGTGGCCCTTGAACAGTTCGTCATGGGGAATGATCTGGCTGTCCGAGCGGTCCTCGAAATTGTGGATCGCGAATTTCGCATCCGACGTGCCCCGTGTCTGTTCGTGGCCATAGGGCTCGGGGTCCTTGCCGCGACGGTGCAGCTCCTGGAGCAGGTTGAAATGATGCACGTCGATCTTGGGACGCTTTTCGATATCGCCATCATCCAGATAGTCGGTGATGGCCTCGGCGGCCACGCGGCCATGACCGATCGCCGTTGTCAGCAGATGCGGCTTGACGATATCGCCACCGGCGAAATGCTTGGCCTTGCCCTTGACGTGATAGCCGTTCTCGATGTCGATGAAGCCGCGGCCATTGTCCAGATCCTCGACCCCCGTCAGATCGCCATACTGCCCGATGGCCGAAATGATGATGTCGCATTCGATCTCGAACTCGGTTCCCTCGCGCGGGATCGGCGTCATGCCCTTCATGTCGCATTCGCACATTTTCAGTGCGACCGCCTTGCCGGTTTCATCCTTGATGACCTCAAGCGGCATGACCCCGCCCCTGATTTCGACACCCTCGCGCTTGGCATCCTCGCGCTCATGTTCGGCGGCGGTCATTTCCTCGACCGGGAAAAGCGAGGTCAGGACCGCTTCGATACCCTCGCGGCGCAGGCTGTGGGCAACGTCCTTGCCGGTGAAGTCCAGTACGGTGCCATCGCCGTGTTCCGAGGGAACGACCTCGGTAATATGACCAAGACGGCGCGCAACCGAGGCAACGTCGATCGAGGTATCGCCACCGCCAACCACAACCACCTTTTTCGCCGTTCCCAGAACGTAGCCCTCGTTGAAGGCATCCAGGAATTCGATGCCGTTGATGCAGTTGTCGGTACCCTTCCAGCCCGGGATCGGCAGATCGCGGCCCTTCTGTGCGCCCAGCGCCCAGAAGATCGCGTCAAACGCATCCTCCAGCTCATCGACCGAAACATCGACCCCGACCCGGGTATTGGTGTGCACATCCACCCCCATGTCGATGATGCGGCCGATTTCCTTGTCCAGCATGTCGCGCGGCGTCCGATAGCCGGGGATGCCATAGCGCATCATGCCGCCCAGTTCGGAATTGGCCTCGAACAGGGTCACGCCATGTCCCTGACGACGCAGAAAGAACGCCGCGGCCAGCCCCGCCGGCCCGCCACCGATGACGGCAATCTTGCGTCCCGTGTCGGGGCCCGGCTCGGGTGCCTTCAGCGCGTTCTCGTTGGCCCAGTCGCCGACATATTGCTCGACACCGTTGATGCCCACATATTCGTCAACCTCGTTCCGGTTGCAGCCCGATTCGCAGGGCGCCGGGCAGACCCGGCCCATGGTCGCGGGGAACGGGTTGGCATCCAGCATCCGCTGAAAGGCATATTCCTGCCATGTCATGCCCTCGACGGGCGGCTTGTCCATGCCGCGGGCGATGGCCAGCCAGCCACGGATTTCATGCCCCGACGGACACGATCCCTGGCAAGGCGGGGTCTTGGCGACATAGGTCGGGCACTTGTAGGAATGGTCCTGCTGGAAAATCTTTTCTTCCAGATCCCAATCCCTGGGTGTCTCGCCCTCCCTGAAGCGGCGGAAAGTCAGTTTGTCATCGGGTGAAAGATCGTTCATTGTATTGCCTCCGCTGCTGCCGCATCCCCTTGGGGCGCCGCATCCTCTTCAACTTCCTGGCCACCAAGGATGATGGCATTCGATACCAGTTGGTGAACCGACAGAATCGAATCCATGCCGTATCCGTATTTGGGCATCACCTTCGAGAACTGCGTCTTGCAGATCGCACAGATCGCCGCCATGTGGGTGACGCCGAAATCATCGGTCACCTGTTTCAATGCCTTCATTCGCGGCCCCGCGCCCTTGACGCGGATGTCCATGATCTCGTCGGTCAGGAGACCGCCACCGCCGCCACAGCACACGGTGCTTTCCATGATCGTGTCGCGATCCATGTCGTAATAATGGTTGCAGACAGCCTTGAGCACATTGCGCGGGATCTCGAACTGGCCGCCGGGCTTGTCGCCCATACGGGACGCACGCGCGACGTTGCAACTGTCGTGATAGGTAAGCCGGATATGATCGTTTCGTGACTTGTCCAGCTTGAGGGTACCTTTCTGGATCTCGTTCCAGGTAAATTCCAGAATGTGCTGCGGAACCGGATAATTCGGGTCGAGAAAATCGAACGGTCCCGCCAATGTGTTCAGGAAACTGTAGGCAACGCGCCACGCATGGCCACATTCGCCAAAGATGATGCGCTTGACGCCCAGATCCTCGGCCGCCTTGCGGATACGCAGTGACACATCACGCATGTTTTCGTACGAACCGATGAACATGCCGAAATTGGCGGCCTCGGACGCATAGGATGACAGCGTCCAGCTGACGCCCGCCTCGTGGAACACCTTGGCGTAACCGATCAGACCCTCGATATGGGGCTCGGCAAAAAAGTCTGCGCTGGGCGTGACCAGCAGGATGTCGGCACCCTTTTCGTCAAGCGGGATGCGTACGCTGATGCCGGTGTCATCCTCGATATCCTCTTCCAGCCCTTCCAGGGTGGCGGCCAGGGCCTTTTCCTGCAGGCCCAGGTTGTTGCCCACATCCTTGACCTTGCCGATGATCTCGTTGCAATACTTGTCGCCCAGACCGACGCTGTCCATGATTTCGCGCGCGGCCATCGAAATTTCCGCAGTGTCGATGCCGTAGGGACAAAAGACCGAACACCGGCGGCATTGGCTGCACTGATGGTAATAGGCATACCATTCATCCAGCACTTCCTTGGTCAGGTCGCGCGCACCGACAAGCCACGGGAAATACTTGCCGGCAAAGGTATAATAACGACGATAGACACTGCGCAGCAGATCCTGCCGCGCGACCGGCATGTTCTTGGGGTCGCCCGAACCCAGAAAATAATGGCACTTGTCGGTGCAGGCGCCGCACTTCACGCAGGCGTCCAGATAGACCTGAAAGGCACGGTTCTTTTTGGCCAGTTCGCCCATCTTGGCGATGGCGACCTCTTGCCAGTTGTCTATCAGCTCGCCGGGGAAGCCCAGCTTGAGGTTGTGTTCGGGATAGGCCGGGTAGGGTTTGCTTTCGGCCATCGCGTCACAGGCCAGGCGCGGAATTTCCAACGGGTCGCCGTCAGGGCCGCGGATATCCATCATCTCGGCCGGTTTCTTGTTCTCGCTGTCGTCGAGAGGTGCCATTGTCCCCTGTGCCTCCCTTATCTTTCCAGTTCCGCCGCCCAGGGGGCGAGATGACGTTTTTCACGAGGGTTATCGACCTGGTTGCGCGTCGGACTGAAGAAGATCCCCGGAGCATGAAGCAGCTTCGACATCGGGAAGATGATGAACAGCACCGCAACCAGCCCCAGATGTATCAACAGCGCCGGTGTGTCGGGCAGTTCGTTGATCTGAAAGCGCAGCAGGCCCAGAAAGAACATCTTGACCCCGATGATATCGGTTGGGGTCAGGAAACGCATGGTCATGCCACTGAGCGCGATGGCGATCAGCAGGGCCAGCATCAGGTGGTCGGACGGGTTCGTGATATAGCGGATCCGCTCGACCAGAATTCGCCTCGCCCACAGCCCGGCCAGCCCCAGCACCATGCCGAACGAGGCATAAATGCCAAAGGGCTGTTCAAGGCTGACCCACCACCAGACGGGCTCGATGAAATAACGCAGATGGCGGATCGTGATCAGCAGGAGCGAGCCGTGGAAAAGATACCCGAACAGCCAGATCCACTTGTTCGACTTGAACAGGCTTTCAAAGAACACGACCTCGCGGAACATCCGCCAGAAGACCCCCGACATCGTGGTCGGCGCGGGGGTCGTCGGAATCTTGAGTGGGGCAGGAGTCCGCGCATATTGCCGGATCTTGACAGCCAGCCCGATTACCAGAAGGGCGGTGGCAATATAGTACAGCAGTGCATAAAGCGTTGACAACACTTCGGACTCCTCCCGTGATGTGTCTCTGGGGTGTTTCTTGTTTTTTCAGAGACAGGTCAGATCAGACGCAGCCGGTCGGCTTGGGCAGCCCGGCAATCTTGCACGCCTGTTTGGCCGGACCATAGGGGAACAGCTCGTACATGTGCTTGTTGTTGCCGATTTCCGGGCCCATCTGTTTCTTGATAGCCTTGATGAGGACACGCACCGCCGGGGCGATCTGGTATTCCTCGTAATAGTCGCGCAGGAAGTTGACGACAGCCCAATGCTCGTCGGTCATCTCGATGCCTTCCTGTTCGGCGATGACCTTGGCCAGATCCTCGCTCCAGTCGCTCAGATTGGTGATGTAGCCTTCCTCGTCATGCTCGACAGTCTGGCCATTAACTTCGTAGGACATTTCCTTTTCCTTTCGGTTTGTGATCCCCCATACGGATCGGTTGCAATCTTGTCAGAGCCAGGCCTGTGCCCGGTCGTGTTCTGCCGCGAGGCCCACAAAGCCTGCGTAATCGACGACCTCGACACCCTCCAGCAGGCGCGTGGCAGCTATTCCCCTGGCATCGAGATCCGGGCCGAGAACATAAAACCTGATGCTGCCGGTCCTGCCAGCCACGACATCGGCCACTCCGGTTCCGGCTGCGGCACCATAGACACCATCCTCGATCAGAAGAATCGCATCGCCATCGGCAGCATGATTGATGCAGCTCAACAGAGACTGGGTGGCAAAGGGGGACTTGTTCACCGTGTGCAGTGTTGACATGGTCTCTCCTCCCTTCAGAAGCTCAGGATGACGTCTTGGTCATGCATGAGATCGGCCATTTCCGCCCGGCTGATGATGCGGATTGACGGCTTTTCGGCCCAATCGTCATCTTCGTCCTCATACATGATCTCCTGCAGGTCATCGGCGGTCAGGCCGCGTTCCTCCAGGGACTCGCGCTCGACATACAGCTTGTTGACATCATAATCCCCAAGCGCCCGGAACGTCGGCGAGAAATTCTTCATCCCCACCGCGTCGGTCTGTTGATCCCTGGTCAGCTGAAACACGCCATCATCCAGAAAGGCGAGGCTGACATCCTGGTCGAAAGCGGCACCGATCAGCACGACCTCCAGCGCCTCCAGCGCATAGATCGTCCCGTAAGGAGCCTTGCGGTTCACATAGAGGAACTTTTTCACTCCATCTTCCATTGTCAGCCCTCCTCAATCGCCGAACATCATCAGACGATCGGTCTGGATGCCCATTTCGATCAGCTGTCCGAGACCGGAAATCCGGAATCCTTCGGCAATGTTGTCGGCATCCTTGCCCTGACGCTTGGCCTCGTTTTCGTCCAGAATGCCGCGGCGCTGGGCCGCCGCGATGCAAACCACCAGATCGATGCCATGCTCCTTGGCCAGGTTGGTCCAGTTCACCTGGATGTTACGGTCATCCTGCGGCGGGACAGTCAGGCGCGTGCCGACATTCACCCCGTCGTGATAAAAGAACACCCGCGGGACCTCGTGCCCCGCCTCGATCGCGGCCTTGACAAAATTGTAGGCCGTGTCCGAGGCTTCGTGGGTATAGGGCCCTTCGCTGACGACGATTCCGAATTTCACGGCTGTGTCTCCTCAGAAACGGACATGTGCTGACATGTTGAGGGTCTTGCGGGCACCGGTCCAGGTATCCAGGTGGTGCTTGGTAAACGCCAGGCCGGTAATGTCGAAGAACCGGTTCCAGCCGATCCGCTCGATCCACTCGCCCATGCGCTCCCAGTGCTTGGCGTCTTCCTTGTAGGCGGTGATGATCTTTTTCACCACGTCCGCAACCTCGGGCCAGTGGGGCGGGTTGTTGGGCAGGTTGGCAATTGCCAGCTTGTGGAAGGTCGGCTTGGACCGTGCGTTCGAATGCTTTCCGCCAACCCAGATGGCGATTTTCGTGCTTTCCTTGCCGTTGATCTGCATCGGCGGACAGGGCGGATAGCAGGCCCCGCAGCAGACACATTTCTTTTCATCCACCTCCAGCGAAGGCTTGCCATCGACCAGGGCCGGCCGGATAGCCGCAACGGGGCAACGCGCCACGACCGCGGGACGCTCGCAGACATTGGCAACCAGATCGTGGTTGATCTTGGGTGGCTTGGTGTATTGCACGTTGATCGCGATATCGCCCTGACCGCCACAGTTGATCTGACAGCACGAGGTGGTGATGCGAACGCGGTTGGGCATGTTCTCGTTGACGAATTCCTCGTGGAGCATGTCCATCATGGATTTGACAACGCCGGAGGCATCGGTTCCAGGAATGTCGCAGTGCAACCAGCCCTGCGTATGGGAGATCATGGAAACCGACGCTCCGGTGCCGCCAACAGGGAAACCATTCGCCTGAAGCTCGTCAATCAGAGGATCGACCTTGGACTGGTCTTCCACGATGAATTCGATGTTGGAACGGGTGGTAAAGCGCACATGCCCTTCGCCGAACTCATCGGCGATATCGCACAGCTTGCGGATGGTATAGACATCCATCTGGCGCTGGGTGCCGGCGCGCACGGTGAACACCTCGTCGCCGTCCTTGGTGACATGACGCAGCACACCATGGCGCGGGCGATCATGCCAGGCCCAGTTGCCCAGATTGCGCTTAAGCATCGGGTGCATGTACTGCAGGTGATCCGGGACGCCGGATTCAATCGCCTCGCGGGGCGTTTCTCTCGCTTCGCTCATTTCGCTGTTCTCCCTTGGGAAAAGGTTTCCCCTCGCGCGGGGAAACCCCCTTTCTCTTTTTTCGCTTATTCCGACGCCACGGTCATGCCGGCGTCACGCGCCTTGCGCTCGAACCACTTGGCCGCTTCCTCGTCAAAGTCGTCGGTGCGCACAAAGCAGGACGTCCGCGGATGGTTGACCATGTTCGGATCCGCCTCGACACCGACAGCCTCGAGGAAGGCCGGCAGGCCGATGCGGTCGATGGTTTCACCGATGCGCTCATGCTCGAGCGCATTGTCGGCAAAGAACTCGATGCAGGCCTCGGCGAAATCTTCGAGCTCTTCAAAGTCTTCCTCGGTTTCGAGCTTGATGAAGGGCTTGATCATGATCCCCATCATGTCGCCAACCTTCAGCGCCCGCTTGCCGCCGATCAGGATCGAGGCGCCACGGTCGTCACCGGGCGAAAGGGCCTTGGTCATGACGTTGATACAGTGCATGCAGCGTACGCAGGACTTGTTGTCGATTTCCAGCGTATCATCGTCGTTGAGCGAGATCGCACGCGTCGGGCACATGTTCACCACCGTGTCGATGGTGTATTTGCGGCCGACATTTGCGATGTGTTCCTTGACCTTCTCCTGGTCGATCTTGATGTCGTCGCGCCAGGTGCCGATCACCGCAAAGTCGGCGCGGTGGATGGCGTTCACGCAGTCGTTGCCGCAGCCCGAAAACTTGAACTTGAACTTGTAGGGCAGCGCCGGACGGTGCATCTCGTCGAGGAACTTGTTGATGATGCGACGATGCGCCTTGCCTTCATCAAAACAGGACTGCTCGCAGCGCGCCTGTCCGACACAGCTCATCGCGGTGCGCAGGGCAGGGCCGGCGCCGCCAAGGTCGAAACCCAGCTCGTTCAGCTCGTCAAAGGCGGCCTGGGTGGCCTCGCTGGTGCAGCCCTGGAACATGATGTC
>CAZWXK010000018.1:25503-44455 GCA_964637875.1 uncultured Rhodobacter sp.
TCCTCATAGGAATGCTCGAGCTGACCCAGAAGGTCGTTGACCATCGGAGCGTAACGCTCCCCCTTTGAATCGCGAAGGCGCTTCAACCCGGTGACAAAGCTCGGCCAGGGGCCACCTTCGAGTTCGTCCAGCATCGGCGTGGGATGCTGCCCCTCCGCCACCTTCTTGTCTGCCGTGTCGCCATCTTTCATGACAATTTCTCCCTCTTGTTTTAAAACAGTCACGGCGGTTCGGACTGCCTTTGAATTGTCGGGCCGCCTGTCACGGAACCCTCAAGGCCCTGTTTGATCCGGTACCTTTGGCGCCTATTATAACACCGACCAAACCAAAATGGTGTTTCCCCTACCAGTTTTATATATTAGTATATGCGAATGTAAAGAAAAACGTGCACGGTTTTTTCCCCAGTGGAAATTGGCACCGATGCGCCCCCAATGGCCCCCTCGCCAGAGGCCGCGACAACAGGAGACGGGCAAGATGCAGGTCATTGAAAAAACATCGGCAAATCATGTTAATAGCCCGTTCTCTCTGGATAATGACGCCATCTATTCGGCGTGGAAGGCGGAAAAACTCGACAATTATTCTAGGTTTTTACGATCCGATCCCGTCACCCTGAAAGACTTGGCCGAACCGACCGAATCCGAGCGGCAGATTCTGGTCGAAACATGCCGCAAAACGAATCTTGCGATCTACCGAACCGACCCGCCGGAAACCGATTCCGCCATCGTGCGGGCGCAGCTCAGATCATTTGCCCGCAGGATGGGCCTGCGAATCGCCGAACGGCACCGATCGGCGGGCGAACTGGGTATCGTCGCACTTCGGGTCAGCACTGCCGAACGCCAGCGCGGATACATTCCCTATACGCGGCGCCCGATCAACTGGCATACCGACGGGTATTACAACGGCCCGAACGAACAGATCCGCGCGATGGTCCTGCATTGCGTACGGCCGGCCGAAGACGGCGGCACGAATCAGCTGATGGACCCCGAGATCGCCTATATTCGCCTGCGTGACCGCGACCCCTCGCATGTTGCTGCTCTCATGCACCCGCAGGCAATGACGATTCCGGAAAACCGTGAACCCGACGACAGCCTGCGCCCGATCAGCATCGGCCCGGTATTTTCCATCGACCCCGATGGAAACCTGGTGATGCGCTATACGGCACGCAGCCGCTCGATCCACTGGCGCGAAACGCCGGAGACCCGCGCGGCCGTACAGGCGTTGTCCGAAATACTGAACGGTGACGACCCGCTGATGTTGACCGTTCGCATGCAGGCCGGACAGGGGGTACTGTGCAACAATGTCCTGCATAACAGGACGGGATTTGATCCCGACACGCAACGGCCGAGCAATCGCCTGCTGTTTCGCGTTCGATTTCATAACCGAGTGAAGGGAAGTTAGAAAAATGGCAAAACTCAGCGATCTGATCATCGCGCATCCCGAAGTCACCAGCTTTGACGAACTGGAGAAACTGGTCGCCCATGCGGGCGAATCGGGCCAGATGTTTCTGGAGTTCGACCTCAAGCCGGACTACAGGGATACACCTCGGAAATGGGAATGGCGGCTTGAAGCGGCCTTTACACGCGGGTTGCGCTATGACTGACATGAACGAAAATGGCACGGGTGACGAAATCGCGGCCGAAACCGTCACCGAACTGTCCGAACACATTCTGCCCTTTGGCCGGCGCGTACGCCTGCAGAATGTCGACTTCCACAACGGGCTGAACATGCTGCGCATGATATGGCGCGAGGGTCGACGTCTGACCATTGTCGACATCGACCCCGAAAGCGCGGCAAGGCTGGGCCGCACGCTGACCGACTGGGCAGTCGAAAAATCGCCCGACAACAACAAATAGAGGCCGGAGCAACATGGATTATCTTCCCATCTTCCTCGATATCCGCGGCAAGCGGGTCGTCATTGACGGCGGCGGTACGGTGGCCGCCCGCCGGGCCGAGCGCGCCCTGGCCGCCGGTGCAAGGGTCGAGGTCTATAACGTCCAGCTGAGCGACGAATTCCGCCCCTTGGAAAAGGACGCCAACCTGACCCATGTCGCGCGCCCAGTGACCGAGGACGACCTTGCCGGCGCCGCCATTGCCTATGGCGCCTCGGAAGAGCCCGAACGTGACGCCCTGCTGCATGCGGCTGCAAAGAGGCATGGCGTGCTGTCGAACGTTGCCGATGTTGCGGAATACTGCGATTTCATCACCCCGTCGGTAGTGGATCGGGCGCCCCTTGTCGTGGCCATTTCCTCGGGTGGGGCCGCCCCGGTGATCGCCCGCATCCTGCGCGCCCGTATCGAGAGCCTCCTGCCCCCCGCCTATGGCCGACTGGCCGAATTCGTCGGCCGTTTCCGCGACCAGGTCGGCGAAACGATCCGCAAGACGGTTGACCGACGCCGGTTCTGGGAAACCGCCATCGAAGGGCCGGTCGGAGACCTGTTCCTCGCCGGCTCGGCCAAGGCCGCGGAACGACAGCTGAACGCCGAACTCGAAGCCATCGCATCAGGCGACCCGGGCTCACGCCTGGGCGAAGTCTACCTGGTTGGCGCCGGGCCCGGCGACCCCGATCTTCTGACATTCCGTGCGCTGCGCCTGATGCAGCGGGCAGATGTGGTCGTCTATGACCGCCTGGTGGGAGATGACATTCTTGCCCTGATGCGACGCGACGCCGAGCGCATCTATGTCGGCAAGCTGCCCAAGCAGCATACAATGGAACAGGAGGACATCAGCCAGCTTCTGGTCGATCTTGCCCTCAAGGGCAAGCGGGTGTTGCGCCTGAAGGGGGGTGATCCCTTCATCTTTGGCCGCGGCGGCGAAGAGATCGAAAAACTGGCCGCCCATGACATCCCCTTTCAGGTCGTACCGGGGGTGACCGCCGCCGCTGGCTGTGCGTCGTATTCGGGCATCCCGCTGACCCATCGTGACCACGCCCAGAGTTGTGTTTTCGTCACCGCCCACGGCAAGAACGGCGTCCTCGGTCTGGACTGGGATGCGCTGGTGCGGCCACAACAGACAGTCGCCGTCTATATGGGCCTTTCGAATCTTGGCCATCTTGCGCGCGAGATCGTCGAAAAAGGCCTGAGCCCCGATACCCCGGTGGCAATCGTAGACAACGGCACCCGCGAAAACCAGAAGGTTGTCGTGGGCACCATCTCGTCCATCGAGGAAAAGGCCCGCCACGCCGAACTCAAGGGGCCGGCGGTTATCATCATCGGCTCGGTTGTCCAGCTGCATGAAAAGCTGGAATGGTTTTCCAAACGCGAAGAATCCCATTACAGCCATTTCAGGATGAGCCTGAGGCCCCAGGATTCGCTGTAAAACCGTCCCTTGGCCCTTGAACCTCGACGCGAAAGCGGCAAAAAGGCCCTTCAAGGCCCCGTAGCTCAGCAGGATAGAGCGACCGCCTCCTAAGCGGTAGGTCAGAGGTTCGAATCCTCTCGGGGTCGCCAGGCTCACAGCTCCCATTCCCCGTGACCACAGGGGAACCCTCCAGCGGGTGCTTCCGCCTCAAGGGAGGAATGGCCAGGGGGCCGGCTGCCCCCTCTTGCCTGCGGCAATTCACCCCCGCGCGTATTTGGACAAAGAAGAAGCCGGTTTCTCTTTTGTCCAAATACGCCCGCCGGAGGCAGCGAGGCCGACCAGGCCTCGCTTCATGCCGGGACACAACAAACACCACCAGCCAGCTGCACCACCGGCCAAGGCAAATGCGATAAATCGGGACGCACCCTGAAGGCCGAAACATGGCCGGCCGATCTCAGGCGCCCAGCAGCGCCATTGCCTCATGTGCCTTCAGGACCGGGCAGCAGGCCCGGCCATAGGATGCCGGATTGCGGGCGAGTTCGGGGAAGAGACTGAAAAGTTCGTCTCTGGCGTCGTCGTCAACCCCTGCCAGTGCTGTTTCGCCAGGGAAGAAGCTTTCGCTTTCGAGGCCATTGGAAATCACGATCTGGTGGCTGTCGAACATGATATGGTGATACTCGACCTCATCGAGGTCGTGATCACGGACGATGTCGCGGTCATTGACCAGATGGATCGCCGGCACAAGTACCTTGTCCACCCCGAACAGCATTTCAGCACGCCAGTCGTCGATCATAATACGATGCTGTGGGGATACCACCAGGTCGGCCTGCGGCAGATCGGCGCCAAAGGCGCCACGACGTATGCGGACCGGGCGAAATGCAGGTCGCCGACGCAATTCATCGGCTGAAAGAACGCGCCGCGATCGCCACCGGACAGGCCGGGCAACGCCGTCACCACAGATCACCCGGTCACCGATCGACAATCTCTCGATCCGGACCGGACCCTCGGGTGTATCGATCAGGGTGCCGGCTGCAAAACAGGTGATCTGCACCTCGGGGTCATCATCGCGGTGATGTGAATGCAGCTCGATCGTCATGTCGTGCTGCTGGCCATCGGCCCCGACATAGCTGATCTGGAAACCGTTTTGCTGCCTGCTCCATGACAGGGCGTTATCGATCTTGACACTGTCGCCCCTGTCCAGGCTTTCGACATGCAGGGTGAAATCATCGTCGAATTGCGACAGGTCCAGATGGAAACTGTCATCGCCCCCCGCCCCGGCCAGAGCATCATGAGAAGAGCGATCACTAGAGCCGACGACGGTGACATCATGCAGTACACCACCATCGACAAGTGTGACTTCGTGCGCGTCATTCGCATCCAGCAAGTGTTGCGCGCCATCGACCTGGCCGTCAGAGAGAGCAATGGTGAGTTTTTCCTGCGACATCCAAAGACCCCCCGAACAAACACCTGTGCACCACCCATATGCGGAAAAGTTGGGGGAATTGGGGCAAGATCGGGGAATCCGGCGGCAACATCATGGCATTTCACGAAATCGGCGCCGCCCTGCAGCCTCGGGTTTCGGGCCGGCAAGAACCAGCAGGGTGATGAGTTCGGCGAAATTCGGGGCTGGCAGATGGTGACGCGCACTCAGCGCATATCCCCGCACCAGCGAAGCCGCAATCGATGACAGCTCGCCGGGAAAGCGCCGGAAAAGCGCCTGCGCCGCAGTGACCAGATCCCAGCCCAGCGGTTTCATTCGGCTCTGGGAAAAATCGATGCCGTAAAGGCGCCGATCTCGTCCGAGGATGAAATTGTCCAATGCATTGTCGTTATGGGCAAGCGTCACCAATCCGGTCGCGCTGGCACCGAGCAGACGGGCATGTTCATTCAGAACCGCGCGGTCGAATCCCTTGCGGTATTGCATCAGATAATCATGCCAGCTGCCTTTGGCAGGGCGGGTGGGCGCGATGTTCGCCAGTCTCGCAAACCATTGGCCCAGATGCTCGGCATGCCGGATGAGGTTGCCGTCATTCAGGGCCAGATCCAGGCGTTCACCGGAAATGAACGACATCAGCAGCAGGCGCCGGGCCTCGGCCACCGACAACAGGCCGGGCACCATGTCCGCCGGAAGCCAGCCCAGGGCGTCGCGTTCCCGCAGATAGGGCGCACGATGCGCCTGCCCCGGGGCAAAGACCTTGGCAATCGCCCGGTGGCCATCATGCTCGACCTTCACGACGGTTGCATGGCTGCCGGACTTCAACAAAGCCACCTGCAGGTCATGCCCACTGCCACTGCCTGCCATTGCGCGGGCGATGGAAGCGGCCTGTTCGCGAAGGGCAAGCTCGGCATAGTCGGGTATGGGCATGGGCCTCAGATCATCTTGATGACATCCTTGTCGATGGCCAGCATATACCCCTTGCGGGTGATTGTCTTGATCAGCAATTCGGAAACGATCTGATTGCCCAGGGTGTCGCGCAACCGTTTGATCCGGGTGGCGCCGGCAGCCTCGTCGCACGCGGCACGGTCCTTGCCGGTGATCAGCGCCTCGAGCTCGACCCCGCTGACGACCTCGTCATCCATCCGGGCCTCGGCCAGCACGGCAAGAGCCTCGAAGGCCGCTTCGGTCAGGGTGAACTCCATGTTGTTCAGATAGACCACGCGCTCATCCCGGCTGATGATCAGGCTGTTGATCTGGATACCCGCACGCTCGATCTCGGACATGCGGCGATTCATGGCGGCGATGTTGACCAGGAATACCAGCGCGGCGACCAGAATCGCCGTCGAAAAAAGCAGCAACACGAAGATCACGAAACGATAGGACGACAGGACATCGGAAAATGCAGTCCCCGACTGGGCCAGGATTTCCAGCAGCTTGATTTCGGCATTCGAGGTCAGGTTGTCGTTCTCGACGAATATCCTCTCGACCCTGTCGTTGAAGGCATTCGCATCGGGCAGGTTGTAGAACAGGACGGCCGCGCCAATCGCAAGGATGCCGACAACCGCTGCAATCCCGAGCGTCAGCGTCGCATTGCCCCTTCCGAAAAGGCGTTTCCTAATATTTGAGGAAGAATCGTCCCGCACTTGCCCGTCTCTGTTGCAACCCCTCAGGTCCGAACACAGACATAACATTAAGAAGCCGCCATCCGCCAACAGAAATCCGTTTCTGGATGTTTCTGCTGATCTTTCTGGGCTGGTTGCAGATGTTGTCGGGCAGCTCGATCACCCCGTAATGGAGCTGGAACGGCGCACTCTTGCGTGCCTTGTAGTCGGCATAACAGGCGGCGTTTGCAGGTGCGGCAGCCAGCCCCAGGGCCAGCGAGATCACCAGCGAAGCGAGGATTGTTTTCATGATCGGTGCACCTCTGAATGACATGCCCCGAACATAAGGCGCCCGGGGCCGGATATACAATAACATCTGCGGGGCATGCGGGATCCGGGGCGATGTTATCGGATAACAACGGCGCGATATTGCCTATCTCCGCGGCCCGGGACGAGGGTTTCTTCACAGGCGATCGCCAATCGGCAGGCCACGCATGGCAGGACGGCCCCGACCACATGGCCAGACGCCAGTAACAGAGATGAAACGGAAAAACGCATCGGCAACGACGCGGAACGCAAACCTAGCAAGAACGCAAACCTAGCAAGGAAGATCACCATGAAAACGAAACTGATCGCACTGGTCACGGCCGCAGCCATCGCATCCACCGGCCTTGTCGGCGCCACCCCGGCCAAGGCCGGCCCGAACGAAGAGCTCGCGCGCTTTCTGGTCGGAGCCGTGGCGTTGGGTATTCTGGTCGATGCGGCAAATCGTGCAAATGCCCGTGAACGGGTCGTCGTCACCCGCCGCGTCGTCACCCAGCCCCGGCGCAAGGTCGTGCGTGTCTATCGCAACAAGCCACGTCAATGCCAGGCCCAGCGCTGGTCGCCGCGATATGATGCCTGGGTGACTTTCTATCGCCCGAACTGCATGCGACGTCTGGGATGGAAGCGCGATGTCGGCCCCTGGTACAAGCGCGTCGTCGTCTGGCGCTGAACCCTCCCCGGGCGGCCGGGTCCACCAATAGGTCGCAGGCAGGGGGTGCTGCGTAACCCGGTTCCCTCTGGTCTGTCCCTGCATCCCTTGTACCTGCGACCTTCGGACGGGGCGAGGATTCGTCCCGTCCATCCTTTTGCCCCGTGATTAGGTCGTTCGATCTGGTCGTTCGATTTGGCCTTTCGCCGGGTTGCGGGTTTTGCCATTCTGGACTGCAAGACATGACAGACGCGGATAATCCATGCCCGACTTCCAGCTTGAATCCCAGGCCCTTGCCCAGGGTCTGTCCCCGGTTGCCGGGGTTGACGAAGCAGGCCGCGGCCCCCTTTGCGGGCCGGTGGTCGCGGCGGCTGTCATCCTGAATCCCGAAAACATTCCGCCGGGCCTGCGTGATTCCAAGAAACTGACACCCCGCCGGCGTGATGAGCTGTTTGACCTCGTCAAGGGCAGTTGCCAGGTTGCCATTGGCCTGGCAAGCGTCGCCGAAATCGACGACATCAACATCCTGCGGGCGAGCTTGCTGGCGATGCAGCGGGCGATTTCCCTCCTGCCCCGGCGGCCAGCGCTCGTGCTGATCGACGGCAACCGCCTGCCCGAAAACCTGCCCTGCCGGGCGCGTGCAATCGTCAAGGGCGACGACAGATCGCTGAGCATCAGCGCCGCTTCCATCATCGCCAAGGTGACGCGCGACCGGATCATGGCCGATCTTGCCCGCGAATTTCCCGGCTATGGCTGGGAACGCAACGCGGGCTATGGCACGAAAGAGCATCTGGACGCCCTGAACAGCCTTGGCGTGACCCCACATCATAGGCGTTCGTTCCGGCCCGTCCACAATATCTTGTATCAAGATGAATAATTAACCCATTGATTCAAAAAGAAATTGACGGCGAATCCACTTTGAATCATCTTATGCCAATAACAAGCGCAAGGCGCATGGGGCAGAGATGGCAAACAAGAACACGACAAAGGGGCGGCCCGAGCTGCCGCTGAACCAGATTCTTTCGGGTGACTGCATCGAGGTGATGAACGGCCTGCCGGCTGAATCCATCGACCTGATCTTTGCCGACCCACCCTATAACCTGCAACTGAAGGGCGCGCTTCACCGGCCCGACAACTCCAGGGTCGATGCGGTCGATGACGACTGGGACCAGTTTGCCTCATTCCAGGCCTATGACAAATTCACGCGCGCATGGCTCAAGGCCGCAAGACGCCTGCTGAAACCGAACGGCGCGATCTGGGTGATCGGCAGCTATCACAACATTTTCCGCGTCGGTGCGGCGTTGCAGGATACCGGGCTGTGGATCCTCAATGACGTGATCTGGCGCAAATCCAACCCGATGCCCAATTTCCGCGGCATGCGCCTGACCAACGCGCATGAAACCATGATCTGGGCGGCCAAGTCGGAAAAATCGAAATACACCTTCAACTACGAGGCGCTGAAGGCGCTCAATGACGGCATCCAGATGCGCAGCGACTGGGTTTTGCCGATCTGCAACGGGCATGAACGCCTGAAAGACGAAAACGGCGTCAAGGCCCACCCGACACAAAAGCCCGAGGCCCTGCTGCACCGTGTGCTTGTCGGCTCGACCAACCCCGGTGATGTGGTGCTGGACCCGTTCTTTGGCACCGGCACGACCGGGGCGGTTGCCAAAAAGCTGGGGCGTGATTTCATCGGCATCGAGCGCGAAGAGGCCTATCGCAAGGTCGCCCGGAAGCGCATCAGCAACGTCAGACGTTTCGACCGGTCGTCGCTTGAGGTTTCGACCTCGAAACGGGCGGAACCACGCGTGCCTTTCGGCCAGCTGGTCGAGCGCGGCCTGCTGAACCCCGGCGAGGTGCTGGTTTCACTGAACGGTCGCCACAAGGCCAAGGTGCGCGCCGATGGCACGCTGATCGCCCATGACGCCAAGGGTTCGATCCACCAGGTGGGGGCAGCGCTGGAAGGGGCGCCATCCTGCAATGGTTGGACATTCTGGGGCTTCAAGCGCGACGGCAAGATGATTCCGATCGACATATTGCGCCAGCAGATCCGCGCCGAGATGCAATCGAAAACCAACTGAGAACAGATACCGCCGGTGCCTGCGGCCCACATTCGTGGACCTGTTTGACACCATCGACTGCCCCCGCCCTTGTGGCGGGGCTTTTTTCGTGGCGGGCGGGTGGAAAATCTGGAACAACTGCCCTGACATGTGAGGGTTGAGGGTGGCCAGAATGAACGATATTTCCGAACTCATGCACCGGCGCGAACGCCTGTTGGGGCCGAATGTGCCGACATTCTATGAAACACCCCTGCATATCGTGCGGAGCGAAGGTGTCTGGCTGTGGGATGCAGGTGGGCGGCGCTATCTAGACTGCTACAACAACGTCCCCCATCTGGGCCATTGTCACCCCGCGGTCGTCGAAGCCATTGCGCGGCAATCGGCACGGCTGAACACCCATACCCGGTACCTGCACGAAGGCATCCTTGACTATATCGAGGCCCTGACCGCGCGTTTCGGGGCAAACATCACCTCGGCCATCATGACCTGCACCGGGTCCGAGGCCAATGATGTTGCGCTGCGCATGGCGCAGGCGGCCACCGGCAAGACCGGCGTTATCGCGACCGACCGGACCTATCATGGCAACACGGCGGCGGTCAGCCAGCTTTCCACGCGGCGCCCGCCCGTTGGCGGCCGTCAGGATCATGTGCGCCTGGTGCCCGCGCCGGATTCGCTGCGCAGCCCCGACCCCGATGGGCGCCGTTTCGCAGTGGCCGTCGAACAGGCGATTGCCGAGCTTCAGGACAACGGCCACGGCCTGTCGGCGCTGGTGATCTGCCCGTTTTTTGCCAATGAGGGCTTTCCCGATCTGCCGCGTGGTTTTCTTGACCGCACGGTCGATGAGGTCCGCAAGGCCGGAGGCATCATCATCGCCGACGAGGTGCAGCCCGGTTTCGGCCGACTGGGCAGTCACTGGTGGGGGCATGAACGGCTGGGCTTTACCCCCGACATCGTGACCATTGGCAAACCCATGGCGAATGGCTATCCGGCGGCCGGGGTTTTGACCTCGTTCGAACTGCTGTCGGAATTCCGCAATGCCTTTGGCTATTTCAACACATTTGCCGGCAACCCGGTGGCCTGTGCGGCGGCGATGGCGGTGCTTGAGGTGATCGACCGGGAAAACCTGGTCGAGGCGGCGCATGACACCGGCAAATACGCGCTGGCACGTCTGGGCGAGCTGGCCGCGAAATATCCGGTGATAGCGGATGTCCGCGGCGCGGGGCTTTTCCTTGGGGTCGAGTTCGCGTTGGACGGCGACACCCCCGCAACCGCCTTTACCGCCCGCGTCGTGGAAGAAATGAAACTGCGCGGCATCTTGCTGAACAGCGTCGGCGTGGGAAATGCGACGCTCAAGATCCGCCCGCCGATGGTGTTCGGCAAGGAACATGTCGATCTGCTGGTTGACACGCTGGACGATATTCTGGCCACGACGCCGGTCAATCCATGAAAGTTGCGCCATGACCGAATCCGTTTCCGAGGCCATTGCGCTGTGGGGGTGGCGCGGTGCACGGGGAACCCTGATTTCACGCCGCGAAAACGCCGTCTACCGCATCATTGCCCCGGATGGGCGCAAGGCAGCGCTGCGCATTCACCGGATGGGTTACAATACACAGGGGGAGATCCGCAGCGAGCTGTGGTGGGCGGGCGAACTTGCCCGCGTCGGCATCCCCACACCAAGGCCGATCAGGCGCCCGGACGGCACCCTTGTTGCGCGGCTGCGATCTGGCCAGCTTGCCAGTATGGTTTCATGGCTCGAAGGCCGTCCCCTGGGCAGTGGATCACAGCCCCTGTCATATCCTGAAAGCAGGCGACAGGATCTGTATCGCGCCCTCGGCCGGCTGCTGGCCAGGCTGCACCGCGCCAGCGATGAAATGACCCTGCCGCATGATTTCACACGGCGGCGCTGGAATGCCGCGGGGTTGCTGGGCGACAACCCGCTATGGGGCAGGTTCTGGGACCACCCCGCGCTGGAGCGCGCCGACAGGGCCGATATCCTTGCCGCGCGCGACAGTGCAGCCAGGGTTCTGTCCGGTCTGGACACTACGGTCGGCAACGGCGATTTCGGCCTGATCCACGCCGATGCCCTGAGGGAAAACGTGATGCTGACCGACACCGGACTGGCCCTTATCGATCTTGATGACAGTGGCTTTGGCTGGCGTCTCTTCGATCTGGCCGTGGCCCTGTCCCAGAGCATCGACGACGATGACTACATGGCGCTGCGCGATGCTATTCTTCAAGGCTATGGCGAAGTTCGCAACCCACCGGCACAAGGTGCCGAGATGTTCGTGCTGTTCGCCATGCTGCGGTGCTTTGCGTCGCTGGGTTGGTGCATGTCACGGATGCCCCCGGGCAGCACGGCAAGCAAGGTCTATGTTGCAAGGGCAATCCGCATGGCGCGCCACTGGTTGCAACAAGACATGTAGGGACACGTCGCACATGACCGGTTTCAGCCATGCGCGCAACCGAAAGGCAGGCGATCAGACCCGATCTGCCGCCGCGGCGGCAAGGGCCACCCTCATGCGGGCCGGGCGCGCAACATGTGGCGCCTTTCAGACGATCACCTCGAGCGGCCTTTTCTTGCCCACCCCGAAAACGCGCTTGTAGCGTTCGATCTCGTCAGCCGGGCCCATGGCCTTGTTCGGGTTGTCCGACAGCTTGACCGTAGGGCGCCCGTTGGCGGCAACCGCCTTGCAGACCAGTGAAAAGGGGGCCAGTGCGTCACCCGGAACAAGGCCGCGGAAATCGTTGGTCAGCAGGGTGCCCCAGCCAAAGCCCACCTTGACGCGACCGCGAAACTGGCTGGACAGTTCCTCGATCTTGTCCACGTCCAGCCCGTCGGAAAAGATCAACAGCTTGTCGCGCGGATCCTCACCGACCTCCTGCCACCAGCGGATCGCGATCTCGGCCCCTTCAGCCGGGTCGCCGCTGTCGATGCGCATACCCGTCCAGTGCCGCAGCCAGTCGGGTGCGCGCCGCAGAAATTCCTCGGTGCCAAAGGTGTCGGGCAGGATGATCAGCAGATTGCCGTCATGTTCCTTTTGCCAGTTTTCCAGCACCTTGTAGGGCGCCTGGGCCAGTTGGTCGTCGGTTTCAGCAAGCGCAGCATGGACCATGGGCAATTCATGGGCATTGGTGCCGATGGCCTCGACCTCGCGGCGCATGGCGATCAGGCAGTTTGATGTGCCGGTGAATTTCTCGCCCAGCCCCTCGATCATTGCCTGCACGCAACGGTCCTGCCACAGAAAACCGTGACGTCGCCGGGTGCCGAAATCGGCAAGGCGGAGGTCGTCGATCTGGCGCAGGCGCTCGATCTTTTCCCACAGCCGGGTAAGCGCACGCGCATACAGGACCTGCAATTCGAACCGCCCCATGCCCTTGAGCACGGCGCGCGAGCGCAGCTCCATCATGATGGCCAGCGCCGGGATTTCCCACATCATGACTTCGGGCCACTTGCCCTCGAAGGTCAGCTCGTACTGGTCGTTCCTGCGTTCCAGATGATAGGGCGGCAGGCGCAGCCCCTCGAACCATTCCATGAATTCGGGGCTGAACATGGCGCGCTTGCCATAGAACATGTTGCCGCGCAACCAGGTGCTTTCGCCGCGCGACAGGCGCAGGCTGCGCACATGGTCAAGCTGTTCACGCAGCTCGCCCTGGTCGATCAGCCGGGCAAGCGGCACGTTTTCGGCGCGGTTTATCAGTTGAAAGGTAACGACGACATCGGGCTTGTTGCGCAGCACCGATTGCGCCATCAGCAACTTGTAGAAATCGGTGTCGATCAGCGACCGCACGATCGGGTCGATCTTCCACTGGTGGTCATAGACGCGCTTGGCAATATCCATAGGTGTCCCCCATCTTGCGCGCGTCGCTGCGCCTAGTCAGCCAGCTTGACACCGTGGTCCAGCATGTCGCGCCGCGCTTCGGCCAGTGATCCATCAAGGTCGATCGCCCGGCATGCCCCCTCAAGGACCGTCACGCCGAAACCCAGGCGCGCGCCATCGACGGCGGAATAACGGACACAAAAATCGGTTGCCAGCCCAACCAGTACGATCTCGTGCACCCCGCGTTCGCGCAGATAGCCCTCAAGGCCCGTCGGCGTCTTGTGGTCGTTTTCGAAGAATGCCGAATAGCTGTCGATCATCCGCCGGAAACCCTTGCGAATGATCATATGCGCCCGCGTCGTATCCAGATCGGGGTGAAATGCGGCCCCGGCGGTGCCCTGAACGCAATGATCGGGCCACAACACCTGCGGGCCATAGGGCATGTCGATGATCGAATAGGGTTCGGCCCCGGCCTGGTTGCTGGCAAAGGACGCGTGATCGGCCGGATGCCAGTCCTGGGTCAGCACCCGCACCGCATAGTCGCCCTGCAACCGGTTGACGCGCGCAATGATCTCGTTGCTGCCCGGCACGGCAAGGGTGCCGCCGGTGCAGAAATCATTCTGGATGTCGATCATGACAAGGGCGGTGTCGCGTCGCGCCATTTCGTTCTCCCGTGTTGCGTCCCCAAGACCTAAACGGCCCCGCCGGGCAGGTCAATTGGCTCTGGAAATCGGGGGCCAACCCCGCATATACGAGACCACATGTCGCAAACCGCCAATCCATGCTTTGGCCTCCTGTCACCATCGCGTGCCTGCCGGGGCAGTTGCATCGACATCCAGCCCGGATCGGCACGGGATCACTGGTTGCACAGAAACGGGGAAAGACGTGTATTCGAACCTGAGAACCCTGTATGATGCACGGGTGCAAGGCGGCGAAATCCGCTCTGATCCGGCACAGATGGATGCGCTGGCCGCTCTTCAGGAGATCCGCGGCTGGCTTGAGGCAACATCCGGACGCCGGCGCAACCCCCTGGCGTCATGGCTGACGCGGCATAACCCGCAACGTTATTCCGACCACCCGCCGGGCCTGTATCTGTGGGGTGGCGTCGGTGTCGGGAAATCGATGCTGATGGACATCTTTTTCGGTGCGACCAGGATCGATCGCAAGCGCCGGGTGCATTTCCACGCATTCATGCAGGAAATGCACGAGTCCCTGCACCGGGCCCGGCAAAAGGGAACAGCCGACCCCCTGACGCCGGTTGCCCGCGAGGTCGCACAATCGGCGCGCCTGCTGTGCTTTGACGAACTGCAGATTCTCGACATTACCGATGCCATGCTTGTGGGCAGGCTGTTCGAAAAACTGTTCTCCTTTGGCGTGACCATCGTCGCCACATCGAACCGCGCCCCGGATGAGCTGTACAAAAACGGCCTGAACCGGCAGCTTTTCCTGCCCTTCATCAAGCTGATCAAGCAGCAGATGAAGATTCACCACATGCCCGGAAAGACCGACTATCGACATCAGGTGTTGCAGGGATGCGAAACCTGGCTTTCGCCCCTTGGGCCTGAAACGACACGCAGGATGGACAGCCTCTGGTCCGAGCTGTGCCGAGGAGGACCCGAGCGCGCGCTGAGCCTGACGGTCAAGGCGCGCCAGCTGGTCCTGGGACGATTTTCCAATGGCATCCTGCGCGCAACCTTTGACGAGTTATGCGCACAACCACTGGGGCCCGCAGATTATCTGGCCCTGGCCGGGGCGGTGCGAATACTGATGCTTGAAAACATCCCGGTGCTGGCACGCGACAACGCCGCACAGGCGCGGCGGTTCGTCACCCTTGTCGATGCCCTGTATGAAGGTGGGGTCGGACTGATCTGCTCGGCCGCAGCCCAGCCGGACGCGCTCTACCTCGCCGGTGAGGGGGCGTTCGAATTCGAACGGACTGCCTCGCGGCTGACCGAAATGCGCGCAGCCGACTGGTCCCAACGGGATGCCGCCCAATAGGGCACTGGGCCGGGCAGCTGTCCTTGCCGTTGCGGGCTGCGCCCTCGTGGCCGCGAGGCCCATGCGGCTGGCAGGCAAGGCAAACCCCGGCAACGGGGCATCCCTTGCCAACCTGCCGGGGTTTTCGCAATGACGCCCGCGCGGGGCCATGCTAAGGGGCAATCATGAAAAAACTTCCATCGAAAGCCGCGCTGATCGCCTGGCTGAAAGAAAACCCCGGAAAGACATCCAAACGCGACATTGCCCGCGCATTCGGCATCACGGGGGCGGCACGGATCGACCTCAAGCGGATGCTCAGAGAGCTGCAGGACGAGGGCATCCTTGAAAAGCGCCGTCGCACCTATCACGACAGTGCCACCCTGCCGCCCGTGACGGTGCTTGCGCTGACCGGCCTCGACAACAATGGCGACCTGTTTGCCGAACCCGCCGGCTGGGAGGGCGACGGCAAGGCGCCACGCATTCTGATGGTGGCAAAAAAGGGCGATCCGGCGCTGGGCAGGGGCGATCGCGTGCTTGCGCGGCTTTCGCCGGTCAAGCACGAGGATCACGCCTATGAGGGGCGCTTGATCCGCAAGATCGGCACCGGACCGCAAAAGATCCTTGGCCTTTACCGCAACGCCTCGGAAGGCGGGCGAATCATGCCCATCGACAAGAAGGCCAGTACCGAATGGATCGTGCCCGACGGCGCCGCGGGCGGCGCAAGGGATGGCGAGCTGGTCGAGGCCGAACAGACCGGCCCGAAAACCCGCATGGGCCTGCCGCGCGCCCGTGTGGTCGAGGTGCTGGGAGATCCGATGGCGCCAAAGGCGGTGTCGCTTTATGCCATTCATGCCCACGGCATCCCCGATGCCTTTCCCGACGAGGTGCTGGCCGAGGCCGAGCTGGCCAAACCCGCCACGAAAAAAGGCCGCAAGGATCTGACCGACCTGCCGCTGATCACCATCGACCCGGCGGATGCGCGCGACCATGATGATGCGATCCATGCCGCCCCCGATGATGACCCGAAAAACGAGGGTGGCTTTGTCGTCTGGGTCGCCATTGCCGATGTTGCGCATTACGTGACGCCCGGCTCGGTGCTGGATCGCGAGGCGCGGAAAAGGGGAAACTCGACCTATTTTCCCGACCGCGTGGTGCCGATGCTGCCCGACCGCCTGTCGGGCGACCTGTGTTCGCTGCACGAGGGGGATTTGCGCCCCTGCATTGCCGTGCGCATGGTTCTGGATTCTGCCGGCAACCGCATCCACCACCGGTTCGAACGCGCCATGATGCGCTCGGCCGCGTCGCTGACCTATCAACAGGCGCAGGCCGCCGAGGACGGCACACCGGATGAAAAGACCGCGCCGCTGCTGGAAAGCGTGATCCGCCCCCTGTTTGCCGCCTACCGCGCCGCCGCAAGGGCGCGCGAGCGCCGACAGCCGCTGCATCTGGATCTGCCCGAACGCAAGATCGAACTGTCGCCCGAGGGCAAGGTCGTTTCCGTCGATTTCCGTGAACGGCTTGATGCGCATCGCCTGGTCGAGGAATTCATGATCATGGCCAACGTGGCCGCCGCCGAAACCCTCGAGAAAAAGCGCATCCCGTTCCTGTATCGCGTGCACGAGGAACCCAGCCCGGAAAAGCTGGACAGCCTGCAAGAGGTTGCGCAGGCGGCGGGGCTGGTTCTGCCCAAGGGACAGGTGCTGAAGACGCAGCATCTGAACAAGCTGCTGGATGCCGCCGCCAACACGGCGAATGCCGAGATCATCAACATCTCGGTACTGCGCGCGATGACGCAGGCCTATTACGCACCCCAGAATTTCGGCCATTTCGGGCTGAACCTGCGGGCTTATGCACATTTCACATCGCCCATCCGGCGCTATGCCGACCTGATCACCCACCGCGCGCTGATCTCGGCCCATGGCTGGGGCAAGGACGGGCTGTCGCCTGATGACATCGAGCGCCTGGAAGAAACTGGCGAGTTGATCTCGCAGGCCGAGCGCCGCTCGATGATGGCCGAGCGCGACACCAACGACCGCTATCTGGCCGCCTATCTGGCCGAGCGTGTCGGCAACGAGTTTCCCGGCAAGATATCGGGCATCGCGCGTTTCGGCCTGTTCGTACGCCTTGATGAAACCGGGGCCGACGGGTTGATCCCGATCTCGACGCTGGGGCGCGAGTATTTCCGCCATGACGCCGATGCGCAGACGCTGACCGGCGAAAGCTCGCGCATGGTGCTCAAGCTGGGCCAGCGCGTGACGGTGCGTCTGGCCGAGGCGGTACCTGTCACCGGCGGGCTGATGTTCGAGCTGCTGACCGTGGGCGGCAAACCTCTGCCCCGGCCCAGGGGCGGCGGGCAGTCACGCGGCGGCGCGCGCAAGCTGGCAGCGCGGCGTCACAAACAGAAAAAGATCCGGAAAAAGGAGAAGGGACGTCAGCGACAATAGGCGGCTGCGCGCCGGTCATCACGCAGGCCCCTTTTTTGACAGGGCGATTCGCGATAATGTCGCGCAAAACGAATGACGAGCAGGAAAAGACAGGATGATCCTACGAATGGCAAGGAAAGCCGCCCATGGCCTGTTGATTCTGGGGCTGCTTGGCGTTTCGGCCGCGTGGGCAGGACAGGGCCTGGACACACCACCACGGCCGCGCCCGACGACAGGCCATGACGCCGGCAATGTCCGCGTGGCGATGGCCAATGCACGTTTTACATTGTGGGTCAGGGCCTTTCGCGCCCGCGCGGTGGCAAACGGAATCTCGGGGGCCGTCTATGACCGGGCATTCCGCAACGTGTCCTACAACCCACAGGTCATCGAAAAGGACCGCAACCAGTCGGAATTCACCAAACAGATCTGGGAATATCTCGACAGTGCCACATCAGACAGCCGGGTACGCAATGGCAGGCAGGCCTATGCCCGCTACAGGAACATGTTGAAGGCGATCGAACGCCGGTACGGGGTGGATGCCAAGATCGTTCTGGCCATCTGGGGGCTGGAGAGCGCATATGGCGCCCATCGTGGCGATATCCCGACTATCGAGGCGCTTGCCACGCTGGCCTTTGATGGCCGCCGCAGCAGCTTTTTCAGGGAACAGTTGCTGGCAGCGTTGAGAATCCTGCAATCGGGCGATGTCAACCCGCGCAACATGACCGGATCGTGGGCCGGGGCAATGGGGCACACGCAATTCATGCCGACAAGCTATCTGGCCTATGCACAGGATTTTCGCGCCGATGGCAAGCGCGACATCTGGAGCGACGACCCCACCGACGCGCTGGCCTCGACAGCGAACTATCTTGCGCGCCACGGCTGGAAAAAGGGCCAGCCCTGGGGGCTCGAAGTCAGCTTGCCACCGGATTTCGACTTTGCGCTGAGCGGCGCCCATATCCACAAGAAGGTTTCCGAATGGCGAAAACTGGGCATCAAGACCATCGACGGCCGTCGGCTGCCCGATTATGGAAAGGCATCGATCCTGTTGCCGGCCGGGGCCAGAGGCGCCGCGTTCATCATATTCGAGAATTTCCACGTCCTGGAATCCTATAATCCGGCCGATGCCTATGTCATCGCCGTCGGTCATCTGGCCGACCGCATCATGGGCGGAAACCCGATTCGGGCGTCCTGGCCGCGCAAGGACAAGGCCCTCTCGTTTCAACAGAAGAAACAGTTGCAGCGATTGCTGGCACAAAGGGGTTTCGACACCAGAAAGATAGACGGTATCATAGGCCCCAATACCATCGCCGCGATCCGCGCCTTCCAGGCCTCGATCGGGGCGACGCCCGATGGCTATGCCAGCGA
>CAZWXK010000019.1:0-5142 GCA_964637875.1 uncultured Rhodobacter sp.
AAGGGTGCCAAAACTCCCTAAACAGGCCTTGACGACGATTCTGCGGTGCAGCATGCTGCGCCGCAGAGCGAGAATATGGAGTACGGACACATGCCCCCCCTGGACGACGCGCCCGAGATTGCCCCCTATGACGCCCCCGAAAAGGATCTCTACGAGATCGGGGAAATCCCGCCCCTTGGCCATGTGCCGAAAAAGATGTACGCATGGACCATCCGCCGCGAACGCCACGGCGAACCCGATCAGGCCATGCAGGTCGAAATCGTCGATGTGCCGCAAATCGACAGTCACGAGGTGCTGGTCTTTGTCATGGCCGCGGGCGTCAACTATAATGGCGTCTGGGCCGCGCTGGGCACGCCGATCAGCGTGTTCGACGTGCACAAGGCCGAATACCACATTGCCGGATCGGACGCCGCGGGCATTGTCTGGAAAGTCGGCGACAAGGTGCGCCGCTGGAAGGTGGGCGACGAGGTCGTGATCCATTGCAACCAGGATGACGGCGACGACGAAGAATGCAACGGCGGCGACCCCATGTTCAGCCCCTCCCAGAGGATCTGGGGCTATGAAACCCCCGATGGCAGCTTTGCCCAGTTCACGCGCGTGCAGTCGCAACAGTTGATGCGCCGCCCGCGCCACCTGACATGGGAGGAATCCGCCTGCTACACGCTGACACTGGCCACCGCCTACCGGATGCTGTTCGGCCACCGGCCGCATACGCTGAAACCGGGTCAGAACGTGCTGGTCTGGGGCGCGTCCGGCGGGCTGGGCAGCTTTGCCATCCAGCTGGTCAACACCGCAGGCGCCAATGCAATCGGCGTCATCAGTGACGAAAGCAAGCGCGACTTCGTGTTGTCTCTGGGCGCCAAGGGCGTCATCAACCGCAAGGATTTCAACTGCTGGGGCCAGATGCCCAAGGTCAACACCCCCGAATACAAGCAGTGGTTCAACGAGACCCGCAAATTCGGCAAGGCCATCTGGGAGATCACCGGCAAGGGCAACAATGTGGACATGGTGTTCGAACATCCCGGCGAGGCGACCTTTCCGGTCAGTGTCTTTGTGGTCAAGCGCGGCGGCATGGTGGTGATCTGTGCCGGCACCACGGGCTATAATCTGACGATGGATGCGCGCTATCTTTGGATGCACCAGAAACGCGTGCAGGGCAGCCATTTCGCCAACCTCAAACAGGCGAGCGCGGCCAACCAGCTGATGCTGGAACGCCGGCTTGACCCGTCGATGTCCGAAGTCTTTCCCTGGGACGAGATCCCGCAGGCCCACATGAAAATGCGCCGCAATGAACACAAGCCGGGCAACATGGCGGTGCTGGTCAGCGCGCCGACAACGGGGCTCAAGACCTTCGAGGACACGCTTGAAGCGAGCCGAACGCGGGCCTAGAGATTGTAAACAAACTGTTTCCAAATACGGAACAGTTGTGAACCGGGCAGCCGAAACGTGGCATCGGCTGCCCGTGCTTTTTCTGGTAATCGTTATTTTTCAATGCCTTGATGAAACACCCCCCCGCCATTTCAGGGGAATTGAAATCCGCGAATAGAGAAGGGACGAATAACGCGCTATGATTGTGTTAACAATTCATTAACCAATCGGAAAGAGGTTTGCCATGTCGCAGGAGTGGATGATCGACGTCCTGAGGGACCTCACGGATTTCGCCCGCAGGAATGGCCTTATGGGACTGGCCGCCCAGCTGGACGAGACCCTCGGGATCGCGGCGACGGAACTGAAACGAGCGCAGGGACACGCGGCACCGCAGCAACATGGCCAACAGGACAGAAACCTTCGTCGAACGATTGCAGCAGGTGAAAACCCTTGACGACCTGCAACGTCTGGTCGAGGGGTTGCGCGATCTCTATCAGGTCGAACATGTCATCTACCATGCAGTCAACGGCGCGGGCCAACCCTACGCCGCCCTGACCTATGACCCGGCCTGGGTCGATCACTATCTCGAACAGGATTACAGCCGTATCGACCCGGTCGTTCTGGGATGCTACCAGCGCTTTCACCCGGTTGACTGGAAGCAGCTGGACTGGTCGCCAAAGGCCGCCCGCGCCTTTCTGGCCGAGGCGCTGGATGCGGGCGTGGGCAATCAGGGCCTGTCCGTGCCCCTGAGGGGCCCGAACGGGCAATTCGCCCTGTTTACCGTCAATCACCGTTGTTCCGATACGGAATGGGCCCGATTCACGGCCGCATATCTGGACGACCTGATCCTGATTTCGCACTACCTGAACCAGAAGGCCCTGGAGATCATGCGCGGCTCGGATCACGTGCCCGACCACCCGTTGTCGCCGCGCGAAATCGACGCGCTTACCCTTCTGGGAATGGGAATGTCGCGGGCCCAGGCCGCCGAAAGATTGCGTATCTCCGAGCATACCCTGCGGGTCTATATCGAATCGGCGCGTTTCAAGCTGGGTGCGGCCAACACCACACATGCGGTCGCCCTGGCAATGGCGCGCGGCAAGATCATCGTCTGATCGTCGCCCTCCCCCGACCAAGAGGCCGCGCCCGCAACCGCGATACCCCGTTGCCGTGTCCCCCGTTGCGGAAAAAATGTTTCAGCGCACCTTCACCGAATTTCAACATACGCTGCCCTACCCCTGATCGCGATTTTTTCACGCGAGGTTTTTTCGATGATCAGATTTCTCTATGGCGACGCGCTGAACCGCCACCCCGTGCTGCGCGACACGATGTTCCGGGACCGGGCCGCCCAGTTTTCGACCCGCCTGGGATGGGCGGTGAACATCGACCGACAGGGCCTTGAGCGGGATGAATATGACGCATTGAACCCGCTATACGTCATCTGGGAGGGCCGCGACGGCCGTCATGGGGGCTCGCTCAGGTTTCTGCCGACCACCGGTCGGGTGATGATCAACGACCATTTCCGTCACCTCACCGGCGGGGTCGCGATCAAGAGTCCCCGCATCTGGGAATGTACCCGGTTCTGCATCTCTCCTGCGTGTTCTTCGCGACAAACGGCGGCGCGGCTTCTTCTGGGTGCGGCAGCACTGGGAAAACATTTCCGCCTGAGCCACGCGTTGGGGGTATTCGATCCCGCCATGATGCGCGTCTATCGCGCACTGGGATGGCAGCCGGTTCTGCATGCCGATGGCCGCGACGGGATTCATGTCGGCTTGTGGAGCTTTGACGACATCGACATCGGGCGCCTCAGGCGGCGCGCGGGCAGTGCGGGCAACGACCTGCTGAAATGGAGCGATCTCGACCTGAAACCGCCCCATCCGGCACCGCTTTCTGCCTGAACCGGCTGGCCGAGCCCGAGCCCGCAGGCTATGCTTGCGGGAAAACGGGGCAAGAGATGCAGTTTTCCCAGGACCAGGCAGAGGCCCATGACCGCATTGCGGAAATGTTGCGCGCGGCGGGCGTGGACCTTGCCAATGGCACCCTCCTGCCCGCGGCGCGCGGGGGGCACAATCTTCTGGCGGTTCTGGGCAAGGCGGGCTCGGGCAAGACAATGCTGCTGGCCCGCCTCGTGCATGACCTGACCGAGGCCGGTGTCGATCTGGTCACCGGCGACCATGAATCGCGTCAGCGCAAGGATCGCCGCCGTGTCGCGGTTCTGGCCCCCACCAACAAGGCCGCCAGCGTCCTGCGCGCCCAGGGCGTGCCGGCAACCACCATTCACCGGATCCTTTACACCCCGGTCTATGATCCCGAATACGAGAAGCTGGCCGACTGGCTGGCCGAAGGCGGCACCCGCCCTGAAATCAGCGGGCTGAGCGATGCCATGCTCGACCGGGCGCAGGCGTTCTACAACGCCAACAGGTCGATCCCCGCGGCCCTCGCATCGGCGGGGCTGAAGGGCTCGGATTTCATCATCGGCTGGAGCCGCCGCGACGACGTGCTGGATATCGGGCTGGTTGACGAAAGTTCGATGCTGGATGACCGGCAGTTCAAGGACCTTCAGGAAATCTTTCCAAATCTGATCCTGTTTGGCGATCCGGCCCAACTGGCGCCGGTCGGGCAATCAGGGGCGATGGCCTTTGACAACATCCCCGAAGAACGCCGGATCATGCTCCACCGGGTCCACCGGCAGCAGGGCGACAACCCGATTCTCGACCTTGCTCATGCGCTGGCCGACCCCGATCTCGGCTTTGCCGATTTCGAGGCGCTTGTCCGTTCAGCGGCGGCACGCGATGATCGCGTCGTCATTGCCCGGCGCGCCGACAGTGCGATGATGGCGCGCTCTCCCATGCTGGTCTGGCGCAATGCCACCCGTATTCGCCTGATCCACGCTTTCCGAGCGGCCCATGGCGCACCGGCCACCGAAATCCTGCCCGGCGAGCCCCTGATCTGCGACGGGATCGAACTGCCGGCAAAACACCGGAACAAGCGCATCGACCTCGAAGCGCGTGGCCTGATCAAGGGTGCGCAGGCAATATATCTGGGTCCCGGCCGCAAACCGGGATTTGCCCGTCTCCATGTCTTTGGCGCGGACGACCCCCAGATCAGTGTCGCCAGCATCATCCGCATCGAATCTCCTGACGAGGACGAGCCCTTCATCCCCTCGGCCGCACGCATGGGGGCCAGCTTTCTGCATGGTGCGGCGGTGACAATCCACAAGGCGCAGGGCAGCCAGTGGCCCGAGGTGCAGATTTTCGCGCCCGACCTGTATGCCGCCGCGCGCACCGGGCGGGCCGAGGCCGGCATCACCTTGTGGAAGCGTCTGGCCTATGTGGCGATAACCCGGGCAGAAAAGCGCCTGCACTGGGTCACACGCTACATGCTGTCACGCCCCACGACCCCGCTCACGACCAGCGATCTCGGCAAGACCCCGCCAGCCCGGCTGAACCTGTCGGCCGAGACCAGCTGATCAGCTCAGCAGCGCGATCGGCGCATTCGCGTCAACCTCGAAATCGACCGGTGCCTTGTCAACCACCGCGGTATGGCGCTTGAACTCATAGATCCTCTCGCCGCCCTCATCCATCGAGCAGATCACGAGGCAGCTGTACAGGTGGCGTCCACCATCGAGGATATCGACAAAACCGCGCAGATGAGGGGCCGTTTCCACATCCAGCGAAAAGCCCCCATCCCAGAAACGCAGGATCGGATGCTCGTTCTCGCCGCTTCTGACACGCAGCCGGTTGCGCCGGCGCAGATCACGCCTGCGCGCCTGACGCA
>CAZWXK010000019.1:5242-14584 GCA_964637875.1 uncultured Rhodobacter sp.
CTTCTGACACGCAGCCGGTTGCGCCGGCGCAGATCACGCCTGCGCGCCTGACGCAGCCCCTCCAGCACCTCCTGCGGCAGATCGTGGATCATCGCAACATCCCCCTTGCACGAGGAAACAGAACCCTGATTCATTCACCCGCGCAAGTGAAGTTTTGATGAATCCGCACGGCTGTTGTTTTCTTTCACCACTGCGGCGGTGACGCCGTGGGGCAAGACATCGCGTCCCGGGGCATGGCCGGCGCCCGGCGCCGCGGCAACGGCCCATGCCAGACGGCCGCCCTGACAGAGGCCGCTCATCTCTTGACCAGGCTCCACTGGGTGACGCGGCGCATGGGCTTCCATCCCGGATTCCCGCCCGGCGTCTCGGCCCGCTCCAGTCGCAAACGGCAAAGCTGACCGCCATGTTCGCGGTGCAGCGCGGCCAGCAGGGTTTCGCTTTCCACCGTCACCGCATTGGCCACCAGGCGGCCCAGCGGGCGCAACGCCTGCCAGCAGGCCTCGAACACCTCCCGCGACAGCCCGCCGCCGATGAATATCGCATCCGGCGCGGGCAGCCCTTCCAGCGCCGCCGGTGCCTTGCCGGCCACGATTTCCAGACGCGGCACGCCCAGCGCGCGGGCGTTTTCGGCGGCCATCACCCGGCGGTCGGCGCGCGGCTCGATCCCGATGGCGTGGGCATAGCGTGCGGCGCGCATCCATTCGACCGCGACCGAGCCACAGCCCGTGCCCACATCCCACAACAGCGCCCCGCGCATGGGCATCAGTTTGGCCAGCGTCACCGCCCGCACCTCTTGCTTGGTCATGGTGCCGTCATGCTGGAACAGATCATCCGCCAGCCCCGGCACACGCGGCATGAGCGCCGCATTGCCCGAGGCCACACATTCCACCGCCAGCGTGTTGAAATCGGGCACGACACGGTCCCAGCCCTCGGCAATCCCGTCAAACCGCGTCTCGTCAGCGCCGCCCATATTGGCGAATACCGTCATCCGGCTCTTGCCGAAACCGCGCTCGGTCAGGAAACGGGCGATCTGCGCGGGGGTTTCGGCGCCGGTCGTCAGGATCAACAGCCGCTGATCGGGCTGGATAAAGGCGATCATCTGCTCGATCGGGCGGCCATGCACCGTCAGCGTTTCCAGATCGGCCATCGACCAGCCCATGCGTGCGGCGGCCAGCTGGAACGCGCCGACCTGCGGGTGATAGGTGATCTCGGCCGGGTCGATCCTGCGCCCGATCCGCGCGCCCACCGAATACCACAGCGGATCCCCCGTCGCCAGAACCACGACCCGCTTGCCGCGGAGCTGCTGCAGCTGGTCGATCAACGCGCCAAGGGACTCGGGCCATGACAGGCGTTTGGCCGTCACCTTGTCCGACAGCCGGCGATGCCGATCTCCGCCAATGATGATCTCGGCCGCCTCGACCACCGCGCGGGTGGCTGGCGTCAACCCCTCCATCCCGTCCTCGCCTATACCCACGACATGCAACCAGGGTTTCATTTGCCGCCCTCCCGCCTTTCACCCGGCAGCCCCCTGCCGGCATCTTCACCACGACTGCGGCCCCCGGACCGGGCCTGTGCCCCAGCTTTGCAAACCCCAGGGGTTTCGGCCAGCCCCCTGTCACCGGAATTCTTGTCGCAGGAATTCACCCGGGAATCCATGGCAGGCCTTCTTCTTTGCAAAAATACTCATTCCCCCCCTGTCGCAGGCGTTTCGGCAAAAGGGGAAGAACCGTTTTCCAACCGGTGCGGATTGCGCAAATTCGCGTTGCCAGGGCTGATCCGATGATTGCGTCAACGGGGAGGAAACGGGCCCGCGCGCAACCGGGTAATGGCTATTGCAGATCGGAAAACGCCTCTTGCAGACGTGAAACCGCCTCATTCACCCGCGCGCGCTGGGTACCCAGGTTGAAGCGCAGGTAATTCTCGCCACCCGCGCCAAATGTCTCGCCCAGATTTGCGGCGATTCTGGCGGTTTTCTGCACGCGCGCCACCACCTCGGCCATCTCCATGCCGGTGCCGGAAAAATCGACCCAGGCCAGATAGGTGGACTCCAGTTCCATCGAGCGCAGCCCCGGAATGACATTCACACCCTCGTCGAAAAGGCGCCTGTTGCCATCCAGATACTCCAGCAGCCCCGCCAGCCATTCCGCCCCCTCGGGTGAATAGGCTGCCGTGGTCATGAACAGGCCGAACGAGTTGGGCGACAGGCCCAGCCCGGCCATTGTCGCGGCAAATTCGGCGCGCAGTTTCTCGTCATGGATGATGACATTGCCGCAATGGGCGCCCGCGATGTTGAAGGTCTTGGAGGGCGCCGTCATCATCACCAGACGGTCGGCAATATCGGGCGCGGCATTGGCCATGACCGTATGCCGGTGGCCGGGAAAGACAAGATCGTGGTGAATTTCATCGCTGACCAGCAGCAGATCATGTTCGACACAGAAATCTGCCAGCGCACGCAGCTCATCGCGCGTCCAGACGCGCCCGCCCGGATTGTGGGGCGAACACAGGACGACCATCCTTTCATTGCCCCTCAGGCGGCGGGCGGCATCAGTAAGATCCATCTCATAGCGCCCGTCGCGCAGCGCCAGCGGGCATTCGCGCAGCTCGCGCCCGGCGGCGCGGATCACACGGCCAAAGGCGTGATAGACCGGGGTGAACAGCACCACCGCATCGCCCGGCTGCGTCCATGTCTGCACGCACAGCGCGGTGCCATTGACCAGCCCGTGCGTGGTGAAGATCGCCTTTGGATCGACCTGCCAGCCATGGCGATTTTCCATCCACCAGCATATGGCCGCGCGATAATCGCTGTCGTCGCCGAAATAACCATGCACGCCATGGTCGGCCAGCCTGCGCAGCGTGTCGTTCACGCAATCGGGCGCGCGAAAATCCATGTCCGCGACCCACATGGAAATGCCGTCATCAGGCGATACGCCATAGATTTTTTCCATCATGTCCCATTTGGCGTTATGGGTGGCGCGGCGGTCGATCACGTCGTCGAAATTCATGGCTGCTCCTTTTTCTGCAGCGCGCAGCCTACGCCTTCAGCCGTCTTCTTCAAGCGCGAAAATGTCGTGGACCGAGACTTCCAGCACACGCGCGAGTTTCAGCGCCAGCAGGGTCGATGGCACAAAGACCCGGTTTTCGATGGTGTTGATGGTCTTGCGCGACACCCCGACCTGTTCGGCCAGCTGCGCCTGGGTAAGGCCATGCGCGTTGCGCAGCGCGCGCAGGCGGTTGGCCAGACCGGTCTTTTCACCCATCACACCTGCCCCCGCAGCCATTTCGACAGGAACAGCAGGAACGGCGCCGAGGCGGTCAGCGTGCCCATGGCGGCAAAGCTCTGGGGCAGATCGACCAGTGACAGGCCGATCAGAACCGCAAACAGCGGATACAGCCACACCGCCACCCAATAGCCGAAGCGCAGGCAGCCCTTCCATTCCTCCAGCGCAAGCTCGTCCCAGGTGATGGCGGCGACGCGGCGGCCGGCCAGCAGGGATGCCAGGGTGACGATCACCGCCGTGGCGATACCCGCCGCGGCCGTGACCCACCACGCAAAGGGCTGTGGGCTGCCGGTGACAAGCACGCCCACCCCATAGGCCAGAAGAATCAGGCCCAGCAGGCTGAAACTGGTATTACGGATCAGGGTCAATGTCGGGGCGGTCATGGTATCCTCCTGTGACGTGTAACCTACACGTTACATATAGACGCCCCGAATGTAACGTCAAGGTGACATCCGCCTTTTTCTTTCCAGCGGTTGAAACTTGGCGCAGGCGCGGCTAGATCACCGGCATGGCCCTACGATCGATACTGATACACCCCGACCCCCGCCTGAAAAAGGTCTGCGCCCCCGTTGATGGGGTGGACAGATCCGTGCGCAAACTGGCCGACGACATGCTGGAAACCATGCATGACGCGCCGGGCATCGGGCTGGCCGCGCCGCAGGTCGGCATATTGCAGCGCCTGATCGTGATGGATTGCGCCAAGAAGGACGAAGAGCCCCAGCCGATGGCCCTGATCAACCCCGAGGTCACCTGGATTTCGGAGGAACTCAACACCTATTCCGAGGGCTGCCTGTCGATCCCAGAGCAATACGAGGACGTGACCCGCCCGGCCGAGGTGCGCGTGCGCTGGCTGGATCTTGACGGCAAGCCGCAGGAACAGAAATTCGACGGCCTCTGGGCCACCTGCGTACAGCATGAAATCGACCACCTGAACGGCAAGCTGTTCATCGATTACCTCAGCCGCATCAAGCGCAGCATGATCACCAAGAAGATGATCAAGCTGAAAAAGGAACGGGCCGCGGTGCTGTGACCATCCGCCCCTTCATCCCCTGGCCGGACAGGCGGCTGCGCAGCCCGGCCGCGCCGGTTGCGGCCATCGACGACGACATCCGCGCCCTGTGGGACGACATGCTGCAAACCATGTATGCCATGCCCGGGGTTGGCCTCGCCGCCCCCCAGATCGGGGTGATGCGCCGTGTGGCCGTGCTCGACTGCTCCAGTGCCGCGGATGAGCCCGTGCGCATGGCCAACCCCGAAATCATGGCCTCCAGCGTGAAACCGCGCGACCATGACGAGGCCAGCCCCAACTTGCCCGGGGTCTCGGCCACCATCAGCCGGCCGCGTGCTGTGACGGTGACGTTTCTGGATGAAACCGGCAGGCAGGTCGTGCGCGATTTCGTGGGGCTGTGGGCGACATCCGTGCAACACCAGATCGACCATCTGAACGGCAAGATGTATTTCGACCACCTGTCGCCGGTCAAACGCCGGATGCTGTTGAAACGCGCGGCCAAGCTGGCGCGCCAGAGGGGGTAAGTGGTGTTGCATCTGGCCAAGGCCCATCTCGGTTACCACGCAGGGCAAGCGCCTGCCCGGGTGGGCGCGAATGCGCCCGCCATGGGGGCGGGCGGGCGCATGCCCGGGACGCAAGCGCCCCGGGCGCGGCAGATACGATCGGGCAAAACACATTCCGGCGCGTGCGAGCCAGGATTTTCCATCCCATCCGCACTTCAGCCCGCCGTTACCCTATTTCCCAAACAAGGTTGACAGACATGCGCATCATCTTCATGGGCACGCCGGATTTCTCGGTCCCCGTTCTCGACGCGCTGATGAAAGCGGGCCATGACATCGCCGCCGTCTATACCCAGCCCCCGCGCCCTGCCGGACGCGGCAAGAAGGAACGCCCCTCGCCCGTGCATGCCCGCGCCAGGGCACTTGGCCTGATGGTGCGCCACCCGCCGAATTTCCGCGACCCGGCCGAAATCGACGCCTTTGCTGCGCTGAGCGCCGATGTCGCGGTGGTGGTCGCCTATGGCCTGATCCTGCGGCAACCGGTGCTGGATGCCCCGCGCAAGGGGTGCCTGAACATCCACGCGTCACTGTTGCCGCGCTGGCGGGGGGCTGCGCCGATCCAGCGGGCGATCATGGCAGGAGATTCGCACACCGGCATCTGCATCATGCAGATGGAGGCAGGCCTCGATACCGGCCCGGTGCTGCTGCGGCGAGAAACCGAAATCCGCCCCGATGACACCGCCGGCAGCCTGCATGACCGCCTGTCCGAAATGGGCGCGACCGCCATTGTCGAGGCCCTCGCCCGGCTTGACAGCCTGACCCCGATACCCCAACCCGCCGAGGGCGTCACCTATGCCGCCAAGATCGACAAGGCCGAGGCCCGCATCGACTGGTCACGCCCGGCTATCGAGATCGACCGCCAGATCCGCGGCCTGTCGCCCTTTCCCGGCGCGTGGTGCGAACAGGGCGGCGCACGCCTCAAGCTGCTGCTCAGCCGCGTGAGCGCGGGCGAAGGCGCCCCCGGCGAGGTGCTTGACGATTCGCTGACGGTGGCCTGCGGCGAGGGGGCCGTGCAACTGCTGCGCCTGCAAAGGGCGGGGCGCGGCGCGATGGATGCGACCGCGTTCCTGCGCGGTACGCCACTGAAGGCGGGCGACATCCTGAGCTGATATCCACATATCCCTAGATACGGGCAGCGACGCCGACCGCACCGTGGGGCAAGCGGCCCGAACCCATGTGTACCGGATGCCGAACGAACGGGACGCCACGCCAAGAGGCCCCGCAAAAAGCCCCCTCGGCACAAGGCCGAGAGGGAATGGAGGAGGCACCTTTACAACGCTTGGGTGGCAACCGCGAGGTCACGCCCTGCTTTCTGCAAGACCACCATGCACGGTTCCGAATGAATATCCGATTAACGGGAGCGGGTTGAAAAGATATCCTTCGGAGATGCCGCGTGGGGTGTTTTTCCACGGGGCCTTTCAGTGGAGCGATGCACTCCCCATATATCGAGCGTGGTGCAACAGCCAGCGAGGGCAACATGAAGCTGATACTCCTCCTGATCGTCGGGGCCGCGGCCGGGTATGTGGCAACACGGGCCATGAATGTTGAAACCAACCTTCCCCTGACCATTGCCATCGGCGCGGTCGGGGCGTTGATCGGGGTTTTCCTGCTCAAGCTGCTGCTCGTTCTGCTGGGGCTTGCTGCCGGATTCATCGGCGCGGTAGCGGGCGCGCTGTTGCTGATATGGCTCTACCAGACCTATGTGAACCGGGCGCGATGAGCATCATCTTCAAGCGTCATCACCCCCGCGGTTTGGCCCGGCGCGTGGGCGGCGCTTGCGTCGGATCCTCGGGCCAGGGGTGGCGCGGATAGCGGCCGCGCATGTCCTTGCGCACATCCTTGTAGGACGTTTTCCAGAATCCCGGAAGGTCGGCCGTCTTCTGCACCGGGCGCTGCGCGGGCGACAGCAGCTCGATCATCAGCGGCACGCGATCCGGGCCGACGGTCGGGTGCCGCGTCACACCGAACATTTCCTGCAAACGGACCGACACGGATGGCTGTTCGCCCGCGTAATCCACCGCCAGACGCGTGCCCGTGGGCGCGGTGATCGCGGCCGGGGCCAGATCGTCCAGCAGGCGCTGCTGCTCCCAGCTCAGGCGGGCCCTGAGCGCGGCCGGCAGGTCGATGCGCCCCAGATCGTCCTTGCTGCGGCAATTTCCCAGATGCGGGGTCAGCCAGATTTCCAGATCGCCCATCAACCCGGCTGCCGAGCAATCCGGCAGATCGGCCCCGCGCGCGCGCAACCATTCCACCCGCGCCAACAGCAGACGCGCGGCCCTGCCCAAGGGCAGCGCCTCGAAACCGAGATCGCGCAGCCCTTCGGTCATGGCCTCGGCCACGCGCGCGGGCGGGCAGTCGCGCCAGCGCTGCTCCGACAGGACCAGCGCGCCGAAAACCTCTTGCACCAGGGTTTCGACGCGGCGGTGCCGGCGCGACCAGCGGCAGACCTCCTGCCGCCGGATCTGGTCGCCATACAGCGCGCGCAAGGCGGATTCGCTGAATTCGGCCGCCATGCGGATGCGCGATTCGCGCGGGTTTCCGTCAAGATCGGTGGCAACGATCATGCGGCTTGCGCCCAGCGGTTCGGCCTCGTCAAACAGCGCGCCCTTGCCGCCCGACAGCACATAACGGGGTGCATCGCCCTTGCGGCGCAGGCCGATCCGGTCGGGATAGGCCAGCGCGGCCATCTCGCCCACGCTCAGCCGGGTATCGCCCACGGGTTTCAGGCGGCGCAGGGTTTCGCGCAGCCGGGCAAGTGCCGCGCGGTTGACCCTGCAAGGGTGATCGGCCTCGAACGCGCGAGGGTCGCGCAGCGCGCTCAGGCGCAGCGACAGATCGGCGGGCGCGCGCTGCCCCGGCAGCGCAAGCAGGTCGCGTTCGTCCAGCAACGCCGCCAGCAGGGGCGCATCAACCCCGCCCTTCAGCAACATGTGCCCAAGGCGCGGATGCAGCGGCATGGCGGCCAGGGCGCGGCCATGTTCGGTGATCGCGCCCGCGCCATCCAGCGCGCCAAGGGCCTGCAACAGGGCGCGGGCCTCGGCAATGGCGCCCTCCGGCGGGGGCGTCAGGAAAGGCAGCGCGGCTGGATCGCGCGCGCCCCACAGCGCACATTCCAGCACCAGCGGGGCAAGGTCGGCGGCCTCGATCTCGGCCGGGGGAAAGGCGGCCAGCGCCCCCTCTTCGCCCCGCGTCCACAGACGATAACACAGGCCTTGGGCAACCCGCCCGGCGCGGCCACGGCGTTGCTCGGCCTCGGCGCGGGTCACGCGTTCGGTCACCAGGCGCGACATGCCCGAGGCGGGATCGAACCGCGCGCGTCGCGCCAGACCGCCATCGACCACCACGCGCACGCCCTGAATCGTCAACGAGGTTTCGGCAATCGCGGTTGCCAGCACCAGCTTGCGCCCCGTGCGCGCGGGCGCAATCGTCGCGCGCTGCGCCTTGAAATCCAGCGCCCCGAACAGGGGATGCACGGAAATATCTGGCGGCAATCGCCCTTTCAAATTTCCCTGAACGCGGCGAATTTCGCCCTCGCCCGGCAGAAAGGCCAGAATGTCGCCGCTGCTTTCACCTGCCGCCTTGACGATCAGATCGGCCATCGCCTGTTCGAATCGCGGGCCGCGGCGGTCAGGGCGCCTCCACGGACGGTCGAGCCAGCGGGTTTCCACCGGAAAGGCGCGCCCCTGCGCGGTAATCAGCGGCGCATCGCCCAGCAGGCGCGCAACCGGCGCCGCATCAAGGGTTGCCGACATGACCAGCAGCAGCAGGTCATCGCGCAGCGCCTCGCGGATTTCCAGGCTCAGCGCCAGACCCAGATCGGCATGCAGGGAACGTTCGTGAAACTCGTCAAAGATGACCGCGCCCACGCCCGGCAGTTCGGGGTCGGACTGGATCATGCGGGTGAGAATTCCCTCGGTCACGACCTCGATTCGCGTGTTCGGCCCGATGCGGTTTTCGCCCCGGATGCGATAGCCGACCGTCTGGCCGACGGTTTCGCCCAGGGTTTCGGCCATGCGCTCGGCCGCGGCGCGGGCGGCCAGGCGGCGGGGTTCCAGCATCACGACACGTCCCGGCGCGACCCCGGCCTCAAGCAGCGCCAGTGGCACCCGCGTCGTCTTGCCGGCACCGGGCGGGGCCTGCAACACCGCACGTCCCGCACTCGCAAGCGCGCGGGTGATTTCGGGCAGGACCGGGTCGATGGGCAGGGCGGTGGTCAAAGGGGCGCTCCGGCTGGTGGCGGGGTCTGGCCGTGATAGCATTGACTGCGGGCAAGCGGAATTCCCGTTTCCGCGGTCTGGGACATGGCGTTCGAGTGCCCATATGCGCAGACAGTTGTTTCTGTTCCAGGATCTTTCGCGAGTTGAGGGCGGCGCCCGACCCGAGGGGGGGCGCCAGAGCGCCCACCCTGGGGGGCGGGGCGGGCGCTGCCCGGCGTTCCGCCGGGCACTCCTGGTCAGAAACGCCAGTCAGCATATTCAAACATGATCATCCCGAT
>CAZWXK010000019.1:14684-18320 GCA_964637875.1 uncultured Rhodobacter sp.
CGGGCACTCCTGGTCAGAAACGCCAGTCAGCATATTCAAACATGATCATCCCGATTTCACAGCCGTCGCCCACTGGACAACGCCGCGACCGCGCGGCAAAAGCATGCTAAGCCACAAAGGGGGCCACCTCTTGGACGACATGACACGACTTGCGGACGATATCATCGACGGCAACCGCCGGGCGCTGGCGCGCGCGATCACGCTGGTGGAAAGCACCCGCCCCGACCACCGCGAACAGGCCGTCGCATTGCTCGAGGCCCTGCGCGCGCGCACCGACCGCGAGGCCCTGCGCATCGGCCTGTCGGGCACGCCGGGGGTGGGCAAGTCCACCTTTACCGAGGCCTTTGGCATGATGCTGATCGAAGGCGGGCTGCGGGTGGCGGTGCTGGCGGTCGATCCCAGCTCGACGCGCTCGGGGGGCTCGATCCTGGGCGACAAGACCCGGATGGAGCGACTTTCACGCGAACGCAACGCCTTTATTCGCCCCTCGCCCTCGCAAACCACGCTGGGCGGGGTTGCACGGCGCACGCGCGAGGCCATCGCCCTGTGCGAGGCCGCCGGTTTCGATGTGATCCTGATCGAAACGGTCGGCGTGGGACAGTCCGAAACCATGGTTGCGGACATGTGCGACATCTTCCTGCTGCTGCTGGCGCCTGCCGGCGGGGACGAATTGCAGGGCGTCAAGCGCGGCATCATGGAAATCGCCGACATCATCCTGATCAACAAGGCCGACGGCGATCTGAAACCCGCTGCCATGCGCACGGTGAACGACTATGCCGCTGCGCTGCGCCTGTTGCGCAAACGGCCGCAGGATGCGCCGGGCTTTCCCAAGGTGCTGCCGGTCTCGGCCCTGACCGGCGAAGGGATCGAACAGGCCTGGAGCGAAATCAACAGCCTGGCCGACTGGCGCCGCGAGAACGGATTCTGGGATGAAACGCGCATCCGTCAGGAAGAAAGCCGGTTCGAGGACGAACTCAGGCGCGAGGTTCTTGCCCGCCTTGATCGCAATGACGACATCCGTCGGCTGCGGGCACGGCTGCGCGAACGGATCTCGGCCAGAAAGATCAGCCCCGAGGCCGCCGCAAGGCGGGTTCTGGATGCCCTGTCAGCGGAGCGGGACGACAGGCATTGAAGGAATCGCGGGCATTGCGGCCGGCGAATCGGGGCCGCCTAAATCGCCCTGAACATGGCCCCCGCACGCAATGACCCGGGGAAACATGGCGGAACATGGCTGCGGGGGCTTTGAATCGGCCGCCAATTGGCCCATATCCATTCGGGTAGCGACAGGCATGGAGGACAAGGCATGGTCAAACTGCTGATCGGAATGTTTCTGTGGTGGGCCGGCCACATGTTCAAGCGCCTAGCCCCGGCGCTCAGGCGCGACATGTCCACGGCGCTGGGCGATCTGCCGGCCAAGGGAATCTTCGGGCTGGTCCTGCTGGTTGCGACATGGCTGATCGTCAGCGGCTATCGCCAGGCCGGAACGACGCCCCTCTATACGCCGGTCGCAGGCGCTGGCTGGCTGACCGATCTGCTGATGCTGGTCGCGATCCTTGTCTTTGGCGCGGGTCATGCCGGCGGCCAGCTTGCGGCGCGTATTCGTCACCCGATGCTGTGGGGCACCGCCATCTGGGCATTTGCCCATCTTCTGGTGAATGGCGATATTGCCTCGATCATCCTGTTTGGCGGGCTGGGGGTCTGGGCGCTTGCGGAAATGCGCCTGATCAACCAGAGCGAGGGCCCCTGGGAGCGCCCCATGCCCGGAGACCGCACGCGCGACATGAAACTGGCGCTTGCCACGCTGTTCATCTATTTCGTGATCGCCGGCATCCACTGGCTGTCGGGGATCAATCCGTTTCAGGGGACCTACACATGAAAGCCTACCGCCTGTTGACCGAGGACGATACATCCGCCTTCTGCCACAAGATCACGCTCGCCCTGTCCCGCGGATGGGAGCTGTATGGCAACCCGACCTATGCCTTTGACGCCGCGCGCGGGGTCATGCGCTGTGCACAGGCCGTCGTGAAAGAGGTCGATGCCGAATACGACCCCGACATGAAGCTGGGTCAGTTGTAAGGAGCGCGCAGTCATGGCCACCAAGACCAACCCAGGACGGTTTTTCGAGGATTACGCCATCGGGCAGGAGCTGATCCATGCAGTCCCGCGCACGGTCTCGGGCGGCGAGCGCGCCCTGTATCATGCGCTCTACCCGGCGCGCCACGCGATCTGGTCGTCAGACGAATTCGCCCGTGCCTGCGGGTTGCCACAAAGCCCGCTCGAGGATCTTGCCGCCTTTCACCTGGTTTTCGGCAAGTCGGTCCCGGATGTCTCGCTGAACGCGGTGGCCAATCTGGGCTATGCCGAGGCGCATTTCCTGAAACCGGTCAATGTCGGTGACACCTTGCGGGCAACCTCGCGGGTGATCGGGCTCAAGCAGAATTCCAGCGGCAGGACGGGCATCGTCTGGGTCCACACGCGCGGCTTCAACCAGCGCGACGAGGTTGTGATCGATTTCAAGCGCTGGGTGATGATCAAGAAACGCAATCCCGAGGCGCCAGCCCCCGAAACGGTGATCCCCGATCTTGCCAGCGTCGTGCCAGCGGCGGATCTCGCAATACCCGAGGGGCTGGACTTTACCCGTTACGACTTTGCGCTGGCAGGCGAGCCGCACCGCTGGGGCGATTACGACATCGGCGAAAAGATCGACCATGTCGATGGCTCGACGGTCGAGGAAACCGAACACATGCTGGCGACACGGCTGTGGCAGAATACCTCGAAGGTGCATTTTGACGTGCTGGCCCGCAGCGAATGGCAGCGCCTGATCTATGGCGGGCATGTGATTTCCATGGCGCGCGCGCTGTCGTTCAACGGGCTGGCCAATGCCCAGATGATCGCGGCCATAAATGCGGGCACCCACGCCAACCCCTGCGTGGCGGGCGACACCATCCGCGCCTGGTCCGAGGTGCTGGACAAGGCCGAAACCCCTGCCCCCGGCATAGGCGCGATCCGGCTGCGGCTGGTTGCCACCAAGGGCGATTCCCGCGACTGCCACCTGCGCGACGAGGCCGGCAGATACCACAAGGACATCCTGCTGGACATGGATTACTGGGCATTGATGCCGATGTAGGCCCGGTGCAGGGGCGCCCGGCCCCGGCATATCCCCGGCATATGCCGCATCACGGGGGTTTTCGTTGACTTCACATGCCTCCTGCGTCAGCATCCGTCAGGAGATCTGTTGAACGGGCAAACAGATCAGCGGGTGCGCGGTTGTCCCGTGGAATGATGTTTTCAAAGCTCGCCGGTGATTCCGGCGGCGCCAGCGGTTGCGGTTGCGAGGCTTTTTTCCGCTGTCCTGTCGGAGTTCCGCCATCCTGCCGGAGTAAGGGGTGTCATGCGTGTTTTCAAATGCCGCGATTGCGGACACCGAATGCGGTTTTTCGGTCGGGTGTGCGGGAAATGCTACATGGAGAAATCCCGCTGGCAGTTGGCATCGACCTGGTTTCTGGTGGCCGGGGGCCTCGTCATCGTGGCCGGCGTCGTACTGTCGGCGGTCCTGACACGATCCTGAGTCGTCTCAGCCTGGCGCCTCTGGCCGGAACCCCGCGACCATGGCCGATCGCGGGGGCCGATCGCGGG
>CAZWXK010000019.1:18420-31652 GCA_964637875.1 uncultured Rhodobacter sp.
GGCGCCTCTGGCCGGAACCCCGCGACCATGGCCGATCGCGGGGGCCGATCGCGGGTGCCGATCACCGGCCGCACAGGCCGGGGAACAGACAATTTCACCGGTCGGTCGGCATTTTTCGGTTTATCTTGGTATACAATAGCGCCATAAGAGGGGTAGCAGCATCCCACCTTGTAGCATTTGAAAGGGGGCCGAAATGGCTGACAACGCATCCAGGACCCGACCCTTCAGGACCCGACCCCTGTCACCGCATCTGCAGATCTATCGTCCGCAGATGAACTCGGTCATGTCCATATTTCACCGCTTCACCGGCATCGGCCTGGGGCTGACGGCCATTCTTGTGGTCTGGTGGTTCATGGCGGCGACGATCTCGGACGGTGCGTTTGCCCTGATCGACGGATTGCTGACCTCATGGCTGGGCATTCTGGTAATGGGCGTATCGCTGCTGGCCTTCTGGTATCACTTCTTCAACGGTGTGCGCCACCTGCGCTGGGATTCCGGTCATGGCTATGGCATCTCGGCCTCGCGCCAGTCGGGCATACGCGTGGTGGTCCTTGCATTGGTGCTGAGCGTGCTCAGCGTCTATCTCGTTCTCTGAAGGGGGCAGTCATGTCATACAAGACGGATTACAAACGTGTCCTCGGGCTCGGCTCGGCCCATTCAGGAACCGAACACTGGATTTCCCAGCGCCTGACCGCGATCGGTCTGGTCTTTCTGGGGCCGGCCTTTGTCATTCCCTTCATGCAGGCACTGGGCTCGGGTCGCGAGGCGGTTCTGGCGATTTACGCCAACCCTTTCAATGCGCTGGTCGCCATCGGCTTTTTCATCGTGATGTTCCGTCACCTGCGCCTGGGCGTACAGGTGGTTGTCGAGGATTATGTTCATGGCGAACGCCTGCGCCAGATTTCGCTGATCACCAATGCCCTTTTCTGGCGTGCCCTGGCCGTCACAGCAGTCTATGCCGTCGCCAAGCTCGCCCTTGGCGCCTGAACCGGAGTTCCCGCAGATGTCCGCATATGAAGTAATCGAACACAATTACGATGTCGTGGTCGTCGGCGCCGGCGGTGCCGGGCTGCGCGCGACGCTCGGCATGGCCGAACAGGGGCTGCGCACCGCCTGCGTGACCAAGGTCTTTCCGACCCGCAGCCACACGGTTGCCGCACAGGGTGGCGTTGCCGCCAGCCTGGGCAACATGGGCGAGGACCACTGGCAGTGGCACATGTATGACACCGTCAAGGGCAGCGACTGGCTGGGCGACAACGACACCATCGAATATGTCACCCGCGAAGCCCCCCGCGCGGTTTACGAACTTGAACATTACGGCGTGCCCTTTTCGCGCACCGAAGACGGGCGCATCTACCAGCGCCCCTTTGGCGGCCACACCACCGAATATGGCGAAGGCGTGCCGGTATCGCGTGCCTGCGCCGCGGCCGACCGCACCGGCCACGCCATGCTGCACACGCTTTACGGGCAGTCGCTGAAACACAATGCGGAATTCTATATCGAATATTTCGCGCTTGACCTGATCATGGATGATGACGGCGCCTGCACCGGGCTGATCGCCTGGAAGCTGGACGATGGCACCATCCACCGTTTCAATGCCAAGCTGGTCGTGCTGGCCACCGGCGGCGCGGGGCGCACCTATTTCAGCTGCACCTCGGCGCATACCTGCACCGGCGACGGGGCCGGGCTGGTGGCGCGCGCGGGGCTGCCGCTGCAGGACATGGAATTCGTGCAGTTCCACCCGACCGGCATCTATGGCGTCGGCCCGCTGATCACCGAAGGCGTGCGCGGCGAAGGCGGCTATCTGACCAACTCGGAAGGCGAGCGTTTCATGGAACGCTACGCCCCCACCTTCAAGGATCTGGCCAGCCGCGACGTGGTTTCGCGCTGCATGATGCTGGAAATCCGCGAAGGCCGCGGCGTCGGCCCGCTCAAGGATCACATCAACCTGAACCTGATGCATCTGCCGCCCGAGGTCATCTATGAACGCCTGCCGGGCATCGCCGAAAGCGCGCGCATCTTTGCCGGCGTGGACGTGACCAAGGAACCGATCCCGGTTCTGCCGACGGCGCATTACAACATGGGCGGCATCCCCACAAACCACTGGGGCGAGGTCCTGCGCCCGACCGGGGACGACCCCGATGCGGTTGTGCCGGGGCTGATGGCGGCCGGCGAATGTGCCAGCGCATCCCTGCACGGCGCCAACCGTCTTGGCACCAACTCGCTCCTGGATATCGTGGTGCTGGGACGCGCGACCTCGATCCGCGCGGCCGAGGTCATCGACAAGGACGCCGCGGTGCCCAATGCAGGCAAGGACAAGGCCGAGGCCATCCTCGATCGTTTCGACAAGGTCCGCCATGCCGATGGTGCCAACCCCACCGCCGATGTGCGCCTTGAAATGCAGCGCGCCATGCAAAAGGACGCCGCCGTCTTCCGCACCGCGGAATCGCTGGCCGACGGCGTCAAGGCGATTGCCGGCATCTGGGACCGCCTGGCAGACCTCAAGGTCACGGACCGTTCGTTGATCTGGAACAGCGACCTTATGGAAACGCTGGAGCTGCAGAACCTCGCAGCCAATGCCAGCGCCATCGTCACCGGGGCCGAAGCCCGCAAGGAAAGCCGCGGCGCACATGCCCGCGACGACTACCCCGATCGCGACGACAAGAACTGGCGCAAGCATTCTCTGGCCTGGGTCGGCGAGGACGGCAAAACCCGGATGACCTATCGCCCGGTGCATGAACAGCCCCTCACCCCCCTTGAAGAGGGCGGCGTGGACATGAAGAAATTCGCGCCCAAGAAGCGGGTCTATTGAGGAGGCAGCAAGATGGTTGAATTCACTCTTCCCAGGAACAGCCGCGTGACCGTGGGCAAGACCTGGCCCAGGCCCGAAGGTGCCAGGAACATCCGCAAGATCCGCATCTATCGCTATGACCCGGACAGCGGCGAAAACCCGCGCGTGGACACCTATTTCATCGACACCGACGATTGCGGCCCGATGGTTCTGGACGCGCTGCTCAAGATCAAGAACGAGATCGACCCGACCCTGACCTTCCGCCGCTCGTGCCGCGAGGGGATCTGCGGATCCTGCGCCATGAACATCGACGGCATCAACACGCTGGCCTGCATCTATGGCATGGATGAAATCAAGGGCGACATCAGGATCTACCCCCTGCCCCACATGCCGGTGGTCAAGGACCTTGTGCCCGATCTGACCAATTTCTATGCCCAGCATGCCAGCATCATGCCCTGGCTGGAAACGAAAACCGCACGTCCCGAAAAGGAATGGCGCCAGTCGATCGAGGACCGCAAGAAGCTGGACGGCCTGTATGAATGCGTGATGTGCGCAAGCTGCTCGACCTCGTGCCCCAGCTATTGGTGGAATTCCGACCGCTATCTCGGCCCGGCCGCGCTGCTGCATGCCTATCGCTGGATCATCGATTCGCGCGACGAGGCCACCGGCGAGCGCCTGGACGAGCTTGAAGATCCGTTCAAGCTGTATCGCTGCCACACGATCATGAACTGCACCCGGACCTGCCCCAAGGGGCTGAACCCGGCCAAGGCCATCGGCGAGATCAAGAAAATGCTGGCCGAACGCCGGATGTAGGCCACAGCCGCGCAGGCCGGCGGGATGACGATTGCGGGCGGCATTGGCCGCCCGTTTCGCATCTTGAGCCGCCTCACCCGCCCTTGGCAGACTGTACCGCAGCCCTGGCGGGCGGGGCAGGAACGCGTGTCAGGACCAGTCGGTTGAAGCCCGATTGTACCTCGATTCTGTGCAGTCGGCGCAGCCCCCCCTTTTTGCCCCGCGCATAATCCAGCATAACCGGAAAGCTGCGGATGCCGGGAAGGATGGAATGATCCGGGCCCTGAACGATCTGGTAGCTGCCCTTGCAGCGGATATGACCATCCTCCTTGCGGGGCTGTTCGGAAAAGGAAACCCTTGTCAGGCGCCGCCCGTCATACATGTTGGCCGGCGCCGGGCAACCCTTGCGCCGATCCTGGATGAAAAGCCCCAGGAAGGACAGCGGATCCAGCCGCAGATCGGTCACCCTTGTCGGGTCGGACATCTCGGTCATGTCGCGCCTGGGCGCAATCGCCACCTTGACCGGACGCCCGCGCCTGAAATCGACCCGCTGCACCCGTTTCTTGAAGATCCGGTAGGTCCGTGCATAGAAAACCTCGGGCTGCATCCTGCCATTGCGCAACAGGCGCCCCTTCGAGATGCCGTCATATCCCGCGCGCAAGAAAAAACCCAGTATCCCCTGAGCCCTGCCCTTGAGCGTGATGGTATAGCGCCGATCCGGCCTTTCCTTGTAGATGGCTGTCAGCGCGCCAAAACGGAAACCGTCCGCCCGCACGTCGAATGAGGCGACCGACTGCGCGGCCGCCCGCAGGGGCTGAACCGGAGCAAGGGCAATGAACAGGGCAAGGGCAAGGGGCGTGCGCATGAGGAATGATCCGGGAAAGTCATCTGTGGAATGATCGGAATTGACCATATCCGATGGAAAATGGAAAGGGTCGATCGGGATGTTGTCGATCACGGATATGGCACGCAGGCGAATCCCCACAATCCGGCAGTACCCCCGCCGACACCACTCGGCCCCGCCTTGCGCGGGTCAGGAAAAGGCGGCTTCGAGTGCGATTTCGACCATGTCGCCAAAGCTGCGCTCGCGGTCCTCGGGCGGCAGGGCCTGTCCGGTGGCCAGATGGTCGCTGATGGTCAGGATGGCAAGCGCACGACGGCCATGGCGCGCGGCAAGGGTATAGAGTTCGGCCGCCTCCATTTCAACCGCCAGAACCCCGTGGCGCACCAGCTGTTCGTTCAGGTCGGCGCGTTCGTCATAGAAGGTGTCCGAGGAATAGATCCCGCCCACATGGGTTGTCACCCCGCGGCCCTCGGCGGCGGCGACGGCGGCGCGCAGCAGTGACCAGTCGGCGCAGGGGGCGTAGTTCAGCTCGCGCAGGATGGAACGCGACGGGCTGCCCAGGGTCGATGCGGTCATGGCAATCACCACGTCACGAATGCCCACATGGTCGGCCATTCCACCGGCCGAGCCGATGCGGATGAGCGTCTGCGCGCCGTAATCGCGGATCAGCTCGTTCGTATAGATCGACAGGCTGGGCATGCCCATGCCGCTGCCGTGAATCGTGACCCGGTTGCCCTTCCACATGCCGGTGAAACCCAGCATGCCGCGCACCTCGTTGATGCAGACGGGGTTTTTCAGAAATGTCTCGGCCACCCAGCGTGCGCGATAGGGGTCGCCCGGCATGAGAACAGTTTCGGCGATGTCTCCGGGTTTTGCCCCGATATGAATGGTCATGGATGCCTCCGCATTTTGGGTTGCCCGCATCATAGGAAAGTTTGCCGGCTTGGAAAGGCGGGAAAGGGGGCGTGCCCCGCGAAATGTGGCGCGGATGGAAACGCTGTGCAGGCGTATTTGGGCAAAGAAGAAGGCCGGTGGTATCGTTGCGTCGCGCTGGCGGGAATGTCTTGCCTTGGGGTCGATGTTGGGATTGCATGACGGGGGATGCAGCGGAAAGGGGATGAATGGCGGAAGGTGGCGAACTGATCCGCATTGGCGGGGCCAGCGGTTTCTGGGGGGATGCGGCGCAGGCATCGGCGCAGCTGTTGCAGGGGGATGCGCCCGATTTCATCATCCATGACTATCTGGCCGAGATCACCATGGCGATTCTGGCACGCGCGCGTGCCCGCGACCCGATGCTGGGCTATGCCACCGATTTCGTGACCGCGGCGATGGCCCCGAACCTTGCCGCCATCGCCGAAAAGGGTGTGCGGATCATTTCCAACGCAGGCGGGGTGAATGCGCCAGCCTGCGCGCAGGCCTTGCGGGCCGAGATCGCGCGACAGGGGCTTTCGCTGAAGGTCGCGATCGTGACCGGTGACGATCTGATGGCCAGGGTCGGCGAGATCGCCGGCGAGGGCGTGGTCGAGATGTTTTCCGGTGACGCCCTGCCGCCGCATGACAGTATCGGCAGCGCCAATGTCTATCTGGGGGCGTTTCCCATTGCGGCGGCGCTGGATGCAGGGGCCGATATCGTGGTGGCCGGACGCTGCACCGACAGCGCGCTGGCGCTGGGGGCCTGCATCCATGCCTTTGACTGGCAGGCGGATGAGCTGGATCTGCTGGCGGGCGGGTCGCTGGCCGGGCATGTCATCGAATGCGGCCCGCAGGCCACGGGGGGGAATTTTACCGACTGGCAGCAGATTGCCGGCAGCCTGGCCGATATCGGCTATCCGATTGCCGAGGTCGCGCGTGACGGCAGCTTTACCATCACCAAACCCGCCGGCACGGGCGGGCTGGTCAGCACTGCCACCGTGGCCGAGCAGATATTATATGAGATCGGCGACCCGCAGGCCTATGTCCTGCCCGATGTGATCTGCGATTTTTCCGCCGTCACGCTGGAACAGGTCGGGGTGGACCGCGTGCTGGTCCGCGGCGCGCGCGGGCGCGGCGTGCCCGACAGCTACAAGGCCTGCCTGACATGGCATGACGGCTGGCGTGGCGGGCAGTATTTCACCTTTTACGGGGCCGATGCCGAGGCCGCCGCGCGGTGTTTTTCCGAGTCGGCCCTGACCCGCGCCCGTCGGGTTCTGCGCCGGGCCGGGGCGCCCGATTTCACCGATGTCAGTGTCGAGCTGCTGGGCGCGGAATCGCAGTTCGGCGCGGCGCGGCGGCTGAAACCGGCGCGCGAGGTGGTTGCCAAGATCGCCGTGCGTCATGCTTCGGCCGAGGGGGTTGCGGCATTGCTGCGCGAGGCCACGGGGCTGGGCCTGTCGGCGCCACCGGGGCTTTGCGGTTTTGCGGGCACGCGGCCGCGCCCCTCGCCGGTTTTGGCGCTGTTTTCCTTTCTGTGGCCAAAAGACAGGGTGCGGGTTGGCGTCACGATCGAGGACCAGGCCATCGCCGTGGCCGCGCCCGCCATCGGGCCGGTAATGGCGCCACCCGAATCTCTGGCCCCACCTGCGCGTCCGCGTGCCGCCAGGACAAGCCGGGTCGAACTGAAGAAACTGGCCTGGGCGCGCAGCGGCGACAAGGGGGATGCGGCCAATATCGGGGTGATCGCCCGAACGCCCGCGCTGTTGCCCTGGATATGGCACGGGCTGGACGAGACGATGCTGCGCGAAAGTTTTGGCCATTTTCTGGCGCCGGGCAGTCCGATCTGGCGCTATCCGGTGCCCGGCATCAACGCCATGAACATCGTGCTGCACAACGCGCTGGGCGGCGGTGGCACCAGCAGCCTGCGCAATGACCCGCAGGGCAAGGGCTTTGCCCAGCTGTTGCTGGCCCGGGAAATCGAGGTTGACGCATCGCTGTTGGAGGAACTGCCGTGAAACCCCATGACAGCCGGGTCGATACCGGCAGCGACACATTTGCCGCCAACCGCGCTGCCATGCTGGCGCTGGTTGACAGGATGCGCGGGCTCGAGGCGCGCGCGGCCGAAGCCTCGGAAAAGCGCCGGCCGGTGTTTGACAAGCGCGGCCAGTTGAGCCCGCGCGAACGTCTGGGCGCGCTGCTGGATCCCGGCATGCCGTTTCTGGAACTCTACAACATGGCGGGCTATCTGGTGGACGATCCCGACCCGGAAACCAGCCTGCCGGGCGCCAGCATGATCGCGGGCATCGGCTTTGTCGGCGGCGCGCGCTGCATGGTGCTGGTCGATGACAGCGGCATCAATGCGGGCGCCTCGACCATCAAGTCGGTCGACAAGGCGCTGGGCATTCTGGATATCGCGCTGCGCCAGAAGCTGCCCTTCATCCATCTGGTCGAAAGCGCGGGCGCCGACCTGATGTCTTACCGGGCCGAGCTGTGGGCCCATGGGGGCGGCATGTTCGCGGGGCTTGCGCGCCTGTCGGCGGCGGGGCTGCCGGTGATCACGGTGCTGCATGGCGCCTCGACCGCGGGCGGGGCCTATCAGCCGGGGCTGTCGGATGTGGTGATCGGGGTGCGGGGCAACGGCATGGCGATGCTGGCGGGCGCGGCGCTGCTCAGGGCAGCGACCGGCGAGGAAGCATCCGACAGTGATCTGGGGGGCGCCGAAATGCATGCCCGGCAGACCGGACTGGTCGAATATCTGGCCGAGGATGATGCCCACGCCATTGCCATTGCCCGCGAGGTTGTCGAGGGGCTGGACTGGAACCGCCACACGCGGCATGTCGCGGCGGCGCCGGCCGGCCCTGTGCCCTTTGACGCAGACGAGATCCCTGGCGTGGTGCCGGTTGACTATCGCATCCCCTATGACGCGCACGAATTGGTGGCCCGCATTGTCGATGGCGGCGCCCTGCGGGATTTCAAGCCCGATTTCGGCCCGGCGACCCTGTGTCTGGAGGGGCGCATCATGGGCCACGCGGTGGGCATTCTGGCCAATAACGGCCCGATCGACCCGGACGGGGCCGCCAAGGCGACGCATTTCCTGCAGGCCTGCGACCAGACCGACCGCGCGGTGATCTTTCTGAACAATACCACCGGCTACATGGTGGGCGTCGCCCATGAACAGGCCGGCATGATCAAGCATGGCGCCAAGATGATTCAGGCCGTCACCAATCTGCGCGTGCCAAAGATCAGCCTCTATGTCGGGGCCAGCTTTGGCGCCGGCAATTATGGCATGTGCGGCCATGCGTTCCGGCCCGATTTCCTGTTCACATGGCCGAATGCGAAAACCGGGGTCATGGGCGGTGCGCAGGCGGCCCAGACCATGGAGCAGGTCATGCGCAAGGCCGCGGCACGGCGCGGGCGCGCGGTTGACGAGGCCCGCCTTGCCGCCCAGGCCAGCCGCATCACCGAACATTTCGACCGCGAATCCGATGCCTTCGTCACCTCGGGGCGCTGTCTCGATCATGGCATGATCGACCCGCGCGACACACGCCGGGTGATCGGGTTCTGCCTCGAGACCTGCCGCGAGGGGCGCGCGCGCAAACTGCGGCCCGGCATTTACGGGGTGGCACGACCATGAGCGGCCCCATCAAACGCCTTGTGGTCGCCAACCGGGGCGAGATTGCCCTGCGGATCATGCGCAGCTGCCGCGACATGGGGATCGAGACGATTGCCGTCTTTACCACGGCCGACCGTCATGCGCCCCATGTGGCAGCGGCCGACCGGGTGGTTTCCATCGGGGATGACAGCGACGGCGGCTATCTGGCAGGCAGCCGCATCATTGCCGCCGCGCGCGAGGTTGGTGCCGATGCCATCCATCCCGGCTATGGCTTTCTGGCCGAGAACGCCGATTTCGCCCAAGGCTGCCTTGATGCGGGGCTGATATTTGTCGGCCCCGCGCCCGAGGTCATCCGCCTGATGGGCGACAAGGCCGCGGCCCGTCGTCTGGTAGCGCGGGCGGGGCTGCCCTGTCTGCCCGGCCATGACGGCGACGACCAGTCGGACAAAGCCCTTGCGCGCGCCGCCGCCGAGATCGGCTATCCGGTGATGGTCAAGCCCGCGGCCGGGGGCGGTGGCAAGGGGATGCGCCGGGTTGGGGCGCCCGATGCCCTGTCCGCCGCCCTGTCGGCCGCCCGCGCCGAGGCCCGCGCTGCCTTTGGCGACGACCGCCTGATCATCGAGCGCGCGCTGCACGGCCCCCGCCATGTCGAGGTGCAGATCATTGCCGACAGCCATGGCAAGGTGCTGCATTTGTATGAGCGTGACTGCTCGCTCCAGCGTCGTCACCAGAAGATCATCGAAGAGGCCCCCGCGCCGGGGCTGACTGATGCCCTGCGCGCGCGCCTGTGCGACACCGCCGTGCAGATCGCGCGCCTTGCCGGGTACGAAAACGCCGGAACTGTAGAGTTTCTGCTGGAGGCGGATGGCGCGTTCCATTTTCTTGAAATGAACACCCGCATCCAGGTCGAACACCCCGTGACCGAGATGGTCACCGGCCTCGATATCGTCGCGCTTCAGATCGAGGTGGCCCAAGGCAGGCCGCTGGCGATCGGTCAGGATGACATCACCTTGCACGGCCACGCGATCGAAGCCCGCCTTTATGCCGAAGATCCCGCGCGCGAATTTCTGCCCTCGGCCGGAAGGGTCTTGCGCTGGCGGCCCCCCACCGGCCCCGGTATCCGGGTCGATCACGCGCTGGCCAAAGGCGGCGAGGTTTCTTCGCGTCACGACCCGATGCTGGCCAAGATCATCGCCCATGGCGTGGACAGGCAGCAGGCCCTCGGGCGATTGCAGTCCGCACTTGGCCAGACCGTCCTGCTGGGGCCTGATTGCAACCGGGATTTCCTGCGCGACATGGTCAAGGCACCGGCCCTTGTTTCCGCTCGGGTCACGACCGCCACAGTTGATGAAATGACGCTTGCGCCACAGAACCTGTCGCCCGACGAGGTCGCCCTTGCGGCCGCGCTGTTCCATGAACACGCCACGCAGCAGGCGCGCGCCCTGTCCTGCGGCCTGCCCGACGAGCTGGCCGGCTGGAGCAGCGCGGGCCGTCTCGTCAGCCGGCTGGAAATGGAAATCGCCGGGCAAGGACAGGTGGTGACCATCGCGCAGGCCGCCACCACGGCACTACAGGTACAGGGCACCGAACTGCGCGCCAGGGTCGATCGATCAGGGGAGGGATGGCGCGTCAACGATCATGCGGTGCATCTGCTGGCCTGGCACTGCAACGGGCGAAACCTGCATGTCGCCACCTCGGCCCGTCTGTTTCGCGCAACATGCCTTGCCGGGGCACGAAGGGGCCAGGCCGCCAGGGGCCAGGGAACGGTCTGCGCCGTCATGCATGGCGAGATTACCCGGGTCGAGGTCGTCCAGGGTCAGACCGTTGAAAAAGGCACCCGCCTTGCCGTTCTCTGTGCAATGAAGATGCAGCACCAGATCACCGCGCCGCTGTCGGGCGTGGTAAACCGGGTCAACACCCGCACCGGCCGCCAGACACGGGCAGGCGACATCCTTTTCGTGATCGACCCCGGCCCAGATACCGGCCCAGATACGGGTGCTGATACGGGTGCTGATACGCCCCCGCCCACACCCCTGTGCGAAGGCCGGTAATCGGATATTCGCCGGGCCCTGATACCCCGGCTTGGGGGCCTCGAGATCACGAACGGATCGGGCCCCGTGTCGGCGGATGTCGTTGCTTCCAGTGCCGCGCGATGGCCAGCCGCGTGGTCACCCAGGCGTCCTCATACCCCTGGACGTAATCCAGAAACCGCGCCAGTGCGGCGGCACGGCCCGGGCGCCCCGCAAGACGGCAATGCAGGCCCACAGACATCATGCGCCCGCCTTCGGCGTAAAGCATGTCGAAACTGTCCTTGAGATAGGTAAAGAACTGATCGCCCGCGTTGAACCCCTGGGCCGAGGCAAAACGCATGTCGTTGGCGTCCAGCGTATAGGGCACCATCAGAAAGGGGCCATCGGGGCCCTGCACGTAATAGGGCAGCTCGTCTGCATAACTGTCAGCCGAATATTCGAACCCCGCCTCGATGGTCAGCCGCAGCGTGTTTTCCGATGTACGGCCCTGATACATGCCTGCGGGCCGTTCGCCGGTGACCTGTTCGTGGATGCGCAGCGCCTCGGCAATATGGCGGCGTTCCTCGTCCTCGGGAACATTGCGGTAGTCGATCCACCTGTAGCCATGGGTGGCGATTTCCCAGCCGGCGTCCTTCATCGCGGCCACCGCCTGCGGGTTGCGCGCCAGCGCCATGGCCACGCCAAAGACGGTCACCGGCATGTGTCGTTCGGTGAACAGGCGGTGCAGACGCCAGAACCCCACGCGCGCGCCGAATTCATAGATCGACTCCATGTTCATGTGGCGCTGGCCGGGCCAAGGGTCGGCGCCAATGATTTCCGACAGAAACGCCTCGGAGGCGGCATCGCCATGCAGGATGTTGTTCTCGCCGCCCTCTTCATAATTGACGACGAAATTGATGGCCACGCGGGCACCATCCGGCCAGGCCGCGTCAGGCGGGTTGGCACCATAGCCGATCATGTCACGGGGATAGTCGGTCATTGCCCTGCCTCTTTCAGTGCCTCGGGCAGCGCCTGCGCAAACAGGTCCAGCAGCGCAGGCGTGCCCACCGACACCCGGATGCAACGATTCTGCGGCGCAACCTGCGGCATGCGCACGAAAACGCCCCGCGCGACCAGCGCATCTAGCACCCTTCGCGCAAAGGCTCCGTCGCGGCCACAATCGACGGCAACGAAATTCGCCGCCGAAGGCACGACCGAAAGCCCGTTTTCCGCGGCAATCGCTGCGATGCGATCGCGCCCATCCGCGACATTTTCCAGAACCGTGGCAAGATGCGCCTGGTCCGCCAGCGCTTCGAGCGCGCCGGCCTGGCTGATGCGGCACATTCCGAAATGATTGCGCACCTTGTCAAAGCTCTGGATCAGATCGCGTGCACCGATCGCATAGCCGACGCGCGCGCCCGCCATGCCATACGCCTTGGAAAAGGTGCGCATCCGTATGACACGCGCATCCTCGACATCCAGCGGCAGCGCCGAATCCCCGGGGGCGAATTCCAGATAGGCCTCGTCCAGCACCAGCAATGTACCATCCGGAACGGCCTCGATCATGGCCCGGATGACATTTGCCGGCTGATAGGTGCCCATCGGATTGTCCGGGTTGGCCAGATAGATCAATTTCGGATCGCAGCCCAGCGCCGCCTCGATCAACGCGACCGGATCCTCGAAATCGCCACGATAGGGCACCTTGACCAGCACACCGCCAAAGCCCGCAACGTGATAGTTGAAGGTGGGATAGGCCCCTTCCGATGTGACCACCCGATCGCCCGCATCCACCGTCATGCGCACCAGATAGCCCAGCAGGCCGTCAATCCCCTCACCCACCACGATATTGTCGGCGGAAATTCCGTGATGGGCTGCAAGCGCCTGTTTCAGATCATGATTTTCGGGATCGCCATATTGCCACACCTCGGCGGCGGCCCGTTTCATCGCGGCGATGGCGCGTGGCGAAGGCCCAAAGACATTCTCGTTCGCCCCAAGGCGCGCGGCAAAGGGACCGCCGCGGTCGCGTTCCTGGGTCTCGGGCCCGACAAAGGGCACCGTCGCGGGCAGCGAGGCAACAAGCGGGGTATATCTGGGACCAATCATGGACAAGAGAAAACCGCATTTGGCGGCGGGGGGCAAGGGGCGAAACCGATCGCGCAACAATCGCGTACAATATATCGGATTGCCTGCAGAACGCAGACAATCACACCGCGAAACACACCGCGAAACCGTGCTTCTTCTTTGCCAAAATACGCATGTCCCGCCCCTGCT
>CAZWXK010000019.1:31752-39803 GCA_964637875.1 uncultured Rhodobacter sp.
CACACCGCGAAACCGTGCTTCTTCTTTGCCAAAATACGCATGTCCCGCCCCTGCTGCGGGCGCGACGGCGCCGGTTCACCCCAGCGCGGCAATCCGTTCCTGCGCGGCACGCAGCGTGGCCATCTCCTCATCCAGCGCGCCCAGACGTTCGCGCTGGGTTTCGACCACCTCTTGCGGGGCGTTGGCCAGAAATTTTTCGTTGCCCAGCTTCTTGCGCAGACCCGATGCCTCTTTCTCCAGCTTGCCCAGCGCCTTTTCCAGACGGGCACGCTCGGCGTCGACATCGATCACATCGGCCAGCGGCAGACAGAACGTGCCGCCTTCGACCGCGATCGTCACCGCCCCCCTGGGCGCGGCAGCAGCCACCGTCACATCGTTGATCCGCGCGAGCCGCCTGACCATCGCCATGTTGCGCGCAAGCGCCTGTGCACCGGCATCGTCCAGTTCAAGCTGAACCATGTCGATCCAGGCACCCGCCGGCACCCGCATGGATGCACGGACCGAGCGCACCTGCTCGATCAGGTTGATGACCCAGTTCATTTCGCGATCGGCCGCGCCATCCACCAGATCCGCCATGGAATATTCGGGCCAGTCGGCATGAACCAGCATCTTCGGCCGCTCGGCGATGTCGCCCCACAGCTGTTCGGTGATATAGGGCATGAAGGGGTGCAGCAGGATCAGGCACTGATCGATGGCCCAGGCCAGCGTCGCCCGGGTCTCGGCCTTGGCGGCCTCGTCCTCGCCCTGGAACAGGGGCTTGGCGAATTCCACATACCAGTCGCAGACCTTGCCCCAGACATGGGCATACAGCGCGTTGGCCGCATCGTTGAAACGATACTGCGCCAGCGCATCATCGACCGCCTCGCGCACGCGGGCGGTTTCGCCGATGATCCACTTGTTCACGGTCTGGCTTGCCGATTTCGGGTCGAAATCCGCGCTGGGACGACATTCGTTCATCTCGGCAAAGCGGGCGGCGTTCCACAGCTTGGTGCCGAAATTGCGATAGCCCGCGATCCGCTGGGTGGACAGTTTCAGATCGCGCCCCATGGCGGCCATGGCCGTCAGGGTAAAGCGCACCGCATCCGCCCCGTACTCATCTATCAGCTCCAGCGGGTCCAGCACGTTGCCGAGCGACTTGGACATCTTCTTGCCCTTCTCGTCGCGCACCAGCGCATGCACATAGACGGTATGGAAGGGCACCTGATCGACCACCGCCAACTGCATCATCATCATCCGGGCCACCCAGAAAAAGATGATGTCGAAACCGGTTATCAACACGTCGGTCGGGAAATAGCGGCGCAGCGCATCGGTATCCTCGGGCCAGCCCAGCGTGCCGATCGGCCACAGGCCCGAACTGAACCAGGTGTCCAGCACATCGGGATCGCGCGTCAGATCCTTGCCGCCGGCCATGGCGCGGGCCTCGTCCTCGGTGGCGGCGCAATAGGCCTTGCCCTCGTCATCATACCATACCGGAATCTGATGCCCCCACCACAGCTGACGGGAAATGCACCAGGGCTCGATATTTTCAAGCCAGTGGAAATAGACCTTGGCGTCGCGTTCCGGCAGGATCCGCGTATAGCCGGCGTTTTCATCGAATGTGCCCGCCTCCTGCGCCGCCATGCCCTTGCGCACGGCGTCGATGGCGGGTTCCACGATCTTTTTCGTGTCCACGAACCACTGGTCGGTCAGGAACGGCTCGATCGCCACCTTGGAACGGTCGCCATGGGGCACCATGTGCCGATCACTGTCGATGCCGTCCAGCCAGCCCTCGTCTGCGGCGGTCTTGACGATCCAGTCGCGCGCCTCATAGCGGTCAACCCCGTCCAGTGCCTCGATCACGCGGGCCACCTCGTCCGCATCGGCCCCGGCAAGGAAATCGTCATTGCCCTTCAGGAACATGCCGGCACGCGTGTTCATCACATTGATCGCCGGCAGGCCGGTGCGCTTGCCCACCTCCATATCGTTGAAATCATGGGCGGGCGTGATCTTGACCGCGCCGGTGCCCTTTTCGGGGTCGGCATATTCATCCGCCACGATGGGGATCGAACGCCCCACCAGCGGCAGACGCACGGTCTTGCCGATCAGATGGCGATAGCGCGGATCCTCGGGATGCACGGCAACGCCGGTGTCGCCCAGCATGGTTTCGGGCCGCGTGGTGGCCACGACCAGATAGTCGCGGGTCTCGAATTCGGTCGCCTTGCCCTCGTCGTCAAAGGCGATCGGGTGTTGATAGGTTTCACCGTTTTCCAACCGATAGCGCAGGCGCCACATATGGCCGTCAACCTCGACCTGCTCGACCTCGAGATCGGAAATCGCGGTCTCGAAATGCGGATCCCAGTTGACCAGCCGCTTGCCGCGATAGATCAGGCCCTTGTTGTACATGTCCACAAAGACCTTGATCACCGCCTCGGGGAAATTGCCCGACATGGTAAAGGCATTGCGCGACCAGTCGCAGCTGGCGCCCAGGCGTTTCAGCTGGTTGATGATGGTGTCGCCCGATTTTTCCTTCCACTCCCAGACACGCGCAAGGAATGCCTCGCGCCCCATCTCGCGCCGGTCCAGCCCTTCCCTGGCCAGTTCGCGTTCCACCACCATTTGCGTCGCGATACCGGCATGGTCCTGCCCCGGCTGCCACAGCACGTCAAAGCCGCGCATCCGGTGCCAGCGCACCAGGATATCCTGCAAGGTGTTGTTGAAGGCGTGCCCCATATGCAGGCTGCCGGTCACGTTGGGCGGCGGGATCATGATGCAAAAGCTGTCAGCCCCTTCGCGCGCATTGGCACCGGCCCTGAAGGCCCCCGAGCTTTCCCATCTTTCATAGATCGCGGCCTCGGCGGCGGCGGCATCGAATTTCTTTTCCATCGGCATCGGGATCAATCCATGTCAGGTTCAGGCTTTGCCGCGCTCTTTACCGCGCGCCAAGGCCAAGGGAAAGGGGGCGCGGGGCTTCTTCTTTGCGCAAATACTCCCGCCGGAGGCAAACCCGGCCCGCCGCGTTCAACCCCGGTCGATCTTGGTCGCCAGGTGAATCAGGCTTTCGGACGAGCGCAGCCCCGGCACCTCGGCAATGCGATCCAGCGTTGCATCGAGTTCCGCGGTCGAGGCCGCCACCACCTGCGCCAGCAGATCGAACCGCCCCGAGGTGGTGTAAACCTTTTCCACGCCGCTCAGCACCCGCAGCCGGTCAACCACCGCAGGCCCCGCGCGCGGCTCGACCGCAATCAGGACGGTCGCGCGCAGGGGCGGTTGCAGGGCGGCGCCGCGCCGGATGGTGTATCCGACAATGGCGCCGCTGCGTTCAAGTCGTTCCATCCGGGCCTGAACGGTGGTGCGCGCCAGCCCCAGCCGACGGGCAAGTTCGGAAATCGGCATGCGGGCATTTTCACCCAACAGGGCCAGTAACTGCCGGTCCATATTGTCGATTTGCATGATTACCTCGTCGTAATGTACAATATTTCCCGGCATTTTAGCTGTTTTAGCAAGCGAAATCGAGCGTAAATCGTGTCAGAATCAATAGGCCACACCAACCGGAACAAAGAACGAGACAGGGCACGCGCATGACCAGACAGACCCCGATCTGGCCCGACCCGATCACACATCTTCTGAGCACGAGGCCGGATCACCCGGTGTTATATCTGTCACCAGCCAGGTTGCAGCGGGACGCAAGACAACTGCGGTCGCTGTTTCCCGGGGTGGTCAGCTATGCGGTCAAGGCTAACGACCGGCCCGAGGTTCTGGAAAATCTGATCGCGGCGGGGATACGGGCATTCGATGTTGCCTCGACGGCTGAAATGACCCGCCTGCGGAGGATCGACCCGAACCTCGCCCTGCACTACAACAACCCCGTGCGCTCGGATGACGAGGTCGCCACAGGCATCCGTCTGGGGGTGACAAGCTGGTCGGTCGATCACCGGGTCGGCCTTGCCCAGCTGGCACATGTGCCGAAATCCTGCGAGATCGCCGTGCGTTTCACCCTGCCGATCAAGGGAGGCGCCTATGATTTCGGCTCCAAGTTCGGGGCCAGTCCCGATGAGGCCACCGATCTGCTCCGGGCGGTGGCCCAAGGGGGGTGGCGGACGGCCCTGACCTTTCATCCCGGCACGCAATGCCACACGGCACAGGCCTGGGTCAGCTATATCCACGAGGCCGCGGCGATCGCCAGGCGGGCGGGCGTGACGCTGGGCCGGCTGAATGTGGGGGGCGGCCTCCCTGCCGACCGGGGCAACGGCACACCCGATCTCGAGCGGATCATCTGGACAATCCGCCACAGCACCGGCTCCGCCTTTGGCCGGAACACACCGCAACTTCTGTGCGAGCCCGGTCGCGCCATGGTGGCCGAGGCAGGGGTTCTGGCAACAAGGGTCAAGCAGCTGCGCAATGGTGGCGCCACGGTATATCTGAATGACGGCATCTATGGCGGGCTGGCCGAGCTGCGCGATATCGGCCTGACGGCAAGGCTGCGCGTGATCGGCCCTGATGGCGCCCCCCGCCAGGGCAGGCCCCGCCCGCGCACCGTCTTTGGACCGACCTGCGACAGCCTCGACCGGCTGCCCGACGGGATGTGCCTGCCCCAGGATACGCGCGCCGGCGATTATCTGCTGTTTGGCGGCATGGGCGCCTATTCGATCGTGACCTCGACCGCATTCAACGGTTATGGTCTGTACGACGTCATCACGGTGATGAAACCCTGAAGCCCCATGCCGGGGCGGGATCAGTTCAGCAGACGTTCGCGAAAATAGTCCTTGACGGTATCGAAGGCCGCATCGTTCCAGTCGAGCGTCAGCAGGGAATGGCCCCGCCCGGCAAAGGTATGGGTGACGATATTGTCGCCGAACGCATCGTGAAGGGTCTCGAATTTTGCGGCGCGGCAGATCGGGTCGTCGCCATAGCGCATGGCGATGGCATGGCCCTTTTCCTCCATCCCGCGGCGGGCGGCGGCGACCTCGTCGGGCGACATGTGCAGCGCGCGATTTCTGAACACCGGCAGGCTGGGCTGGCTGGCAACACCACCCAGAACCGCGTCATCCCCCATCAGCGTCAGCGCAAAACCGCCGGTCAGGCACATGCCGATCGTGCCGACGCCGTCTGCGCCCGTGCGATCGCGCACCTCGTGGCAAAGGGCGCGCAACCAGTTGACGATCGGACTTGACCGGTTGGCGGCAAACAGGTGGTATTCGCGGCGCAGGCAGAACAGGCGGCCGACATTGCCGGCCATGCTGACCTTGCCGAGCGGGCCGAAAAGATGCGGCAGGAACAGGCTGTAGCCCTCGTCAACCAGCCCGAGCGCAAGGCGCAGGGTCTGGGGGCCGATCCCCGGCAATTCCTGCATGATGATGATCGGCGGCCCCTCGCCCCGGTGATAGACCGTATGCGTGACCTCGTCACCGTCCCTCAGCGGGCCGGTAAAATCAAAACTGTCGAATCCCCCCAGCGGCATGTCCACGCCCCCCTCATGTTGCCGGACATGGTTCCATAAACGACATTTTCACCCCCTGATGCAACAACCGAGTATGGACACACTCCGCCAGGGTGCCATCAAGTTGATTTGGCCGTCCCCTGCGGGAACCCCATATCCTGTTGTACATGACACGCGCGCCCATCAATCATGTCGTCGTCATGGACGGCACGCTCAGCAGCCTGCAGCCCGAACTCGAAAGCAATGCCGGGCTGACATACAAGCTGCTCTGTCGGGTTGCGCCCTCGGCAAGGATGTCGCTGCTGTACGAGGAGGGCATCCAGTGGTGCAACATTCACAGCCTGGTCGACCTTGCCGCCGGGAGGGGGATCACGGCGCAGATCCAGCGAGCCTATGGCCATGTCGCAGCGCGCTATCGCCCCGGGGACAGGATCTATCTGTTCGGCTTTTCGCGCGGGGCCTATGCGGTGCGCTCGCTTGCGGGGGTGATCGACCGGATCGGCCTGCTGCGCCAGGAATACGCCACCGAGAGCTATATCATACGGGTGTTCCGCCACTACCGGAATCATGCCGACCACCCCTCGGTCAGGGCATTTGCCCGAATCCATTGCCATGAATCCACCCCGATCGAGATGATCGGCGTCTGGGACACGGTCAAGGCGCTGGGCATCCAGTACCCGGTTCTCTGGCGCCTGGCGCCACAGCCGGTCGATTTTCACAATACGGCACTGGGGCAATCCGTCAGGAACGGTTTCCATGCGCTTGCCCTGGACGAGACACGCACGGCCTTCCGCCCGGTCATGTGGCACAGCCAGCCCGGCTGGAACGGACATCTCGAACAGGCCTGGTTCCGTGGTGCCCATCCCGATGTGGGCGGACAGATCGGCCGTTTTCATGTGGCGCGCCCGTTATCGAACATCCCGCTCGTATGGATGCTGGAACGGGCCGAGCGCTGCGGCCTGCCGCTGCCGCCAAAATGGCGACAGGAATTTCCTACCGATCCGACCGCACCGCCCCATGGCACGATCCGCGGTATCGGCAAGATGTTCCTGTCGCGCAAGCGCCGCATCCCCTTGCTGGACCGATCGGAATACATCCATCCCAGCCTGTATGAGTCGGGCCACTGGCACAAGTTCGGCAAGACCCGCCATGTCACCGCCCCGGGCGGCATTTCCTGACTGCGGTGGGCCGAAAACGCGCTTTTGTCACACGCCCCGATGCGATAGGGCTGGCCCGGAGGGACCGATGGCCAGAACGATCATGATACAGGGGGCCGGCTCGAATGTCGGCAAGTCGCTGCTGGTGGCAGGACTCTGCCGCGCATTCTGGAAACGCGGCCTCGGCGTGCGCCCCTTCAAGCCGCAGAACATGTCGAACAACGCCGCAGTCACCATTGACGGCGGCGAAATCGGCCGCGCCCAGGCCCTGCAGGCGCGCGCCGCCAATATCGACGCACATTCCGACATGAACCCGGTTCTGCTCAAGCCCGAAACCGAGACCGGGGCGCAGATCGTGTTGCAGGGGTCGCGGCTGGGTTCGGTCAAGGCGGGGGAATATGGGCGCCTCAAGGCGCGCCTGCTGCCCGCGGTCATGGAAAGCTATCACCGTCTCGCCCGCCAGGCCGATCTGGTCATCGTCGAGGGCGCCGGATCGCCGGCCGAGATCAACCTGCGCAGCGGCGACATCGCCAATATGGGCTTTGCCGAGGCGGCAGACATTCCGGTGATCCTGGTCGGCGATATCGACCGTGGAGGGGTCATCGCCCAGATCGTCGGCACCCATGCGGTGCTGTCGCCCGACGATCGCAACCGCATCAGGGGGTTTCTGATAAACAAGTTCCGGGGTGATGTGCGCCTGTTCGATGGCGGACTGGACGAGATCGTCTCGCGCACCGACTGGCACGCGATGGGCGTGGTTCCCTGGCTGGACGAGGCCGCGCGCCTGCCCGCCGAGGACGTGATGGACATCCGCCGACAGATAGGGCCTGCCATCGAGGGCGGGGATCTGCGCATCATCGTACCCCGGCTCTCGCGGATCAGCAATTTCGACGACCTCGACCCCCTGCGACTGGAGCCCGGCGTCAGCGTCGAGATCATCGAGCCCGGCACAGCCTTGCCCTGCGGGGCGCATCTGGTTCTGATCCCGGGAACCAAATCCACCATCGCAGAACTGCGGTTCTTCCGCAGCCAGGGCTGGGATATCGACCTGGCCGCCCATCTGCGCCAGGGCGGGCAAGTATTGGGAATCTGCGGCGGATATCAGATGCTGGGACGCGAGGTGATCGATCGCGAGGGACTGGAAGGTCCGCCCGGGCGTGTGCCTGGTCTGGGCCACCTGGATGTGGTGACGGAAATCGGACAGCACAAGCATCTTGCCAATGTCCATGCCGAATACGTGGCCAGGGGAATCATGCTGACGGCCTATGAAATCCACATGGGCAGAACCACCGGCCCCGACCATGCGCGGGCATGGCTGACGGTGGGCAGACGGCGCGAGGGCGCGCAATCGCCCGATGGCAGGGTACAGGGGTGCTATCTGCATGGGATGTTTGCCTCGGACCGTTTCCGCACGGCATGGCTGGAGCGGGTCAGGGCCGAAGCCCCCGGTATCGAAATTGGCGCCGGCACGGGCGCCG